>NZ_AP023362.1:5470243-6140486 GCF_018326285.1 Mycolicibacterium sp. TY81
GCAGCAATACCCCTATTGATAGGCGGAATTGCATCGGATCTCGCTGATTTGAATCCCGTATTGACTATTGACGCAGGCGTCGGAACGTCAGTGTGAACAGGAAATTTACTTGCTCGCATACCACAAATGCGGCAATCTTGTTCTATGAATTCGACAAGAACACGCGTCGGGTTGGCGGCCGCTGCGGCCATGGTTGCGCTGGGCACTCTGGGTGCGATCTCCGCTGGAGTGACCGATGGAGGCGCCGTCGCCGGCTCCGACCACGCCCCGACCAACACCGTTTTCAACAGCCCGGAAGTCCCCGAATTCAACAACGGGGCCACCCAAACCTGGTCTCCGGCGGCATCAACTGCTTCAACGATGAGCGCAGCGCCGGGAGTTAAGGCAGGATAGGGCCCCATGAAGACTGCATGGGGTGTTGCTGCGGCAACTTCGCTGGGTGCTGTGGCCTTGATGTGTAGTGGTGTGGCGTCCGCCGGTTCTGCGCCCAATGTGGTCGGCCAGAAGTTCAGTGACGCGCGGTCGGCGCTGTCCAGTGCTGGATTCAAGCCGCTGGTCTCGACGACGGTGGGCGACCAGCTGCAGTGGCCGAACTGCGTTGTGACCAATCAGGTGGCCCGCACGGTGGCAGCGCCGGCGAACAGCGGTGGTTCGAGCAGCAGTCAGGTTTTGCTGTCGCTGAACTGTGAGGCGGCGTTCGCCACTGCGGGTAGCCCCGGTAACTCGCTGGGTAGCCCGGCGGGTTCGCAGGCTTACGCCTCGGCGTCGGCATCGGCCGCAGCGGCTGCTTCGTCGGCGTCCGCCGCAGCCGCGGCTGAGGCGGCAGCGGCCGGCGAAGCGGGCCAGGTCTGGGAGGGCCAGAACTCCGACCGCTGAACCTGAACCGGTATTGCTGGACGGTTTCGGTTTCTCGATGGTGCGGAATACGCGGCTGTCTGCACACCTGCGCGTTCGGTATTGCTGTTCTCGATGCTCGGGTAGGGATTCGCTGGCTGGCGTAGAGATTTGGACAAGCGTACGTTTTGCTGACTGCTGGTTCGCGCTCGCGTGCCCGTGACGAGAATGCCGCTCTGACAGGTGATTTCAAGCGTGTCGTAAGTTGCGCCAAGTCTGTCTGAGCGGCTTGTATATCCCCTTGTGCCGGAAATGGATCGTCGAAACATGATGCGCGCGTCGGGGCTCGGCCTGCTGGCCGCCGCCGCGATGCCGTCCCCCGCCGCTCTGGCGGATCCCCAACCGGGCAGTTCGCCCACTGCGCCGCTGGCCCCGCAGCCTGCCGCGCAAACGCCCACGTACATCTTCCACGATGAGTTCGACGGCCCCGCCGGGTCGCGGCCCGACCCGGCCAAGTGGAACATCTCGCCGCGGCGCGAGACCATCAAGAACCCGGTGTTCTGGGACCGCCCGGAGAACATGGGTCAGTACCGCGACGACCGTGAGCACGTCTTCCTCGACGGCAAGGGCAACCTCGTCATCCGCGCCACGCGCGATGCCAACGGGAAATACACCAGCGGCAAGGTCTTCGGCACCTTCTGGGGTGGCATCAACACCACCTGGGAAGCCCGGATCAAGTTCAACTGCCTGACCAACGGCTGCTGGCCGGCCTGGTGGCTGTCCAACGACCACCCCGTCGTCGGCGGCGAGATCGACCTGGCCGAGTGGTACGGCAACGGTGAATGGCCGTCGGGCACCACGGTGCACGCCCGGTCGGACGGCACGTCGTTCGACACGCACCCGCACCCGATCGACGGTGGCTGGCACACCTGGCGCGTCACCTGGAACGACGCCGGTATGTCGTTCTGGCAGGACTACACCGAAGGCATGCAGCCGTACTTCTACGTGCCGGCGAACTCTCTGGACGACTGGCCGTTCAACCTGCCCGGCTACTCGGTGTTCCCGGTTCTGAACCTGGCGGTGTCCGGTTCCGGTGGCGGCGACCCCAAGGGTGGCAGCTACCCGGCCGAGATGCTCGTCGACTACGTGCGCGTCTGGTAAACCTCCGACAACTGTCGATGGGCCCCGCTTCGGCGGGGCCCATTCTCATTGGGGGCCGCGACCGCGGAACGTGGTGCCGGCCCGCTCCAGCAGTCCGCGTACGCGGGTGATTCCGTAGCCGGTCTCCTCGGCGAGCTGGCGGATGCTCTCGCCGTTCTCGTAGCGGATGCGCAGTTCCTTGCCGATGCGTTCGGCCGTCGTCGGGTCCAGCCGGACGTGCTTGGTCACCGGCGGCACGTCGATGGCGCCCCCGGCGTAACCCTTGTGGACCTGGCCGCGCGGCGTGACATCGGCGGCGGACTCGTCGCCCCACGCCGTCCAACCCGGCTGCGGATGCCGGGCAAACAGCTCCAGATACGGGCCGGGCGAGCAGGCCTCGATGAATCCGTACTGCTCGTCGGGCTTGCGGGAATGCTCCCGCTTGCGGGTCTCGATCATGTTGACCTGGCTGCGGGCGTGCGGCAGCGTGCGCATGCTGCCGCGCACGCCGAACAGGATGATCTCGGTGACGTTGCGGAAATAGAAGCCGACACCGCGGCCGTCGGGCCCGCCGTCCTTGCGCCGCTTGGCCCAGATGACGTTGGAGACGTAGCGGTAGCCCCACGCCTCCATGACGCGCAGCCCCTCGGGCAGCAGCGCGTTGGGCACCCACAGGTACAGGTGCGAGTCACGCGCGGCGACGGTGGACACCGGGATGTCGCAGATGGCCTCGAGATCGAGCGTGGAGTACCGGTCAAGGCGCCGGTGCTCCGGTGCCACCTTGCCGGTTCGATTGGTGAAACGCCAAGGCGGATCGGCCAATACGGTCTTCCAGCCGCCATCGATGGTGGGCAGCGGCGGCGGCGCGGCGATATCGCGCAGGGGGGCGGCCTTCGACTCGGCGCCGGCCTGATCGCTGCGTTTCGCCACGTTGTCACTCCTACCTTCGAATTAGATCTTTTCGAACGGAGAAGATCTTCACGAAATCGTAGGCGATGGCACCGACAGGTCAGGCTTCCCAGAGGCCGATGTCGTCTGCGGGTTGCCGGTCGTCTCGAACCGGGGCGTGGTCGGCCCAGGTGCGGGCGCAGATCGCGACGGCCAGCAGCGGGCAGCCGCCGCTGTCGCCGCGCTGCATGCGGGGCCGCAGCTTCTCGGTGTTGGTGGTGGTCGTGGTGGCCAGGATGCGGCGGGCGCGCTCGTCGTCCATGCCGGCCTCGATGCCCAGGCGGTAGCCGAGCGTGCGCAGGTCGGTCTGCGTGCGGGTGATGATGACGGCGACGTCGATCAGCGCCGCGTCATACAGCGCCCGGTACGCGCTCAGGTCGCGATCGAGGTTGCCGTCCTTGGCATTCCACTCCACATCGAGGGCCAGCCGGTCGACGAAGTTGTCGACCTTGTAGCCCTCGTTGAAGACCTCGGTGTCTTCCAGCGTGGGGTGCATCTCGCCCGCCGGCTTGTGCGGCATCTTGCGCAGTTCCAAGCGGATTCGGGTGTCCACGCGTGCCTCACGCCAGCCCTTGTTGCGGAAGGCGGTGTTGAGGCGGGCGGCGAGTTCGGTCTCCTGGCCGCCGGGCTGGACGAGATCGTCGGTACGGAGCTGGAATTCGTGCAGGGCGGTGAGGAGCTCGTCGAACCGCTGCGGGTTGGTGGCGGCGAGGATCGCGGCGGCGTTGCGGGTTTCGATGAACTCGTACCGGTCGCGGATGTGCGGCGGCAGCACGCGGGTGTACGAGTCCGTCAGATCCACGGGGCGACGGTAGCAGTGCGCCGGTCCACGGAATAACCCGCGGAAGTCCGCCGTCGCATCGTGCTGTGCAGGCCCTTGATCTTTCGCCGCATGACCGGGCACTACACGCTGACCGAGGAACACGCCCGGCGGCTGGCTGCGACGGCGTTGCGGGGCTTGTCCCCCTAGTGACCCTCGCCGCCGCGCGTCAGCCCGTCGAGGAAGTCGCCGAGTTCGCGCTGCACCGTGTCAGGCTGTTCGGTGAGCAGGGCGTGGCCGGCGCCGGCGATGTCGACGATTCGCGTGCGGGACAGGTGGGCTGCGGTGTACTCGGCCTCGCTGCGCGGGATGTAGTCGCAGACGCCACGCAACAGCAAGACCGGTATCGACTGCAGACGTCGCAACGCGTCAGGGGTGAGCCCGGTGCCGGGCTCGCGTTGCAATTGCTCGTGCAGGTAGTGGCCGGGTGTGGAAGAAGGGGACGGCGGCGGTTCGCCGGAACAGGTGAGTCCGCCGGCGGCGAGGTCATTGAGTGTCGCGAAGCGCGCGTCCATCTCGGGGTCGTCGCCGAATACGTGTGCGGTGTCGGGATCGGTGAGCGTCAGCAGGTACATGAACAAGTTTCGTGGCGTGAGCGCGCTGGCGTACAGGCGCAGGGTTTGCGTGGTTGACAGACGCGCCTGTGGCTGCGGGATCGGCGCCGCGCGGCCCAGAACTGGCAACGAACCGGGTGACAGCAACACCAGCCCCTCGACCCGGTCGGGTTGCTCGGAGGCGAACGTCTCGATCACACCGGAGCCGGCGGAGTACCCGAGCAGCACGACCCGTGCCAGGCGGAACTCATCGAGCAACTCGGAGAGGTCGGCCACCGCGCGGGCGGTCGAGTACCCGGTGGGGCGTTCGAGACGCGACGCGTCACCCGCGCCGATCTGGTCGTAGAAGATGACGGTGCGGTCCGGCACGGCGCGGAGTATCGCGGTTTCTTCGGCCTGGCTGAACGGCACCCCGGGGCCGCCGTGCACGGCCACCAGCGGTGGCAGGTCGCCGGGTCGCTCATGAATCCGCACCGGCATCACCGCACCATCTCGCAGGTGGAGCCCGTCGGCGACCCGAGACGGCAGCGGCCTCGGCATCAGATACAGGCCGCTGGCGGCCAGTGTTGCCAGGCTGAGCGCGATGATCGTCGTACCGCGCCGGCCCAAGACGCCGACGAGCCGGGTGCCGACCCAGGCGGTACCGATCACGGCCGCCACCCCTACGGCGATCGCTGCCGATGCCGGCAACCCGACCGCTGCGCCGGCGATCACAGCCGCGCCTTCCAGAACCCACGCGACCACAACCACCGCTACTGCGGCGAGCACGGTTCTGGCCATCATCGACGCTCAGCGACGGGTGAGTACCGACTCCAACTGTTCGGCGGTGCGCGCCCAGCCGTTGTGGAAGTTGTCGTACTCGTGCGAGGGCAACAGAGAGTGCTCGATCTTCATCAGCGTCTCGCCCTCGCCGTGGGGTTCGAAGGTGACGTTGACGACGCTGGCCATCGTCGGGTCGGGCCAGTTCGAATTGCTCCACGTGAAACGAAGCAGTCGCGGACGGTCGATCTCCAGGAAGTGGCCGATGATCAGGACGATGGTGCCGGTGGCGTCGTGGTCGACGTCGAACCGCAGCTTGCCGCCGACATGGGGTTCGACGGTGATGGCGACGCACCGGGACGGGCGTGGGCACATCCAGTCCATCAACGACTCGACATCGAGCCACTCGCCGAACACCACGTCGGGGACTGCCGGCATGACGCGCTGCACGCGCACGGTGACGGGTTCTGTCATTGACCATTTCCTTTGCGTCGCAAGCGGTCTGCGAGGGCATCCGCCCGCACCGACCAGAAGTTGGATTGTTCGTTGATCCACTGCTGCGCCATGGTCAATCCCTCGGGGCGCAGGGACACCCAGCGTTCGCGGCCGCGGACATCGCGTTGTACCAGGCCCGCCGATTCCAGCACGCCGATATGCCGGGAGACGCCGGCGAACGTCATCGGCAGCGGGGCGGCCAGGTCGGTGATGCGCGCATCGCCTTGCCGCAGCGTCTCCAATAGCCGGCGGCGCGTCGGATCTGCCAGGGCGGCGTAGGCGCGGTCCAGCAGCTGATCTTCAACCATCTTGTTGACTATAGCGGCGGATCGTGCTCTCCTGGAACGGTGACGTTCAACAAGTTTGTTTAATGAATCTGTAGAGGAGGGACGCCGTGCAGAAACCCGACATCGTGTCCGCGGCCGAATGGGACGCCGCGCTGGAGAAGATGCTCGTCGCCGAGAAGGAATGGACCCGCCAGCGTGACCAGTTGGCGGCGATGCGCCGCCGCATGCCGTGGACGCCGGTCACCAAGGACTACACCTTCGTCGGTCCGGACGGCGAGCTCAGCCTGGCCGACTTGTTCAGTGGGCGAAGGCAACTCGTGATCTACCGGGCGTTCTTCGAGGAGGGCGTACAGGGCTGGCCCGAGCACGCCTGCCGGGGTTGTTCGATGATCGCCGACAACGTCGGCCATGTGGCCCACCTGAACGCGCGCGACACGACGCTGGCGTTCGCCTCACGCGCGCCGCAGCCCGACATCGCGCGGATGACGGCCCGGATGGGCTGGAAGATGCCCTGGTACACCATCACCGACGACTTCGACGTCGACTTCGGCGTACACGAGTGGCACGGCACCAACGCCTTCATCCGCGACGGTGACGTCATCTACCGCACCTACTTCATCAACAACCGCGGCGACGAAGCACTCGGCACCTCGTGGAGCTATCTCGACATGACGGCGCTCGGCCGGCAGGAGACCTGGGAGGACTCGCCGCCCGGATACCCGCAGGACCCGCCCTACGAATGGTGGGACTGGCATGACACCTACGGCGAGCATCAACCCTCGCGATGGTTCGGCGACCCCGATCCCAGCAAGCCCGACGATCCCCGTCCGCCCCGCACGGAAGGGTGCGCCTCCTGTGAGCGATGAAGCCCATCTCGCGGATCTCTACCAGCAGACCATGGACCGCGTCGTCGAGTTGGTCAGTGCGCCAGATGTTTCCGTCGATACTGCGGTCGCTGCTTGTCCCGGCTGGTCGGTGCGGGATGTGCTGGCACACATGGCCGGCGTCGCGCAGGACTGGGCCGCCGGGCGCCGGGTCGCCCCACCCAACGATGCCCAGACGGCAGCGCAAGTGGCTCGGTTCGACGGGTGCGGCCTCGACGACATCCTGCGGGCCTGGGGCGATGCGGCCGCCGAGCTGCCGCGGCTGGCTCAGGAAGCTATCGCCCCGCCGCTCGGCGACATCGTCGTCCACGAACATGACATCCGGGATGCGCTCGGCCGACCGGGCGCGCGGGATTCCGCTGCACTGCAGCAGGTTTCGGATCAGCTCCTGCGGATGCTGGTCACGCCGGTGCCGATGCGTGTCGTCGTCGAAGACGGTGAGTACCGGTGCGGTCCGGACGCGGAACCTGCGGTCGATCTGAAGACGACGCGATTCGAAGCGGTGCGCTGGCGCACCGGGCGGCGCAGCCGTCGTCAGATGGCGGCCATGGTGTGGTCCGGGGACGCGGCGCCGGTGCTCGATCACCTGTACCTGTTCGGACCCGCGACCGCCGATCTCGTTGAGTGACTACGGCTGAGGCTGACTCAACAACGCGACGACGGCGTCGGTCAAAGCCGCACGGGCGACGTCGAGATCCGACGTGAACCCGATCTGTCGTTCGTTGCTGAGACCGCGGATCGCGGCGGGAAGCAGGCACCGCACCCGGTGCAACTGATGCGGGTCGACGTCGAGCCCTTCCATCAGGTAATCGAAACCCTGAATCCAGTCGAGTTCGCGGGCCGCGAAAGCCGCTGCGGTGCGCGGATATTCGGCGGCGATGTCGGACCGTCGCGCCGGCAGTGACGTGCGCAGCGCGGTGAGGGCGCGGCCCTCGGTGGTGTCCAGGTAGCGCCACACGGATTCAATGGCGCCTTCCACCCGTTCGCGCAGGGTGCCGGTGAGCGGCGTCTCCGGTCCGGACGCCCAACTGCGGGAGTGGATTTCGGTGATCACTGCGACCCAGAGCCCGTCCAGGTCGGCGAACTGATGTTGCACCGTGCCCCAGGTGACGCCCGCATCCTTGGCGATGCGGTTCGCCGACACCGGCTCGCCACCGCTGTCGGCCAGACAGCGGATGGCGACGTCGAGCAGGCGGGCCCGGGTTTCCAGGCCGCGCTTGTTCAGCTTGGTGCCGGCGCCCGACTCGGTGACGACGGCCTGCCACTGCTCCCGGGCGAGGGCCGCCTGCGGGGAGTCGCGGGCCGGACGGTCAGGCAAATCGACCCGGATTCGCCGCGACGGCCCGGTGCAGCGTCGGCCGGTTGGCCCGGTAGGCCTCGACGACGGGTGCCAGTTCGTGCGGGCTGGCCCCGTGCATGATCACCGAATGCACGCCCAGATCATACTGGCGGGCAATGGTTTTCGCGCAATCCTGCGGCGAGCCCTTGGCGACGGCGTCCAGCCACTCGGTGGGGATCAGCTCGGCGATCCGCTGCAGCGTCTCGAACGACGCGCTGGCATCGATGGGCCCGGCGGTCGCCGCATCCGTGAACAGGTCGGACTGCCGGATGCGATCCCACGTCGCCCGGTCCCAGCCGTTGGCCGAGACCAGGACATCTGGGTACGCCTGCAGGTACGTCGCGAGCCGTGCGACGCCACGCCGGATCTGGTCGTCCTCGGACAACGCATCGGGGACCGTCGCCAAGCAGGCCCAGATGCGGACACTGTCCGGATCCCGGCCGGCCTTCTCCGCGCCGCGGCGTACCGCGGCGACAGACTTCTCCGTCGCCTCGTCGGAGAAGAACGTATGCAGCACAACGAAATCCGCAATCTCGCCGGCCAGTTCCATGGTCTTCGGGCCGACCGCCACCAGGCCGATCGGCGGCCCGTCTTCCAGGCCGTTCACGTGGCGCAGCATGGGCCACTTCCCGGCTGGGCCGTCGTGATCGAGGATCATCTCGCCGGCCCAGAGGCGGCGCAGGATGCCGAAGAAATCGCGCAGCCGCGCCTCGGTCACGACCGGCAGACCGATCGCCTGCCAGTAGGGCCCCATCCCGCGGCCGAACGCCATGGCGAACCGGCCCTCGGTCAGGGCATGCATCGTCGACCCGATGGTCGCGGTGACCGTGGGGTGCCGGGTGTGGTGATTGGTCGACGGCGCGATGCCCAGCGTCGTGCTGGCGCCTGCCACCGCGCCGCTGAGAACGCCCGCGTCCTTCACGGTGAAGCGCTCACCGATGTGGCAGGAGCCCAACCCGAGCGCCTCGGCATCCCGGGCCTCGGGCAGCACCACGCGGGTGTCCGCGGGATGCCGGGTGACGGCGTAGTAGCCGAGCTCGTTGAGCTGGTCCTGCGTGCTCATGGTGCGCCTTTCATCGGAGACGCTTAGCACTGTTAACCATCTAGCAGGCAATTGTCAATGAGGGTTCTCAATAACTTGGAGCGTCTGCCGATGCACCCGCCGCGTCGATGCTCGGGAACCGGGCATGCAATTGATCGATCAGGAACCGGGCCTCGTCGAGGTCGCGCCGCAGCTCCCGGGCGCGCCGGCGCATCGACCGCGCCCGCTCTGACCAGGCCGTCGCATCGGGCAGGGACTCGACCCTGGCCAGCCTGGATGCGAGGTCCCAGGCATGCCTACGCAGCTCGGCGCGCAATGCCCGAGCTTGTGCCACATCGGCATCTTCAGTCACGCCGCCATATTTACATGACGGTCAATTGGCTGCATGGCCAAATGCTTAGATTGACTTTGAATCGTGGCTCACGGCCGCTGTCGACACTGACAGGACGACGTCGACGACGGCGTCGAGGAACGCATCGTCGAACGGTTCGCCCGTCACGATCACGCGATGGTGGACCGGGCCGACGAGCCACTCGGCCAACGCGGCGACGTCGGTCTCGGGGTGCAGCTCGCCGCGTTCGATCGCGCGGAGGAACGGTTTTTGGTCGCGCGTGCGCTGATCATCGAGGTAGCGGGACCGAAATGTCTGTGCCAGTTCCGAATCGTGTTGCGCTTGCCCGATGAGTGCGCGGTAGACGGCGCCCGCGTCATCCGTGGTCAGGAAGTGCGCGGTATCGCGCAGATGTGCGCGTAGATCCGAGTCGAGGCAGCCGGTATCGGGCGGCTCCAACGCTGCGGCGGCGTCTTCGAGGAATGCGTCCATGAGGACTTCGGTCTTGGAGCCCCACCAGCGATAGACGGTCTGCTTGGCGACTCCAGCCGCTTTGGCGATGCCTTCGATGGTGACGCCGGAAAAGCCCTTTTCGACGAGCAGATCATCAGCTGCGCGCAGTACGGCTTCCCGCGCAGCTTCACTGCGACCGTGCCGGTTCCCGTGATGCGGTTGCGCGCCTGCCATGGGTCGATTGAACACCATCGTAGCTCTAGTCTAGACGCAACGTTGCGTCTACTGTAGGTCGTATGACCTCAACACTGAACCAACCGGAATACGCCTCGATCATCAATCGCCTGTTCGCCGATGCACAGTTGGACGATCAACGGCGGCAAGGATTTTCGCCGACCGACTACGACATTGCGGAACGTGCCGAGGTCTGCCAGGACTTCTACCTGTCGGTGGCTCCTGACCCGGGCCGACTGCTGTACAGCCTGGTCCGCGCAGTGAAGCCCTCGACGATCGTGGAGTACGGGATGTCGTATGGCATCTCCACCTTGCACCTGGCCGCGGCGGTCCGAGACAACGGTGTCGGGCGGATCATCACCACGGAGATGAGTTCGCGGAAGATTGCGGCGGCCCGCGCGACGTTCGCTGAGGCGGGGGTTGCCGATTTGATCACGATTCTGGAAGGTGACGCCCGCACGACCCTCGAGACCGTCACGGGTCCAGTGCAATTCGTGCTTCTCGACGGTTGGCCCGATCTGGACCTGCCGGTGTTGAAGATCCTGGAGCCGGTATTGGCGCCCGGTGCACTGATTCTCGGCGACAACGTCAGGCTCGACCCTGATCACGTCTACCGCGACTACGTCAACGCGCCGGGGAGCGGCTACGTCAGTGTCCCGATTCCGCTCGACAAGGGCATGGAATTGACCGTTCGGGTGTAGCCCGCCCTACAGCGGGCGCACCACCCGGGCGGGTGAGCCAATGGCCAGCACACGCGGCGGCAGGTCGCGGGTGACGACCGAACCGGCACCCACGACGGTGTCGGCGCCGATCGTGACGCCGGGGCACACGATGACGCCGCCGCCGAGCCACACGTTGTCACCGATCGTGATCGGCTCGGCTGCTTCCCACTTGTCTCTCCGGGGCCCCGGCTCGAGTGGGTGAGTGGCCGTCAACAGCTGCACGTTGGGTCCGATCTGGACATCGTCGCCGATGCTGATCCGCGCGACATCGAGCAGGATGAGCCCCCAGTTCGCGAAAGTGCGTGCACCGATGGTCGTTTGGTAGCCGTAGTCGCACTGCAGCGGCGGCCGGATCTCACTGCCGTCCCCGAAAGCGCCGAGGAGTTCTCGGAGTAGACGGTTGCGTTCGTCGAGGTCGGTGGGATCGAGCGCGTTGATCCGGTGGGTGAGCCGCTGTGCGTGTTTGGACTCGCGGATCAATTCGGGATCATCGGCGAGGTACAGGTCACCAGCGAGCATGCGGTCGCGCATCGAACGGGCCATGACTCCACGTTAGGTGCGCCCGGCCCGGTGAACCTTTTTGACGGCTGATTCGTTCAATTGATATGAGCATCATCGACTTCCGCCGCCGGCGCCCCGCCGCGCCGACCTTCGTGGTGGTCGACCGTCTGCACGGCCGGCGTGCCGAAGAGGTGCCCGGGGAACAGATCGCCGCCACCGTGTCGTCGTGGCTGGCCGAACTGGGTGTGGACAGCCCGCTCATCGATGCACTGGAATCGGCCGCCCAGAATCAGGACTGGCCGACCGTCTACGCCCTCGGGGAGCGGCTGTCGGTCGACGTCATGGTCGCGTAGCCGAAACCCACACGCGGTCGTCCGACGTCGCGCACAGTGGGTGCATGACAAAGTTGCGCGTTGGGAATGCCTGTGCCGCACTCGGCTTGGCCGTGTTGTCGGCACCCGTCGCAGCGGCGACGCCACCCGAGGGAGACGTCGTGCGGACCGACCTGGCGCGCGGCGACACCACGGCTCCGGTCGACATCGATACCGGTGGCGCGCCGTCGACCCTCATCATTCAGGGACTGAAGCTGGCGCCGGGCGCCAGCAGCGGCTGGCACACACATCCCGGCACCGAGTATTCGGTGATCAACACCGGTGGTGTCGTGCTGCAGACCGCGGGTGACTGTGCGGGAACCGAGTTCGCCAGTGGCCAAGCGGTTTTCATTCCCGCTGGGGTACCGCACCGGGTTGCCAACGAGAACACCGGCGCCGCCGACGTCGTCGTCACCTATACGGTGCCCGTCGATGTCCCTCTGCGGGTCGATGCACCCGACGCCTGCGCCGGCTGAGCTCAGCCCAGCGCCAGCTTCGTCGGCGCGCCGTCTATGCTCGACAGGTTCTTCTGCTGCCAGTAGTCGGCGACACCCTCCGGCCCCTTCTTCTCGGCCCAGGTGTCGAGCAGCACGCGCTCGGACTCGACCGACATGAGCGGCACGCCGAAACCGCATGAGGTCTGGACGATGTCCACGCTCAGGTCATAGATCTGACGGGCACTGATGTGCGGCGGGAACTGGCTGTAGAGCTCGTCCCAGTCCGCGTCGCCGGGCGCGACCTCACGGGCGGTGCCATACAGCCGCAGGATCATCGGCTCACGCTCGAACGAGCAGAACATCAACGTCATTCGCGGGTTGTCGAGCAGGTGCGCCGAGGTCTCGTTGCCGCTGCCGGTCAGGTTCAGCCAGGCCACCTGATGTGGCCCCAGGACGCGAAGCGAGTCCAAGCCCTTCGGCGACAGGTTGACCCGGCCGTCGCGCGCTGCGGTCGCCACGAAGTAGATGCTCTGCGCGGCGATGAACGTGCGGAACCGGTCGTTGATCTCCGGGAACTGCTTGGCCATGTGGGCATGCTTGCACGCGGGACAGGCCGGGGGCGAGCGAGTTTCAGATGCCGGGATGGGTCGCCCGTCCGCGCGGCTACGGAGCTGCGTGGGTGGCTGTGTCGTGATGCAGCTGGACTGCGGGCGCGACCCAACGACGGAGGAACGCGCGTAACTCCTTGCCGTGGCGGTCAGGGCCGCCGGGATCCAGGATGAACGACTGCAGTGTGCGCAGCATGAACTCGACGAGCTCATCGAGTTGCCGGCCACTGAATCCGGCTGCAGGCCAATCGACTTGGAAACGTTCGAGGATGGAGCGGCCGAATGTAATCGCCGTCTCGGAGGTGACGCCCGCGGCGAACGCACTCGCCCTGCCGGGATGCATGACCAGGCTCAGGTAGCGGTCGTTGGGGAGCTGTTCCAAGGTGTAGGCAATGCCTTCGATCACGGCGTCGGTGGGGTCGGTGATCGACTGCAGGTCGTCGGCCAAGCGGTCCAGAAAGCCTTCGACAGCCGACAGCGCGGTGCCCGCCATCAGCGCGTCGAGCGTCGGGAAATAGCGGTACACGGTCTGCCGGGTGATCCCGAGTTCAGTGGCCACATCGGACACGCTCACCGAACCACGCGCGTCGATCGACGAGCGGGCCGCGCTGACAATGCGGCGAACCGCCTCCTCGTCGTCGACGGGAATGTCACCAGACCAGCCGTGTCTGCGCATCACCGCATACTCCCATCCCGCTGCGATTCGGAGGGTGCCACCAACTCTTGACCATACATATGGCATCTGATGTATGGTCCGAATATTCCCGAACGTGAAATGAGGTCAGCCATGACGGCGATCGCCGAAGGACCGGTCAGCAATCAGGACGAGGAACTGACCAGGCGCGCCTTGCGTCACGCCCTCGACAAGACGACGGACATGGCCGACCGCGAACTGCGGGTACCGCTGCACTACTACCGCGATCCGAAGATCACCGAGATCGAGGAGTCGCAGGTGCTACGCCGCGTTCCGCTGGCGATCGTGCCGTCGGCCCAGATTCCCAACGTCAACGACTATGTCGTGCGCTCGGTGCTGGGCGATTCGCTACTGGTGACCCGCGACCGTGACGGCATCAGTCACGTGTTGCTCAACTACTGCCGGCACCGTGGCGCGAAGCCGGCCTGCGGGGCCGGTAACGCCGCCCGGTTCACGTGCCCGTACCACGCGTGGAGCTACAAGAACACCGGCGAACTGTTCACCGTTCCCGGCAGGGCGGGGTTCGATTCGATGGACAAGGCCGATTACGGACTGGTTGAGCTGCCGAGCCAGGAGCGACATGGCTTCATCTGGGCCGTACTGACTGCCGGCGCCGACATCGACGTCGATGGCCATCTCGGGCCCATCGGGCCGGAACTCGAGCTGATGAACTATGCCGCATACGGCTACCACACGGAGAAGGAGTTCCAGTCCCAAGTGTCGTGGAAGGGCGCCCTGGAAGCGTTCGCCGAGGGGTATCACTTCCCATTTGTCCACGGCGAGAGCGTGATTGGGCAGAACACCCTGCCCAACACCGGGGTTTACGACGAGTACGGCAAGCACCATCGCATCGGCTTTCCCTTCACCTGGGTTGCCAACCTTGCCGAGGACCCGTCGGGGTCGTGGGACCCGCATCAGAACATGGGCGTCATCTACTGGATCTATCCCAACCTGATCCTGGCGAACAGCCCGGTCGGCGTCGAGATCATCGACATCCTGCCGGCCGGCGAACCGACCCGGTGCACGGTCCGGCACAGCTGGATGGGACGTGTGCCGGCCACCAATGATGAGATGCGCGCGGTGTACGACCAGGTGTATGACAACGTCCACGCCGCGGTCGTCGACGAGGACTTCGCCATGCTGCCCCAGTGCGGGGAAGGCGTCAGGCACGGCCAGCACGACCACATGATCATCGGCCGCAACGAGATTGGCGTGCAGCACATGATCAGGGTGTTCGCCGAGGAGCTCGGCGTGGCCCTCGGATAAGTACGCGCAATCCGCGGTCCCACGAGCGTCCGGGCGCTAGATTCGTGCCAAACCCGGACCGAAGAAGGTACCCATGCCGAACTCTCGCGGCCTGTTGCTCAACCCGAACGATTTCGACCCCCAGCAATTCGATCCCGAGACGCGGCGTCAGTTGCGAGCGCTGATCGATTGGTTCGAGGATCGCGGCAAGGTGCGGTTGCTGCAGGACGATCTGGACGCCACCTGGGTCGCCGACTTTCTCGAATTCATCAAGCGGGAGCGCGTTTTCGCGACGTTCCTGACGCCGTCGGAATTCGCGGACGGTGATCCGAACAAGCGCTGGGACACCTCCCGCAACGCCGTGCTCAGCGAGATCCTCGGGTTCTACGGGCTCGCGTACTGGTACGCCGAGCAGGTCACCATCCTCGGCCTCGGCCCGATCTGGCAGAGCGACAACATCAAAGCCAAGGAGCGGGCCGCCGCCCAACTCGAGGCGGGCGGGGTCATGGCGTTCGCGCTGTCCGAACGCGAGCACGGCGCCGACATCTACAACACCGACATGCTGCTGACGCCGACGTCCGACGAGGGCGTCGTGTTCCGGGCGTCGGGGGAGAAGTACTACATCGGCAACGGCAACGTCGCGGGCATGGTGTCGGTCTTCTCGCGCCGCACCGACGTCGACGGGCCCGACGGCTACGTGTGGTTCGTCGCGGACAGCGGCCACCAGAACTACCAACTGATCGACAACGTCGTGCACGGCCAGATGTTCGTCAGCACCTTCCGGCTCAACGACTATCCCGTGCACGAGGAAGACATTCTCTGCACCGGTCCCGAGGCGTTCTCGGCGGCGCTCAACACCGTCAACGTCGGCAAGTTCAACCTGTGCAGTGGCTCGATCGGGATGTGCGAGCACGCGTTCTACGAGGCGATCACGCACGCCAACAACCGGATTCTCTACGGCAACCCCGTCACCGACTTCCCGCACGTGCGTGCGTCATTCGTCGACGTCTACGCCCGGTTGATCGCGATGAAGCTGTTCAGCGACCGCGCCATCGACTACTTCCGCAGCGCCGGCCTCGAAGACCGCCGCTACCTGCTGTTCAACCCCGTGACCAAGTCGAAGGTCACCTCCGAGGGTGAACGGGTCATCACCCTGCTGTGGGATGTGCTGGCCGCCAAGGGGTTTGAGAAGAACACCTACTTCAACGAGGTCAACCGGCTGATCGGCGCGCTGCCCCGGCTCGAGGGCACGGTGCACGTCAACGTCGCGCAGATCCTGAAGTTCATGCCGAACTACATGTTCAACCCGGCGAGCTACCCCGAGATCGGCACCCGCGATGACGCGGCCGACGACGTCTTCTTCTGGGCACAGGGGCCCGCGCGAGGCGCATCGAAGGTGCAGTTCGCGGACTGGGCGCCGGTCTACGAGCGGAACCTCGAGGTCCCGAACGTGGCTCGCTTCTACGAACAGGTGCAGGCCTTCAAGGACCTGTTGCTGACCGCGGCGCCCGACGCCGACCAGCAGCGCGACCTCGACTTCGTTCTCGTCGTCGGGCACCTGTTCACGCTCGTCGTCTACGGACAGTTGATCCTCGAGCAGGCCGAACTGACCGGGCTCGACCACGACCTGCTGGATCAGATCTTCGACTTCCAGATCCGTGACTTCTCGTCGTATGCCGTTGCGCTGCACGGCAAGCCGAGCTCGACGGTGGCGCAACAGGAATGGGCGTTGTCGGCGATCCGCAAACCGGTTGCCGACGTGGGTCGTTTCGACCGGGTCTGGGAACAGGTGGCGGCGTACGACGGTGCGTACGAGATGCGGCCCTAGGGGCCTCTCAGGGGCGGAACTGGTCGGCCAGCCGCCGGACGCAAATGCCTTGCGCGCGTTGGCTTGACAACGGAGTCGGTGTCCGTAATTGCTGGTCGACCCATTGTTGGACTGTGCATTCGGACTTGACTGGTGCTCGGGAGACCCACAAGCCCGATGGAGGCTGACTCCGCTAGAAGAGCGTTGGCGGCCCGCTACTCCTGTGGGGATTGCGATCACCAGGCTGCTGACGTCCGTCGCGGATCTTTCCGATTGCCGCGTCAATGTTGATGTAGCGGAGTGACGTGCGGGTCGCGCCCAGTATCATCGGCCCTTGTCGCTGATGGATCTCCTCAATCTTGCGCCAATGGGGCATGAGAATCTCCAACTGTTCCCATGGAGCGACCGCCTCCTTGCCTGACAACGTGACCAGCCTCAGTCCGTACTCCTTGACGAGCTGCAGCAAACTCAGATGCGTTTGAATATCGGCATCCCGTGTGATTGCGACCCAACCACGTTCGGCGACCGCAGGGATCCATTCGCGATCTTTAGCGCGCTGAGGAATTTCGCACGGCGGACGTGCGTGTCGTTTGATCGTCCGCCCTGGGTCGGCAGGATAAGTGCAGTCCGCGCGGAGTCGGCAGACGACGTGCGCCAGCCCGAGGATATCTGCGTCGAAATAGAAGCGGACTTCAGCATTCTTCACGGGCAAATGGCTCTTTGTTAGTCGCCTATGCCGACTTGACTTCAAGCTCGTACGCGACGGCAAGTTCCACATCGCGAATATCTAGATTGAACTCCTCAGCGATCTCGTCATAGCCGTAACCGTCGTCGGAGTACTCCTTGATGATCGATGTGCTGATGCCATTTACGGACGGACGACCAAACCGCGAATCGGGGTCAATGACCACAGGAGAATCCGTGCCCGCGGGCCGCCATAAGACGGCTTCATCGCTTTCGAAGGTCACTCGATCAAGAAAGCTCTGAGCGGCCGGAGTCCGTAGGAGGAGCTGACCATCGGTCGGCGCGTAGAGCCAGTACTCCGGGGGGAGCTCGCTTTCCTGTTGAGCCTCCACCAAAAGGCGCCCGTTCAGAGCCCACGGACGCTCGGACGCTAGAGGGTAGGGGTGACCCGTTTTCTCACGTAGGACGGCGATGAAACGACGGACCTCGTCGAGGTCAACGTTTCGCTGGCGGTACTGACTGAGTAGTCCAGCCTCAACAAACTCTGCCCATGTCACCGTCCGCCGCTTCGTTGGTTCGGGGCGGATCACGGGCTGATATATGTGACCGTCTCGGGTGGTCTTGCCTTCCAACCAGTAGTGCAATGTCCCCTGTGCGACCCGCAGTAGGCGAGCAGCTTCGGCCTCCGAATACATCTCTCGGTCTAATACCGATAGTGGGGGAGCCATGCCGAGATTGTGGCAGACATCGGTATCTGCCACCCCAAGACCGTTGAAGCTGTCTCTATTCTGCACTTCTATCGATACCTCACCCCGAACCTGCTGTTGGAGGCGCTGCGGCTACGTCTTCGATCATACATTCGAATGCGATGGGTGTGTGGAACCAGTTGGTTGGCTTTGCATGGCGCAACCGTCCATGAGTTGCCGTGCGCGCCAATGGTCAGTGCAGAGGACGAAACACCGGCAGCGCCCGGTACCGCACGGTGAAGCTGGCCTCGCTCAGCGCTTCTCCCACCTCGCCGTCGTAGGCGACGGTGGTGGGTCCGTCGACCGCGACGAACCGGAACTCCGGCACCTGCAGTTCGTGATACAGCGGACTGCGTTCCAGCCGGCCCAACAGAACCGCCGTCGCGATGCGCAGCCGGCTGAACCGGCGCCCGGTTTCCAGGATTCGGACGTCGATCAGGCCGTCATCGAGGCGCGGCCGCACCGACGGGGCGAAGCCGGACGGGAAGTACGTCGAGTTGCCCAGGAAGAACAGTTCGGTCTCAAGTGTCTTGTCGTCGTAGCTGATTCGTACCGGGGCTTCCTTGCGCAGCGTCAGGTACAACGCGTACATGCCGGCCAGGCGTTTGCCCATCCGCCGTTCGAGCTTCTCGCGCGTGCGCACGTAGTTCGGGTAGGCGCCGATGCTGGCGGTGTTGATCACCATGCGTTTCTCGTTGAGGCACACCAGATCCACGTAGGCCGCGGAGCCTTCGGCGATGGCCTCCACGGTGCGGGCCACCGAATCGCAACCGATGTCCTTGGCGAAGTGGTTGAACGTGCCGCCCGGGAACACCGCCAGCGGCACGCCGGCCTCGACGGCGATGCCCGCCGCGCATGCCACCGTCCCGTCGCCGCCACCGACCGCGAGCACCTCGGTGCGTGCGGCCGTCTCCCGCAACACTTTCTCGATGTCGTTGTCTTTTTGGAGCTCCACGATTTCCATGCGCGGTAAGGCTTTTCGGGCTTCATCGATGACCCGCTTGCCCGTCCCGTCGCCGGACGCCGGGTTGATCACCAGTGCCACGCCTTCGCCCTCCGGCCTGGGCTCGGTGCGGAACCGCAATGGCTCCGACGTCGGCAGGGTGGTGGCCGGAATGGTCGGGACGATGCGCGCGCCCAGGACCGCGATGGCGGCGCCGATGCCGAAGCCGGCGAACACGTCACCGGGATAGTGCGCGCCGGTGGCCACCCGCGACAGTCCGACCAGGCCGGCGAGCAGTGCCAGCGGCAGACCGGCCGGCGCGGATTCGAGGCCGACGCCCACCGCGAACGCCGCGGCGCTCGCGGAGTGCCCTGATGGCAGGGAATTGGAGGTGGGCACACGCTTGCTCCGCCGGACCAGCGGGATAAGGGTGCGGTCCGGGCGCGGCCGGACCCAGATTCGTTTGGCGAGCTGGTTGGTCACCAGGCTGGTCACCGCGAGGCTGACGACGCCGCGTGCGGCGCCACGTCGCACCGACTGGCTGCCGAACGCGCCCATACCGGCCGCGATGGCGAACCACAGCTTGGAATGGTCGGCGGCCCTGGTCAGGCGGGGCATAGTGGCGTCCAGGAGTGGGCTCGGCGACTCGGCTACTGCTTCGAAGACCTCACGGTCCAAGCTGCCCAGGCCCTTGCCGATCGCGCGCACATCCATGGGGCACAAAGTATCCGTTGTGACGGAGATTCAACCTTCGTGGAGCCGATGACGGGAATCGAACCCGCGTATTCAGCTTGCGGTTGCAGTGTCCGGTGGTGTCGTGCCGTGTCCGCTGATGTCTTTGTGCCACAACCGATTACGCCATTTCGTGACACCACCGGACACCACGCGACACCACCGGACACTCTGGCGATTATGCGGGGAAAATACGGAGCGCCTGCTAACCCCTGGGGGTAGACCAGGCCGCCGGCTGCATCGACGGGCGCAGAGGTGTCGTACCCCAGCGGTAGCGTCAATAACGTGCACGCCTACATCGCTCATCGGGGAGCCTGGCTCCCGTCGGAATTCATGGACGACGACGACGCCAACCGGCGCCTCGCGATCTGGATCAAGGAGAACATCGGGGACGACGAGTATCGGAACCGCGTGATCTTCACCCCGCTCAAAAGCAACGAGACCAGCTCGCCCAAGGTGCTGGCGGCGCTCGCCCGCAACGCGCCGAACGTCGCGAGCCGTAACCCCGGGCCGCACCGGCACGGACTTGTGGTCGCGGCGTGGCCGCGCGAGCCCCAGCTGCAGGAATGCGTCGGCCGAGCCAAGGACCAGACGCTCATCGTGTTCCAGTGGGGTGACTACCTGTCCTTCGATGGATGGGCGACCGCCGTCCAGGCATTCAACGCGGGCACCGGCGAGCCCACCCCGCCTCTCGACGAAGAACTGGACGAGGAATTCCGATCTCTGCTGATGAGCTCCCGTGAGCTCTCCTCGGGCGCGCAGCGCGGCCGGGAGCGGCACATCCCCCAGTCCTCGATGGCCGTGTTCAAGTCCGCCGGACTGGATGAGGATTTCGTGGTGACCTACTGCATCGCACTGGGTTACCTCGGAGACACGAAGAACATCCGCAACCACTACCGCGCCGCCAGGGGCTGAGCGGCGGCCTAGTCGTCGTCGCGGGTGGCGCCGTACAGCCCGTAGAACCGGGCCTGGCGGTCGAGCACGCGAGTGACGATCGCCGCCGCCTTGTAGTCGCCGCGCAGAGCGGCCGGCATGTTGGCCCGCAGCAGCGCCTCGGTGCGCTCGACGAAGATGGCGCCAGCAGCCCCGATCAGCACCCGGTGACGCAGCGGCGATTCTCGGCGGACGATGTTCGCCACCGACTGTGGGGACGCGAGCCCGACTCGGTCGGCGATCTGCCGCAGCGACAGTCCGGCAGCGAACAGCGCCATCACCAGCTCGTCGCGTTCTGCTCGATCAGCCGCCTTCATCGGTGTCCATTTTCCTCAGTCGGCCGACATTTGCGGGCGACACGCCACACTTGAGGATCACAGCAAATAGGCGACCACCTTCTCGTGACGTCGTGAGTTAGCTAGAGGCCTGGCCAATGTTCGAAACGTCCACTTTCACCTCGGAGGGAGAGGGCCCTTGCCGCGGCGAAGGGGCCGCCTGGGGTTCGAACGGACTTTCGACCCCCCTCCCCCCTCGGGCCGGGCGTCGGAGGCCCCGCACGGGGGCCGGTGGGGGCGGAGGGCCAGCAACAGCGCGAGGTCGACTCATGTGGGCCATCGGCGGCAGCGAGGCGCTGAGGGGCAGCCAGCGAGCAGTGTGGGCGTCGGGCCAGCGGCCGGCCCGGCGGCAGGTGTTCGAATGCCGCAGGTCAGTGGGTATTTGCTGGCCAGGCCGACTGGTCCGGCGCAGCTAACACGGGGCCACGGCGGACGCAGATGAGCGGGCGATCTCTGCTCATCTGCTGTGAGCTTGCTGAGCGCGGTCGGTCACACTGTCCAACGTGAACGACGAGCAGCGGCGCGGACTTGTAGTGGAATGGATGAAGCAGGTCGGTGAGCCATGGCTGAAGAACGGTCGGAAACCGGACGACGGCAGTCCGTTGGCGGGCGACGATAAGACCCGCCCGGGAGTGTCGGATGTTGCAGCCTTTGGGATCGCGACGGCACTTGATCACCTCGGCGCAGTGGTGGATGCGATGGAGTCGGGCAAGCCGATCAGGCATTACGCCCACTTCACTACCTTGCGCACCGTGCTGTTGGCCTCGACTCGGGTCAAATGGATGCTGCTGCCGGCCAAGCGCTCTGAGCGCCAGCTGCGCTGCGTGCAGATTCGGTTTCAGAACGACGACGAGCAGCGCAAGGCGATCGAAGAGCTCAACGGCAGCCAGCTCGATCCCGCGATGGTCGCCGCGCGGCAGAAGGCGCTGGCGACGCTCGCAGCCGAGAAGTCTTTCCTCGAATCGCGGGCCCTAGCGCTCGGCGCGAAGTCGTTGGCCAAGCCGCTCGACACGGTGAACATCATCAAGGACCTGGTGGATGTAAACACGTGGGAGGGCGCGGGCACCGGGCAGTTGTGGCGTTCCGGCTCGGCCGCCGCTCATGGCTACCACTGGACCGAGATGTCAGCGCCAAACCCCGGCCAGTTCGATGAGCCGCAGTTCAATACCGCACTGTATGCAGCGTTCCTGATGTTGAAGGACGCGATGGCACTCTACGAGAGCCGAGCGACCCGCCACGTCTAGAGCGTTCGCGCACGGGGATCGACGGCGCCAGCGCAGCTACTCGCTGTCTGCGTCGGACGAGCCCGGCCGGAGATGCGCTGGGTTGATCCGCACAGGGTCGATGACCTCGTCCGAGCGGACCGGGTTGGCGGCGTAGTCGGCTGCCAGCTCGGTGTAGTCCGCGTCGGTGAGGCGTTCGCCAGGGAGGCCCGGGCCGAACTCGATCGAGCGCACCTCGTCGGCAGTGGGCGGGTTGGCTTCGTAGTCGGCAGCCGCTGCCTCATAGTCGGCCTCGGTGCGGCGGCGTTTGTCCATGAGTGCCGATGGTAGGTGCCGTCGGCAGGTGAGTCAGTTCGATATCGCCGTCAGCTCTCGACTCGCGCGAAGCTCTGCGCGGCGGCGGCCAGCGCCTGGGGCTGCGAGTGGACATAGGTCTGCATCGTGAAGGCCTTGGACGCGTGCCCGAGCCATGCGGCGATGACGGCGATGGGTACGCCTTTGAGGTGCATGGCGGTGCCGCAGGTGTGTCTGGCGTCGTGCAGCCGGACGTGCCGGACTCCGGCGGCCTTGAGCAGCCGGGCCCACCGCGAGGTGAGCGTGTGTGGGCTCAGTGCTTCCCCTGCTTCGTTGACGACGACGAACCCTGATGCTTGGTAGTCGGGGCCTAGCCCGAGCTGCTGGGCGGCCTGGAGCGCCTTCGCTGTCTTGAGCGCGGCCGCGAGGTGGTCCGGCAGCGGAAGCTCGCGCCGGCTGGCGCGCGACTTCGGGGTGTCCTCGACGAGGTGCTTGCCGAACCGCAGCCGTGTCTTGGCGACCGTCAGGGTGTTCGCGTGCAGGTCGATGTGCTCCCATCGGAGGCCGGCGATCTCGCCGCGCCGCATCCCACACAGCGCCAGCGTCCACGCGATCGCGTACTGGTCTCCCGTGAAGTACTTCTCGACGGTCTCGACCTCTTCGGGGGTGAGCGTGTCCGGCGGTTTCGGATCCGCCTCGGCCCGATCGACCAAGGCGGCCACGTTCCGCACCACGTGACCCTGCTTCACCTCGTTCTCCAGAATCGAGTCGAGGAGTCCCAGCAGATAGTTGATCGATCGAGGCGACCAGGGCTTCCGCGTCTGGCCAGTGGGGGAGGACAGGCCGCCGGCCCGCAGCGCGGTGACGAGGTCATCGAGGTGCCGCTTGGTGAGCTTTTGAACCAGAACGGCGCCGAGCTCGGCCCGCACCACGGTCAACTTCTCCTCGTAGCCGGCGACGGTCGATCGTTTCCTGTCGGCGGCGACCTTGCCGGCGATGTAGTCGTCGCACGCATGGCTGATCGACCGTTTGTTGGCGTGGACGTACATGCCCTTGACGACGTCGCCTCGAATCGTGTCCAGGGCATCGCGCGCTTCGCGCTCTGTCTTGTACCGCTTGCGGAACCGGAGCCGCTTCGGGCCGTCCCAGCCGACGTCGACCGTGAGCTGATAGCGGACTGCGGGACGGCCGCCGGACCGGGCGTCCAGCTCGATCCGTTTGATCTGCGGCGGCAGTTGGCGGCGCTCAGCCATGCTTACTCCTTCGGGGCGCGGGCGTGGACTTCGGCGATCGGGATGGTCAGGCGGTCCGTCGGTAACCGCCGCGGGCATTTGCTGCAGATGGGTTGCCAGCGCATGGCGGCGAGCTGGTAGGTCGTTTCGCCGACGTAGTCTACTTGAAATCCTTTGTCCTGCAATACTTCTGCGACGTGCAGGTCTTCGAGTTCATGGTTGTGTACCCCGTTGATGTGTCCACCTCCGAATGCGTAGAGGTACAGCTTGCCGGCGGGTTTGAGGACGTGTCGTAGGCCGGCGATGTATCGGGGTCGGGCGGCTGGAGTGAGGTTGTCGTAGCACTTGCTGTCGACGACGACGTCGAACTGCGCTTCGTCGTATCCATCGAGCACGGTGGCGACATCGCCGATCTGGAAGTCGACGGTGACGCCCGCTCCACGGGCGTTGCGGCGCGCCCGGGCGATGGCTGGCATTGCTGCGTCAATCCCGGTAACGGCACAACCTGCGCGCGCGTACTCGATTGCGTGCCAACCGGTTCCGCAGCCGGGGTCGAGCACGCGGCCGTGTACGGCGCCGAGGGCGACGAGTCGGCGGATCATCGGTTGGGGTGCGCCGATGTCCCAGGGTGCCGCATGGGCGGCGTAGAGGGCAGCGGCCATGCGCTGTGGGGTCGTCATTTCGGTAGTCCTGCCTGGCGCGTGGCCATCCGGTCGGGCTGCGGTGCGTTGGTGGGTTGCTGCATCGTGACCGGCCCGTAGATCGCGACGCCCGTGTTGGAGGTGTTGTTGCTGTTCGAGTTGTTCGTCGTGTTCGTGGTGCCGCCGCCGTTGGTGGCGTTGGGCAGCCAGTCGGAGGCCTGAGGCAGGACGGAGTCGAGCATCCCCATTCCGACGCTGCCGAGACCGCCGTCGCCGCCTGCGCCGGCGGGCCCCGGCATGGCGCCGTTGCCGTTGTGCTGGGCACGGTTCGGGTCGTCTCCGGGCCAGCGGCGCATCCCGCGTTGCTGGTCGCCTTGGCCGTCGGGTCCGCCGCCGAAGTTCTTCAGCAGTCCGCCAACGTAATTCGCGCCGCCGGTGAACAGCTTCCAGATGCCCCACTGGGTGGGGTCGGAGAACACTGAGCCGTCGAAGCCCAGCACCTCCATGGCGCCGGACAGGAGGTCCTTGCCGAACGACTTGCCGTCAGGTCCTCCGTCGCCGGATCCGTCGCCGCGGCCGGTGCCGCGGGATCCGCGCTTGGCGGACTTCTCGTTGACCTCTTCCTGCTTGGAGGCCTGGTCGTCCAGGGCGTCCTGGTGCTCGCGCTCGGCCTTGTTCAGCCGCTCCTGCGCCGCTGCCTGAGCCGACGGCTTCGCCTTGGGGTTGGCGTTGACCTCGTCCAGGTGCTGCTGGGCGATCTCGACCGCCTTGGCGGTGTCGTCGACCTTCTGCGCGGCGTTGCGCAGCGCACGCTGCTCAGCGCGGGTCGGGCCCCCGCCCGAGCCGCCGTAGCCGCCTCCCCCACCGCCGTAGCTGCCACCCCCGAAGCTGCCACCGCCGGCACCGCCAGACCCCTCGGGGTACAAGGCGTCCTCGGGCAGGTACATGTGCTGGTCGAACTGCGCGTCGGACGCGCCTGCCGCGCCCGCACCGAGGGTGAAAACACCGTTCTTGCCGCCAGATTCGACGTTGCGGCCGTCGGGCAGGGTCGCGGCCATGTGTCCGTCGTTCGGGTTCGGTCCATGGTCGTACCAGCCGATCCGGAACGACCCGGCTGGCCCGTTGCCCATCTTGAAGCCACGCGCGGCCAGCCATGTGGCGGCGGTCTTCGTCGTCATCAAACTGCCGTCGCCACCGCCGAGCGCCGCGTTCACGAGCTGGGCGATGCTGCCGGAGCAGTCGTTGCGCGCGCCCTGGCTGTAGGGGGTGCCGACCATCGCCTCGGCGGCGTCCTCCAGTGCGAAAGCGCCGCCCTCGGCGTAGCCCTTCAACCCGGACAGGTCGCGCAGCAACGAGATCGGGGGCACGTAGCCGTTGTTCATCGCGTTGATCAGCGGCCAGTTCTTCGCCGTCGACGCCGCGGTGTTGACGGACTCCTGGTTGGACACCTTGACGAAGCCACCACCCATCACCTGAGCGAGGATCGAATCGCTTGTGCCGCTGCCAGGCCCGCTGATCCGGCCCGACGGGTCAATCCGGCCGCCGGTCGCGCGGCCGCCGACCGTCTGGCCGGGCGTGACCGGCGCCTGTGGCATCGCGCCCGGGTTCTGCCCCGACTGCAGGCGCTGCACCCACGCCTTGAGCGCGGCGTCGTAGTTCTGCACCTGCAGCTCGATCGGCACCTGGACCGGCGTGCCCTCAACCTTCTTGACGTACGCCTTCCAGCGCTCCACGGCCGCGTCGTCGTTCGCGGTGACGACGATCTGGCCGTCCGGCAGCTGTTCGACGGTGTTGCCGATGTCCTTCATCTGCTGCATGAACGCCGTCTTTTTGTCGTCTGGGACGCTCACCACGATCTGCTTGTCCGATGGCACGGCGACGACCGCGGCGCCGAGCGCCTTGAAGGCCTCCACACCGCGCGCCGAGGCCTCCCACACGCCGTTGAGTGACCGGTTTTCCTGCGCCCAGCCTTCTGCTGCGCGCGTCGCGGTGAGCGCCTGTTGGTTCATCTGTTGGTTCATCGTGGCCGCCGACTCCGCGGCGTCGGGCAGCTTCGCCATCAACTGGTCGAGGTCACGCAGCACCGGCTCGTAGGTGCGCTCGACCTTTCCACCAGGGTGCTCCCGTTCGAGCGCTGCCTGCTGGGCGTCGTTGTACGCCTTCAGTTTTTTGGTGACGTTGTCCCAGTTGAAGCCCTCCTTGGACAGCGCCTTGGACAGCTCTTCGGTGCTGATTCCGGCGGCTTGCGCGGTGTCGAGCATCTTCTGCACATCGCCGTTGCCCTTGCCGGCAGCCGTGAGGTTGTCCGTGAGCGTCTTGTTCAGCAGCGCCCGCGCCGAGTCGCTGCCGGTCGCGGCGCCGAGGACCGTCCCGGCCGGCAGGTTGAACGACTGCTCGCGATCCAGCGCCGACGGAGCGCCGTCCTTGCGCTCGCCGAGCGCGGTGTTGATGTCGTGGCGGGTCCGTTCGGTGAGGCGGCCGGCGGCCAGCGTGTCCTTCAGCGCGTTCTCCGCGGCCTGCTGTTCGCCGGCCTTCCGCGCCGCGTCGGCGTGCGCCGCTGCGAGTCCACCGAGCAGTGCGGTCGCGCCCATGATCGCGATGCCCCACGGGCCGCCGAGTGCCGACATCAGCCCGCCAGCAGCCATGGACAGGCCTGATCCGGCCGCCCGAGCGGCGCCCATCACCGTGCTCATGCCTCTGATCGACGTCACCGCGTTCGACCCGGCCTGCTGAATCCGTTGCAGCGGGCCAACATTCTGGACCAACTGGGTGCGCAGGAAGGTGTTGTTTTGCGCGAACGTCTTGGCCTGCTGCGCCCCCTCCAGGTAGGCCGCGCGCATGCGTCCCACCGGGCCGAGAGTGCCCTCGGTGGCGCGCGTCAACAGACCTTGCTGCGTGACCAGGCCCGTCGTCCGGTCCTTGACGTCGTTGAGCGGCGTGCGCAGCTCCGACCACACTCCCTTGGCCCGCGCAACGGTGCCGTTCACCGAATTCAGCACGGGCGGAAGCAGTTTCGTCTTCGCAATGAACATCGCAATTGCCGCCATCAGGCCTGTCGACAGCCATTGGTTGCTGCCGAACAGGTCGGCGATGATGCGCAGCGGCGGCTCGACGGCCTTGATCGCCATGCCGAGCGCCTGCCAGCCAACGACCGCGACACCACCAGCACCTGTAGCGAGCGCCTTGATCGCCTTGCCCAGCGTGGGCGCGAGATCCTTTGCGGCACCGGAGATATCGCGCCAGACGTCAGCGACCACGGCCAATCCGCCTGTGGCCGTTCCCTTCTTGAGGCTGGCGAAGCTATCGCCGATGCCCTGGATCACCGTCAGCAGCTTGTCGCCGCCGGACTGCAACGCAGGCTTGAGCAGGTCGTAGAAGGCCAGCTTGGCGCCATCAGTGGCGTTGGAGATCTTCTCCATGACGCCGGGGACGCCCTGCATGTTGGCGGCGGCCATCTTGGTCGCGCCACCAACCTCGGTGACGGACTTCTTCATCTTGTCGAGCGTCTCGATGCCCTGGCTGCCGGCGATCATCGCGCCGCGGATCGCGTCGGTGCCGAACACCGTTGCGACGTTCTCCTGGAAATCGTCGGGCCGCATACGGCTCGACGCCTCGCCGATCTGCCGGAACAGCTCGCGCATACCGACGAACTCGCCCTTGGTATTCCGGATGTTCAAGCCCAGCGCGTCCATGGCCTTGCCGGCCTGATCCGACGGCGCCGCCAGGTGGGTGAGCATCGTCTTCAGCGACGTACCGGCGTCGGAACCGCGGATGCCTGCGTTGGCGAACAGCCCCAGAGTGGCGACGGTGTCGTCCATGGAGATGCCGAAGCCGTGCGCCACAGTGGCGGCCTGCTGCAGGCCCAGCATGAAGTCAGGCACCTCGCCGGCAGCAGCGTTCGCGACGTTCGCCAAAGCGTCCGCGACGTGGTTCGCGTCCTCGGCCTTGAGTTGGTAGGCGTTGATGATGTTGCCCTGCGCCTCCGCGGCGGTGGCGGCGTCGATCGACGCGGCGGCGGCGAGCCGCAGGGTGCCGGGGGCCGCTCCCATCGCCTGATTCATGTTCAGGCCGGACTTGGCGAGCTCCAGCATCGCCGCTGCGGCGTCCGCTGCGGAGGCACCGACGATGGTGGTGTCGGCGCCGAGCTGCTGAGCCTTCTCCGACGCCTTGGCCATCATCTGGGCGCTCGCCCCAGTGACGCCTTGCAGCCGGTTCAAGTTCGACTCCATGTCGACGCCGGCCTTGACCGACTGCTTGATGGTCGAGAAGAGCCCCGCGCCGCCGACCAACGCCATCGCCGGGCCGATCACCTTCTTGAATCCGGCGGCGAACCGGGTGGCCGACTCGGTGCCGGCCCGTTCGGCCTGCTGCCCGGCGGCCGAGAAGTTGTACCCCAGAGGCGTTCTCGCGCCAGACCGGCTCGCCGCGGCCTGCGCGGCGTTGGCCTCACGTTGCGCCGAGGCCTGGGCCTTCTGCGCCTGCGTGAGCCCCTTGGTCGCGCGGGTCAGGCCGTCAGCGGTCAGCTCCTGCGTGCGCTGCGCCCGCGCCACCGACTCCGCAGCGGTGGCGCGCTGCAGTTCCGTGGCCTTCGCATTGCTCGAGACCTGCTGGTAGCGCTTCTGCGCGAGCTCGAGGCGGCCGAGAGCGTCGGCGTCGGCCTTGCGGGCCTTCTGCACAGAGATCGTCTGGCGCTCGACCTTTCGGAGCGACTCAACGACTTTCGCGCCGTTGGTGTCGATTGATTTCGCCATGTGGGCGCCCATGACCGCCGTCTGCCGGTTGAACCGGGTGGCGGCTTCCTTGCCGATCTTCTCCACGCCCGCGGCGATACGAGACGCCTCCGGCATGAGCGGCACCCAAACCTGGGCCAGCTCAACGGCATTGCTCACATCTTCGCCTTTCGCACGACGGTGGTTCGGGGAGCTGATTGGCCATCAGTGGGCACTATGTCCAAACAGCTCCCCGAACCGAGACCTTTGGCTGGTGCCGGGTAAGCGGCCGGAAACCCCGACATTTGCCAAAGGAGTGTTGGAGAACGCGTCACCGTGGAGGAACAAGCGGTCGCGCACCCCAACTGGGCCCCCACCCAACCGGAAGGGCCCAAGATCAGAAGATTGGAGGGGTCAGACCGCCGATCTCGACGATCGAAGTCGGGTAGCGCTCAGCGGTGAACGCGGCGAAGCCGTAGACCTGCAGGGTCACGGTCAGGTTCTTGCCTCCGATCTCCTTGAGCACTCGAGACTGGATGCCCGACTCGTACAGGAGGCTGTCCATGGACCGCTGGACGTAGACGACGTCTTCGTCGTTGCCTGCGCCGTAGGTAGTGCCGATGTTCGGGTCCAGCGCGATGGGCAGGCCCTGCATCGAACCGACGAAGCCCTCAGGCGTGACGCGCTCGAACGCGGCGACCGAGTTCTGCGGGCTCTGCGCCGACGGCACGACCAGAGGCCGCTGGTTGGCGTCCAGGATGCCGGTCATCCAGGCCCACCGACGCGGGTGCATGGCGATGTGCTGTGCGGCCTGCATGCGGCCGGTGTTCACGCGCTGGATCGCGTCGGCGACCGCGGCGTAGAACTTCGCCAGGGTGACACCGCCCGTGATCGCGACCGTGCCGATGCCCGGGGTCGCGTGAACGCCGAGCATCTGACCCGCTGCACCGGTACCGCGCAGGGTCTGGACGTCCAGCTTCATCGCGTAGTCGGCGTACAGGTCCTGAAAGATCACCTCGTCGTAGTTGACGGGCGACTGCTCCAGCAGCTGCAGCGAAACGTCGGTGTCACCAGCGATGGTGCGCACCTTGGCTTCGATCTCATCCTCGTCGGGATCAGCGCTCGCCACCGGGGTGTTCTCCGCCGCCTGGATGCCGACCGACGTCCCGGACTTCATCCGGGGGAAGTTGATCGAGTTCGTACCGGCCGGCAGCGGCTGATTGGTCGCCAGGTTGGCGTAGACGCGGGACGCGCGGGCCAGCGCCACGTACTGGTCGACCAAATAGATGGGCGGAACGAAATGCCCACCGTTGCCGGGAGTGGTATCCAGCGCGCGATAGGCCTTGTCGGTCGCGACGTCGGTTTTGTGCCGGCGTAGACGCTCGTCGGCCTCGACGTGGCCCCCGCTCCGCATCGATGATCGGATCAGGTCGCGGAAGTAGGACTGGCCGCCGCCCTTGGCGTACGTCGCCGGCTCCTTTACCGAAAACATTGTCACTGTGGCTTGACCTCCTGAAGTTGTGGATTGCGACCGAGGCTCGCTCGGGCTGACGTCGGGTTCCTGGTCCAGCGACGGACTCTGGGCGGACTGCCCGGCGGCTTCCCGCTTCCGCTGAATGACCTCGGCCTCGTAGGCCGACGGGCCATACCTGCCATCCCCGCGGTACGTCAAGTCGTCCACTTGGTGCCACCCTTCAAATCTGTTGTCGCGCAGCTGCTACTGCGTTCACTTCGTCCTCCGGTATCCACCAACGTCCGGACTTCCGGAACGCCACCCGCGCGAAACATCCACGCCGGCAATGCCATCGGACTGCGTCCTGCGTAATGCCGAGCTGCCCGGCCGCGGTTGCGACGGATACCACTGCAGTCGAATCGTGCGGCAACGCCTCACTATCGATTCGCGCGCTCGCGTTCACGCGAGGCTCAGCACGAGCCCTGCTGTGGTAGTCCAATTCCTGCCGCAACTCGCGGATCGAGGCCGGTAGAACGCTGCTGCGCCGGCGTAGAAGCTCCTCGAGCACGTCGACTACATCGACGATCTGCGCTGCGACCCGCCGCGAGATCATGACCCCGCTGACACCGGCAACCTCGACGACACGCTCTTCACCCACCAGGCGCCGCCTCTGTGGCGGTCTCGATCATGCCTGGGAGCAGCACGATCAGCCGGTGCACGCCGCCGCCAGGGCAGGGTATGCGCGCGAGTTCCGGGTTGTAGCTATTGATTTCGTTCAGCGGGTCGGGGTGCCAAATCATCGCATAGGAGCAGTCGCAGGTTTCGAAGTCGACGACAGAGGCGACCGGCCAACCCGTGGAGTACCACTCGATGCTGCCCGATCGAGTCATGATCGCGCCGATCTCCGCCGCGGTTGCCTCGAAGCCACTCGCGACGGCCCGCAGCCCAGCGTCACGTCCGGCGGCACGCTCGAAGGCACCGGCGGCCATTCCTACGGCCCGCCAGCCGATGGCCGCCGCATAGCGCAGCCAGTCGGCGTCTGAAATGTCGCTCATCAGTCCTCCCTCGTGTAGCGCGGCTCGGAGAAACTGTCAGCGCCCGAGTTGTGCTTCCGAGCCGCGATGCAGTCCGTCGGGGACCACGCCACGCCCGAGCCTTGACTCGAGGCTGTAGAGGCGCTGCCGCCCCGAGCGGCCGCAGCCATGCGGGCGACACACGGCACGCGGCGGTCACGGACGCGCCTGATGCCATCGGCAGTGACGCAGTACTCGCCTACCTGGGCGCCGCAGTTCGGGCAGGCGGTGTGCAACGCGCCGGTCGCTTCGTAGGCCGGGTAGGCCTGCTCCCCGCTCACCATGCCGTCACCTTCCCGTGCTGTGGGAACTCGGTGGTCCAGCACCGCATGCATAGGTCGTGGCGGTGGCTTGCGGGGGTTCGCCGCTCAGGTTCGATATCGCTGCCGCATGCCGTGCAAAGCGGCTCAGCGTCGTCCTCAACTACATGCTCATGTACATGCTCATGCTCACTGGGGGGTATCGGATGGGGTATCGCGTAAGAGATATCGGATGGGGTATCGGATATGTCTTCCAGTACGCCGCGAGTGAGCATCGATGCCTCGAATTCGGCAAGTGCTCGCGAAACCGATGTGTTCCATTTCGCGGCGTTCGCCGCAGCCTTGTCGTCGTCCGACGGTATGTCCCGTAGTGGTGGGGGGTACTTCCGGAACTGCTGATAAGCAGACTGGCGCAATCGCTGAGAGCGCAACCCGGTGAGCGCCCGTGCGACTGACGCGTACTTCTGAGGGCCACCCCGCGCGGCGCCGTCAAGGTCCAGGAAGGGCCGGATCCAAAGCTGACCCTGGTCGTGGTCAATCCAGCCAGCCTCTTTCAGGGTGTGAAGATCCGCGACGATCGTCAGTTCATCGAGATCGCCTGTCGCAGAGGCCCACTCGCTGAAATGGATGCCGATCGTGCCGGCCATCGACAGGTCGGGATGAACCCACAGCCACATCAAAAGACGCTGCGGCCCCGAACTTAAAGCGCGAAACCCTTCATCGTTGAACAACTTCCCGGGGAACACTGCTTGCGCGCGCGCCACTGGGCCGTCACCTCGACTTTCGATGTGGCCTGCGTGGTGGATAGGTGCGGCCCACTTATCCGGCGTCCCCTCCGGTGCAGAGTTCACGACGCCGGCTCGAACGGATCAGGCGGAAGAGCGCGATTACGGCGTCGATCTCTTCAGGGTGGAACTCGTCCGGCAAGGCTGCGGCTTCGGCCTCGAGAGGGTCGACCGGCGAAGGCGCGGGGCAGGCTGGGCGCGGCGTGCGCGATGCTTTCCCGCCGACAACGGTCAGCTTCGGGCGAGCCGAGACGTTTGCGTCGTCAGGCGTTATCGTGGGCATGGGACTTCCTTTGGCGGTCGTGGAGACTGCGCGGTCGTTCTGGACGAAGGGCCTCGATTGCAGGGAGGCCTTTCGTCAAGTCGGGGGTGTTGTCGTCGTCGACCAGGCCGAGGTCGCAGTGGTCAGCCTGTGGGTAGTGCCGCAACTCAGGCGACCTCGCCGTTGCTGGCGGCCTGCTCCAACTTGGCCAGGAACTCGTCGAGTTGGCGATCGGTCGAAAATCGCCGCCGACCAATCCTGATCCAGCCCAGCGATCCGTCCGCCCAGAGCGCGAAAACCTTTCTGCGGCTTACGCTCAGGCGCTCCATGATCTCTTCAACACCGTTGCTCTTGTTGACCATGACCCCGTTCCTTGTTGCGTGTCGCGAATAATGCGTACTACGCAAACCGTAATCAAGCACTTCGCGGCACGCAAGTGCACGCGCTAGAGTTCTGCGCATGGCGCATGATGATCAGCACGCTGATGATGACGGGAAACGATGGGCCGAATCGCTCGTCAAGCGAATAGGTGCGACGGCCAAAGAGTTGCGGTCGTCGCACTCTGCACGTTGGATCAGCGACCGCACCGGTCAGCTCGGGTTCCGGATTCCCGCCACGGTGATCGCGAAGCTCGACTCGGGTCACCGGGGCGGCGTCCTGAGCGTCGCCGAGCTGATTGTCTTGGCAGCTGCGCTCGACGTCTCACCGCTAGAACTTTTGTTGCCAACGGGACCGACGCAGCCGGTTGAAGTACTCCCGGGGACAAGCATGAGTCAGGAGGACTTTGTTGGATGGTTCACTGGGACTTCGGATCTGACACCGACCGGCATTCGGGACCGCGACGCGCATCAGCGGCTGTTGCTGGCTGCCCAGATCAATGGCATTGACGACGAGCTGAAGTCTTTGCGTGACGGACTCGCGCGGGTTGAAAAGGCTCCGCTGTTGCTGGAAGCGCAGTACCGCAAGCAGCTTGAAGCCGATGCCGCGCATTATCGGGGGACTATTCGGTCGCTGGAGCAGCGGCGCAAGATGCTTGCTGCGGCGCTTGAACGGAGTGGCGAAGATCTAGATGCCTAGACAACGGCTCGCGCCGGGCGAGCACGGAAAAATCACCAACGCACGTCGTGGTGAAATCTTCTCGGCCACAACGTATGTGCGACTTCACAACGGCAAGCTGAGGGAGCGCGAAGCCACGTCGCGGAAGTCGGCGGAGGACGCGCGCCGAGAACTAAAGCGGCGCATACAAACTGAGCTAGAAGCCGGTGAACCGACCGGCGTAATCAACCGCCGCACAACGCTTTCCGAACTGTTCCAGGCGTGGGTCCCAGTCAAGGTGGCGGAGGATCGGATCGGCGAGCGGACCGAAACTATCTACCGAGATGCGTGGCGGCTGCACGGCGAGGAGCAGCTCGGTGCGCTGCGGATCGCGGAGCTGACGACCAGCCGTGCCGACGCTCACCTCAAGGCACTGCCGACGTCGGCCGCCACCTACATGCGAATCATCCTGGTCGGCATGTACGGGCTCGCAGTCAGGTTCGATTGCTGTCGGCACAACCCAATCCGGGAGACCAAGACTGCCAAGGTCGAACGCAAACGAGTGCGCGCGCTGACCGCGATCGAGTTCGAACAGGTGCGCCACGCCGTCAGGGCGTTCTGCGACCGCAAGGGGCCGGGGCCGCGTCGGGCTCCGATGCTGCCGGCCTACGTCGAGCTGCTCGTTGCGACGGGAGCGCGGCCGTCCGAGGTGCTGGCGATCCGGTGGGAGGACGTTGACCTTCTCGCTGATCCTCCGACCGTGACGATCACCGGGACGGTGGTGGAGTCGGGCCGGATCGCGGGCAAGCCGATTCACCGGCAGCCATGGAGGAAAGGCCACACGCCAGAGCACACGGTGACGCTGCCGAAGTTCGCCGTGAAGGTACTCACCGACCTGTACGGGGTTACGGGGCCAGACGGCGGCACGGACGGCGTCGTGCTCACCAATCGCAACGGTGGACTGCTCAGTCGAGCGAACATCGCGGACTCGCTACGGCAGGCGCTCAAGCCGCACGAGCACCTCCGCTGGTTCCATCTGCACGCTGGGCGCAAGACCAATGGCACGGCTGTGCGTGACCTGCTCGGGGTGGAGGCGGCACAGCAGCAACTCGGACACGCGCAGATCGCGACGACCGAGAAGCACTACGTGCAGCGGGTTACCGCGGGACCGGATACCAGTGCTGTGCTGGACGAATGGGCTAGCAACGGGACTGGCTGACCCAATTTACGGGGAAAATACGGGATTCGGCCGATTCGACGTTGGTCGATGGACTCGCGATAGGGCCCTGACCTGCATGTGTGTGGAGCCGATGACGGGAATCGAACCCGCGTATTCAGCTTGGGAATACGGTCTGATGCGTTTTTCGGGGTATCTGAGAATCTCGGCAGTCCGCTAACCTCGCAGTATGGGTATCCGTGCGTGCCAGTAAGTATGGGCGAATCGGTCTGGCTTGTGACCCTGACGTGACCCCGAGGTTCGCGTCGGGAGGCGGCGCACATGGTTCACAGCCAATCCCCAGCGTCAATAACTGGGCGGATCTAGGATTCCGCCATGTCCACACCGGGGGTCGGACCACAGGGCAAGAGCGCTCGCAAAGCGCAGTCCGCAGCTCGCGCGGCAGGCTGGTACCCAGACCCCAGTGGTAAGGATGGCGAGCGCTACTGGAACGGCACCCAGTGGACCGCCAAGTTCGTGCCCATGACGATGCCGGTATCCACCACACAACGGGTCTGGAAGTGGATCGCCATCACCGCTGCGGTCCTCGCGTTCGGTGGCTGCACCTACTTGGCGTTCAAACCAGCCGAACCAGGGGCACCTCGTACGCCGTCACCTACCAACGTGGCACCGCTTACGCACGGACCCCAGGGGCATATGACGGCAGACCCCGAGCCGTCAGCCTGTGCGGATGCGCCAGTCACGTCCGTCCGCATCATCAACGCCGGATTCCTGCGCCCTGACGAACACCTCATCGACATCCAGGCAGTCGTCGCTGGAAGTGCCACCTACATCGGCGCGAACATTGCGGGCGACAGGCCTGAGATGGGCAACAAGATATCCAGCCAGGACGTGTGGGCCGTCTACATGGGCCGGGTGTACGCGATCACCTATGACGCGCGAAATCGCACGACATTCCCCGATGGCCGTCACGTCGCGGGGATGGAGTCGTGGCCCGAAGCCAACGCTGCATTGGGCCAATGCGTAGGCGCGCTGGAGCGGGCAAGGAACGGCGAACGCTGACCCAGCAGTTCGGGGCCTATGCCCTGATCGCTTCGGCCGGCAGCCAGAGCGTGGCGGTCAGTGCTGAGCGCTTGTTGCCACTGTGGGCGGTGAGCTCGACGACGGCGATCCATGAGCCATCGGAGCGCCGGACCCACGCGAGTTGGCGTCCGGGCATCTCGTAGTCGAGGTGCAGCCCTCCGGACTTGATCCACATGGCCAGCTTGTCGCGGCGGGTGCCGGACGTCGGCAGCCAGCTGGTGTTCACCATGACGGGTCGATCGCAGGGGAACAAGGTGGCGTACCCGTCGATGTTCTCCCAGGTATCGAACATGTGTTCTATTGTCGCATCTGGTGGAACCGATCCGCGCCGGGATTCGTCTATCCAGATATGCGAACCATTGCCGACATCGATGCGGACCTCGAGGTGATCACGCTCCCGCCGTCCGGTTGGTTTGTCGATATCGAAGCCGCCGAGTCAATCTCCGTGCTCATGCGGGACTATGGAGACCTGCTGACTGCCTGTGGAGTCGACCAACTCACCACCGAGCACCTCCATGGGACAGACAGACTTCTCACCACCAGCATCGCCGAAGCCGTACACCAGATCACCCTGTCCGATGGGTCATTGCCGCACGGCATCCATTTCACGTCGAAGCACGACAGGGCTTGGGAATGTTGGTCGGTTTGGCTACGCATGGTCGACGACGGTAAGCATCTGAGTAGTGAGCCGACGAGCGCGCATCCTGGCGATCACATCGAACCGCCAGCCCTGAACAAGCCGCTGCGCCAGGTGTGCGACCTGTTCAGATTGATCTGTCACTAGGCTGGGCTGGGTTTGCTAGAACCGCAGAATTCGAAAGAGCTTGGCGGAAAAACTTCGGGGAGAGAAACGCAAGACTGGCGGTCTCACCTGAGATTCCGGGCTCAAAAACTGGGTCTCTGGCCAGGCGGGCCGTCGGGATGCTGGTCGATGTACTCCATGAGGATGCGTTCGGCGTCGGCCACGGCTGCGGCGTGATCGCCTCCGTGCGCGGCGATGGTGAGGGCGGCGTTGACTGCGGCTGTGGAGGCAGCGAGCCGGGTCATGCAGCCGATGCAGCCGCCGATCTCGGTCTTGATTTCCTCGGTGACGTCGATCGCGTTGGACAGGATGGCCAGGTGCAGCCGGCGGTGCCGGATCGCTTCGAGCCGTACCGCTTGGTCGGTCTGGTCGGCTTCGTGGAGTGCGCAGATGTGGCAGGCGGTGGTCACTGGCGGCCCGCCGGTGCATACATGCGGCCAGTCTCTGCAGCGATCTGCTCGCCATGCTCCTGCCCGCTCGCACCCTCACGCGACTGCACGGTGATGTGGTTGGTCTGGCTCTGGTCGACGGTGCCGCCCTGCTGCCCACCGGCCTGATCCATCGGCCCCGGAGGCTTCTTCCCGCCAGCCAGGTTCGGCAGCGCAGGAGCGGCACCAGCGATACCGCCGGCCAGCTTCCCGAGCCATCCGGCGCCGGGGCTGCCCTTGGGGTTGTCGCCGACGGTGAGGAATTCGCCGAGGCCCGAGGCGAGGATGCCGGCGTTCTGCGCCGCGTATCCGACCGTCCGGTTCAGGACTTGAATGCCGATCTTCGCCGCGGCGCCAGCGCCCGGCATCATGAGGTCCGCGGCACCGGCTGCGGCCATCAGGCCATCCATCGCCATGCCGCCGACGATGTTCCCGGAGTTGCCGCCCACAGATGGATACGTGGTGCCCGGGCCAACTGCCGGCGTCACCGGACCCAGCGGCGGGACACCCGGGAGTGCGTTACCGGGGCCGATGCCGGGATGCAGCGGCGCGCCGCCACTGGCAGGGGGCGCACCGGGCATTGAGAGCCTGGACGTGTCCGGGTTGGTCAGCGGTGGCAGTATGTCGCCGCCGCTAGGTGGCGATGGGAGGTAGCTAGGCGTACCGGTAGTCGGTACAACTGGACCAGCGTTCGTTGGCAGGTACCACTGTTCGGTGAACTGCTTGTCGCCCGCGCCGGCTGCCGGTCCTCCGTAGGCGATGCCGCCGTGGCTGCCGCCTGATTCGAAGTTCACCCCGTTGGGCAGCGTCGCCGCCATGTGACCGCCACCGGGACCGCCATGGGACACACCAACATTCAGGGCACCGGGCATCAGGCCGCGTTGCCATCCGTGCGCCGCCGCGTAGGCCGGGAAGTCTTCTGTGTTGAAGAGGCGGCCGGCGTTGGCGGATCCGTTCTGCATCACCTCGACCAGGTCGGAGACGGCGCCAGAGCAGTCGGCCAGCTTGTTGGCGAGATCGCTCGCGCCCCAGCCGTATGAGCCGCCGTTCGCGGACTGCGCCAGTGCGATAGCTGCGTTCGCGTTGCCGCTCAGCGCGGCGATGTTGGCCCCTGGGGGCATGTTCATGGTTGCGGGCGCTTGCGAGGCGGCGATGGCGGCCGGGGTGTACTGCTGCCCGAACATGCCGTTGGCTGCGAGCATGCCGACGATGCCGGAGCCCTCGTTCGGGTTCGCCTTCGCAACAAACCCGAGCGCCTGCAAGAACGGTGCCGCCACGATGTTGCCGAGCGCCTTGACCATGTTCTCGACGATCCCGCCCAGACCCTTGGAAATGCCGAAGTCCTTGTCGAGCTGCGAACCCAGCTCCTCCATGTCCGACGACAGGCCAGCGAGTTGCTTGTTCGCCTGCTTAGTGGCATTGATCCGGGCGTCGGTCAACGACTGCTCAGCCTTGAGTTGATCTTGCTGCGCCTTCGTTAGATCGTTGCGCGCCTTAGTCAGATCGTCCTCTTTGGCATTGAGTTGCTCCAACTGAGCCACCCGCGCCTGCTTCTCGGCGACGTCATGCTTGCGCTCATCCAAGCTCTGCTGTGCGTTGGCGATCGACGAGGGAAGGCCGGCGGTATTCGAATACTGCAGCGCCAACACGGGTGCTGGCGGGAGGCTTGTCGACGCCGCGGAGTCGGTGGCGGTAGGCATGTGCGACTGCGGCCCATGCTGCACACCAGGAGGCGGAACCGGCAGGTTCGGGTTCGGCGTCAGGAACGTACTCAACATGCCCGGGATATCCCCGGGTGCCGGCGCCGCCGGATGCGGACCTACGCCCACGTTATTCGGGAGTCCCGGCCCCTGAATTGGATCATTGCCCATCAAGCCCGCCAAATCCTGCGCTTGTTGAGCAGGGCTCGACGGCGGTGGTGGAACATACTGCGGCGGTTCCGGCTCAAAAAGCCGCCTCAGCGCGTCCGGCAACGTGTGCATGACCCAGTTGCCTGGCCCTGTGTTGGCCAACCAGCGTTGAAAACTGTCCTCTGCGTTGTCAATTGCGCGGCTCAGATTCCCCCACGAGTCCACTTGCGCATTGATCTTCGGCGTCGCCTGATCTGTTGCGCCACCAACCTGCCCCATGTCCGTCGCTGCGGTCTTGAGGTCCGCCTTTTTGATGGCCGGACCGGCGTCTTCCCACTTCGTTTTGAACAACGCCAACCCGATGTTGTTCTTGTCGACCGGGTCTTGGATGTCCTGCAGCGCGGTCAGCACCGCGCCGAGTGCGTCGCGCGCGGTAGCCCCACCCTGAGCGAACCGCCGCGTCATCTCCTCGGCGTCGAAACCCATGGCAGTGAAAGCCTGATTCGTCAGCTTCGAACCATCTGACACGTTGATCGACAGTTCCTTGAGGGAATCCCCGGCAACATCGGTGTTGCGAATACCAGCGTCCGACATCTGCTTCATCAACCCGACTGCATCCTGAGCGGATAGCCCGACACCGTGCCACGCGGTGCTGTACTCCTCGAGCGTGTCCAGCAGGTCGCCGCTGATGTCGAGCTGCTTGCCGGCCGCCGAATTGAGTATGTCCAGAACCTCGGTGTAGCTACTGGCCAGACCGTTGCGAATGATGTTGCGAGACTTGGACGCAATCTCGCCGGTGTCCTGCCCGGTGATCTTGCTCGTCGTGTCCATCCGCTCGGTGAACTTCGCCAGATCAGCATCGGAGGACCGCGGCCCAATCAGGCCCGCGCGAATGCCCGCGGTAACGGTTTTGAGGTTCTCTTCGACCGACCCGCCGAAGCCTTTCGCGTAGGCGGTACCGGCAGCGGTGCCGATCGTTTGCATCGTCCCCGAGTCGACGCCCAGGCGCGTCTGAAATAGGTCGCGCATCCGCAACTGCTCCATACCGGCAGAGAGGTTGTCGGCCAACACCTTTCCGCCAGCAAGGCCAACCGCTGCCACGCCAGCCAGCGCGGCACCGATAGGGCCGCCCGCAGTGCCGAGTCGCGCCAACGCTGCAGACCCGGCGAAACCCTCCATGAATCCGCTCGCAGCCTCACCGCCCGCACTGCGCATCCCAGACATTGCGCCCCGCAGGCCCGTGACGGCCTTGGTGCCAGCTTGATCAGCGGCCTGCCCGTACTCCTTGTACGCGGCCGTCGCGCGCTCGATCGCCTCGATCTCCACCAGGCGGGCCCGTTCGACCTTGCGGCCCAACGACTCAGCGTTGGCGGCGCCCTTCTCCACGGCGGCCTGATGCTTGCGTTCAGCCGCCGCGACCTTCTCGCTGGCATCCTGCATCCCCAGATAAGCCTTGCGTGCCTTGGTCTCCAACTCATCGAAACCCTTGCCGGCAGCCTCGGTACCTTGGGTCAGTTGCTGGCGCATCACCTTCGAGATGTCACGGGCACCCTGCTCATACACCCGCTGAGCCCGCGCCATCGTGGAAGTGGCGGCGCGCTCATCGAGCTCGGGCTCAATCCTGAGAATGATGGGGTCCATGGACCTACCTCGCTATCCAGGCGGGATGAGTTGGGGTTGCGGCCCCGGCGCAGGTCGTCACTCTGGGACTTCCGATGCCCCGTCGTGGTGACGCCTTGCCCCAGATCGTGAAAGGGAGGTTTCACGCCGGGACCGCAAGATTCACTTACGACGCGCTGACCACGTCCAGCATGCGGAAAGCGTTGTCGTTCAGGCTGTCTGAACCGACCCGATACCAGGCGATCCAACCGCGCTGACCGGTCGGCCGACGGTTCGCCCCGAACAAATGCGGGATGAGCTCGACCGTCATGCCCAAACGCCGAGCCACCACGAACTGGTTGAAATCGCCAAAGATCATGGCGTAGTTGTGGTTCGCGCCCGAGGTGGTGATGGAACCATCCATCGCCTCGGCCTCGATGGCGCTGCGGCCGAACAGCAGCGGCGGCCGGTCACTGTTCAGGTTGGTCCAGAAGCCACCACCACCGGAGGTGTCGAACTGGCGAACCAGCGAGTACACCGAATTGTTGGCAAGCCACGAGCCGCGGCGACGCCACTTGGCCGGCAGGGCATCGCGGACGGCGTACACATCCTTCAGCGCGAAGGTGTCGTCTGTGGCCGCGTTGACCACCGAGCTCGTGCCGGTAAGGGCGGTGACGATGCCGGTGGGCTGGCCGGAACCGGTGCCGGTGATGAGGGTGACTGCTTCGAGGTCCTGCTGTCCTTCGGCGAACAGCTGGGCGACCGACTCAGTCACGTTGGCCATGTCCTGCAGACCCTCGACCGAGATCGGGACGAAGCCTTGGGCCTTGTAGATCGGGATGGACGGCTGAGCGAAGGACGGTGAATCGTCGGACACCTCAGAGGCTTCCGCGTCCCAGGACCACTGAATTGCCGACGACGACACGCCGTTCCATACGTCACTGGTGGCGATGACCTGGCGTGCGACCTGGGTGATCTCGGAGTAGCTGCCTGCGCTCGTGATGTTGAGAGCAGGATCGACCTGGAACGGCACGAGGAAGCCGCCTGCCGAGTCGGTGAGGGACATCGCCCGCCAGCTCTCGGCGTCGCGTACCGCCTGCTGCTCCGCGTCCGAGAGCATGGCGTTCATGGGGTTCTTCGCCATCTTCGACCACGCACGCAGGTAGTCCGGGTTGGAGGTGATCAGGACGTGGCGGGCCAGGCGGCCGTCCTCGGCGTCGTCGGCCTCGATCATGTTGGTCGCAGACTCGCGGATGGCGTCGGAAGCGCCGGACATCTTCTCGACGGCCGACAATGCGCGTGCCCGCAATTCGGACGAGACCTGTTCGGGGTCGCGGCCGAACGTATTCATCTCCGACAACTGCCACGGGTTGCGGCCCCGAAACTCTCCGATGTCGCGGTGGTCGCCCAATGGGTCGCGGTCATACGGGGTTACGCCGCCTCCATCAATGCGCAGCGAGCCGTTATTCAGCCCGGAACGAAGCTGGGCCAACTCGGCGCTGTGCTGAGCGTTGAGGCCGCGCAGCGTGTCCTGCCCCCGTTCAATCAGGCCGGTCAGTTCGTCGAACCGGGTGGCTGCCGCGCCGGTGAGATCACTGTTGCCGGCCTGGTCGAGGAGTTGGTGAGCTTCACGCCGATAGTCGGCGATTTCCTGCTCAGTGCGGAATCTGTCGTGAGAAACACTCATAGTCTTGCCCTTCTTTTAGATTTCAAGCAGGCGCAGCCGACGGGCCGCAACCGCGTTGGGGATCAACATGTTTGACCGCACGGACGCGGTCGTGTCGGGGTAGGCAGGCCACACAACGGGGCCGACCTCGGCGCACTTCACTTCCAGCAAGGTGCGTTGTAGCGGTAACCGTTCCGGCTCGGCGCCGTAGAGCAGCCGGCTCAGCTCGTTCTCGGAAGTGATCTTCTTGCCGTTGCGGTCGCGCCACTCGTCTCGGACCACGCTGAACCGGAAACTCATGCCGTTGATCGCACCTGTCGAGATGGCTTCCCGGACAAGGTCGATCAGCATGTGCTCCCCGAGACGCGCCTGAACGAACAGGCCACGCTCGTCCTCGTGGATATCGGTGATGGCACCGATCGGGATGGAACCGATCAGCGGGTGATGCCCGTGGTCGAACTGGAACTTGGGAACCAGCTCAGTCAAGGACTTGCGGAATGCACCCGGTGCTATCGACTCGTCGAACGTGCCTTCCCACGAGTCGATTCGGGTCGGCGAGTCGAACACCGCGCCGTAGCCCTCGAAGGTGCGGCCGTCATCCTCCCCGGCGCGAGCCAGAGGGGCGAACGGAACCGACCGGCACACATCGATGCGCGGGGGTAGCAGCCTGGTCACCACGACGCCCCCAGTTCCAGGAGCTTCAACCGCCGTTCTGCGACCGCCCGGGGTACCACGTGCTGCGGCGTCTGGTTGAGCACCCGCACATCGACCAGAGCGGCCTCCGCGCGGACCAGCACGTCGCCTTCGCGTCGATCTTGGACCGGCCGGAACGCCAGAACCCCTTGAGCGCCCGCCTCAATGAGCGCCAGGACCTCATCACCTTGCCGGCCCTCAGGGACAGCGAACGCGGCGAGTAGTTCCGTCTCGGACTCTTCGAGGACCGCCGCAGCTCCACCAATGGGCACGGCGCGGCTCTCCTGCCCGCTGAACAGTTTCACCTTGGCGCCACGCTCAGCCAATGATCGGGCGAAGACACCGGGGCCGAAGCGCTCCACGTACGGTTCCCCGCCGTCGCCACGGACGGTGCTGTCCACACCGTAGGGAAGCGAGACACCGACAAGCCGGCCTTCGACTGCCAACCGGACGGGGCGATAGAGAATCTGATTCATCGATGGTCACCACCAAGAATGCGCGAAAAATCAACCGGCGCATGGTGACCCGCGTATCCAGCGTGGCCCACTCCTGTGGACTGCTGGCGTTCGCACGATACCGAGCTACTACATTCACGGTACAACCTGACTTGCCGAATCGGCAAGCAGACTTGCCTATTCGCCAAAGTCATCGAGGCCGTGCTCCATCTCAAGGAACCCCTGAATCTGCGACTCGAGCCACCCGACACCGACGGTGCCGCTCAACTCAGGGAGCGCGACCTCATACAGATCGAGCAAGGCCAACAGCACCTGTGTCATCCGGCCGTCGGCAGAGTTCACCACCGACGCGATACCGTCCTTGTTGCCCTGGCCGTGAAAGTTCAGTATCTGCGCGGCGCGGATGATGTCGGTCTGCGGTGGCTCGGTCGCGAGCATCGACGCCATCGAAGCCACCCATGGGGCGAGCAGGGTGATGCCGTTGGCGGTGCGCAGCAGCCCGATCAGGGTCTGGTGGAGTAGCAGCACCGACTTCAGCAGTTCCGCGCCGCGATTCAGCGCATTCGATTCCTCGGCGATCGCCACCATGCCGACGCGATCGCCGCGGCGGTGATGCAGTGTCAGAACGGCGGCGCGGCGGTAGTCCGCGTTGTTTGGCTTCGAGCCAGCTTCGGGATTAGTCATCGGTTTCTCCTTTGGTCACACTTGGCACTGCTTCTGCACACTTAATCGGCTGTTTCCGCAGGTCAGCGGGTTTCGACCCGTTATCTGTGCATACACTTCCGGGGGAGGGATCAGGACTTCGATTGGCGATCCCACCTGCGCGAACGTGGTTCTCGCGAGGTGCCTGCCCCCGGGGTGTCCATCAGGCGGACACCCTTGTCGCTGGTCACGAGGCATCCTCGGCGGGGTGCAGTGGCTCGGAGTAATCGCGCGCCTCGTCGGTTGAGCGGGAGTCTGACTCCTTCTCTACGACGCCGCGACGGACGCAAGGGGACTCGGCGGATTCGGCCGCGTGGGTCGACGCACCATTGGCCGGGGCTGGCATCGCACATGGGGCAGTGGCGCCGTAGTGCACCGGTTTCTTCGTACGCGGCGCGGATGGGCTGGCGGGTCATGCGCTGGCCTCGTCGTCGGGACCGTGGTGCTCGTCGCCACGGTTCGTGGTCTGCGTATCGGTGCGGACGATGCGCCACATTGATCGCCGGCCGATGCCGCTGGATTCGATCGGCGGCTCGGCGTAAATCTGCCGGGCCTTGATGACGGCTGCGCGGTTATGTCCCGCAGCCTCGCCTGCAGCTAATGCGTCGCCTGGCTTCACCCAGCCGTCCGAGTCGGCGTTCTCGCGTATCCACGAGACCAGCCATTGCGCTGCGGTCACCGGGGTATCTCCCATGGTTTGCTGGCGTCGGCGCCTGGCCGTGCAGAGGTCGCAATAGTGGGAGTCGGATCGAGCGGGTGCACGGGCACAATCAGGACAGAGCGGAGGCCGGCCTGGTCGGCTTGTTTCGCATGTGAGTGACACATCCGACACGTCCGACACATTTTCGGATACGTGCAGTTCAGGGGTCATGATCCGCTGTGTCGCTTGTGTGTCGCTTGTGTCGTTCATCTTTTTATTTGACACAGAACGAAACGCTGTGACCTGGGATGTGTCGGCTGTTGCGCTTGTGTCACTTGCAGATGGGGTGAGCCAGTGATCCCATGCCTGTTTCAGCCCTGAGGTTCCCTCGATGTCGTATCCCCTGGAGGTCGCCACGCCCACGCGTACGGTTTTCGACTTCACGCCGTATCGGGCGAGTTCCTTTGCTAAGCGGCGCTGATCGAGGGTCTTTCCCCACATGTCTCGCCATTCAGATTCCGCATCGGAGGTCAGCTTCGCGATGATGTCCGACGACCACATGGCGTTTGTACCGGCCTCGTCGTACACGGTTTTGATGTCACGCAGCAAACGCTGTCCGAGTGATAACCGTTCGTCATCGGAGGCTGAGGCGATCACGAAGAACCTGCACGCCGCGCGAGCCTTGTCAGGCCAGCCACCGCCAGCCAAGTCGGCGATCGCGATCATGGGTTCCCAAATCTCGGCCGAGCGATCAGTGACCCCGGCGGGCGGGTCTGCTGCACGATCAGGTGACAGTTTCGGTCACGCGGCCTGACTGGCCGGTGTGGTCATGATTGCTTCGAATTCGATCGGGGTCAACCGCCCGAGGCCGGACTGGCGGCGGCGCCGGTGGTAGGTGCGCTCGATCCAGGTGACGATCGCGATGCGGAGTTGTTCTCGGGTGTCCCAGCGGCGGCGGTCGAGCACGTTCTTCTGCAGCAGGCTAAAGAAGCTCTCCATGGCGGCGTTGTCGCCGGCGGCTCCGACACGGCCCATAGAGCCGACCATCTCGTGTTGATTCAAGGCGTGTACGAATTTCCTTGACCGGAACTGAGATCCGCGATCCGAGTGCAGAATGCACCCCGCGACATCTCCGCGTCGGGCTACCGCGCTGTGTAGTGCCCGGATGGCCAGTTGTGACTTCATTCGGGAGTCGATGCTGTAGCCGACGATCCGGTTGGAGAACACGTCCTTAATCGCACAGAGGTAGAGCTTGCCCTCACCGGTGCGGTGCTCAGTGATGTCACTGAGCCACAACTGATTTGGCCCTTCAGCGGTGAAGTCACGCTCGACAAGATCGTCGTGCACCGGCGGCCCGACTTTGCCGTTCTTGCCGCGTTTCTTACCAAACACGCTCCACAGTCGATTCTGCGAGCAGATCCGCCATGCGGTGCGCTCGGCCATCGGCTCGCCGGCATCGCGCGCCTCCTCCACGAGGTAGCGGTAGCCGAACTCCGGATCGTCTGCGTGCGCGTCGAACAGCGCATTGGCGCGGTAGGCCTCGATGAGTTCGGCCTCGGTGATGGGGTCGGCCAGCCAGCGGTAATACGGTTGGCGGGAGAGCTTGAGTACCCGGCACGTCACCGCGACGGGGATCCCGTCGGCGGCGAGCTCTTTCACGAGCGGGTAGACCCTTTTCCCGGCAGATTGGCCTGCGATAAATACGCTGCGGCCCGACGCAGCACCTCGTTCTCTTGCTCTAGCAGTTTGATCCGCCGTCGGGCTTCGCGCAGCTCACCGGACTCGCTGGCGCTCTTGCCGGGCTTGGTGCCTTCGTCGATGTCGGCCTGACGGAGCCATTTCTGCAGCGTCATCGGGTGCACTCCGAAATCGGTGGCGATCTGCTCGATCGTTACACCGTCATCGCGGTTGCGAGCGACCCGGACGACGTCGTCGCGGAACTCGCGGGGGTAGGGCCTTGCCATGGGGACATCCTTCCAGCCCGCCCATGCTGGGCAAGCCAACTCAGATGTCACCTATTCGTGCAGCAGACCCGGCATAGTTGGTCGGGCGTCCGCGAGCGCGTCGTGGTGTTCAGCGGCCCATTGCGCGATCTGGTCGCGGATCGGTTCGGCTTCGAGCAGCGCGTCACGCTCCCGGTAGTCAGCTACGGGCTGATCTGGGCGCCGCCGTCGCATGTGGATCGTCACGCCGCGGGTTCGGATGGTGTCGGGCATCTTGCCGGCAAGACCAGCCAGCGCGACGGGGGCATGGACGGGGAACTCCCGCACCTTCATGTTCTTCGCGTCGCCTTCGCAGCGGTCGACCGTGGCGCCCTTTCGATAACCCGCGTTGAACAACGCGCGGAGGTCTTCGGCCTGGGGTGTGGCGGTCCTACCGAAGATCGCATCGGCCTCGTCCTGCAGTACGGTCGGCGGCGGGAGTCCTTCGTCAACGGCGGCCGCAATTCGGCGGTACAGGGCGGCCGTGGTGGTCGACAGGGTGAGCTTCGCGGAGCGGCACAGCAGCGCCAGAAGCTCGAGCACCCGGGTCTTGCCAGAGCCAGGCTCGGCGCTGTCGAGGATCAGCCGGGGCGTCACGTAGAACGCATTGACCACCCAGGTGTGTAGCACCCAGAGAGCCACAACAACGGCGTGATGCTCCGACGGTCGTGTCCGGGACGCGGTGTAAATACGGAGCACGGGCGTAGGTTCCGCTTCACGACCTGCAAGTCTGCGAAGAAGGAGTCACGCCCGTGCCTGTTCGAGTATCAGCCGTCGATCGCATCCGCACCAGAATCGATGCCCTATTTGCCGAGGATCGGGAGCTTTCGGAGATCCTTGAAGAGGTTGCCCGGCTGGGCGCTCAACTGTTGATGCAGGCGGCCCTGGAGGCTGAGGTCACCGAGTTCCTCGGTCGCGAACGCTACCAACGCGCTGCTGCCTGTCCCGACGCTAACGGCGGCTCGCGCAACGGGTATCGACAGGTGACGGTGAAAACCACCACTGGGCCGGTTACGTTGGAGCGGCCGAAGCTGCGTGGCACCACCGCAGCGTTTGCGTCGCGGTTGTTCGGCAAGCACGTGACGAGAACCAACGCCTTGGAGACGCTGGTGATTGCCTCGTTCGTACGCGGGTTATCGGTGCGCGACGTGCAGGCCACCCTCGCCGAAACACTTGGCGACCAGGCCGCGATCTCCAAATCCACGGTCTCGGAAGTGTGCAAGGCGATCCGAGCCGAATACCAGGCGTGGGCGCGTCGTCGACTTGACGAGATCACGCTGGATTACCTGTTCTTGGATGCCAGCTTCTTTCGGATGCATCCGGGGTCGCCCGGCCGAGCCGGTGCTGGCCGCCTGGGGCATCACCACCGAGGGCAAGCCGGTGTTCGTCGGGTTGGCGCCCGGGACCGGCGAGTCGACCGACGCATGGGCCGACTTCCTGACTGATCTGGGCGATCGCGGCCTGGGTTGTCCACTGTTGGTTGTCTCTGACGGCGCCAAGGGCCTGATCGCAGCCATCGAACAAATTTTCCCAAAAGCGTTGCGGCAGAGATGTCTTATTCATCGACTCCGCAACGTGCTCGCGAAGATTCCCGCCGGGATGCAAGCCGAGGTCCGCGACGGCTACTGGGCCATCTTCGATACCGCCGATCTGACGGTTGAACCGGGGCCTGGGCTCGTTGAGATCATCGACAAGCGGATCGAGGCGTTCGCCGCCAAATACTTCGACCTCTATCCGGCGGCGATGCGCATTCTGCTCACCGACAAAGCTGGGTTGACTGCCTATCTGCGGTTCCCGGTCGAACACCATGGGCGCGTTCGACATTCGAATTTTATTGAGCGCTCCTTTGGGGAGACCAAGCGTCGGACCAAGGTCATCGGCCGATTCCCCGGCGAGACCAGCGCCGTTAGCCTGGTATGGGCGGTGCTCGACCGGGCCTCGGCCGGTTGGCGCGGGCTGTCCATGACACCGGTCGGTACCCGATTGCTGCACGACCTACGTCGATCGCTGCTGGACCCACCCCGTGAACTGCGGCTGACACCGTCCACCACGAGTAACGGCACCAACCCCGCAGATCCCATCTCGGCCACCGCGTAACAACTCCGTGTCGCTTTGGCAGGCTCAGTTTCGGTGACGGCTGGCGGTGACCAGGTCGATCGGTGGGATGTAGCCGGTGATGCTGTTGATGGTGCGATGCAGGCCGTGGTGCAGCGCGTCGATGTCGCAGCGGGCCAGGCCGCCAGCGGTGGCGATGACGTGTTCGGTGGTGAACGCCAGGTCGTTGATCGTGCCCAGGATGCGGCGGTCGGCGGTCTTGGCCACGGCCACCTGCTGGGGATCAAGATCGCCGAGCGTATCGGCGGGCAGACCCTCGACGTGCAACGCGGCCTGGATCGCCGAGACGACCGGCGGGCCGATCGGGCGCAACCCGGCGGCGGTGACGTTCGGCATGAACACCGAGAACAAGGTCCCGGCGTGGGTCACCAGCAGGCATTTGCGTCGGTCGATCCAGACCAGGTGGGCATACCAGTCGGTCGCGCAGGCTTGGCCGATGGCGGCTCAGGCGCCCTCAGCAGCGCCAACACCTTGGCGGTACATCGCAGCATCACGACCCATGATCGTAGGCAGCGTCCCCGAGGATCGGTACCCAAGAACACCGCGACGTGGCGCCGGTACAGTGTGGCGACGTGTTGGTCGCCGATCTGCATCACTTCCTCGACATGCCGCACGACGCTTCCGGTCCCGCGCGCCGCCTGGCACAACACCTGGGCGACATTGTCCGGGCGGGCACCGCCGGCCAGGTCGGTGATCGGTGGGTATCGGCATTGCCGTGTCGGCGCCGCCCCGCCCACAGGCGCTGCCCCGGGCGGATGACCATCGCTATCGCCTCGGCCGAGACGGCGGCGCCGATCCGATGGTCGTGCAGCGTCTGCGACGACGAGGGGGTGATCAGCAACTGGGCAGACTCCCCATACGACCTGCGCCGCCGCCGCTCCAGCGTTGCCGGCGACCTCAAGGAGGTCATCGTCAGCGACACGACCGCCGCCGTGTTACGCGACCTGATGCTGCTTGACCCCGACTGTGAGCGACTGGTGTACGGCATGCGCGCCCACCCAAACGGCGCTGCCTTACTGACCAATGCCGACGACCTCGAAGAGCTTATCGGGTTCGTAGCCGCCGAAGCCAACCACGAACCCAACCGCCGCCGCCAAGACCGCCTCGACGCCGCGTTCAACGCACTGACCGACGCCGCCCAAACCCTCTCCAGCTGAGCATCTCTCGGCCCTACGCATCAGCCCTGGGCGCGCCAAAGCATCCGCAGCAAGCTACCGAACCCGCTCGCCGTTATCCCCAACACCACCAGCTCAAGCTGCAAGAGCCTGTCACTTGAGTTCCCCAGCCCGTATGCTCACCCACGAAGCTGCGAACCGACCGGTGCTTTTACACCCACTTTCGGACGCGACCTGCTCCGACGGGAAGGCCACGTATTTGGTGACCATCGTGTTGACCTGGTCCAGCAACTTGTCCGTCACGCTGACTTCCGTTCGATGTAGGCCGGTCCGCGGCCCTGGATGATGTTCTGCGCCATGGCGTTGGCGTCGACCGCTTCGGCGATCTTTTTGCCGGCGTCGGCAAGATGTTCTTGGCGAGTTTCGGTGTCGAGTGCCCACCACACTGCGGCCCAGAGGATCGCCCGCCATTTGTCGGGGTGGTCGTCTGGAAGCTGTTGCCACGCAGGCGTTCCCGCGATGACTGTGGGTTGCTTGCCGAGGTGGTCGGCCAACAGTTGGTAGACCGACCACCACGACACTTCGCGACTACTCACGTTCTCCCCGGCAGCGGGCGCCCGCTCCGTTGGCGACGCTCTCGGGGTCGGTCAGCCATCGGCGGCAGACGTTGCAGCGCACTGCGATTCGGAATTCATCGTCGTCAGGGTCGCGTTCCAAACGCGGCCCTTCGGACCTCAGCGCGGCGGTCACTGGTCGGCCTCTATGAGATCGGCCGCTGCGTCGATTACCCGTGCCAGCTCCCTAGCTTGTTCCAGGAACATGCTCAGCCCGAAATCGACCCATTTGCCGTCAACTTGTCGGCGCAGGTGGACGTTGACCACTTCGGTGCCGTCACCGAACTTCGCAACGCGCACTCCGAACGCCGCCGGTTCGAATTCGTCGTCGTCGACATCTCCGCGCCCGTATCCCGACGCCACGTAGGTGACGGCCGATCGGTAGCGGGTATTGATGGCGCTGACCCCGATGGCGTCGCAGTCAGGGTCTGACCACGCTGGCCGTGGAAACGGGATGATCTTCTCGGCATCGCCGCCGTGATAGATGACCAGTTCCCGGTCGGCTAGTTCCTGCCAGCGGACGACCTCAGGCGCCGGCGGGTCGAGTTCCACCGGCTTCATGTCGACCACATCACGCTCGATGCCTTCGGCTGCAATAGCTTTCTTCGCGCTCATCGGGTCACCGCCGGAGTGCCGATCCGGTCGGCCACCGAGTCCACCAGGCGGGCGGCAGCGCGAAGATGGCGGGTAACACGGACGAGGTCGACCGCGTCCCACATGCTCGAGTCTGGCGGTAACTGCTCCTGCGCCTTCTCGACGTCCTCGATGGCCAGCGCGATCATGTTGGCCGCGCCGTCGAACTGCAGAGCGGTGTCGAGCCCGCTGCTGTACGCCGTTCGGGCGATGCGCTCGACGTCGGCGGCGCTCACCGGCAACTGGCCTTTGTTGTGACAGTGCTCGAAGGTCTCGGCGCAGGCGGTGCACCTGCATCCGCACCAGACGTCGCCAGTGCAGGTGACCTGCTGATCTTGGTGTGTCATTATGGAATTGCCTTTCTGATCTGCTGGTTAGTGGGCTGAAGCGGTCCCCGCCGGTGCTGGTAACACCGGACGAACGGAGGCCGCTTCGTCATCTCCGGCCATGCCGGTGTCAATCAGACCGAGGTCGTCGAGCGCGTCACGATCGGCCTGGTCGATGTTCGGGTGCATCAGGCTGCACCTTCGAGGCGAGCGACGTAGTCAGCGATCTGCTTGTCAGTGCTGAACCGGCGCCGACCAACGCGGACACTCGGCAGTTCTCCGCTACTCCAGAGGCGAAAAACTGTTGAGCGGCTGACGCCGCCGAGCTTGAGGCCGACAGCCTCGTAATCGTTCATGAAACCTTCCTCTGCGTGTGGCGAATGATTCAGTGCGATTTCTTCGCACACTGCAGACACTAGCAGAATCTTCGACAGACGCATAGATATGCGTCATACTCTTCGCATGGCGCAAGACGATTACGGCCAGCAGTGGGCCAAAGAGCTGGTGGCTCGGGTCGGCCTGGCGATCAAAACGGCTCGCGGCAAGAGATCGGCTGCGTGGCTCAGTGACCGAACGGCAGAACTTGGATACCGCGTATCGCCCACCGTTATCGCGAAGCTCGATTCCGGCCATCGGGGTGAAGTACTGAGCGTCGCAGAGTGGCTGATTCTGTCTGCGGCCCTTGACGTTACGCCAATGGCGCTGCTGTTCCCCGACATTCCAGACGGACCTGTCGACATGCTGCCGGGCGTGCAACGGACATCATTCGTGGCTGCGGCATGGGTCGCCGGCGACGACATCGACGGCCTTGCGGCTAGGCCTGAGGCGCTGTCTGCATTGGACGTTCGCCACTACGAGGTCATGAAGTTGGCGAAACAACGAGCGCACACCGAGCGACATTTGACCGAGTTGAAGAACATGCTGTCGACGCTCGACTCCGACGATGAGGTGGACAAGTTGGCTGGATCGATGGTGCGCACACAGCAGCAATTGCAGAGCCTGAATGAGCGTATCCGTAGCGCCGGCGGGGTGGTGTCTGAGGATGACTAGGCAGCAGCTTCCTCCGCAGATCAAAAAGGTCGAGGTGCTCGACCGATCGACAGGGAAAACCGTTGTGCGGTACCGGGTTAAGGTCGATGTCGGCGCCAACCCGGTCGATGGCAAGCGGCAGCAGGCGAAGCGTCATTGTCGGACGGAAGCGGATGCCAGGCGTGTGCTCGCGGAGTTGCAGGGCAAGGCTCAGGCCGGGACTTACGTGTCTCCCTCGAAGATCACCGTCGACGAGGTGTGCGCCAATTATCTTGCGGGACGCCATAATCTGCGTGCTTCGTCGCTGGCCAAATTCGAATACGATCTAGCACCGCTGCGTGAACGGCATGGCGCGCTGCCGGTACAGAAGCTCACCAAGAAGCACATCGACCAACTTGTCACTGACCTCGTGGCCGGCGGTACCAAGACGGCCAAGGGGCGGACCCGTCGGCCGTGGTCACCGGTCGCGGTCAACAAGACGGTCAGCAGCGTCGACCAGGTGCTCGCTGACGCGCTCATTCAGAAGATCGTTACCACCAACGTGGCGGCCAGCGTGGCGCGCGTGTCGGCCGCCCACAAGGACGTCGACACGTTCACGGCGGCCGAGGTCCAGCGGCTACGCAAGCACTTCGCCACAAACCGACTCGGGCACGCATGGGAGCTCGCTCTGTACGGGCTGCGCCGCGGCGAGATAGCCGGCCTCCGTTGGGCCGACATCGACTTCACGGCCAAGACGCTCTTGGTTGCCAACAACCGCGTGTCGGCCGGCGGCGTCACCGTCGAGAACGATCCGAAGTCTGAGGCATCCCGACGCGAACTGCCGCTGCCAGACCGGCTGGCGCGTGTTCTCAAGGCCGCGAAGAAGCGCCTGGCAACCGAGCGGCTGGCCATCGGCGAGCACTACGGCACAGGTGACTACGTGGTGTGCAACGAGGCGGGGGAGCCTTACAACCCTGCCGTCCTGTCGCGATACTGGGCCAACTCGGTCAAGTCTGCCGGCGTGCGGCACATCAAGCTGCACGGTGGGCGGCACACCGCGGCCACGCTGATGCACCTCGATGGGGTACCGGTCGCAGTTATCGCAGCGTGGATCGGGCATTCAGACCCCACGCTGACACTCCGTGTGTATGCCCACAGCCAGGCCGACGCATTGAAGTCGGCAGGTGCCGTTCTGGACCGTCCGAACAAGAGTTCTGTCTGACTTGTGACCCTGTGTGACCCTGAGGCCCCGGTTCGAACAGAGTCGAACGGTATGTGCCCTGGTAGGCGTGGAGCCGATGACGGGAATCGAACCCGCGTATTCAGCTTGGGAAGCTGATGTTCTGCCATTGAACTACATCGGCATGGTGCCGCTGCAGGATATCAACCCAGCCCGATAGGCTCCCCACGTGCTCCTCTCAGATCGCGATCTTCGGGCTGAAATCGCTGCTGGACGTCTCGGCATCGACCCGTTCGATGACGCCATGGTGCAACCCTCCAGCGTCGACGTCCGGTTGGACAGCCTGTTCCGGGTCTTCAATAACACCCGCTACACGCACATCGACCCGGCGCAGCAGCAGGACGAGTTGACCACCCTGGTCGAGCCCGCCGAAGGCGAACCCTTCGTGCTGCACCCGGGCGAGTTCGTACTCGGCTCGACACTCGAAACCTGCACGCTGCCACACGATCTGGCGGGCCGTCTCGAAGGCAAGAGCTCACTGGGCCGACTCGGTCTGCTGACGCACTCCACCGCGGGCTTCATCGATCCGGGCTTCTCCGGGCACATCACGCTGGAGCTGTCGAACGTAGCCAATCTGCCGATCACCCTGTGGCCAGGTATGAAGATCGGTCAGCTCTGCCTGCTCCGCCTGACCAGCCCCGCCGAGCACCCCTACGGCAGCGACAAGGTCGGCTCCAAGTACCAGGGTCAGCGTGGCCCGACGCCTTCGCGGTCGTACCTGAACTTCGTCAAGCCCTAGCTTCGTTGACTGCGAACTGACGCAGAACTTTTGCGAGTAGCAGGCTGCCTCGATTCGCAGTCAACGCCACCTGAGTGCTGAGTCCGCGGTGAGGGTGCTCGCTCGTCGGCGTTTCACGCCGTAGGCACAGGCTCAACGCGCAGGGGCCGCCTAGTGCCGTTGACCCTGTAACCAGGCCAGGGCCTACTCGTACTTCTGCGCCCTCACGTCAGGGTCAACGAAAACCCCAGAACTCAGCCACCCGGCATCGGGTTCACCGGCGCGACCGGGCTGGTGGGAATCGTCGTGGTCGTGGTCGGCACCGTCGTGGAAGTAGTGGTCGTGGTCGACGGAGTAGTAGACGTCGGGGAAGTGGACGTCGAAGTCGCGCTCGATGACGTCACCGGCGGCGCCACCGGCACGCCCGTCGTCTCGGTGACGGTCGCGGTCGACGTCGAAGTAGACGGCGACGAAGACGAAGTAGAACCAGCGGGGGCGAGCACCGCACACGCCACGCGCCCACCGGCGTCACCGGTCGCGAGTGTCTCGGCGTCCGGGCCCGGCGTCCCGTTGTGCGTGTAGCGCGGCGGGATGTTGGCGAAGTTGTCCGGCCCCTGGTGGATGATGAGCGCACTGCCTTCCGGCCCCTTCAGACCCGCTTCGGTGAAGGCGTCGGTCGTGGCGACGACCTTGCCGGTGCCGTCACCGCGGATGTTCAGCGGCGTCAGGTCGCCGCTCGCCGGATGCCCGGTATGCCCGGCGACCTGCAGATGGCCGCCGGCCGAGGTGAAGTCGCCCTCGCACTTGCCGACGGAGTGAATGTGCATGCCGTGGCTACCCGGGGCGAGGATGCCGCCGCCGGTGGTCTCCACGGTCACGGTGGCGTAGCCGTCGGTGAAGTCGATCGAGGCGTTCGCGACGGGTCTGCCATCAGATGTCTTCAGCACGACGTTCAGCGCAGACGGATTGGCCTGGGTCCAGGTCGTGGGCGGCGCCGAGGTCGATGATTTCGACGTGTTCTGGTTGGAGGAGTTGCAGGCGGCCAGCACAAAGACGGGTGCAGTGAGCAGGGCGGCAGCTGCAGTTGTGCGCTTCAACATGAACACCCTGATACCCGGAACCACCAGCGTCTAACCGCCACTTGTTTCACGGGGAACCACGCCCCAAATACCCATGTGAGGCTGGTGTAACACGTCGGAAACGCAGTCGCCGCGCGCCGGAAACGCCGCCGATACATCCTCGTCAAGATTGTCGAAGGAGTCTCACGTGCAAGGCATCGATCCCGCCGCCACCGCTTGGCTGCTCGCCAGCACCGCTCTCGTCCTGTTGATGACGCCGGGCCTGGCCATCTTCTACGGCGGCATGGTCCGCACGACCGGCGTGCTCAACATGATCATGATGAGCTTCATCTCGATTCCGCTGGTCACGGTGGCGTGGCTGGTGCTCGGGTACACGCTGGCCTTCTCGGACGGCGACGGTTTCCTCGGCAACCTCGAACACTTCGGCATGCTCGGCATCAGCCCCAGCACCACGCACGGCGCCGTCCCGGAGCTGCTGTTCGCCACCTTCCAGCTGACGTTCGCCATCATCACCGCCGCCCTGATCAGCGGCGCCATTGCGGACCGCGCCAAGTTCTCGGCGTGGATGGTGTTCGTGCCGATCTGGGCGATCGTCGTCTACAGCGTGATCGCGCACTGGGTCTGGGGTCCGGACGGCTGGCTCGCCAAGATGGGCGCGCTGGACTACGCGGGCGGCCTGGTCGTCGAGATCGCGTCGGGCGCCTCGGCGCTGGCGCTCGCCATCGTCCTGGGCCCGCGCATCGGCTTCAAGCAGGACGCCATGCGCCCGCACAACCTGCCGTTCGTTCTGCTCGGTGTCGGTCTGCTGTGGTTCGGCTGGTTCGGATTCAATGCGGGCTCGGCGCTGGCCGCGAACGGCACCGCCGCCGCGATCTTCCTCAACACCCTGGTCGCCGGCTGTCTCGGCATGCTGGGCTGGCTCACCGTCGAGCAGGTGCGTGACGGTAAGCCGACGACGTTCGGCGCGGCGTCCGGCGTCGTCGCCGGCCTGGTCGCGATCACCCCGTCGTGCGGTACGGTCAACACGCTGGGCGCGCTCATCGTCGGCCTGCTGGCCGGTGTGGTCTGCTCGTTCGCGGTCGGCCTCAAGTTCAAGCTCAATTACGACGACTCGCTCGACGTCGTCGGCGTGCACTTCGTCGGCGGTGTCGTCGGCGTCGTGCTGATCGGCCTGCTGGCGACGGATGTCATGACCGGCGGCGTCCGCGGCCTCTTCTACGGCGGCGGATTCGCCCAGCTCGGTAAGCAGTTGCTCGCGATGGCCGTCGTCGCGGCGTATGCCTTCACGGCGACGTTCGTCCTCGGCAAGATCATCGACAGGGTCATGGGTTTCCGGCTCAGCGCCGAGGACGAGACCGCCGGCGTCGACTTCACCCAGCACGCCGAAACGGCCTACGCGGAGGGCGTGCACGGCCACCTGGGCACCCGCCGGCCGACGGGTTCCAGCTCGCTGACCGATCTGTTGAAGCAGCCTCGCCCGGACGCCGAGGACGCCTGAAACTGCTTAGGTCATCTACGCCGAACGCGGGTAGGGTTGAACCACCGGCATTGGCGGGACCATGTGAGCCAGCGCCGCGGCAAGAACTGCATCGTGGCTCCATGAGCTGGGGGAATCGGTAACGACTCCGCCGTTCGCTGCGATGAAGTATCTGGTTGTGGCCTGCGCGGCAGGGGATTCTCGGTGTCGGCCTAGATAGCGTAGCGAACACTATTGGAGGGTCAGTGGACATCGTTCTGGGTGTGTCTATGACGCCAACCACGGTGCGTATGGCGCTGGTTGAGGGTGAAAAGGCCGACGGCGAGATCGTCGACCACGATATTTTCGAAACGCAGACGGCCGACGGTTCAGCAACGCCGGTTGAGCAGGTTGTCAGCGCGATCCTGGGGACCCGGGAGAGCGCCGAGGAAGGCGGCCACCACCTGAAATCGGTGGGCGTCGCCTGGAGTGACCACGACGCCGCCGCGCAGTTGCGCGACGCATTGGACGCCGCCGGCGTCAAGGACGTCATGATGGTCTCGGAGCTGCACGCCGCGGGGTCGCTGGCACAGGCTGCGGGCCGGGCGGTCGGCTACTCGAGCACCGGTCTGCTGTTCGTGGACCGTGACACCGCCACCATGTCCGTCGTCGATGCCGACGGTGCCATCTCGAAGGTGCTGAGCCGCAGCCTGCACAGCACCGACGCCATGGCCGTCCTCGGCGACATGGCAGCCGCCGTCGCCACTGCCGACACCCCGCCGCAGGGCATGTTCGTCGTCGGATCCGGCGTCGACGTCACCGCGGTGCAGGCGCACCTGGCCGAGCTGCTCGACATCCCGGTGAACGCCCCGGGTGACGCCGACCTGGCGCTGGCTCGCGGTGCCGCCCTCGCCTCGGCCAGCGCGCCGATGTTCGACGCGGCCACCGCCGGCCTGGCCTACTCGGCCGCACCGGGTGGTGTCGCTGCCGCGGCTCCGCTGGCGGCGCCGCTGTTGACGGCCGACGAGTTCGGTTTCGACGAGCTGGGCGACGCCCCCGTGGTCGCCGATCAGGGCCGCAAGCCCTTCCTGCTGGTCGGTAGCGCGCTCACCTCGATCTTCGTTGTCGGCGTTGTGGCCCTTGCCATTTCGCTTGCGGTGAGCATCCGGCCGACGGTCGATCAACGGCCCGCGCCCGCACAGGCCGCCATCGTGCCCAGCGCTCCGGTCGTCGCTCCCGCGCCGCCGCCGGCCGCCGTCCCGCCGCCCGCCCCGGCACCGGCAGCTGCCCCCGAGCCGGCGCCCGAGGCGCAGGTTCAGGCTCCGCGCCACGTCGACGCGCCGCAGGTCGTCAAGGAATCCGCGCCGCAGGTGCACGTCTCCGCGCCCGCACCGGAAGCCCCCGCTCCGGCTCCGGCACCCGTCCCGGTGTCGATGCCCGACGTGCCGGCCGCTCCCGTCGAGCCCCCGCCCGCGGCGGTTCCGGCCCCGGCTCCGGCAGTGCTGCCGCCGCCGGTCTACGTGATGCCCGGTCAGCAGCCGCCGGCCTGGAATCCGTGGGTGCCGCGTCCGCAGCAGCCGCAGTGGATCCCGGGCAACAATTACCCGGACTACCCGAGTCGCGGCGGCCGCGGTCACGACGAGGACTACCCCGGCAACTACCCGGGCAATGGCTACCCGGGAAACCAGTACCCCGGCAACGGGTACCCGGGCAACCAGTACCCGGGCGGCTCGAACGGGTACCCGGGCGACTACCCCGGTGACTCCGGCAAGAAGCCGAAGCAGCCCAAGCAGACCTGCTTCCTGATCTTCTGCCAGAAGAACAACTGACGTCCGTCAGGCCGGCGGCTGTTTGTCATCTGCCGTTGGCCTGACGCTCAGTGTCACTTCGCGCCGCGCTCATCACGGCTGCCTATCAAGGCACTATGAGATGCACCGTGTTCGGTACCGGCTACCTCGGGGCGACGCACGCCGCCGGCATGGCGGAGCTCGGCCATGAGGTCCTCGGCGTCGATGTAGACCCCGGCAAGATCGCGAAGCTGGCGGCCGGTGACATCCCGTTCTACGAGCCCGGGCTGCGGAAGATGCTGCGCGACAACATCGAAGCCGGGCGGCTGCACTTCACCACCGACTATGACGAGGCTGCCGAGTTCGGTGACGTGCACTTCCTCGGCGTGGGCACCCCACAGAAGAAGGGGGAGTACGCCGCCGACCTGCGGTACGTGCAGTCCGTCATCGACACGCTGGTGCCGCGGCTGCGCCGGTCCGCGGTGATCGTCGGCAAGTCCACCGTGCCGGTGGGTACCGCCGCCGAACTCGGGGCCCGGGCCCGCGAGCTGGCGCCGGCGGGCATCGACGTCGAGGTGGCGTGGAACCCGGAGTTCCTGCGCGAAGGATTCGCCGTCAAGGACACCCTGCACCCGGACCGCATCGTGCTTGGCGTGCAAGCGGATTCGCAGCGCGCCGAAGCGGCGATCCGGGAGCTGTACGCCCGGATCCTGGAGCGCGGCGTGCCGTTCCTGCTGACCGACCTGCAGACCGCCGAACTGGTCAAGGTCTCCGCGAACGCCTTTCTGGCCACCAAGATTTCCTTCATCAACGCCATCGCCGAGGTGTGTGAAGCGACCAACGCCGACGTCACCGTGCTGGCCGACGCACTGGGCTACGACCCCCGGATCGGGCGGCGATTCCTCAACGCGGGCTTGGGTTTCGGTGGTGGTTGCCTGCCCAAGGACATCCGCGCCTTCATGGCCCGCGCCGGTGAACTCGGCGCCGACCCCGCGCTGACGTTCCTGCGCGAAGTGGACAGCATCAACATGCGCCGGCGTACCCGCATGGTGGAGCTGACCACCAAGGCGTGCGGTGGCACGCTGCTGGGCGCCAACATCGCGGTGCTGGGTGCGGCGTTCAAGCCCGAGTCCGACGACGTGCGTGACTCGCCCGCCCTCAACGTGGCCGGCATGCTGCAGCTCAACGGCGCGGCCGTCAACGTCTACGACCCCAAGGCCATGGACAACTCCCGCCGGGTCTTCCCGACGCTGAACTACTCCACTTCCGTCCTCGAGGCCTGCGACCGCGCCGACGCCGTGCTGGTCCTGACCGAATGGCAGGAGTTCCTGGACCTGGACCCCGAACAGCTGGCGGCCACCGTCCGGGTGAAAGTGGTTGTCGACGGCCGCAATTGCCTCGACGTCGGAAAATGGCAGGCTGCGGGCTGGCGGGTGCACGCCCTGGGCCGCAATCTGACGCCCTGATTTCCGACTGCAGTATGTAGCCCGACGGCGACGGGCGTGCCTAAGCTCGGCTCCATGACGCTGAGGCAACGGCTCAACTGGTTCGCGCTGCACGCCGTCATCCGCAAGCTCGCCGCATACGGCGCGCGGCACGGCGACCTCCAGGGCCGGCTCATCGCCGACCCGGCGGTGCGGACCGACCCCGGCGCGTTCGCCGACGAACTGCGCAGCCGCGGCCGGATGTACCGCGGCCGGGCGGCCTGGATCACCGCGGATCATGCTCTCGTGCACCAGATTCTGCGTTCGGATGACTTCACCGTCACGCAGATCGGCGGGACGCTGCCCGGCGTCCTCGGCTGGCTGGAGAACAAGACCACCGTCAAGGGCCGGCTGCATCCGCTGCTGCCGCCGTCGCTGCTGTCGGTCGACGGCGAGCAGCACACGCGCTACCGCAAGACCGTCTCGGCGGTGTTCACCACGCGGGCCGTCGCGGCATTGCGGGAACGGGTGCAGGAGGCCGCGACCGGACTGATCGACGAGCTCGCGGCGGGGGCCACCGTGGACATCGTGGACAGCTACTGCTCGCAGCTGCCCGTCACGGTGATCGCGGACATCCTCGGGGTGCCCGAGCATGACCGGTCGCGCATCCTCGAATTCGGTGAACTGGCCGCGCCCAGCCTGGACATCGGGCTGACCTGGCAGCAGTACCTCAGCGTCGAGGACGGGTTGGACGGCTTCAACACCTGGCTGGCCACGCACCTCCGCGAGCTCCGGGCCAATCCCGGCGACAACCTCATGAGCCAGCTCATCGCCGCCAGCGACGGGGGCGCCCGGCTCAACGACGAAGAACTCCGGGCCACCGCGGGCCTCGTGCTGGCCGCCGGGTTCGAGACCACGGTGAATCTGCTGGGCAACGGCATCCGAATGTTGTTGCAGCATCCCGATCAACTGGCCCTGCTGCAGGCGCAGCCCGACCTCTGGCCCACCGCCGTCGAAGAGATCCTGCGGCTCGACTCGCCGGTCCAGCTGTCGGCCCGCATCGCCAGGGTGGACGTCGACATCGCCGGGTACCACGTGGGCGCCGGTGAGCCCGTCGTCGTCTACCTGGCCGGCGCCAACCGGGACCCGGCCGTTTTCCCTGACCCGCACCGCTTCGACGTCACCCGCGCCAACGCGGGCAAGCACCATTCGTTCTCGGGCGGACGGCACTTCTGCCTCGGTGCGGCGCTGGCCCGTTCCGAAGGAGAAGTGGGACTGCGGACGTTCTTCGAGCGGTTCCCCGACGCGCAACTCGCGGGCCCCGGTACCCGGCGCGACACCCGCGTGCTCCGTGGCTGGGCGGCATTGCCGATCGCACTCGGGCAGGCGCGTGCAGCGGTACCGTCGTGAAATGGCCTTCCGCACAGCCCTGATCGAGGAAACCGCCGCATTCGGCGACATCATCCGCAAAGCCGACCTGGATACGCCGGTACCCAACTGCCCGGGCTGGTCCCTCAAGCAGCTGTTCAAACACGTCGGCCGTGGCAACCGCTGGTGCGCGCAGATCGTCGCCGAGCACCGCAAGGAGGCACTCGATCCCCGCGAGGTTCGGGACGGGAAACCGCCGGAGGACCTCGACGCTGCCATCGACTGGCTGAATGCCAGTGCGCAGGCCCTGGTCGACGCCGTCGAACACGTCGGGTCGGATGCGAAGGTGTGGACGTTCCTCGGGCCGAAGCCCGCCGGATGGTGGATCCGGCGTCGCGTGCACGAGCAGACCGTGCACCGCGCCGATGCCGCTCTGGCGCTGGGCCTCCCGTTCGTGCTCGATCCCGAGCTGGCCGCCGACGGGGTGACCGAGACGCTGGAGCGCGTGGCGCTGATGGCGCCCGCCGGGGATCCGCCGCTGGAGCGTGGGCGGTCGCTGCACCTGCATGCCGCGGAATCCGAACTCGGCCCCACCGGCGAGTGGCTGGTGGTCAACGACGAGGACGGGTTCGGCTGGTCGCATCAGCACGCCAAAGGTGATGCGGCAGTGCGGGGTCCGGTGACCGGGCTGCTGCTGGCCGTCAACCGCCGGCAGACGGTCGAGGAGGCCGGCCTGGAGGTGATCGGCGACGCCGCCGTGTGGCAGCGCTGGGTCGACCACTCGGCGTTCTGAGGTCAGGTAGGTTCGCAGACATGACGACTTCCGAGATCGCGACGGTTCTCGCCTGGATCGACGCCCTCAACGACCGCGACCTGGACACCCTGGACAAGCTGTCGAGCGGTGACATCGAGATCGGTGACGCGAACGGCGCCACCCAGGGGCGGAATGCGTTGCGGGCCTGGGCAACCGACCTCGACGAGAAGTCGACGGTCGGCCGGATGTTCGTGCACGACGGCGTCGTGGTCGTCGAGCAGACCATCACCGGCGGCGGTGCCGACCGAGAGGCCGCGACCGCGTTCCGTGTCGTGCACGACCACGTCACCTCGGCGTTCCGGCACGACGACCTGGCCTCGGCGCTCGCGGCGACCGAGCTCATCGAGTCGGACGCGGTGTAGCGAGCACCGCCGCGATGGCGGTGGTCAGCGGTACCGACAACGCCAGCGCGATGCCGCCGACTGCCGACCGGGCGATCTCGATCGCCACGCTCTCGCTGGTCAGCACGTCGCCCAACGACCGGTTGGCGACGCTGAACAGCAGCAGCAGCGGCAGTGCGCTGCCGGCGTACGCGAGCACCAGCGTGTAGACGGTGCTGGCGATGTGGTCGCGACCCACCCGCATGGCGCCGGTGAAGATGGCCCGCCGGGACGCGCCGTGTTCGGCCAGTTCGAAGGCTGTCGACGCCTGCGTGACGGTGACGTCGTTGAGCACACCCAGCGAGCCGATGATGAAGCCGGCGAGCAACAGCCCGGTGATCGACACGGACCCCATGTAGGCCGCGATCTCGTTGTTCTGGTCTTCCGACAACCCGGTCAGGTGCGCCAATTCGATTGCACCCCAGGACAACACCGCCGACAACAGCAGCGAGCTCAGAGTGCCGAGCAGGGCGGCGCTGGTGCGCAGGCTGACGCCGTGCGCCAGGTAGATCACGGCGTACAGGATCACCGACGACGCGACGAGCGCGACCGGGATGGCCGAGCCGCCGTCCCGCAGCGCCGGGAGCAGGAAGACCGTCAGCACCACGAACGCGACGGCGATACCGACCAGCGCCCGCAATCCGCGCCAGCGGGCCACCGCGACCACCACCACGGCGAAGACGGCAGCCAGCGCGACGAGCGGCCAGGTGCGCTCGAAGTCGAAGAAGGCGTAGGTGGTGGTGCCGGAGTCGTCGACCTGGCGGGTCACCCGGATGTGGTCGCCGGCGGCGAGGTGCGGCTGGCCGGGGCCGGTGCTGAACTCGAGCAGGGTGTTGGCGCCGGAGTTCGGCCCGGAGTCGATGCCGATCAATGACTGCACGCAACTCCCGGCGCCCGGCGGGGCGGTGACCGGGGCGGAGGTCAGCACCGCGCCGACCGACGGGCTGCCGCAGTTGTTCATGCCCGTCGACACGACGTGCCCGGCCTCGGTGCTCACGGCGCCGCCGTGGGCGTTCTGGAACGGCAGCGGGATGTCGACGGCCTTGCCGTGCGGCCACAGCACGACGGCGCCGATCACGGTCGCCAGCCCGATCACCGCCAGAAGGCCGACGACGATCTTCGCGGCCAGCGGGCTGAGCGGCGCCGGGCCGGAACTGTGCGAGTGGGTATGCGGGTGCGCCACCCGAGTCAGCCTAGGGGGTCGGCCTGAGAGCTTCCCGACGCTCCGCCTCGATCACCAGCTTGGCGGACAGCGTCGTCAGCACGTACTTGACCACGGCCCGGTAACCCAGACCGACGATGCGCCAAGGACTTTCGAAGGTCCCCTGCCAATCGATGCGGGTGCCGTCCGGCTCGGGCGTGAAGGTCACCTGCGCCTGGTAGTTCCGTACCGGGGTTTTCGAGATGATGGTGTACCCGTGCCGCTGACCGGGCTCGTGGATCGTCGTCTGCTCCCGCGCGGGAAAACGGGGCGTGCCGACGGCGCGGACGGCCCCGACGCCGCCGTCATCGGCAGGTCCGCGGGTCTCCCAGGCTGAGTAGTTGATCAGGGGACGCGCCCACTCAGACCAGCGGGAGCCGTCCGCCACCACCTCGAAAAGCGTGCTCGGCATGGCCTGCGCATGGCGGGTGACCCGGACTTCGTAGTGGTGTGTCATGTTGACCAAGTTAACGGAACGGTGTTCTATTAGGCAATGGATTTGCCGGATTCACCGCGGGCGCTGACGTTTGCGCGGGCGCGCAGCCCGGAGCAGCGGGAGGACCGCCTGCGCCGGCTGACCGAGGCCACCCGCGCGCTCCTGGACAGCACCCGGGCCGGCGAGCTGACGCTCGGCGACGTCGCCGCCGCGGCGGGCCTGGCCAAATCGGGGGTGCTGCGTTACGCCGGCTCCCGGGAGGCGCTACTGCTTCTGGTGATGTACCACGAGCACCTGGGCTGGCTCGACGACCTGCGCGCCCAGCTGCGCGATGAACGGCGCAGCCCGGCAAAGGCTTTGGCGCACACCCTCGCGCGACGCCCTGTCCTGTGCGACCTGATCAGCGCGGCGCCGGTGTTGATGAACCGGCTGACACCCGAAGCGGCCGAGACGGTGCGCACGCAGGCGCGCGACGTCGAGGACCGGCTCCGCGAGACCCTCAGGCCCCGGTTGCCGCTGGATCGTCAGCACCTGGTGCTGCTGACCGCCGCGATCCACGCGTTCGTCGGCGCGGTATGGGGTTGGGCCGCAATCGATTCCGTCAACCAGCCCGAACCCGGCACCGAGTTCGAAGAAACCCTCGCCGCACTGCTGCGGACCTTCGTCGCGGGCCTGAAACACCAGTGATTTGTGCACGATTTTCCGCGGCGGGCGCGGAAAATCGTGCACAAATCCCAGTGGATTACTGGCGGTAGCTCGCCAGGAAGTTGCCGAGGCGCTCGATGGCGGCGGCCAGGTCGCGGGCCCACGGCAGCGTCACGATGCGCAGGTGATCCGGTGTGGGCCAATTGAATCCGGTGCCCTGCGTGAGCAGGATCTTCTCCTGCAGGAGCAGGTCGAGTACCAGCTGCTCGTCGTCCCGGATCTCGTGTACCTCGGGGTCCAGCCGCGGGAACGCGTACAGCGCACCCTCGGGCTTGACGCAGGAGACGCCCGGAATCTCGTTGAGCTTGTTCCACGCGACGTCACGCTGTTCGAGCAGCCGGCCGCCGGGCAGGATCAGGTCCTCGATGCTCTGGTGTCCGCCGAGGGCCACCTGAATGGCGTGCTGCGCAGGCACATTCGGGCACAGCCGCATGTTGGACAGCAGGCTGATGCCCTCGAGGAAGCTGGACGCGTGCTCCTTGGGGCCGGTGATGGCGAGCCAGCCGGAGCGGTAGCCGGCCACGCGGTAGGCCTTGGACAGGCCGTTGAACGTCAGGCACAGCATGTCGGGCGCCACCGACGCCATCGGGATGTGCTTGGCCTCGTCGTAGAGGATCTTGTCGTAGATCTCGTCGGCCAGCAGCAGCAGCTGGTGCTTGCGCGCCAGATTGGCGATCGACTCCAGCGTCTCGCGGCTGTACACCGCGCCGGTGGGGTTGTTCGGGTTGATCACGACGATCGCCTTGGTGCGGTCGGTGATCTTCGACTCCAGGTCGGCGATGTCGGGGTTCCAGCCCTGCGTCTCGTCGCACAGGTAGTGCACCGGGGTGCCGCCGGCCAGTGCCGTCGACGCCGTCCACAGCGGGTAGTCGGGCGCCGGGATCAGCACCTGGTCGCCGTTGTCGAGCAGCGCCTGCAGCGTCATGGTGATGAGCTCGGAGACGCCGTTGCCCAGGAAGACGTCGTCGACGTCGAACCGGGGGAAGCCCTCGACCAGCTCGTAGCGCGTGACCACCGCGCGGCGCGCGGACACGATGCCCTTGGAGTCGGAGTAGCCCTGGGCGTGGGGGAGTGCGGCGATCATGTCGCGCATGATCACGTCGGGCGCCTCGAAGCCGAACGGCGCCGGGTTACCGATGTTGAGCTTGAGGATCCGGTGGCCCTCGGCCTCGAGCCGGGAGGCCTGCTCGTGTACCGGGCCGCGGATCTCGTAGAGGACATCCTGCAGCTTGGTCGACTGCGCGAACGTCCGCTGATTACGCGGATGACCGCTGTGCCATGTGCGGTCAGCGGGTACCTGGTGGGTGGTCACGGGTTCCATGCTCTCATCGGTGTCGAATTCTTTTGCCCATGTGCGATCAGGGCCACATATGCCAATGGCCAGCTACGACGCTCCTGGCGGCGGGTCGTAGCTGGCCATTGCGGTGTACTTCGCGTTACCGCTTACCGGGGCGCTTTGCGCCCGGACGCAGACCCAGTCCGACGACCGGCGGTTCCGGCTTGGCCTCTTCCGCCGGGGCGGCAGGTGCCGGTGCGGCGGGAGCCTCGGCGGCCGGCTCGGCAGCCGGAGCCTCAGCGGCCGGTGCGGCAGGCGCCGCCGGTGCTGCCGGAGCAGCAGCCTTCTTGGCGCCGGGGCGACGTGCGCCCGCGGCCAGGCCCAGACCCTTCACCGGGGCGGCCGGAGCGGCCGGCGCGGCGGGAGCCTCGGCGGCGGGAGCAGCCTCGGCAGCCGGGGCCGGAGCGGCAGCTGCAGCCGGAGCTGCAGCCTTCTTGGCACCCGGACGCTTGGCGCCCGCAGCCAGACCCAGACCCTTGGCGGGAGCGGCGGCAGCCGGAGCCTCGGCGGCGGGAGCCGCAGCCGCCGGAGCGGCGGCCTTCTTGGCACCCGGACGCTTGGCGGCCATGCCCAGGCCGGTGACCGGCTTGGCGGCGGCCGGCGCGGCAGCGGCAGCAGGTGCCTCGGCGGCCGGAGCGGCCTCGGCAGCGGGAGCCGGAGCCGGAGCGGCCGGAGCAGGCTTCGGGGCCTCCTTGGCCTTCTTTTCCGCGAGTGCCGCGGAAGCCTTTGCCGCCGTGCCCTTTTCGGGCAGCGTCACCTTGCTGGTGTCGAGCGAGTTCAGCAGCAGCTGAGCGACGTCGAGCACCTCGGTCTTCTCGATGTTGCGGGTCGCGGCCACGTCGTCGACGCCGTCGCTCATCATCACGCGGCAGAACGGGCAGCCGGTCGCGATCGCCGAGGCGCCGGTGTCGACGGCCTCTTCGGCACGCTCGGTGTTGATGCGCTTACCGATGTGCTCTTCCATCCACATGCGGGCACCACCGGCACCACAGCACAGGCCGCGGTCGGCGTGGCGGGGCATCTCGGTGAGCTTCGCGCCGGCAGCGCCGACCAGCTCACGCGGGGCCTCGTACTCCTTGTTGTGGCGACCGAGGAAGCAGGGGTCGTGGTAGGTGACCTCTTGGCTGGCCGACGACACCGGGATCAGCTTCTTGTCCCGCACCAGGCGGTTCAGCAGCTGCGTGTGGTGCACGACGGTGTAGTTGGCGCCCAGCTGCGGGTACTCGCGGCCGATGGTGTTGAAGCAGTGCGGGCAGGTGACGACGATCTTGCGCTTGTCGGGGTCGACACCCTCGAACAGCTCGTTGATGGTCTCGACGTTCTGCGCGGCGAGCTGCTGGAACAGGAACTCGTTACCGGCGCGGCGGGCCGAGTCACCGGTACAGGTCTCGCCGGTGCCCAGCACCAGGAACTTCACACCCGCGGTGGCGAGCAGTTCGGCGACGGCCTTGGTGGTCTTCTTGGCGCGGTCCTCGTAGGCGCCGGCGCAGCCGACCCAGAACAGGTACTCGAAGCCGTCGAAGCTCTCGACGTCCTGGCCGTAGACCGGGATGTCGAAGTCCAGCTCGTCGATCCAGGTGGTGCGTTCCTTGGCGTTCTGGCCCCAGGGGTTGCCCTTGAGTTCCAGGTTCTTGAACAGCACGCCGAGCTCGCCGGGGAAGTCGGACTCGACCATGACCTGGTAGCGGCGCATGTCGACGATGTGGTCGATGTGCTCGATGTCCACCGGGCACTGCTCGACGCAGGCACCACAGTTGGTGCAGGACCACAGCACGTCGGGGTCGATGACGCCGCCCTGCTCAGCGGTGCCGACCAGCGGGCGGAGCGCCTGCTCGGGGCCGGAACCCTCGATGCGTGCGAAGCCGTCCTCGGGGACGCCGTGTCCGTGCAGGCTGTCACCCAGCTTGGCGAAGTCGACCGAGCCCTCCTCGGGCATCGGCTTGCCCTCGATGATGTAGGGCGCCTTGGCGAACAGGTGGTCGCGCAGGTTCATCATCACGAGCTTGGGGGACAACGGCTTACCGGTGTTCCAGGCGGGGCACTGCGACTGGCAACGACCGCACTCGGTGCAGGTCGCCATGTCGAGGTTGGCCTTCCAGGTGAAGTCCTCGATCTTGCCGCGGCCGAACACCGCGTCCTCGGCCGGATCGTCGAAGTCGATCTTCTCGCCCTTGTACTCCATGGGCAGCAGCGGGCCGAGGCCGTCGGGCAGCCGCTTGAAGGTGACGTTGATCGGGGCCAGACCGATGTGCAGGTGCTTGGAGTGCAGCACGATCAGCAGGAAGACCAGCATGACACCGATGTGCGACAGCAGCGCGATGGTCTCGATCCAGACGTTGGCGGTGTGGCCCAGCGGAGCCAGCAGCGCGGCCATGCCGTCGGAGAAGAAGGCGCCGTTCTGGTACGGGAAGTGCTCGCCCAGGACGTTGACGGCGGCACCGCGGAAGATCGCGTAGGTCAGGATGACCAGGAAGATCATGATGAGGATCTCCCACGCGCCACCGTTGTGCGATCCGTAGAACCGGGACTCGCGGCCGATGTTGTTGGGGTTCTTGGTCAGGCGGATGATCGCGAAGACGACGATGCCGGCCAGCACGGCCAGAGCGAAGAAGTCCTGCAGGAAGCCCAGCACGGCCCAGTGTCCGACGAATGGGATGGCGAACTTCGGGTCGAACAGGACGCCATAGGCTTCCAGGTACACCGACGCGAGGACGAAGAAGCCCCACATGGTGAAGAAGTGCGCGATGCCGGGGATCGACCACTTGAGGAGCTTCGACTGGGCGAAGACTTCCTTGTTCTGGTTCAGGAAGCGGGTGACGAGATCGTCTTTACGGCCACGTTCGTCGCCGAGCTTCTGCCCCGAGCTGATCAGCTTGGTCAGCCACAGGACGCGCTTTGCGGCGAATCCCAGGACGATGACCGTTGCCAACAGCCCGATGACCAGTCTGGCCACGTCGAGCGTGTGTTCGAGATTCTCCACCGCGCCTCTCCCAGTTATGTAGCTACTAGCCGGTAACTTATTGAGGTTACCAACGGGTAACTTAAGCTAGATGCCTGCTCATAGTCGCATCCTGGGTAGAACGCACGCTAGCAAGGCTGTCCTAACTTGAGCTGCCGCTTTGCGGTCAGTTCTTTACCCAGAATCAGCCTCGGCGAAGCGTCGGCCGAGGGCTTCCTTATATAAGGGCGGCGTCAGACCTTCTCGACGAGCAGCGCCCGCAGCATCGACAACATCTCCGACCGCGATTCGGCCCCCAACCTGCGGCGAATGCGGGCGACGTGGTGTTCGACGGTCTTCGCCGAGATCAGCAGCCGGGCCCCGATATCGCGGTACGGCATGCCCTGCAGCACCAGTTCGGCGACCTCACGTTCGCGATCGGACAGCCGCGTCCAGGCGGGCGTTGCGGCGGATGTGGCCCGAGCGTCACCCGAGGCAGGAGGTGGTGTGGTGTTGCGCACATCCGCGCCCGAAGTGGGCTCACGGGGAATAGCGGGGGCCGCGGGCTCGATGGGATCGGCCGCTGCCTCGAGGGCGGCGTCCTGCTTGAGGTCGCGCGCCAGCTGCAGCATGGCACCGGAGATGCGGCCGTCGGCCGAATGCAACGCGGCCTGACTGGCCAGGCGCGTGGCATCCCACGTCAGCCCGAAGCGCGCCAGCCCGCGGGCGGCCGCCGTCACCTCCGCGGCGTCGACGCCGTCGGCCAGGACGCGCAGCCAGGTCCGGCCCGCGGTGGCGAGCGCGGTGGCATAGGCGCCATGCGCGCCCTCGGCCCGGCTCGCGGCGGCCAGGGCCTGCCCGTGCGGCGCGACGGCCTCGGGCGCGTTGGCCAGGATGCCGGCGTGCACGCCCGCCCAGTGCAGCGGGACCGCCCACAGCGCCGGATTGCCGGCGGCCCGCAGCAGCCCGAACGCCTCGGCCAGCGGCTGGCGCAGCTGGTCGAGCTGCTGCAACCGGGCCGCCGCGACCCACAACTCGCCGAGCGGCAGCAGGGCGTAGAGGTCCAGGGAGTATTCGGCCAGCACCTCCATGGCCGCGTACCAGTGCTTCTGCAGCGCGCCGGTGTCGCCGCTGCGCCGGGCGACGGCGGTCTGCAGCGCGGCGTACCACAGCGCGTCGCGGCGGTGCAGGTCGGCGACCGCGGTCGCGTCCAATGCCGGGACGGCGGAATCGAGTTGGCCGTCGAGCATCCGGATCCAGCCGAGCAGCAGCCGGTGGCGCAGACCGGTGAAACCCGCGTCGCCACCGCCGGTGCGGATGGCCCGGCCGATGACGCTGCGCGCGCGGACGGCGTCACCGCCGTGCAGGGCGACGAGGCTCAGCAGCGCGGCGGGGCTGTCCGGTGCGACAGCGTGGACACCGTTGGTGGACCCGAGTGCCTGCGTGAGCCGTGCCATCGCGACGGCGAACGGCTGATCGAGCGTCAGTAGCATGCCCTCGGCCATACCGCGCGCCGCGCGGGCGGAAGACGTTGGCGGCATTGAGTTCTCGGCCTGCAGGCAGGCCCGGGCCAGTTCGGCGTCGGCGGTGGCGACACCGACCACGGCGCCCGCGGCCGCGACGAACGGGTCGGGATCGGGGCCGAGCCAGCGGAACAGATCCGCGGCGTGTGCGGCGGCGCCGTCGTGCATCGCGACGCTGGCCGCGATGCGCACCGCCTGCGCGCGGACGGTGGCGTCGTCGGCGGCGAGCAGCTCGTCGGCCAGGGTGCCGGCGGTGGTGCAGTCGCCGGTGACGGCGAGGGCGTCGGCGAGGTGGGTGTCGGCCGGGGCGGTGCCCGCACGGGCCGCGGCGCGGTACAGGCGCGCGGCCTGGCGGGGCGCGGCGGACCCGGCGCGGTGGATCAGATCGGCCGCCAGCAGGTCGTCGACGGTGCCGTGCTCGGCCAGCTTCAGCGCCAATTCGGTTGACAGGGTGGCAGATTCGATCTGCGAGCGCAGCAGCCGGCATTCGGTCTCGCGGTGCCGCGCGGCCCCGACCAGCCGCGTGAGGCACCGGTGCAGCGTGTCGATGAACCGCGGGTGCAGCGACGCGGACAGCAGGCCGCTGGCGCGGGCCCGGTCCATCAGCACGGCCGCGTCGTCGCCGGGCAGTTGCAGCGCGGCGGCGATGTCGTCGGGTCCCAGTTCGGGGCTGAGCGAACACAACAACAACGTGTCGAGCAGGTGCTCGTCGAGCCGGCGCAGCCGCTCGCTCAACGCGCCGGACGCGGCTCGGATCGGATCGGCGCCCGAGGCCAGCGCCGACAGCGCCGAGTACACCAGCAGCGGGATACCGCCGGTGCCGGCGATCAGTGCGGGCACCTGAGTGCCGGGGACGCCGGCGCGGGCCAGCGCCTCGTTGATCTCCCGGGGCGTCATCGGCGCCAGCTGAATCGGCGGCTGCTGCCGGCTCAGCGTGGTGGTGAGAGCGTTGAGGGCGCGGTCGTGCGCCAGCGGCTCGGCGCTGACCACCACGGTGCGGGCCGGGTCGCCGGCCAGCTCCGTCAGCGCGGTCAGTTCTTCCGGTGACAGCAACTGGGCATCGTCGATGACGATGGCCGCGTCCGGTGCCTCACCTGGCTTGGGTACCCGCGCGAGCATCGTCGTGCCGTTGGCCCGCAACGTCTTTCGCACCGCTTCCAGCGCGGTGGTCTTGCCGCTGCCGATTCCGCCGAGCACCAGCGACGTGCCGGCCGCTGCGGTCATTGGCTGGTCGATGCCGAAGGTTGCGCGGTGATGGGCGCCGACGCGGTGGCCACCGATGCAGACGGAGCCGACCCGGTCTCGGCCGCCACGGAGGCCGTCTTGGGCGGTTGCTCCACCGTGGGCTGGCTGCTGGGTGCCTGGGTCGTCGGCGCGGCCGTCGGGGTCTGCGTGCTCGGTGGCTGCGTCGTCGGCGGCTTCGTCGTGGTCGGCGGCGGCTGCGTGGTGGTGGGCGGCTGCGTCGTCGTCGGCGGCTGGGTCGTCGTGGGCGGCTGCGTGGTCGTCGTGGTGGGCGGCGGCGTCGTGGTCGTGGTGGTCGTCGTCGACGGGGTCGTCGTCGTGGTGGTCGTGGAGGTGGTGGTCGTTGTCGTGGTCGTCGAGCTGGTGGTCGACGGATCGGTGGTGGTCGTGGTGACCGGCGCGTCGGTGGTGGTGACGGGGTTGGTCACCGTCGACGTCTCCACCTGGCCATTGGGATTCGTCTGTGTCACAACGGACTTCGTGGCCTTGTAGGTGCTAGTGGTGATGGAGCCGTCAGGACCGGTGATGGTGGTCGTCACGTCGACCGTCACCGGGCCGGACGGGGTGTCGTTGCTCGTGAGCCCGACGGCGGCCCAGCTGCCGCCGGCGACCAGGAACGCCGCCGCGGCGGCGCCGAAGATCAGCGGTGGGCGCCGGTACCAGGGGACCGGTGCCACGTCGGGCAGGTTGTCCTCTTCTTCGTGGGCGAAGTCCATCACCGGCCGCGCCGTGGTCTCGCCGTAGGGGGCGGCCTCGGCGTAGCCGGTCGAGAAGTCGGTGGGGTACTCGCCGCCGACTGCGGCGCCGGGGTCCTCGTCGTCGGACCAGGCGAGCGACGGCCCGACGGTCGAGGACGGGTTCGCGTCGGCCGGCGGCACCGGAGCGGCCATGGTCGCGGGCCCGCCTGCCCATGCCGCGCCGCCGGCCGCCCAGCCCATCGTCGGGGCCATCCCCGTCGGGGCGTCGGCGCTCATGGTGCGCTGATCCACCATCGGGGCGCCGCCCGCCGCGGTCAGCGCCGGCTGCGGTGAGGTCACCACCGGCACCCGGAAGTGCTCCGAAAGGCGTTGGGTGACAATCGGAATCGATGCACCGCCACCGGCAGTGGCCACGGCGGTCAGGACGCCGGCCGGAATCTGGTTGCGCTGCAGGGTTTCCTGCAGGACGGCAAGGAGCCCCGCGAGGGCCGGTTCGAGCAGTCGTTCCAGCTCGGGGCGGGTGATGCGCAGCGCCGACGCGAAGCCGGGCAGGTTGGCGTTCACCGACGTCGCCGTCTCCGACGAGAGGCGCTCCTTGGCCTGCCGGCACTGGTCGCGCAGCTGGGACAGCGAGCCGACGGCCGCGGTGCCGGCCGGATCCGCATCGGACGACTCGCTGATGCCCGCGATGACGTGGTTGAGCAGCGCCTGGTCCACCAGGTCGCCGGAGAACTCCGGGTAGCGCACGGTCTCGCCGATCTGGCTGAGCGTCGCGGCGTCGGCGATGGTGACGCTGGTGCCGCTGCCACCGAAATCGCACAGCGCCACGACGCCGTGATCAGGCAGCCCCGCGCCGGCCTTGAGTCCGGCCAGCGCCGCGGCCGCGTCGGAGACCACCGGTGCGGCCGCCAGGCCCGGCTTGCCACGCAGGGCCGCCGAGAGCGCGCCGATGGTGGACATGCCCCAGTGCGCCGGAGCGGCGATGACGATCGGGGCGCCGCCGCCCGCGGTGCGGGCCATCGAGTCGAGGGCCTCGGCCAGGGCGGCTTCGCCGCGGTGCGCCGAGCCGTCGGGAGCGATCAGGGGTATCGGGTCACCGACCCGCTCCACGAAGCCGGTCAGCACCAGGCCACCCGACTGCGTGGGGATGCCGACTTCGGCGGGCCGGTCCGGGTACAGGGCCAGGATGGCGCGACGGCTCACCGGCGGTCGCCCGGCAGGCACGGCCACCAGGTTGGTCTGGCCGATCGACAAACCGAGGCTCATAAACGTCCACTCCTTTGACGCGCTATCGACTCAGGCCACCCTATGCGCTGGCAGCCCGGGGTTGGGACACAATCCCCTAACGATTGGTGAATCCCTAACGGGAGTGCCCCTAACGGAAGGTGTCGGGTGCTGGGGTCAGCACCGATCTCTGGGAGCTATATCGGCGATAGCATCGAAATAGTTATCAAGCGGCCTACCTGGTGTAAGGGCCGAAACATCGATTCGACGGAAGGAGTAGGTGCCGTGGCAAATCCGCTATTGGATTTTGTCATGTCGGTGGTCCGTGACCCCGACGTGGCTGCGCACTACGCCGCCGACCCCGTCGGCGCCATCGCCGACGCCAATCTCACCGGCGTGACCACGGCGGACGTCGCGCACCTGATCCCGGTGGTGTCCGAGTCCCTGGGCACAGTGTCCTCCGCGGCGGGCGGCGTGCCAACCGCCGGATTCGACGATCCCGGCGTCAACGTCTGGACCAGCGGCGCCGCCACCGCAGCGTTCGACGCGTTCGATGCCTTCGACGCGCACGTGCCCGCGGTCGTGTCGCCGCACGTCATTTCCGATCCTGACCTGGGCGGATTCGACAGTGGACCGGCGCTGCCGGACCACGTCGCAGTCCCGGACCTCGCAGTGTCGGACGACCTGGGCCTGCAGGGCGACGTTCCGGTCGTCGATGCCGGCCAGCTGTCGGATCCGGGTGCGCTCGACTGGCACCCCGTCGACACTGCCGACCCGTCTGCCGGTGTCGAACACCACCAGGGCTTCGACTTCTTCAGCTGAAGCTGACCACCACATCCACGCCGACAAACGCCGGTGGCCGTCATGGCCACCGGCGTTTTGCGTCTCTCACCGCATATTCAGCAAACACCCTAACTATCCCCTAATCCCCTAATAGGGGGAGCTTGGATACCCCACTAAGTTTTGTTGGGGGTAGGGGTGGTTGCCCCGTTTGCACGGCCCTTGACGGCCCCTAACGTTGTTCTCAGTTCGCCGGACAGCGGCGAGAAGAACTTCCAAAGAGCAACACCCCAACGAAAGGGACTCCAATGACCAGCCTGATCGAGTTCATCATCGACCTCTTCCGCTTCCCCACCATCGCGAGCTCGTTCGTCGCGAACCCCGAGCAGACCATGCGCGATGCCGGCCTCGCCGGTGTCACCTCCGCGCAGCTCGCCTCGGTGGCTGCCAGCGCCGTCCCGGCCGGCGTGGTCCTCGGTGGCGGCGACCCGGTCGTCGGCCTGCAGAACGCGGTTTCGGACTACTACAGCATGTCCTCGCCGTTCTCCCCGCAGACCTCCTTCGCCCCCGAGTTCGCCAGCCGCAACCAGACCGACTTCGCCAGCCACAACAACGTGCCGATCGCCAGTGGCAACGACATCCCGGTGCTGAGCCCCGAGCAGCACGCCGGCGCCAACGCCCAGCAGGGTGCCTTCAACCTGGGCTTCGGTGACATCACCCTGGGCGGCAGCCACGTCCAGCAGGGCGACGGCGGCGTCAACATCGCGGGCAACAACCACGGTGACATCGCCAGCGGCAAGGGCGCCGTGCAGGGCGACGGCAACACCGTCACCAACGGCGACATCCTGACCGGCAGCCACTCGCCGGTGATCGTCGGCACGGGCAACCACGCCACCGACAACTCGCAGACGGCGGGCGGCCACATCGTCCAGGGCAACTCCGGCCCGGTGGTCAACGACGTCAACACCGGTGGCGGCAACGGCGGCGGCGCGAGTGCCGGCGGCGGCCTGATCGGTGGCGGCCACGCGAGCGGCGGCAGCGGCGGCAGCGGTGGCAACATCGTCATCAACGACGGCAACACCTCGTCGACGCACGTCGGTGGCAACCAGACGACGGTCGGTGGCGACCTGGGCAGCGGCAACAAGAGCGTCATTGACGACTCGTCGCACTCCTCCACCGTCAACACCAGCCTGAACAGCGGGAACACAGCCAACACCAGCATCGGTAGCGGCAACAGCACCCACACCAACATCGGCAGCGGGAACACCACCCACACCGACCTGAGCGCCGACAACTCGGTGCACAGCACGGTTGCCGACAACTCGGTGCACGAGGCCAGCATGAACACCTACGCACCGACCGAAACCCACACCACCACCGATTTCAGCCACACCACCCACGTCGATCCGCGCATGCACTGATCGATCGCGACAAACTCCTCCGGCGGGGCCACCTACAGGCCCCGCCGGATGTTTGCGCATACCGTTAGACAGTGAGAATGCAGTCGAGGAGAGCCCAGTGACGCAGCCGAACGAGGCGAACCCGCGCCCGGTCGCGGTGATCGTCGAGTTGATCGACCACACCAGCCGGATCGCAGGGCTCAACGACCGCGACGACCTGGCGCAGCGGTTGCTGGCGGCCAAGACCCGGATCAGTGATCCGCAGATCCGGGTGGTCATCGCCGGACAGCTCAAGCAGGGCAAGAGCCAGTTGCTGAACTCGTTGCTGAACATGCCGGTCGCACGTGTCGGCGACGACGAGAGCACCGTGCTCACCACCGTCGTCCACTACGGCGATGCGGCGGCCGCCGAGCTCGTGCTGGCCCCCGCGCAGGAAGGCGCCGACCCGTCCGTCGTCGCCATTCCGCCCAACCAGCTGTCGACCGATCTGCGCCAAGCCCCGCAGGCGCAGGGCCGTCAGGTGCTGCGGGTCGAGGTGGCGGCGCCGAGCCCGATGCTCAAGGGCGGCCTCACGTTCATCGACACCCCCGGCGTGGGCGGGCTGGGGCAGCCGCACCTGTCGGCCACGCTCGGTCTGTTGCCCGACGCCGATGCCCTCCTGATGGTCAGTGACACGAGCCAGGAATTCACCGAGCCCGAGCTCACGTTCATCCGGCAGGCCGTCGAAATCTGCCCGGTGGCAACGATTGTCGCCACCAAGACCGATCTGTACCCGCACTGGCGCGAGATCATCGCGGCCAACGCCGCGCACCTGCAGCGCGCCCGGCTGAACGTTCCCGTGGTTCCGGTCTCGTCTGCGCTGCGCACCCACGCGCTGGCGCTGAACGACAAGGACCTCAACGACGAGTCCAACTTCCCGGCGATCATCAAGTTCCTGACCGACAAGGTGCTCAGCCGCGAGAACGACCGCATCAAGGACCAGGTGGTCACCGAAATTCATTCGGCCGCAGAACATCTCAGACTGGCGGTGTCCACCGAGCTGGCGGCGATCAACGACCCCGAGAAGATCGAGCGCATCAAGGCGGAGCTCGAGCAGAAGAAGGAAGAAGCCCAGAATGCGCTGCAGCAGACCGCATTGTGGCAGCAGGTGCTCAACGACGGCATCGCCGACCTGACCGCCGACGTCGACCACGACCTGCGCAACCGCTTCCGCAACATCACCGCGCACACCGAGCGCATCATCGACGGCTGCGATCCCACGCAGCACTGGGCCGAGATCGGCGCCGAGTTGGAGAACGTGGTCGCCACCGCTGTCGGCGACAACTTCGTCTGGGCGCACCAGCGCGCCGAGGCGCTCGCCGCGGAAGTGGCCCGCACGTTCGTCGAGGCGGGGCTGGATTCGGTCGAACTGGCCGAGGTCCGGGCGCGGGACATGGGCGCGGGCCTGGGTGAGTTCAACCCCGTCGCGCGGCTGGAATCCGAGCCGATCCGGGCCGGCCACAAGGTGATCACCGGGATGCGCGGCTCTTACGGTGGTGTGCTGATGTTCGGCATGCTGACGTCGTTCGCGGGCCTCGGCATGTTCAACCCGCTGTCGCTGGGCGCCGGACTGGTGCTGGGCCGCAAGGCCTATAAGGAGGACATGGAGAACCGCATGCTGCGGGTGCGCGGCGAGGCGAAGATGAACGTCCGCCGGTTCGTCGACGACGTGTCGTTCGCCGTCGGCAAGGAGTCGCGTGACCGGCTGCGAAACATCCAGCGGCACTTGCGGGATCACTACCGCAACATCGCCAACCAGACCACCCGTTCGCTCAACGAATCGCTGCAGGCGACCCTTGCGGCAGCGCAGATCGAAGCGGGTGAGCGTGACAACCGCGTGCGGGAACTGGAGCGGCAGTTGAACATTCTGCGCCAGGTCCTCGAGAACACGGTGAAACTGACTCCCGCCCTCGCCCAGTGAGCACCAGTGCACGCGTCCGCGCCATCCTGGGCGGCGTCATCTCGGCCTACCGGTCCGACCCCGTCTACCAGCACCGGCCGCAGGCTCTCGCCGAGCTCGACTGGATCGGCCGCCGGCTAGATCAGCCGATCCGCATCGCCCTGGCCGGCACGCTCAAGTCCGGCAAGTCGACATTGGTGAATGCGCTTGTCGGCGAAGAGATCGCGCCCACCGACGCCACCGAGGCCACCCGCCTGGTCACCTGGTTCCGGCACGGCGCCACGCCGCGCGTCACCGCCAACCATCGGGACGGCCGCCGTACCGACGTACCGATCACGCGCGGTGACGGCCTCACCTTCGACCTCGCACGGTATTCCGGGGCGCAAGGCGCCGCCAACATCGGAGACATCGTCGACCTCGACGTGCAGTGGCCTGCAGCGGAATTGGAACAGACGACCATCATCGACACCCCGGGCACGTCGTCGCTGTCACGTGACGTCTCCGACCGCACGCTGCAACTGCTGGTGCCGCGCGACGGCGTACCGCGGGTGGACGCCGTTGTCTTCCTGCTGCGCACCCTCAACGCGCCAGACATCGCGCTGCTCAAGCAGATCGGGGAACTCGTAGGCAGCGGCTCGGGCGCTCTCGGTGTCATCGGGGTCGCGTCGCGCGCCGACGAGATCGGGGCGGGGCGCATCGACGCCATGATGTCGGCCCGCGAGGTGGCCACCCGATTCACCGCGGAACTGGACCGCACTGGCGTGTGTCAGGCCGTCGTCCCGGTGTCGGGGCTGCTGGCGCTGACCGCGCGCACATTGCAGCAGAGTGAATTCACGGCGCTGCAGAAGCTGGCCGCCCTGGACGGCGACGGCGCGACGGCGCTGACCAAGGCCATGCTGTCGGCGGATCGCTTTGCCCGGCACGATGATTCGCTGCCCGTGGACGCCATCACCCGGGCCGCGCTGCTGGATCGGTTCGGCATGTTCGGCATCCGGATCGCGATCGCGGTGCTGCGTGCCGGCGTCACCGACTCCCAGGGGCTGGCCGACGAACTGCTCGAGCGCAGCGGGCTGGTGGCCCTGCGGGACGTCATCGATCAGCAGTTCGCGCAACGCGCCGACATGCTCAAGGCACACACCGCGTTGCGCTCGCTGCGGCGCTTTGTGGAAGCCAATCCCATCTACGCGACGCCGTTCATCCTGGCCGACATCGATCCGCTGCTGGCCGATACGCACGCCTTCGAAGAATTACGACTGCTCGGTCAGTTACGTTCCCGGCCAACCACTTTGAACGACGACGAGATGGCCTCACTGCGCCGCATCATCGGCGGCTCGGGGACCGATGCCGCGAGCCGGCTCGGGCTGAGCAACGATGCGCCGTACGACGGCCCGCGGGCGGCGTTCGCGGCGGTGCAGCGGTGGCGCCGCCGGGCCGATCACCCGCTCAACGACCCCTTCACCGCACGCGCCTGCCGGGCCGCCGTGCGCAGCGCCGAGGCCCTGGTCGCCGACTATGCGGCGCAGGGAAGGTGAGATATTCGAGATCGTTGGCAATTTGGTACCCCGCGCGGCTACCGTTTGCGGGTGGCTCAATCGTTTGATCCCTTCGGCCTGGTAGGACGCGCGGTGGACGCCGCTCGACTCGGTCTGGACGTCTACAGCTGGACCGAGCAGCAGATCGTCGGCGCGCTGCGCAAAGGCCTCAACGAACTGGAACCGGAAGACGATGCCGACGACGTCGTCGCGGCGGCCGATACGGCCAAATCGGCGCCCGCCGAAGAGTCGCTCAACTCCAAGATGAGCCAGCTGCTCAACCGGGCGCTCGACCAGAACACCGCCGGCAGCCAGACCGAGCTCTACCACCACCTGCTCGATCAGCTGGTGGCCGACGAGGCCCGCATCGTCGGCGCCCTGTCCGACGGCTCCGTATCCCCCTTGGTCAACGTCTACGACCGCACCCGCAAGCCCGTGCTGGAGAACGCGGCACTCGTCGGCCGGACCGCGAACGTCGCCCTCCCACAGATGACGCCGCAGTACGTCGGGCATTTGCTGGCGCTGCGCCTCGTGGAGATCGGTCCAGAGGATTCTGCGCTGAAAACCGAGTACGAGGTGTTGATGGCTGAGACCATCGTCCTCAATGCGATCAAGGCCGCGTCGAAGGGTCCGCTGCCCGCCAAGGTGGAGAAGCTGACGCTGACGCTGTCGCCGCTGGGCCGATCGCTGTGGGCCGCCGCCACCGCGGAGGACGACCAGAACGGGTGGCGCTGATGTCCCTGACCGAGATCCTCCTCGACTTCCGCGAGCACTGGATCATCTACTTCTCGATGCCTTTGGTGGCCGCCTTCGTCGGGTGGAGCACCAAGATCGTCGCGATGGAGATGATCTACCGGCCGCTGGAGTTCAAGGGCATCGGTCCCATCGGCTGGCAGGGCATCATCCCGCGGCGGGCCGGCAAGGTCGGCTCCACCACGATCGAGCTGCTCACCGCGAACCTGCTCAAACCCGAGGAACTGCTGTCCCGGATCGACGCCAAAGAGGCCGTCGAGGTGCTGCGCGAACCGCTGTCGGCATCGATCAACGACATCGCCCGCGACGTCGCCGAGGAGATCCGTCCGGGGCTGTGGGATTCCCTGCCCGAGGCGGGCCGCCAGGCGATCCTCAACCGCATCCACGCCCAGGCGCCGCGCATCACCGAGAAGATGCTGAACGAGATGCAGTCGGACCTCAGCCGGTTCGTCGATCTGCAGTTCCTCGCGGTCACCACGCTGGTGCGCAACAAGGAGAAGCTCAACAAGCTGATGCGCGGCCTGTCCGACGACGCCATGGCGTTCGTCCGGCGCAGCGGCATCTACTTCGGCCTGATCATCGGTACCGCGCAGATGTTCGTCTGGGCCATCTTCAAACTGCCGTGGATCATGCCGGCCTTCGGCTTCGGTATCGGCCTGATCAGCGATTACATCGCGCTCAACATGCTGTTCCGGCCCATCAAGCCGACCAAGTACCTGGGCTTCATCAAGTTCCAGGGGCTGCTGCACGCCCAGCGCGAGAAGATCACCGCCGACTACGCGCGCATCCTCTCCGAGGACCTGTTCGCGCCCGACATCCTCTTCGACGGCATCCTCAAAGGCCCCGGCGCCGACAAGCTGTTCGCCATGATCGCGCGGGAGGTCGAGGCCGCCATCGACAACGAGATCGGCGGGTGGACCGGCACCGTCGTGAAGTTCGCCGTGGGCACGTCTAAGTACAACGCGCTGAAAGACCGCGTCGTCGATCTCGTCGTCGAGAGGCTGCCGGCCACACTGCTGGACGCGCAGGACTACGCCATGAGCAAGATCGATCTGGAACAGACGATCATCGAGAAGATGAATCAGCTCACCAACGAGGAGTACGAGTCGATTCTGCGGCCGGTGTTCAAGGACGACGAGCCGCTGATGGTCGCCATCGGCGCCATCCTCGGTGGCTGCGTCGGTGAGCTCCAGGTGCTGATGATCGAGTTCTTCACGCACTAGTGCGGGCGCGGCCCCGGCGGGTGGGTGCGCCGGGACTGGGTGATCGACGACGACGTCGTCGGGGTCCGGCTGGTGGTCGTGCTGTCGCCCCGCGGGGTGGATGTCTCGGACGTGGTGTCCGTCGTCTGCGTCGGGGGCGACACGTCGATGTCGGTCGTCGACGGGGTCACCGACGTGTAGCTGGTCGACGTCGTGGTGGTCGTGACCGCCGTGGTCGACGAGTGGACCGGGTCATTCACGATGACGGGCACCGGCGGCGGCTGTGGCTGGTTGTAGTGCCGCGTCAACCATGCCCCGGCGAAGTACAGCAACGCGATGGCCGCGAGCGCCGCGATGCTGGCACCCACGAGATGAGGGGTGCGCTCATGCCACGGCCGCTCGGTCATGGCCGGTCAGCGTAGCTGTGGAATGACTTCCGTGCTGAAGAACTCGATGTGGTCGAGATCGGCCATGTCCAGCACCTGCAGGTAGATGCGCTCGACCCCGGCCGCGACGAACGGCGCCAGCTTGTCGACGATCTCCGCCGGCGTGCCGACGGTGGGGGAGTTGCCGCGCATCTCGTCGACCTCGCGGCCGATGGCGGCGGCCCGGCGGGCGATCTCCGCCTCGTCCTTGCCCGCACACAGCACGAAAGCCGCCGAGTACGTGATGCTTTCGGGCGCCCGGCCGGCTGCTTCGACGGCCGCCCGGACCCGGCCGAACTGGGTGGTCAGGGTGTCGATGTCGACGAACGGAATGTTGAATTCGGAGGCGAACCGGGCGGCCAGCGCCGGGGTCCGCTTGGCGCCGCCACCACCGATGATGACCGGCGGATGGGCCTGTGCCGGCTTGGGCAGCGCCGGGGAGTTCTTGACGGTGTAGTGCTTGCCGGTGAAGTCGAAGTGCTCGCCGACCGGGGTGTCCCAGAAGCCGGTGATGATCTGCAGCTGTTCTTCCAGCCGGTCGAAGCGTTCGCCCAGCCCCGGGAACGGGATGGCGTAGGCCTCGTGCTCTTCGGCGAACCACCCGGCACCGAGGCCCAATTCGACACGGCCCCCGCTCATTTCGTCGACCTGCGCGACGGCGATGGCGAGCGGGCCCGGGTAGCGGAACGTCGCGGAGGTGACCATGGTGCCGAGCCGGATGGTGCTCGTCTCACGGGCGATGCCGCCGAGCGTCACCCAGGAGTCGGTGGGGCCGGGCAGCCCGTCGCCGGCCATGGCCAGGTAGTGGTCGGAGCGGAAAAACGCTGAGTAACCGAGCCTTTCGGCGGCCTGAGCGACGGCGAGCTGGTCGGCGTAGATGGCACCCTGCTGTGGTTCGACGAATACCCGGAAGTCCATGCCGCCCAGCCTAATGAATCAGAACGACTTCACACCCGCCGTCGAGACGAACATCCCATGGCCCGTCGCCGCATTGGTGAAGCGGGTGCCTTCGGCCCCGGCGAGGATGGTCCAGCCCACCGCCGAGTACGTCTGGTAATCCAGCGTCACGGTTGGAATGGCGCCGAGATTGCCCACCACCCAAGACAATCTGCCGTCGGCGGTGACCCGGACGCCATTGGCGCTCTCTCCGCTGACCTTGGGTGGGTTGGTGAAGGCCGACTCACAGTCGACTTCGGTCTTGCTGAGTTGGCACCGGGTCTGGCCGGATTTGGTCGCGATGAAGACATAGCCGTTCTGCGGAGCGAGCGCCTGGGCCGTCGGTGGCGCGGCGCTCGGTGCGGGGAGGGGGCTCACCGGAACCGGGCGGATCGCCTTCTCACTCGGGGTCGGCGTGCTGGTGGCAGACGTTTCTCCGCTGGGCAGCCCCGACTTCGGGCTTCCGGGGGTGGTGCTGTCGCAGCCGGCAAGCAGCGCGGCCACCAGCGCAGCAGTGGCAGACATGGTGAGCCGTGTGTGGTTCATCGGCCATCAGGCTACGGGAGATCTGATCGCGCTGATCCAGACCGCTGCCCCGGCGCGTCCTGCTGCCTAACGTCGATCTTCCGTAGTGAACAGAGGTGGCGATGAGCAGAAAACACATATCCCCGCTCGGCGTGGTCGGCGTCGTCGCCATCGCGGTGGCCGGAGTTCTGATCGGGTTCAAGAACATTCACGGTTCGTCACCGGACGCGCTGCTGAACGTGTCGTACGACCCGACGCGTGAGCTGTACGCGGCGCTGGACCCGCAGTTCGTCGCGCAGTACCGCAAGCAGTCCGGCGTCACCGTCGACATCGCACAGTCGCACGGCGGATCCGGCCGGCAGGCGCGCAACGTCATCGACGGTACGTCGAAAGCCGGTGTGGTGTCCCTGGCGTTGGTCAGTGACGTCGACAAGCTGGCCAAGCGCGGGCTGATCGCCAAGGACTGGCAGCACCGGCTGCCCAACAACTCGGTGCCCTATACGTCGACCATCGTGTTCGTGGTCCGCAAGGACAACCCGAAGAACATCCATGACTGGCCCGACCTGGTCAAGGACGATGTCTCGGTGGTGACGCCGGACCCGCGCACCTCGGGCAACGGCAAGCTGAGCGTGCTCGCCGGGTGGGGTTCGGTGACGACCCGCGGCGGCTCCGAGGCGGCGGCCCACGATTACCTGGCGGCGTTGTTCAAGCACGTCGCCGTCGCCGATGAGGGTGCGCGCGGCGCGGCCACCAGCTTCGCCGTGCAGAAGATCGGCGATGTGCACCTGACATGGGAGAACGAGGCGATCCGCGAGGTGGCTGCGGCACCGGGCGAGCTGCAGATCGTGTATCCACCGGTGAGTATCAAGGCCGAGCCCGCGGTGGCCTGGGTCGATGCGAACGTGGCAGGCAAGAAGACCGAGGCCTACGCCAAGGCCTACCTGAACTACCTGTTCACCGACCCGGCGCAGGACGTCATCGCGAAGTACGGGTACCGCTCCATCAACCCGCAGATCCAGGCCAAGTATCGCGCCCAGTTGCCGGACATCGCGCTGTTCCCGGTGACCGCGATCGCCAAGGACTGGGACGACGCCGCCGAAAAGTTCTTCGGCGACAACGGAATCGTCGACACCATTCATATCCCTGCGCAGCGAACGGTGGTGGGATCGTGAGCCTGCTTTCCAACCTGAAACCCGGCTACGACCGCACCCTCGCCCGGCGCGATCTGATCGCCGGTCTGACGGTGGCCGCCATCGCGCTGCCGCAGGGCATGGCCTACGCCCTCATCGCGGGTGTCGACCCCAAATACGGTGTCTTCTCTGCCATCGTGGTGACGCTCATCGCGTCGATATTCGGCTCGTCGTCGCACCTGATCAACGGACCCACCAGCGCCATCTCGCTGTTGGTGTTCAGCTCGTTGGCGTTCATCGATCCGGAGAACCGCACGGAGCTGTTCGAGGCGCTGTTCGTGCTCGGGGTGCTGGTGGGCACCATTCAGATCCTGATCTCGGTGTTCAAGCTGGGTGACCTGACCCGCTACATCTCCGAGTCCGTGATCGTCGGGTTCATGGCGGCAGCCGCGTTCCTACTTGCCTTGGGCCAGTTGGGAAATGCGGTCGGAGTCAAGGACCGGGGCAACGGCAACATGCAGGTGCTGTACCGCACCTACCTCACGCTGTTCCACGGCGACGCGATCAATTACCGAGCCGTGGTCCTGAGCGTCACAGCTGTCGTCGCAGCCGTCGTGCTCCGAAAGTTGGTGCAGCGCTACGGCTGGCCGCAGATCGACATGCTCGCCGTGTTGGTCATCGCCGCGCTGATCGCCTACTTCTCGGGCTGGTCCACACCCGGCCACGGGGGCAAGACCGCCGTGTCGATCACCGGGAAGATTCCCGCCAGCCTGCCCGACTTCCACATTCCTGTGGTGCATTGGGAGTGGCTGCCGCATCTGTCGGAGGGCGCGCTGGCGGTCGCTTTCATCGGCTTGATCGAGGCGCTGTCGATCGCGAAAGCCATTGCGCACCAGACCCAGCAGAAGATCGACTACAACCGGCAGATCGTGGCGGAAGGGCTGGCCAACCTGACCGGTGGCTTCTTCCAGAGCCTGCCCGGTTCGGGTTCGCTGTCGCGGTCGGCCATCAACTTCCAGGCCGGTGCGGCCACCAGATTCTCCGGCGTCATCGCGTCGGCAGCGGTGGCCGGCGCCCTGCTGCTGTTCGCGCCGCTGCTGAGCTACATCCCGAAAGCGGCGCTGGCCGGCCTGCTGCTGGTGACCGCGGTTCGCCTGGTCGATTTCCAGCGACTGGTGCACACCGTCAGGGCATCGCGTTATGACGCCGGTCTGGTGATCGTCACGGCAATCACCGGCGTGGTCGTCGATCTGGACAAGGCGGTGCTGCTGGGCGTGGCGCTGTCGATCCTGCTGTTCGTGCCGCGCGCCTCCAAGCTCAAGATCGCCGAGCTGGTGGTCACGCCGGAGCGTGTGGTCCGGGAACGGGTCGGCGACGAGCCCGACAATCCGGCGGTGCTGATCTACGACATCGAGGGAGAGTTGTTCTTCGGTGCCGCACCGGAAATCGAACACGCACTGGACGCGCTCACCGAGCGGGTCAAGAACGAAGGCACCCAATTCGTGGTGCTCCGCCTCAAGCGGGCCCGCAACCCCGACGCGGTCGGCATCGAGCGTGTCGAGCGGTTCCTGCATGACCTGACCGAGTTGGGTGTCACGGTCCTGCTGGCCGGGGTCCGGCCCGACACCCTGGACGTCCTGAGCAACGTCGGGCTGCGCGACTGGTTCCCGGACGAGCGCATCTTCCCGGAAGAGGAGAAGGAGTTCTCGGCGACGCTCAAGGCGGTCCGCTACGCGGAGTCCCGGCTGGTCCCCGCTCGCGTCGGCAGCGACGAGGAGCTGTACTACCTGGTCTGACCGGGTCCGCTACTGCGGCAGCAGCGGCGGGCGGCAGATGTTGTTGATCGGGTCCCACCACGCGCCGTCGCGGCAGTCGAGCGGTGTCGTCGAGACCGGCGGCCGGCAGCTGTTGATGTTCGGGTCCCACCAGCCGCCGGGACAGTTCTGCACCAGCGGGGCCTGGCACCGGTTCTGCACCGGGTCCCACCAGGTGCCGTTGTCGCAGTCCGCGTTGCTGACGGCCGGTGCGATCGCAGCGGTGATGGCCATGGGTGCCAAGGCGGCCGCGGCGATGACGGCGGCTCGCTGCAGAGTCTTGTGCATGCCGTCAGCCTAAATGGCCTCAGTTACAAGGCAAGTCACCCGGTGTGTAGTAGGGCACCCCGGCCGGGGTGTAGCACGGTGGCCGGCCGGCGGCGGCCTGGGCGGCGGCGTCCTCCGGAGCCGCCGCGGCCACCGCCGCGTCGCCGGCGATGTTCGTGCAGCCACCGGCACTGACGTGGCGACCGCCGACGCTGCCGCACACATCGGCGTGTGCGGCCGGTGCGCCGACGGCCGGCACGGCCGCAGACGCCAGCAGGAACAGCACTGCAGCAATGCTTTTCTTCATGTGACGATTATTGACGACTTCGTCAGGCCGGTGTCAGCTTTCCTTGTAACTGCCGTCGTCGGTCCGGGTGAAGTAGCGGCCGGGCGGGGGCAGCGGGTCGCCGCGCAGCGGCCCGGCGACCGGGCGGTGCCACGGCGTCATCGGCACCTCGTCGACGACGCGAACGAACGCGGGCCGCTGCTGGAGCGGCAGGGTCGCGAGCGCCTCGTCCAGGTCGGCCGCGGAGATGTCCTGCCCGTCCAGCAGGGACACTGCCGCGACCGCCACTTCGGCGTCGTCCGAGGCGACGCCATAGGTGTGCACCAGGTCGACGGCAGGCAGCTTGCCGAGGGCCGCGGTGATCGGCAGGGACGCCACCACTTCGTCGGCGGTGCGGATCTGGGTGTCGACGGAGTCGATCAGCCAGTAGTCGCCGTCGGCGTCGCGGCTGACCAGGCTGCCGCTGGAGAACCAGGCGTCGCCGGCCTCGAACAGGTTGCGTAACGGCGGCGCCGACGCGGTCGTGGCGGAACTGATCTTCACCAGCAGCAGGCCGGTCTCGTCGGCCGCACACCGGATGGCGTAGCCGTCGGCGCCCGAAACGACTTGCTGCGCTTCGGGATCCCATCGCACGACCTCGACGGTCGCGCTGCCCGGGAGCGGCCGGCCCAGCGACCCGGGCTTGGCCGGGTTGACGTTGGCCAGGATGGCCTCGCCCTCGCTGGTGGACCAGAAGTCGAGGACGCCGGCCGGGGCGAACCGGTCCAGCACCCGGCGCCACAGGCCGCGCGGCATACCGGAGCCCACGAACAGCCGCACCGAGTGGTTGCGCTCGGCGGGCTGCGGGGCGGCGTTGACCAGCGGCCGCAGCTGCGCCCACGTGTAGCAGACGATGGTCACGCCGTACCGGCGGACTTCCGTCCAGAACGTCGTCGGGTCCAGATCGGTGGCCATCGCCAGTCGGCTACCACCGGCGACGGCACCGCCGATCCCGGTCAGCAGGCCGGAGGTGTGGTAGATCGGGTTGATGCAGTAGACGGTGTCGGAGTTGTTCAGCGTCGCCGACGTCGCGGTGCCGTAGGCCGACAAACCGAAGCGGCCGTTGGTGACTCGGATGGGACGCGGGTCGTCGTCGGGGCCGCCGAAGAAGATGAACGCGAGCTCACCGGCGCGCCCCGGGTTGGGGCGGTACCAGTCGGGGATGCGTACGGCGTTGGTCTCGCCGATCTCCAGGGCCGTCAGCGTGCGGTCCCGATTGAGGTACGGGGTGTCCAACAGGAACGTGTGCAGCGGGCGGCCGGCGAAGTCGGCCTCGGAATGTTCGGGGTCGGCGATGACGCGGTTGACCTTGCCGAGCTCGACCTCGCGCGCGGTATCGGCGCCGGGACGCAGCATGACGGCCACCGCGCCGATGCGGTTGAGCGCGGTCACCACCGCCAGGGCCGACGGGCGCGTGTCCATCAGCACCCCGACGTGCTCACCGGCACGCACGCCCGCGGCGAGCAGACCGCGGACCACCGCGTCGATGCGCACCTTGTTCTCGCCGTAGGTGTAGCTGCGGTCCTCGTACATGAAGCTGACGTCGTTGGGTGCGTGCTGCGCCTGCTCATCGAACAAGAGCGCCAACGAGATTCGGGTGTTCGCGTCCAGTCTCCGGATGCGCGCCAACCGGGGCATCTGCCGCGACACGGTGCCGAACATGCCGCGCACGTCCCCGACCGAACGGGCGACGGAGCCGGCAACCATGCACCCGGCGTCGATCAACGCCTGGACACCCTCGGCCGGTCCGGTCGGCGCCGGTTCGGCGGCGGTGGTCGCGGTGTCGACCTTGGTGACGTGCTCCGGCTGCGGGCCGTTGCCCTCGGCATACCGCATCCAGTCGGCGACCAGCGGCCACGTGTGCGACGTCGCCGTGCTGCCGACGACCAACCCGAAATGCCCGGCGTGCAAGGTGCTTTCGTAGATGTCCGCGCGTGGCGCCGCACCGAGGATGCCGCGCACCGAGGCCGGCGGGGCGATCTCGTCGACATCGCCGACGAACGCCAGGATCGGCGAGGTGATGTCGGCGAGCGTCACCGGCCGTCCGGCGATGCTGAACCCGCCCGTCAGCATCCGGTTGTGCATCAGGAACTGCTGCAGGAACTCGGCGAGCGCCGGGCCGGGCCACGCCACCCAGCCGTCGTTCATCAGGTAGCGGCGCTGCCCTTCGCGCGGCAGCAGGGCGTCGCGGTCGTGCAGTGCGGCCAGGAACTGCAGCTGGCCCGTCACCGCTTTCACGGGGTCGAGCAGCTGGAACCCGAGCCGCGTCGCCCAGCCCGGTACGGACCGGCCGCGCAGCACGTTCTCCATCACAAACCCCATGCCGGGGATCGCGATTTCTGCCGGGACACCCATCGGGGCGGTTTTGCTGAGATCGACCGGGCTGCCGAAGGTGATGACGCTGGCGATGCCGGCGCTGCGCCGGTACGCGGAGGTCTGATAGCAGAACATGCCGCCCTGCGAGTAGCCGGCGAGGTGGACGTCGCCGCCGGTCAAGTTGACCATCTCATCGATGGCCGCGTCGACCGCCAGCACATGGTCGGCCAGGTTGCGCTCGAGACCGCCCGCTTCCTTCTCCGGCGAGCCGAAGTCGATGACCCACGGGTCGATGCCGTTGTCGATCAGAGTGCGGACGCCGCTGGCCTGCGGCGATACGTCGAATACGTCGGCGGTGAGCATCAGCGGTGGCACCAGCAGCACCTGGGGACGGCCTGCCTCGCCGGTGGTGCGGTAGCGCCGCAGCTTGTGGATGCGGCCCTGGGCGACGACGTCGTACGGCGCCGGCTCTTCGCCCGTCTCCAACCCGCCGTAGCGAGCAACTTCCAGCCAGTTGCGAGTCGTCGCCACAACCCTGTCGAACATTCAGTCCGCCCTTTCGCTCAACACTCGGTGCAGATCATGCCAAGCGGACGCGTTCACCACGGCAGTTTGACCGCCAGCCGCGGTGCCGGCGGGTTCGTCGACCGCAAATGCACGTCGGTCGAACGGATCGGATCGAGGACGCGGGTCAGGAAAGTTAGCTGATCAGCCAGCGCCGCCTCATGGCAGGGGCCGTCGTAGAAATCGAAATGCTCGGCGGGGTACTCGACCAGATGGGCCAGGTACCCGGCCTTCTTCGCGGCGCGGCGGGCGGCATCGGGCGGCGCGATGAGGTCGTTGGTGCCCACCTGCACCAGCAGCGGGCACTCCAGTTCACTGGCGTGGACGGTCGGGCGGTTGAACGCCATCTCGAGCACGGTGCGGGCGGCGAACTCGTTGCGCCAGGTGGGGCCGGCGAGGGCGGTGTAGGCCTCCTCGGACCCGGGCGTGGTGAGAGCCGCGGTGGCGCCGGGTTGTCCGACGACCGGCAGATAGTGCGGCCGGCGGCCCAACCGGGCTCCGGCGGCATCGAACAGCCCGTGCGCGAGCACGCGGGCTATCGGCCCGGCCCCGGCCGCCCGGAATGCCTGCAGCAAGGCGGCCATGCCGTCGGTCGCGGGACACATCGAAACCACGGCGGCCACGCGCTGGTCCTCGGCGGCGACGGCGATGACGTGCCCGCCCGAATACGACGTGCCCCACAGCGCGATGCGGTCGCGGTCGACACCCGGGAGGTTTCGGGCGGCGTCGACGGCGGCGTGATAGTCCTGCCGCTGCTTGTTCACCGAAATATCCTGGCGGGGTTCGCCTTCCGAATCGCCGAAGCCGCGGTAGTCGAACAGCACCACGTCCATCCCGGCGGCGGCGAAAGGCTCGGCGAACGGCATCAGGCCGGAGTCGCGGGTGCCGCCGAAGCCGTGGGCCATGACGACGCACGGCCGCCCGCTCTTTCCGGTCAGTGCGTCACTCCGGGCGGTCAGATGCGAAGCGGCACAACGCTCACCGTGACTGATGAATACGAAGTCGGTTGTCATGATCGCTCCTTCGGTCAGACCACGGACAGTGGTGCGGCGGCGGGCGTGAAGACGAGGGCGGGATCCTCGATGGGCCCGTTGCGCAGCCGCTCTTGGTCCATTTCGTAGGCATGCTTGAAAGCCCACGGGCCGTAGGTGCCGCCGCGCGGGAACTTCGCGACGGCCCGCTGGACATAGCCGGACGTCATGTCCAGCAAGGGAACTCGTTCCATGGTCCCGTCCTCGAGGATCGGGACCACCTTGGCGTAGCCGTGCTCGTCCATGTAGTCGAGCATTCGGCAGAAGTGCTCGCACACCAGATCGACCTTCAAGGTCCAGGCGATGTTGGTGTAGCCGACGGCGAACGCGAAATTCGGCACGCCGGACAGCATCATGGCCTTGTAGACCGTGAGGTCCGGGAGATGCAGCAGGTGTCCGTCGACGCTCAGCGCGATCTTCCCGAAGGGGACCATGTTCAGTCCGGTCGCCGAGATGATGATGTCGGCAGCCAGTTCCTGGCCGGACTTCAAGAGGATGCCGTGCTTGGTGAACCGCTCGATGTGGTCGGTGACGATCGACGCCTTGCCCGACGAGACCATCTTGAACAGGTCGCCGTCGGGCACCATGGCCAGGCGCTGCTGCCACGGGTTGTACCTGGGCGTGAAGTGCGTGTCGACGTCGAAATTCTTGGGCAGCTGTCGAGCCACGTTGGCGATCAACAGCTTTCGCATCAGCTTCGGGTGGCGCATACACATCTTGAACATTCCGCGGTTCAGCGAGATGTTCTTGCGCCGCACGATCTTGTACGCCCGCTCGTGGCCGAGCACCTTGTTGAGCACGTTGGCGATCGGGTCGGACGCCGGTATCGAGAACACGTAGCTCGGGGACCGCTGCAGCATGGTGACGTGCGCGGCCTTGTCGGCCATGTTCGGGATCAGCGTGACGGCCGTCGCGCCGCTGCCGATGACGACGACGTTCTTGCCGGTGTAGTCCAGGTCTTTCGGCCACAGTTGGGGGTGGATCACCGGGCCCTCGAAATCCTCGCGGCCGGGGAAGTCGGGGATGTACGGGTTCTCGTAGTCGTAGTACCCGGTGCCCAGGAACAGGAAGCGTGAGGTGAACGTCTCGGTGTGCCCGTCGTGGGTGGTCGAGACGGTCCAAAGCCCTTGCCGGGAATCGAAATTCGCCGAATCCACGTGGTAACCGAACCGGATGTGGCCGGCCAGGTCGTTCTCCTCGACGGTCTGCTGCAGGTAGTCGAGGATGATGTGCCCGTCCGCGATGGACTTGCGGTGCGTCCACGGTTTGAAGCCGAAGCCGAAGGTCGGCATATCCGAGTCGGACCGGATACCCGGGTACTGGTGCAGGCTCCAGGTGCCGCCGATCGCGTCTCGTCCCTCCAGGACCACGAACGACGTACCCGGGCGAAAATGCTTGAGGTGATACGCCATTCCGATGCCGGAAATCCCGGCGCCGATGACCAGGACGTCGATGGGAGCGGTGGTTGTCATGGGCACTCCTTTGCCGGTCCGGCGGGTGTACCTGACTCTAATTCCGCGGCGCGTCGTCCATGCCGGGTTTCGCAGGCCCAGCAATGCACCCTCGACGGTTAGGTGAGCTGGGTAAACCGCGGCCGGGTTTGTCGGTCCTACCTCTTCCCATGGTGGTGGCGGCGGGGGATCGTCGACGCTTAGGTGGCCTAGCTGTCCTTTGACGCTCATGCGGCACAGGTCGCTTCGGCGTCCGGAGCTCTCTCGACGGTCTGGGACCCTCGACGGTTAGGTCGACTCCGCAATCGTCCCGGCCGATCCCAGGGGGCGCCGGCGCCGGCTGGTCGATCCTCGACGGTTAGGGCGGCTAGCTGCCTTCGATGCGGCACGCGACTCGGACCCTGGACCCTCGACGGTTAGGTCGGCTAATCGCTGCTACTGCGCCGTGCCGTTGACTAGCTGTCCTAACCGTCGAGGATCGGCGCCTCTCGCCGGGTCGGGTGGCTAGTTGCCCTAACCGTTGACGATCCCCGCCCGGGCGCCAATCCTGCTGGGGCCCTTCTGTTTAGGTGTCCTAATCGTCGATGCCAGGGTGTCGCAACCGCCTGGACTTGTCGGTGGGCAGGTCTACATTCGAACGTATGAGCGAATCAATTGGTGGTCCCCACGCCGCGGCTGCGGCGGTCGACGCGATCACCCTCGCCTCTCGCGAGGAGAACGCCGCCGGCGCCCGGCGCCTGGCCGCGATCGGCGACCTGTGGGAGCTACGCGCCCCCGACGACGACATCGAAAAACGGTATTGGGCGATCGACGGCTACGCCGGGCTGATCGTGGAGGTCGCCGCCGCGCTGGGGATGTCCCGCAAACGGGCACAGGCCCAGGTGGACCGGGCGGTGATGCTGCGCACCCGTCTGCCCAACGTCGCGGCGGTGTATGCCAAAGGGCTGATCGACGCGGTGATGGTCGCGATGATCGTCGCCCGCACCGACCTGATCATCGACGACGACGTCGCCCAACGCGTCGACGCCGACCTCGCCGCCAAGATCGTGGCCTGGGGACGGTTGTCGAAACCGAAAATGGAACAACGCATCGACGCGATCATCGCCAACGCCGATAAGGCCGGTGTGCACCCGCCCAAAGCCCCGTCACAAGCCCGCTACCTCGACATCCGCGCCTGCGGCCCCGGCGCCGCCAGTATCTGCGGGACGGTGGACGCCGCGACCGCCGCGGTGCTCGACGCGGTCTTGGATGACTTGGCGAAAGGGGTGTGCCAGGCCGATCCGCGCAGCCACGATGAACGGCGGGCCGCGGCCATCGACGCTCTGGCCCGCGGCGGCCGGCTGCGCTGCGAATGCGGGCAAGATGATTGCCCCGCCGCCGCGGTCGCGGGCGAGTTGCCGGCGCCGACGGTCGGTACCCGGGCGGTCATCCATGTGATCACCGGCCCCGGCACTCCCGACGGCGGCGCTGAAGGGTTCCTGCCCGGGTACGGGCAGATCCCCGCCGAGCAGGTCGAAAGGCTGGCCGACGGCGCGACCATCCGCCAGGTGGACCTGCCACCGGATGCGGCCGAACCCCGATACCGGCCCTCGGCCAAACTCGCCGAATTCGTGCGCTGCCGGGACCTGACCTGCCGATTCCCCGGCTGCGACCGGCCCGCCGAAGCCTGCGACATCGACCACACCACCGCCTATCCCGCGGGGCCGACGCACCCGTCAAACCTCAAATGCCTGTGCCGGTTCCACCACCTGCTCAAAACCTTCCACCCTTGGCAGGACCAACAGTTCCCCGACGGCACCGTCGTGTGGACCGCCCCCACCGGGCACACCTACATCACCAAACCCGAAGGCGCCCACTGGTACCCACAACTGGCCCAACCCACCGGAACACCCGAGACCACCGAGGAACCACCACGCACACCCACCCGCGGTCACTGCATGCCCAAACGCAAACACACCCGCACCCAAGAACGCCGACAACTCATCAACCAAGCCCGCACAGCCAACCAAGAACGCATCGCCAACATGACCTCGACGACGGAAGCCTGCGATGAACCCGCACCGTTCTAAGGAGCACCTGCCATCGCGGCGTACCCATCGGCCAGTGCTCGGAGCTGCGCCGCGCCGTCGCCGGTATAGGACGAACCGTGCATGAGGGCGAGCGTCGACGGATTCAACGCGGCGAGCTGCTCGAGTGTCGGCGCGAGGTTCGTCGTCAGTCCGGTGGCGTGGAAGATGGCCTCCGCCTCAAGTGCCGGGACCACGCAATCGGATTCGGTCAGCGGCGGACAGTGTCCGGTGTGGGTGAACAGATCGCCGGCGAGCAGGGTGGAGGTCGTCTCGTCGAACCACAACCCCGCCTCCCAGTTGTGCGGAACATGGGGTGTGGCAATGAATCTGAGTCGGTGACCGCCGATGTCCAGCACGGTGTCCGGGGCGGCGACGGGCGGTCGGTCGCACATGTCGACCAGCGACAGCATCAGGGCCAGCCCGCCGTGAACGACCTCGGCATGAGGCGCCGCGGCCAACATCAGGTTCATCGCGCCGCATTCGTCGGCCTCGAGGTGCCCAAACGAGATCCAGCGCAGCTTCGGCAGTGGCATGACTCGGCTGATGGCGTCCGAGACCAGTGGGAACAGTTGTCGTTGGCCGCAGTGGAAGAGGAATGGCTCGTCGCCGGTCAGCAGGAATTGGTTGAAGGTGAAGCCGTTTTCGGTGATGTCCGGAATCCAGGTGGAGAGCCGGAAGATATCGGGGGCAATCTCGTCGACTGCCGTGTGCGGGTCGGCATTCATCTCACAATGGTGCGCCTTGGGCGAGAGCCGCCGCAGTGTAATCGGCGAAGCGCCTGGCGATCGCCCGGTCAATGTGCGCGAAATTCACTGCGATGCCGTTGATCTCGGAGCCGGGCCGCTGCGGGAAATTCGACAGTGGCGTGACGATGAGACCGGCGGCCTCAAGGGATGCGGCCACGTCGCGGTCGCGCCGGCCGGCGGGCAGCAGGATGGCGACGTGCAGCCCGGCCTGGACGCCGAGCACTTCGAGGTCGGGACAGCGTGCCTCGAGTTCGGTGATGAGAATATCTCGGCGGCAACGGTATTCGCGGCCGGCCCGGGCCAGGTGCCGTTGCAGTTCCCCGGCGGTGATCAGTTCGGTGAGGGCGATGCGGGTGATGGTGGAGACCGCGATGCGGTGGTCGCGGAGGTAAGTCTGGACCGCGTCTCGCAGGGGGAGTGGCGGCACCAACCAGGCGGCGCCGAGGCTCGGCGCGAGCATCTTGGAGGCGGTGCCGACGTAGGCGACGTGTTCGCCGGCGCCGGGAATCGACCGGATGGCGGGCAATGGCGCGACGCCGTAGCGGAACTCCCCGTCGTAGTCGTCTTCGATGACGATCGAGCCGGTGCGCTTGGCCCACGCGACGAGCTCGGCCCGGCGATTCACCGAGAGCCGGTGCCCGAGCGGGTACTGGTGAGCCGGTGTGGTGTAGACGATGCCGGCCTCCTTGCCGAGCCTGTCGACGCAGAGGCCGTCATGGTCGACGGAAACGAAGACCGGCTGCAGGCCGGCGCGGATGAATTCTTCCGCAGCGGCGGGGTAGCAGGGCGACTCGAGATAACAGCGGGTGAGGCCACTCACGGCCGCCAGAGTCTGGAAGGCTGCGGTCGATCCCGGAATGTCGAAAACCGTGTCGGTGTCGACACCCCGATTGGTGCGCAGGTGGCGGGATATGGCGGTGGTGAAGGCATCGTCGGTGTCCTGCCATGGCGAGAGCATCGTCGGTGGGGCAGACGCGGCGGCCCGCCACGCGCGGGTCCAGGCCCGCATGTCGATGAGTCCGGTGTCGGGGGTGCCGGGGCGCAGATCGACCACACCGGTGGGGTGCACCGCGGCATGCGGTGCCGGCGCGACGTTCGTCGTCTCCAGGCGGGGCGCGCGACTGGACAGCCCGGCGCGGGCAGCTGCCGTGGCGCCGACGGTCGTCCGGGTCCCAGCGCCGGGCACGCCTTCGAGGAACCCGGCCGCGACCAGTTCGTCATAGGCGGCGGCGACCATCGTCCGCGAGGCCCCGAGCTCGTGTGCGAGCGTTCGCGTCGACGGCAGCCAGTCGCCGTCGCCGACCTGTCCGGCGGCGATCAGCGCCACCAACTGACTCGCGATCGCCCTGGCGCTGAGATCGGTGGTGTCGAGGGGCAGATGGACCGCCCGTGTGTGCCGCGCCACCCAGTCAGAATACTGGCCTGCCAGAACTGGGTATTTCTGGCTGTTCCAACCAGGCCGCAATGATGATGGTGTGGACTCATGGAAAAGGTCACCCGCAAGTACGGTCGTCAGTCCACGGCGCGCGCCGCTCTCGAGGAGTTCCTCGATGGGCAGTGGTGGGGCGTGCTCAGCGTCGGCGATGTGGCCCGTCCGAACGGCAAGATTCGCCCCCTTGCGGTGCCGACGCTGTTCGTCCGTCACGAGGATCGGATTCTCATCCACGGCTCGACCGGTGCGGGCACACTGGGCGTCAAGGGGGCTGGGAGACAGGTTGCCTTCTGTGTGACGGCCATGGATGCACTTGTGGTGGCGCACAGCACTTTTGACTCCTCGGTGCACTACCGTTCCGCAGTGATCTACGGCGAAGTGCAACCCGCCGAACGCGAAGACAGGGAAGCCCTCCTCGGGCGCTTCAGTGAGCTGCTGATCCCCGGCCGTACCGCCGAGGTGCGCGCGATGCTGCCGAAGGAGATCGCGGCGACCAACGTCATCTCCCTGCCGATCGTCGACGGCGACTGGGTGTACAAGGTCAACGGCGGTCCGCTGGCCGAACCGGACGAGGAAACCACCGCCTGGGCGGGCATCGTGCCCTTCTCGGTCACCTACGGGGAGCCGCGGCGGGCGGAGTGGTCGACGGCCGAATTGCCGGACTCGGTGCGGGCAATGGTCGCTGCTGGAGGTGCCTGACCAGCGTCGATGGCCTTGGATCGACATTTTTGGGGAATCGGGAATAGATCGCGAACTGCCCAGGTTGGACTCACCGACAACAAGTTGAGTGCAACAGACTCAAGTTCGGCTTGACAGACAGCCTCGTCCGGTAGCAAGCTTGAGCGCAGTTCGCTCAGATCACCCATCAATGTCTATCAGGAGGCATCACTATGGCTCGTGCGGTCGGTATCGACCTCGGGACCACCAACTCTTGCGTCGCGGTGCTGGAGGGCGGCGACCCCGTCGTCGTTGCAAACTCAGAGGGCTCCCGGACCACCCCGTCGGTCGTCGCGTTCGCGCGTAACGGCGAGGTGCTGGTCGGCCAGCCCGCCAAGAACCAGGCAGTGACCAACGTCGACCGGACCATCCGTTCGGTGAAGCGGCACATCGGCACTGACTGGACCATCGACATCGACGGCAAGCAGTACACCTCGCAGGAGATCAGCGCGCGCACGCTGCAGAAGCTGAAGCGCGACGCGGAGGCGTACCTCGGTGAGGACATCACCGACGCCGTGATCACCGTCCCGGCCTACTTCAACGACGCTCAGCGTCAGGCCACCAAGGAAGCCGGCCAGATCGCCGGCCTCAACGTGCTCCGCATCGTCAACGAGCCGACCGCGGCCGCCCTGGCCTACGGCCTGGACAAGGGCGAGAAGGAACAGACCATCCTGGTCTTCGACCTCGGTGGCGGCACCTTCGACGTCTCGCTGCTGGAAATCGGCGAGGGCGTCGTCGAGGTCAAGGCGACCTCCGGTGACAACCACCTCGGTGGTGACGACTGGGACGAGCGCATCGTGCAGTGGCTGGTCGACAAGTTCAAGGGCACCAGCGGCATCGACCTGACCAAGGACAAGATGGCGATGCAGCGTCTGCGTGAGGCTGCGGAGAAGGCCAAGATCGAACTGAGCTCGAGCCAGAGCACCTCGATCAACCTGCCGTACATCACCGTCGACGCCGACAAGAACCCGCTGTTCCTCGACGAGCAGCTGACCCGTGCCGAGTTCCAGCGCATCACGCAGGACCTGCTCGACCGGACCCGTCAGCCGTTCCAGTCGGTGATCAAGGACGCCGGCATCTCGGTCTCCGACATCGACCACGTGGTCCTCGTCGGTGGCTCGACCCGTATGCCCGCCGTCACCGAACTGGTCAAGGAACTGACCGGTGGCAAGGAGCCCAACAAGGGCGTCAACCCGGACGAGGTCGTGGCCGTCGGTGCCGCCCTGCAGGCCGGTGTGCTCAAGGGTGAGGTGAAAGACGTTCTGCTGCTTGACGTCACCCCGCTGTCCCTCGGTATCGAGACCAAGGGTGGCGTGATGACCAAGCTGATCGAGCGCAACACCACCATCCCGACCAAGCGGTCCGAGACCTTCACCACGGCCGACGACAACCAGCCGTCGGTGCAGATTCAGGTCTTCCAGGGTGAGCGTGAGATCGCGGCGCACAACAAGCTGCTCGGCAGCTTCGAGCTGACCGGCATCCCGCCGGCCCCGCGCGGCGTGCCGCAGATCGAGGTCACCTTCGACATCGACGTCAACGGCATCGTGCACGTGACCGCCAAGGACAAGGGCACGGGCAAGGAGAACACGATCAAGATCCAGGAAGGCTCGGGCCTGTCGCAGGACGAGATCGACCGGATGATCAAGGACGCCGAGGCGCACGCCGAAGAGGACAAGAAGCGTCGCGAAGAGGCGGATGTCCGCAACCAGGCCGAGTCGCTCGTCTACCAGACGGAGAAGTTCGTCAAGGACCAGCGTGAAGCCGAGGGTGGCTCGAAGGTCCCCGAGGACACCCTGACCAAGGTCGACGGTGCCATCGCCGAGGCCAAGACCGCGCTCGCCGGCACCGACATCGCCGCCATCAAGACGGCCATGGAGAAGCTGGGCGTCGAGAGCCAGGCCCTGGGCCAGGCGATCTACGAGGCCACCCAGGCCGAGCAGGCCGCCGGTGCGGGTGCGGGTGCTCCGAGTGGCGCTGCCGCAGATGACAACGTCGTGGACGCCGAGGTTGTCGAGGACGATCAGGAGAACAAGTGAGCCAGGACGATTCGCACGAGCCGGTGACCATCACCGACAAGCGGCGCATCGATCCGGAAACCGGCGAACCGCGTGAGGGCGCTCCGGCGTCGGCCCCTGAGGGGTCGGCGCCGGGCTCCCCGGCCTCCGGTGAGGCCGCCGAGTCTCCGGTGTCCGACGAAGCCGCCGAGCTCAAGGCAGACCTGCAGCGGCTCAAGGCCGAGTACGACAACTACCGCAAGCGTGCGGGCCGTCAAGAGCATGCCGCGGTAGAGCGGACCAAAGGTCTTGTCGTGCAGCACTTCTTGCCGGTGCTCGACGATCTAGAACGGGCCCGCACGCACGGCGATCTGGAATCCGGACCGCTGAAGTCCGTCGCGGACAAGCTTTCCGGAGTATTGGAGGGCCTCGGCCTGACGTCGTTCGGTGAAGAGGGCGACGCGTTCGACCCGTCGCTGCACGAAGCCGTTCAGCACGAAGGCGACGGCTCCAACCCGGTGTTGGGGGCCGTCATGCGTCGCGGCTACAAGCTCGGTGAGCAGGTGCTGCGGCACGCGATGGTCGGTGTCGTCGACGCCGAACCCGCAGCTGATACGCCCGACACGCCCATCAATACCGACGCTGCGACCGAACAGAAATCAGAATCAAACGAGTAACCGAGCGACGCTGAGGAGGTGACGCGACATGGCTCAACGTGAATGGGTCGAGAAGGACTTCTACAAGGAACTCGGCGTCACCTCTGACGCCACCAAGGATGAGATCAAGCGCGCCGCGCGCAAGGTGCTGGCCGACAACCATCCGGACCGCAATCCGAACAACCCGGCGGCCGAGGAACGCTACAAAGCGGCGACCGAGGCCAAGGAGATTCTGACCGACGACACCAAGCGTGCCGAATACGACGAAACCCGGCGGCTTTTCGCCAGCGGTGGATTCGGCCGCCGGTTCAGCGGCGGCGGAGGCGGCTTCGGTGGTTTCGGCGGCGACGCTTCGGAGTTCAACCTGGGCGACCTGTTCGACCAGGCGGGGCAGACCGGCGGCGCCAACATCGGTGACCTGTTCGGCGGCCTGTTCGGCCGGGGCGCGCAGCAGCCGCGCCCCAGCCGTCCGCGCCGCGGCAACGACCTGGAAACCGAAACCGAGCTGAGCTTCCTCGAAGCGACCAAGGGCGTGGCCATGCCGCTGCGCCTGACCAGCCCGGCACCCTGCACCAACTGCCACGGCAGTGGCGCGCGCCCGGGCACCAGCCCGAAGGTGTGTCCCAACTGCAACGGCGCCGGTGTCATCAACCGCAACCAGGGTGCGTTCGGCTTCTCGGAGCCGTGCACCGAATGCCGCGGCACGGGCTCGATCATCGAGCACCCGTGTGACGAGTGCAAAGGCACCGGCGTCTCCACCCGGACGCGCACCATCAACGTGCGCATCCCTCCGGGTGTCACCGACGGTCAGCGCATCCGGCTGGCCGGGCAGGGCGAAGCGGGTCTACGCGGGGCGCCCTCGGGCGACCTGTACGTCACCGTGCACGTCCGGCCCGACAAGGTGTTCGGCCGTGACGGCGACGATCTCACCGTCACCGTTCCGGTGAGCTTCCATGAATTGGCATTGGGGACAACGCTTTCTGTGCCGACGCTGGAAGGCAAGGTTGGCGTCAGGGTGCCCAAGGGCACGTCCGACGGCCGCATCCTGCGCGTGCGTGGGCGCGGTGTGCCCAAGCGCGGCAGCGACGGCGGTCATGGCGACCTGCTGGTCACCGTCAAGGTGGCTGTGCCGCCGAACCTCGAGGGTGAAGCGGCGGAGGCGCTTGAGGCGTACGCAAAAGCAGAGCGGGCCAGTGGATTTGATCCGCGGGCCGGTTGGGCGGGGTCGCTTTGAGTGCCCGGCGTAAGACAGAGGAAGCGCGGACCGTCCTGATTTCGGTGGCCGCCGAGCTGGCCGGTATGCACGCACAGACGTTGCGGACATACGACCGGCTCGGCCTGGTCAGCCCGCAGCGCACTTCGGGCGGCGGTCGACGGTATTCGCAGCACGATGTCGACCTGCTGCGCGAGGTGCAGCGGCTGTCCCAGGACGAGGGCGTCAACCTGGCCGGCATCAAGCGCATCATCGAGCTGACCAATCAGGTCGAGGCGCTGCAGGCCAGGCTCGCCGAGGTCACCGCCGAGCTCGAACGCGTCCGCAAGCCCAGCACCGCACTGGTGCTGTGGGAACCGCGGCGGCGGGGGAATCCGCAGCGCGGCTGAACCCCAACGGTTCAACGGGTTTGGCGGTCCACCTCGTCAGGTGTGTAGAAGAACTCGCGGTCGTCGTCCTCACGATCATCATCGAACATGCCAGCGTGTTCCAAGAGCTGGAAAAACACTCGATATAGCCGGCGGTAGGTCACTAGTTCTTGATCGATGAGCGCTGCCACCCACGGGTTGTGCTCGGGTGCAGCAGCCAGCCCTCCGACGGAATCGAGCTGCATCCGGAGCGGATTCTGATCCCGATGAGTCGTGAAAATCTCGCCAACGGCTAACAGCAACCCATAGGACGGGTCATCGGGCATTGGTGGGTCAGCGCCAAAGTCGATGTCCAAGAACGCAAATGTGGCCCGCCGGATGCAGTCGGCAGAGGCGATGATGACCCGGTTCAGATCATCATCGCCAGCCCTGGCGACGACGTCGACCGTTAGGTTGAACCAGGACCGCTGCCGCCGCCAATGACCGAGAATGCGCTGGACCCATTCTCCGATCTCTGGCGCACCGCGCTCGAACAGCTTCACCGCGTGCCGGTCGATCGACTCGATCGTGGCATCGGCGTCGATGTTCAAAACCCATGGTTCACGTAGATGTGCGATCCGCTCGACTACCTCGCGACTGCCGGCACCGATCGCGGCCGCTCGGCTGGCGTCGTCGCCGCTAGCGATGGCCGACAGCAATTGCGTGTCCATGTGCTGATATAGCTCGGGAAAGACCTCGAACGGCCGGACCGCAGTGCGCTCCCATGCGTCACCGGAATCGTTCACGCCTGAACGCTGCCAAGAACGGGATTCGTGGCGTCCTGGCAGATCGACGAAACATGTTGCCAGTAGATCCAATCCGACATCGCCGCACGCTGCGCAGCCACATGCGGCGCGGTGTACGCCTTGTACAGCTCGACACTTTGCATGTGATCGGCGTATGCGATGAGCTTCGTCAGATGGTCAACCGGACCGTTGGTGCCAGTCGTACGTAGCAGCGGCTTGATCGTCTCTACCCAGAGCTTCATGGTCTGCTTGGCGTCGGGTGGGGCATCTTGCACCGGTCGAGGCGGCAGTGCCTCGTACAGCGTGACGTCAGACCATTCCTCAAGTCGCGCAGCGGCTTCCGGTGCAATCACTTGCAGGCGAGACCGACCTTGCATCGTGCCGTCGGCGGGGATGTCGTCAGGTGCCAACTCCTCGGCATGCATGCTCGATTTGTATGGCTTCACTTCTTCAGGCGTGCCGATGATCGCGCGCAGCGTCTTGCCGTGGAACTGCGCCCAGCCTTGTATCGCCAGGAATGGAAAATTCACCCAGCGGCCGCGTTCAGCCGGCGAGATCGCCTCGTCGGCGCTGACGAGGGTCACCTGTCCCGGAAGTTTCACTCCGTCCGGGATGTAGCCGATTCCGTATGAATTGGCCGCCAGTATCTGGCCCTCAGACGTGACGCCGACCGCCCACACGAACTGGTAGCTCGCTGCCGGTATAGACGGCGGCGCGTGCAATGCCGCGGAAATTCGTCGCGCGATCTCGATATCCGCATCGGTGTTTCCAGCCGACTTGCGTTGTAGGAGACCGGCTTTGGCTGCGGCCGCCATGGCGTCGCGCTCCGCGCGCGCCGGGCTGACCGGGATCGGCGCGGCTGCGGCGGCAGCCTGCTGGTTGCTCGTGCTGGCCGCGGCGACACCTGGACCCGCGGGTCCGACGGGCCCGCCCTGGCCGGGTTGTGCGACTGGTGCTGCCGGAGACGGCGTCGGGGCAGGGCCCAACGGTGCTGCCGGCGCGGCCGGTGTTGCAGCCGCTGGCCCGCCGACGGAACCGCCACCGCCTGCTGCTGACGCGGCACCGACGGGAGCGGCACTCGTCCCGGACGTGCCGCCAGCTGCGCCAGTCGGGGTTGCCGGGGGCGGCGGCGTGGTGGGTTGTTGCGTCGCCGGTTGGGCTGCCGCCAGCGGTTGCGAAGTGTTACCCGCGCCGCTCTGCAGACCCTGGCCGAATTGCTGCAGCCCTTGCTGCAGAGGGTTGTTCGGTTGGCCGCCCGGCTGCTGTGCTCCGGTTGGCTGGCCGCTTGGGTTGCTCGTCTGCGAGGCACTGGTGCTGCTAGGCGATCCCCCCAGCCCACTGACAGGACTGCTGCTTCCGCTGCTGGTGGCCGCGGCAGATGTGCCGCCGCTGCCACCACCCACGCTTCTCGCCCCGGACGGTGGAGTTTGTGTCACGACGCCCGCCAACCCATTGGCCGTACCGCCGTTGTTGGCTGCGAGCTCGGCTGGCTGCGCTCCGGCCGCTGGTTTCGCAATGGGCGCCGCTGGCAGTTGATCGTTCGCGCGCCCGTGTTCTGGAGTTTGGGGTGTTGGGGCGCCAGGCCCAGGTGCTGGATTGTTGGTTGCTGGGGTCACCTTTGGTGCTTCTGGCGATTGATCGTTCGCGCGCTCGTGTCCTGGAGCTTGTGGTGTAGGGGCGCCGGACCCAGGCCCAGGCGCAGGTCCAGGCGCTGGGTTATTGGCAGTTGGGGTCACCTTTGGTGCTTCTGGCGATTGATCGTTCGCGCGCCCGTGCCCTGGGGCAGGTGCACCCGGCCCTGAGGGATTCGGTGCCGATGTAGGCGGTGCCAGCACAGGCAGGCCGTTTGAAAGGAGATCTTGTTCGTTTAGTGCTGGCTTGTATCCGGGTGGTTGTCCAACACTGAGTGTCGCTTTGGAAACCACATCGAGATTGGCTCGGTAGCACTGCTTCTTTCGATTTTGAACGAGTGTGGCGTAATCGGGATCATCCTGGGACAGTTTGGCGATATCTGATAATGCCTTACCCACATTATCGATGATCTCGTCTTTTGCTTTGGCGATGGCCTGTGCCACGTCATTGTTCCAGTTCGCCGCATTCGTGAGATGCTGCCGCATCTCAGCGAATTTCCGAAGAATTCCGCTCCCTTTTCCTTCTGCAGCAGATGCGGCTTCACCGGACCAATTTCCCCCACCGTTGCGGAACGTGTCGCGGTGCTTTGAATCCCAAGGCGTGGAGCTGTGAGTAACAAGATTTCGGAGCGCGTTCACGCAATCTTCTGCGACTTGGTGAAAGCGACTTTCACTTGCTTCAGGCCAGCCTCCAGGCTCTAACATCTCGTCAGCGCCACTCGGCTTTTGCCTGTCAGTCATCAGCTCGCCCCCGTGGCCTTGCACGCCGAGCTAATTGCCCCCGATACCCGCCAGAACACGTTGTAAAGATCGGTATCAGCACTGGTGTATGTCGGGATGCCCTCGACGTAAGCCCGGCTGTACTGAGCTGCGAGTACTGCAAAATCTTCGATAATTGGGTTTGCGCTTTTGTGTCCTAGCTGTGTCATTTCTTCGGAGATTCTAGTGAGAACTGATTTTATTGCATCGTTCTCCGCGCGGTACTCCGGAGGCCAGTCGCTTGCAGGGATATTTGTGTCCTCTTTGTTCCATTTTTCGTATGCCGGATCTGCTTGGAGTCGGTCGAGAATCGTAGTCCAGTCGGAGCACCCTTGGTCTGACTCCATCAAAAATCTCACTGGCTTGTCAGGATCGCCGATCGGCGCAATTTTAGATGGTGAAGGCGCACTTGCAACCAATGGCCCACGTGCAGCAGCGGAACCGGACTTTGCCGCCTGGCAGATATTCGTTAGTGCCATCCCGATGATGGTCGCCGTCGAAACGAGGTAGTTATCGTTGGGTGTGTAATTCGGGACATGGTCAACAAATGCGCGTATATAGGCGATGTACTGTTGGTACAGCTCTCTCATCACTCGGTGAGGTGTCAACTTAATCAATGGAACGGTCTGATCTGCCGACTTTCGAAAAGCTTCAGCTGCCGATTGGTAAAGCGCTCGTGTTTCCGGCGTCCAGCCTGTAGCCGGAACGGATGGGTCACGCTTGTCCCAGCCATTCTTCACACTATTTGCCAATGTGTCGTTGATCGGCTGCCACGGCGCACACGACGGGTCCTCGATAATAACCGAAACAGGTCCGGTGTCGTTAGCGCTGGCGATATCAGATTTCGAGCCCGATGATGGCGTATTCCCGCCGCCACCGTTGTTGGAACCATTGCCGCCAGCGCATGACACCGCCACCACGGCGGTGACCGCGATGACAGCGATTAGGGCGATTGCACCGAGGACCCACTTCAGCGGGCCCTTCTTCTGAGGAGCAGGAGCTGGATTCGGCCACTGCTGTTGCGGGTTCCACTGCCCCTGCGGACCCGGCCCATGTTGTCCACCGGGGTAGCCCTGCCAGTTTCCGGGCTGCTGCGGGGGGTGAGCACCCCACGGGCCGGACTGCGGTGGCTGGGTCACAGTTGTTCCTCCACATTGGGTCGGGTCGGTGCGGCGTGTCGTGGTGCAGACGAAGACGGGGGGACGGGGGGAGCGCTTGAACCGTGGATCGGCGCTGCAGCATGCTTGCCCTCGACCGGAGCCTTCGGCTGCGCTTTCTCGGACTGCGCCTGCGACTTGTCTTTGTCGTCTGCCGACTTCTTTTCTTCGTCGGCTTTCTTGTCGTCAGCAGCTTTCTGTGCAGCGTCTTCTGGCTTGTCCTTGTCGGACTCGCCCTTCTTGCCGGCCATTTGGCCGATCTGCTGGCCCACTTGCTGGGCCATCTGCATCGCCGCTTGCGGGATTGCTCCCGCTGCCTGGGCCATCTGCATAGGCATCTGCAGCATCTGGCCGCCCATCTGGCCGAGTTGGCTCAGCTGACTCATCGGATCCCCGCCGGCACTTGTCGCGCCCGATGCGGCCGCGGACGTTGCGCCAGCTTTGGCCGAATTGGCGGCGCCGCCGGGTGAGCCCGCCCCGCCGCCACCGCCTGGCACGCCACCGCCGCCGCCAGACCCTTGGCCTGCCGGATCATCGAGCTTTTGTTTCAGCACGTCTGCCGCGGCCTGTTGATCAGTCGTCGCGTACGTGGACGCCGCGTCCTTGACGTTCGCTGCATAGGCCGCGGTCTCGGTTTTCAGCTTGGGCAAGCCGGTCGTTATCGGGTCCGCGAACTTTGGGGCATTGGTCGCCGCGGCAGACGACAGCGCATCTGCGGCGGGCGGAATGTAGAAAGCCGGAGCAGCCGGCACCGCGTCCGACGCTGCTTGAAACGCTTGACCGGCAGCCGCGAGTTGGGCTGTATCAACCTTCAACGTAGGCGTCATCTGCTGCCCGCCCTGCGATGCGCCCCCAGCGGACGGTGACTACTCGACACCGAATTCCCCTCCCTGAGTCGGTCAGCCGAACTTGCCCTTGAGCTTCCCCTCGGCGGATTCCATCGAATCATGACCGCCCTGGATGGCGCCGATCAGCTTGTTCAAGGCTTCCAGCGCAGCGTCGGCCTTCTCACCCCACGAACGCTCGGCAGCTTGCCACCCCTCACGAGCGGTGCCGTGCCAGATGTCGCTGCTGACCATCTGAATCCGAGCGCGCTCCTCGGCCAGAACGTCGTTCAACCGCTTGTGCTCATCCTTGAGGTCGCCGACCGTCTGCTCGATCTTCGCAAAGTGCCACTCTTGCTCGGCCATTGATGTCCCCCTACAGATGCATTGCTTGGGTCAGCCCTGAGGCGGCGTTGGTGTCGGTCGAGTCGTAGGCCGCAACCGCGGAGTGCAGCTTTTCAGCAATGCCGTGTTGCTCGGTGCGCAGTGCGGCCATCGCCTTCTGATAGCTGCTCAGAGCCGCCGCGACGGCCTTGCCCGTGTCGCCCTTCAGTGCCTCACCGAATGAGTCGATGGCGTGCCCGACCGTCTTCTCATGCGACTCGAGATGACCGATAGTCTCCTCGAGTTTCGCCACCTGATGCCGCAGCATCTCTGTGTCGACCTTGACTACGTCCACGCCGCCCCCTTCACACGACAACCCCGGACCGATTTTACGCCGGGGCGGTTATCAGTCGTCCCAACAAGGATAGTGGGCCGGAAGAGCGGTTACCTGCACCAAAAGTGTGGGCAGATCGTGCGAGGCGCGTGGCTTCGCTGACTTTTCGAGTGGCGCGTCATGGCCCCGATAGGATTGGGCTGTCGTCGACAGCACAAGTTTGCGCTTGACGCTGACTGCGGCCCGACATCCATCCGAAGCAGATACCTAGAGCGATTCTTGCCAGTGGCCTCGACCGATCCTGCACCGAGATTGTGGGTGTCCGAAGACGCTCAGATTGGTGAACTCGTCGCTGGCTTTGATGCGGTCGCGAACCTGCGCATTCCGTACGGAAAGTTGCCGCCTCGTGCGCGGAGTTTGTACGCATCGCGCTACACAACGTGGTCCGACATCGCCGAAACGACGATCGCCGAACTGCTTGAATCCCGATCGAGCGGGGTCCGTACCGTCGCGTCGATCGTGGCGGCAGCACATGACGCAGTGAGCCAATTGGCGGACTCTGTGGACGGTCCTCAACCGTCGCTTGCAGACGGGCTCGATCGATTGGTGGCTGGCATCGGGGAGCGCGACCACCACGTTCTGCGCGCTCGAGCATGGGGATCCACTCAAGTCACTCAAGAGCGACTCGCCGAAGAGCTTGGTGTGCACCCGACCTGGTTGTGGCGAAACGAGAGCCGGATTCGGTCGCGCTTCGCGGAACTACTCAGCGAACCTGGCCACTTTCGGATCCGGCAGTCGGCAGATGAATTGCGCCGCAGGCTCGGCATCTATGTGCCGCGAGAAACAGTCGAGTCAGAGATTCAGCAGCTGGGGCTAGAGCCGACGAGCGAAGCCGCCCGGCTGTTGCTGTACGTCGCCGGGCCGTACAAGGAGCGTGGGGACTGGTTCGAAGATGCGTCGCAGGGCGGACTTCGACGGGTCGATGCTTGTGTCCGGAGGCTGTTCCGTGGCGAGCCCGCCCAGACCCTGGAAGCGCTGACTCGGGAACTCGCAGCCGAAGGGATGCGGCGAGATGCAGTGCCTCCGTATTTGGACACGCTGGCACTGAGCAGGATCGGCGGCGCCTACCTGCCGCCGCGCTCTGGGCTCAGGGCCAAAATCGTAGCGGCATTGGACGCTGCTGGGCGGCCGATGACTGCCGAAGAAATCAGCGACATGGTGGGGGATTCGGCCAGCGCCAAATCTGTACTGAAAGCGTTGCACGGCAACGACACATTTAGGCGAACGAGCCGAACTGGATGGGCCTTGGCCGGGTGGAGTTATCCCGAGTACGGCGGCATCGCGCAAGAACTGACCAACCGTATCGAGGCTGCCGGCGGGCGGATGCCGGTGCGGACGTTGCTTGACGACATGCTCAAGGCATTCCCGGACATCAAGGAAAGCTCAGTCCGTACGTACCTGGCGACTCTCGCGTTCGTAACCGAAGGGGGCATGGTGCGTTGCCGAGGCCCCGAAGACGCATGGCCACCAGTACCTTCACTGAGCACCGTGCCTGGAGCAGTTCGCCAGTCCGACGGCTGCATCGGAATTGCAATCCCAGTGACCGCACACGTTCTCCGAGGCTCGGGCTTGTCGATCGATCCGCCTGTCGCACAGGCGATTGGTGTGACGCCGGGGAACCGCCGTGACTTCGAAACATCCAGCGGGTCCGTCTCCGTTGCGTGGGCACTGTCCGAGCCCGCTGCGCCCAACATGGGATCAATTCGCCGCCTCGCCAAGGCCGCTGGAGTTCGCCTTGGTGATTCCCTTGTGCTGATCTTTGACCCAAATGAAGGCGTGCTGCGTGCAGAGCGTGGCCAACGGAACGAATCGGACTAGCTGTCAGGCGGCTCAGTTGACCGGAGTTGCATCTCCACTCACCTTGTCACGCAACAACTCCCGCAGTTGCGCGATCTCACCTCGCAGGTCTTCGATGTGCGCCGCCGTCACGGCGTCTTGTTTCTGATCGTCGATCGACACGCTCTGCACGATCCATGACGCGATGGTCGCCGTGATCGAACCGACCAGGCTGATGCCGCCGATCATCATGAGGCTGGCCATGACTCGACCCGTGGTGGTGACGGGGTACATGTCGCCGTAGCCGACGGTGGTGATGGTGGTCATCGCCCACCACACCGCCAGGCCGAAGCTCGTGATGTGGGCGTCCGGCGCACCGCGTTCGGCTTCGTACACCGCCAGCGCCCCGACGTACACCAACAGCACGGCGCCCGAGATGGTGTAGATGATCACCTTGCCGCGAATGGCGTTGCCGATGGCCTTCTGCAGGGCACCGACGAGCACGACCAGCCGGAGTAGACGAAGCGGCCGCAGCAGCGGCAGCAGCACGACGGCGAGGTCGACCAGATGCCGGAAGAACCACTGCCTGCGGTCGGGGGCCAGGTAGAGCCGCGCCGCGTAGTCGGCCGTGAACACCGCCCACGCCAACCAGGTCACCAGGGTCAGAAGCCGGGCGAGCAGGCCCGTCGGCTGGACGAGGACCTCGATGCTGTACGCGGCCAGGAACAGGGCGGCGACGGCGGCCAGGGGCCACTCCGCGCGGTGTTCCCACCGGTCGAGGCGGTCTTGCGTATCCACGTCAGAAAGTGTGCGGCACCGGCCGCGATTTCGGAACTCAGTTGACCGTGATCGAGAACCGCGCTGTCGCCGGTCGACCCGGCGCCGCGACGCGGTGGCCGCCACGACGCAGCGCGTCGGTGGGCGCGGCCATGGGCTCGATGGCCACCAATGCGTCGCCGGGCGGCGCGAACAGCTGCGCGGCGGGGTAGCCGGTTTCGAACGTCACCGTGATCCGGTGGTCGCCACCGCTGAGGATGAACTGCGCGCCGTCGGGCACCTGGTCGAACCCGTCGTCGTAGGCGGTGTCGCCGAGCGGCGCGGACTGCGCCGGCCACGGTTCGACAACACCGCACGGCAATCCGCGATCATCGGTCGGCAGGTGCCGCATCGCCGGCGTCTCCAGTACCCAATCCTCACGGGGCACACCCGGAATCGTCAGGTACGGGTGGTACCCGAAGCACAGCGGCACCGCTGCGGACGCCGACGGCCGGACGGTCGTCTCGACCGACAGGACACGACCCACCAACGTGGCCCGCTGCGTCAGCACATGCGGGAACGGGAACGACGCCAACAGGCCGGGCCGGTTGAAATCGACTGCGGCGGTGACCGAATTCGCGGACTGCTCGACGATCACCCAACCCGGGTACGCGGCCAGGACACCGTGCATGGGTGCGCCGTGCGGGTCGGTACGGACACCGCCGGAGCCGGGCGTCAACGTGACGACGCCACCGTCGACGTCATATGTGTTGGCGCCCAACCGGTTCGCCCACGGATACAGCAGCGGGATACCCATGGTCTTGGCGTTCGCCAGGTAGGCGTCGAGGCCGCGGCGCTGGCCGAGGAACTCGAGATCGCCTTCGGCGAACGACGTGCCGATCATGCCGGCACCGGGGACGAACGTCGCCCTCATCGCGGACTCGGGGTCGCGCAAGACGACGGTGTCGAGTTCGGCCATCGATTCCTCCAGCGTCAGTGGGCCAACGGGTCGTGCTGAATACGTTCTGGTGGTGCGCCTTTGGCGATCAGGGCGGCTTTGGTCGCCGTGACCATCGCGGGCCCGCCGCACAGCAGGATCTGCCGGTCGCCCCAGCTGCCGTAGCTCGTCACGACGTCTGCCAGCAGCCCCGTCTGCCGGACGTGCAGCCCGCGCGGCGGCGTCACATCGGGATAGTCGGCGGCCCACGGCGGATCGGTGGAGTACTCGGACACCGGCGTGACGGACAGCCACGGATTGGTGGCCGCGATCTCCCAGAGGACACGCAGGTCGTACAGGTCGCACGGGTAGCGCCCGCCGAAGAACAGGTGCACGCGCGGATTCTCGGCCTCGCGGCACAGATTCATCAACAGCGCCCGCAGCGGGGCGAGTCCGGTGCTGCCGGCCACCATGAGCACATCACCGTCGGAACGTGAAACATGCATTCCGCCATGCGGATTGGACAGTCGCCAGCGGTCGCCGGGCGCGGTCTGGTTGACGATCGCGGTGCTCACCATGCCGCCGCTGACGGAGCGGACGTGAAACTCGATGGCGCCGCTGGCATCTGACGGCATCGAGGGACTCAGGTGTCGCCAGCGTCGCGGCCACTGCGGCACCTGCACCGCGACGTACTGCCCGGCGTGATACGGCAGCGCCTGGTCGAGCTGCAGTCGTACCACCGAGACATCCCGGGTGACGCGCAGATGCTCGACGACGGTGCCGTCGACATAGGGCGGCGTCTGTTCGGCATCGGCCGCGCCGCGCATGACGCCGACGATCAGGTCCACGGCATGCGTGGTGGCCTCGGCGACCCGGGCATCCCAGCGGTCGCCGAGTTCATCGCGCAGGGTGGTCAGCAGCGCGTCCTGCAGCGCCGCGTAATGCTGATGTCCCACACCGTATTTGCGGTGATCCCGGCCGAGCTGGGCCAGGAATGCCACCGGCTCCTCGGCGCGCTGCTCGATGAACTCGCCCAGCACCCAGAACAGCGCCTGGCTGAAGGCGGTGCGCTGGCCGGCCAGGTCGGGTGGGAAGAGGTCGCGCGCCGACAGGTCGCCGGCGAACCACCGGGTGTAGAAGCGGCCGATCACGTCGTCCCCGCCGCGCGCAGGGTCGACCACGGCCCGCACCGTCATCAGCGCTTCGCGGTCGTCAAGTCCCATCAGGCATCGTCGAAGTGGTTCTGCCCCAACGTGTTGACGAAGCTGGGGCCCAGCCGGTCGAGTTCGCGCCGGTGTGCGTCGGCCCACGTGCCGTACGGCTGGTGGGCCAGGTACTCGTTGCGGAACCGGTCGTCCTCGGACACCTCGGTGACACAGAACGTCGGGATCGCCAGGTCGACCACCGGTCCGCCGCGCTCGACCTCGGCCAGCAGGAGCGGGGCATTGCCGCCGGTGAATCGGTCGATGATCCAGCCGTCCTCACCCAGCCACACCGAATACCGCACCTTGGTGACGACGTGCTCGGCGCGACGGACGATTTCGCCGGCCACCAACGGATCGAGTTCGCGTTCGGCCTCATAGCGGGTGCCGCCGGTGGCCGGGCCCTTGGCGGTCATGGTGCCGATCGAGTCGCTGCCGATGGCGTCGATGAGGTCCAGCGCCGGATCACTGAGATCGGCCGGAGCGGGGCCCTGGACGCGCACCCGGACGGCATAGCCATCGGACGCGAACAGGTAGGCCTGCACGATCAGGGCAGGGCTCGGGTCGGACGCTGTGACAGCGGGCAGGTCGCGGACGAGGAACTTTCGTTCGAACTCGAAATCGCCGAAGCCGGACTCGGACATGGTTAAACGGTAGTCCTAGAGGTGGCTCAGGCCCTTGTATGCCACGAGAAGTCCGATGACGATCAGGATTCCGGCGACCAGCACCGCGTGCTGGCGGTGCAGCCAGGCGCCGAGGCGGGCCATGGCCGGGTCCAGCCGTTCGCCGGCGGCGGCGTAGGTCAGGATCGGGATGGCGACCGAGCTGCCCGCCACCACGGTGAAACACAGCACCGATGCCAAGGCAGCCGCGTGGGGGAGTTCGTCGGTGCTGATCGCCAGACCGGCGGCGACGCACATGAACAGCACTTTCGGGTTCACGACCGCGAGCACCGCGGCGGTCACGAAGCCCCGGCCGGGGGTGACACTGGTCAGCTTCCGCATCCAGGCCGGCTCGGGAGCGTCGTGGTTGCGGTTGGCCCAGCGGTAGATGCCGAAGACGACCAGCAGGACGCCGATCACGATGCGCACCCACGACGCCGTCGTCGACGGATGGCCGGCCTCGGGCATGAGGCCGGACAGCTGGACGAAAACCCCGGTGAGTACGCCGATGGCCACGAGCCAGCCCGCGAGAAACGTCAGGCCGGTGATGCGGGCGTGGGGGGATTGCAGCACCAGGACCGCGGGAATGATCGACAGTGGAGAAAGGGCGATCACCAAGGCGAGGGGAATCAGTTCGGTCAGGACCGAAGCCCAATCTGTCATGCGTGCACCCCTTCGCGGTCGCGACAAGTATGCCTTCACCGACAAGGGGCATTCGGACAGCGTGGAAAAGGACTTGTGGCGGTATTGAAAATTGGTCGGAATTTTCTAGACTTGAGCGGAACAGACTCAACCTTGACGACGTTGAACTCAGCGACAAGCATTTTTCTGTAGACGAAAGGGAGGTGTCGTGGACTCGTTCAACCCGACCACGAAGACTCAGGCGGCGCTGACCTCAGCGTTGCAGGCGGCGACTGCCGCCGGAAACCCGGAGATCCGTCCGGCGCACTTGTTGATGGCTCTGCTGACCCAGAATGACGGCATCGCCGCGCCTCTGCTGGAGGCCGTCGGTGTCGAGCCCGCCGCCATCCGGGCCGAAGCCCAGCGGCTGATCGACCAGCTGCCGAGTGCCAGTGGCGCCAACTCGACGCCGCAACTGTCTCGTGAGTCGGTGGCAGCCCTGACGGCTGCCCAGCACCTGGCCACCGAGATGGACGACGAATACGTCTCCACCGAGCACCTGCTGTACGGCCTGGCCAGTGGCGACTCCGACGTCGCCAAGCTGCTGGTCAACCACGGCGCCGCGCCGCAGACCCTGCGCGAGGCGTTCGTGAAGGTCCGCGGCAGCGCCCGCGTCACCAGCCCCGACCCCGAGGGCAGCTACCAGGCGCTGGAGAAGTACTCCACCGACCTGACAGCACGCGCCCGGGACGGCAAGCTCGACCCGGTCATCGGTCGCGACAACGAGATTCGTCGTGTCGTGCAGGTCCTGAGCCGGCGCACGAAGAACAACCCCGTGCTGATCGGTGAGCCCGGCGTCGGTAAGACCGCAATCGTCGAGGGCCTGGCCCAGCGCATCGTCCAAGGTGACGTACCGGAGAGCCTGCGGGACAAGACCGTCATCTCCCTGGACCTCGGATCCATGGTGGCCGGCGCGAAGTACCGCGGTGAGTTCGAAGAGCGACTCAAGGCGGTGCTCGACGACATCAAGAACTCGGCCGGACAGGTCATCACCTTCATCGACGAGGTGCACACCATCGTGGGTGCCGGCGCGACCGGCGAGTCCGCGATGGACGCTGGCAACATGATCAAGCCCATGCTGGCCCGTGGCGAGCTGCGGCTGGTCGGTGCGACCACGCTCGAGGAGTACCGCAAGTACATCGAGAAGGACGCCGCTCTGGAGCGCCGCTTCCAGCGGGTGCTGGTCGGCGAGCCGTCGGTCGAGGACACCGTCGGCATCCTGCGTGGGCTCAAGGAGCGTTACGAGGTGCACCACGGTGTGCGCATCACCGACTCCGCGCTGGTCGCGGCGGCCACGCTGTCGGACCGCTACATCACGTCGCGCTTCCTGCCGGACAAGGCCATCGACCTCGTCGATGAGGCCGCGTCCCGGCTGCGCATGGAGATCGACTCCCGGCCCGTCGAGATCGACGAGGTCGAGCGACTGGTCCGTCGCCTCGAGATCGAGGAGATGGCACTGTCCAAGGAAGAGGACGACGCCTCGAAGGAGCGGCTGGAGAAGCTGCGCTCGGAGCTGGCCGACTACAAGGAGAAGCTGTCCGAGCTGACCACCCGGTGGCAGAACGAGAAGAACGCCATCGACACCGTCCGCGAGCTGAAGGAACAGCTGGAGACGTTGCGCGGTGAGGCCGACCGGGCCGAGCGTGACGGCGATCTGGCCAAGGCCGCCGAGCTGCGATACGGCCGGATTCCGGCGGTCGAGAAGCAACTCGACGCCGCGTTGCCGGTTGCCGAGGCGCGTGAGAACGTCATGCTGAAGGAAGAGGTCAGCCCCGACGACATCGCGGACGTGGTGTCGGCGTGGACCGGCATTCCGGCCGGCCGAATGATGGAAGGTGAGACCGCCAAGCTCCTGCGCATGGAGGAGGAGCTCGGCAAGCGCGTCATCGGCCAGAAGCAGGCCGTGCAAGCTGTCAGTGACGCGGTCCGTCGCGCCCGTGCGGGTGTGGCCGACCCGAACCGTCCCACCGGATCGTTCATGTTCCTCGGACCGACCGGTGTGGGTAAGACGGAGCTGGCAAAGGCGTTGGCGGACTTCCTGTTCGACGACGAACGCGCCATGGTCCGCATCGACATGAGCGAGTACGGCGAGAAGCACTCGGTGGCTCGTCTGGTCGGTGCCCCTCCGGGCTACGTCGGCTACGACGCCGGTGGTCAGCTGACCGAGGCGGTGCGGCGCCGTCCGTACACCGTGGTGCTGTTCGACGAGGTCGAGAAGGCACACCCGGACGTCTTCGACGTGCTGCTGCAGGTGCTCGACGAAGGACGGCTGACCGACGGCCAGGGCCGCACCGTCGACTTCCGCAACACCATCCTGATCCTGACGTCCAACCTGGGCGCCGGAGGTACTCCGGATCAGGTGATGGCGGCGGTGCGTGCCAAGTTCAAGCCGGAGTTCATCAACCGGCTCGACGACGTGCTGATCTTCGACGCGCTGAACCCGGACCAGCTGGTGTCCATCGTCGACATCCAGCTGCAGCAGCTGCAGAAGCGGCTGGCGCAGCGGCGCCTCCAGCTGGAGGTCTCGCTGGACGCCAAGAAGTGGCTGGGCGACCGTGGCTTCGACCCGCTGTACGGTGCGCGCCCGCTGCGCCGGCTGGTGCAGCAGGCGATCGGCGACCAGCTGGCCAAGAAGCTGCTGGCCGGCGAGGTGCACGACGGCGACACCGTCCCGGTGAACGTCAGTGAAGACGGCGAGAGCCTGGTGCTCGGCTGAGTCTCAGGTAGTTCCCGAGTAGATGTGAAAACCCCCTATTTCTTTGGAAATAGGGGGTTTTCGCTTGGCGTGCGCAACAGTGCCGACGAAAGTGCATGAGTTCAATCGGACTGCCATCTCCAGGTGCCTAGTGATTGAAGCTACGTACTTTTCGCTGGGCGTCAGATGTTGAACCGCCCCGCGAAACCGCGTAGCGGCACGTCGGCGCTCGTCAACAGTCCCGGCGGGGCCTTGACCACCGAGGCGATGACGTTGAGCGCGGGCAGCCCCGTCACGGTCATGCCGATCGAGGCGAAATTGTCCGGATTCGACAGATCCACACCGGGTTTCGGGTAGATCATGTGCTTGTTGTAGACGCACGGGTCACCCTTGATCTGAGTGATGTAGCAGCCCTTGATGTTCCAGCTCGGGTCGGTGTGCGGCGTCATCTGCCATTCCAGGTGCGTCTCGATGCGCGGAACGCCGTCGACCATGCCCTGGTACTTGATGTAGTTGCCGCCAAGGGAGCCCTTCGGCAGCGTGTACCAGCCCAGGTCGACATCCTTGGTGCAGGCGCCGAGTTCCGCGCTGAATGTCACCTCGTCGAGCTCGAGCCCGAAGCAGTCGGCCATCATCAGCACACTGTCGGCGAACACCCGTGTGTACTTCTCCAGTTTCGCCGGGATCGACGGATCGTCAACGGGCAGGCCGTATCCCACCTCGATCCAGGTGTCCTTGCTGTGATGGCACGACACGTCGACGGATTCGATGGTGGTGACGTTCTCGATCTCGGCGACGTCCGCCGAACACACCACGCCCAGGATCTGGTTGACGCCGGGGTTCATCCCGGTGCCGTAGAACGTCGACCCGCCCTTGGCACAGGCCTCGGCCAGCAGCTGCGACACCGGCCTGCCCGAGGGGTGCGGGTGGTTGGTGTCGCGGTGCCAGCCGGTGATCCAGTCGGCCGTCGTCACGATATTGATCCCGGCCTCAAGGACTTTCACGTAGAGATCCTCGTCGGGGAAGACGCCGTGAAAGGTGAGGACATCGGGTTTCGCGGCGATGATGTCGTCGACCGAGCCGGTGGCGATGACGCCGATCGGCCCGATACCCGCGATCTCGCCGGCATCGCGTCCCACTTTTTCCGTTGTATAGCAATGCAATCCGACCAACTCGAGGTCGGGACGCTTGCCGATGCGCCTGATCATCTCGGTACCGACGTTGCCGGTTGCCACCTGGAAGACGCGAATCTTGGACATCTGGTCAGCCCTTCGGGGTTTCGGGATAGAACTGCATGGCCCACTTGCGGATTGCGGTGAAGCCCTCGTATTCGGCGGTGGCCAGCGCCGGCGGATCCGCATAGCGCTGATGCGACCAGATGTGGATGTCCTGGGTGAACTGCCGGATCACCTCGTCGCCGAAGGCGGCGGCGCGCTCGGCGGCCCGGGGGCTGTCCTTGCCCGGTGTCCGCCCGATGTAGACCATGAATCGCACGTCGGAGGTGCACTCGTCGACGGGGGTGACGGCCGAGATGGTGCGGTTGTCGATCATGCCCCAGCTCTTGGTGACGGCGATGCCGAGACCGCCGTTGATCGCCTCGACGCCGCTGCGGACATCCTCGATCGACTGCTGGTCGCTGCCCTCGAAGGTGATCGTGAAGTCGACGTAGGAGACCGGTGCCGCGAAGTCGTGCCGGGTGAACACCGGCACGATCGGCGTCTGGTGCACGAACTTGAAGTGCGCGAAGTCGACGCCGTTCTCCAGGACGTACTGCGGATGCAGCTCGAGGGTTTCGCGGAACAGTCGCTGCTGGGGGTAGTAGTCGGCGGCGCTGCTGCCGTCGTTGAACGATGCGAACACGTCGGGCGCCTCGAAGAACGGCTCCCGGCCCTCGACGTCGTGCCAGATGTAGATGGCCTCGTTGCGCTCGGTGACGGGGTAGGTACGAATCCGGCGGCCGCGGTTGGGCCGGTCCTGGTACGGGATGCAGACGTTGCGGCCTTCGGCGTTCCACTGCCAGCCGTGGAACGGGCACTGGATGGTCTCGCCGACGACGTGGCCGCCGAAGCCGAGGTGTGCGCCGAGATGCTCGCAGTAGGCGTTCATGACGGTGACGGCGCCGGATTCGGCGCGCCAGGCGACCATCTCCTCGCCGAAGTACTTCATGGCGTGCACCACGCCGACTTCGACCTCGTCCGACCAGGCGACCTGGAACCATCCCGTCGGCTTCATGGGCAGCGTGGGTTTGGCCATGAGCCGAATCGTAGGAGGTTCTGTGAAACTTTGAAAGAGGGTTCTGCGAAACTGCGCTAATCTCGGACGATGACCGCGGCGGCACGACGAACCAACAAGCGCGGTGACGCCACCCGGGAGAGCATGTTGGAGGCCGCGCGCAAGGCGCTGGCCACCGGCGATCCGGGCGCGGTATCGGCCAACCGGATCGCCAAGGAGATCGGCGTCACCTGGGGTGCCGTGAAGTACCAGTTCGGCGATATCGACGGCTTCTGGGCCGCCGTCCTGCGCCGGACCGCCGAGCGCCGCGCGGGCATGCTGAGCCACCACGACAGCGCCACTACGCTGCACCAACGCGTCGCGACCATCATCGACCTGCTCTACGACGGCCTGACCATCGGCGATTCGCGGGCCATCGAGAACCTGCGCGCGGCGCTGCCACGAGACCACGCCGAGCTGGAACGGCTGTACCCGAAGACCGCCGCCGAACTGTCGTCATGGGGGCAGAGCTGGCTGCAGACCTGCCAACAGGCCTTCGCCGACCTGGACGTCGACCCCGAGCGGGTGCGCGAGGTGGCCTCGTTCATCCCCGGCGCGATGCGCGGTATCGCCTCCGAACGCCAGCTCGGTACCTACACCGACCTCGACGTGGCCCGGCGGGGGCTCACGAGCGCGATCGTGGCCTACCTCAAATAGCACGTGACCAGCTTGTAACCAATTCGAGTTCGAGCATTTCGGGTACCAACCAGTAGGCTTGGTCCGATGGTCCCGCTCTGGTTCACGCTTTCCGCACTCTGCTTCGTGGGTGCGGCAGTGCTGCTGTATGTCGACATCGACCGTCGACGTGGCCTCGGCCGGCGCCGCAAGTCATGGGCGAAGTCGCACGGGTTCGACTACGAACACGAGACTCCCGACCTGGTCAAGCGGTGGAGCCGCGGCATCATGTCGACCGTCGGTGAGAACGTGCACGCCCGCAATGTCGTCCTCGGACAGATCCGCGGCGAGGCCGTGTTCATCTTCGACCTCGACGACGTGGCCACCGTCATCGCCCTGCACCGCAAGGTCGGCACCAACGTGGCCATGGACGTCCGCCTCAAGGACATCCCGGAGCCGCGGGAAAACGACATCTGGCTGCTCGGCGCCATCGGGCCCCGCATGGTCTACTCCACGAACCTCGATGCCGCCCGTCGCGCCTGTGACCGCCGCATGGTGACGTTCTCGCACACCGCCCCGGATTGCGCCGAGATCATGTGGAACGAGCAGAACTGGACGCTGGTGTCCATGCCGATCACCAGCACCCGCGCTCAGTGGGACGAGGGTCTGCGCACCGTCCGCCAGTTCAACGACCTGCTGCGGGTGCTGCCGCCGGTGCCGTCCGGCCAGAACAGTGTCGCCGGTCAGGCCGTCGCCCGTCGCAGCGGTTCGCCGAGCCGCCCGCTCAGCGCCGGCCCGATGCGTCAGAACGAACTGCCCACCGGCCGCAGCAACCAGGCCCCCGGCCGCGCCGACGTCGGGCGCTACACGCAGTTCGCGCCGGCCCGTAACGGCCGTCCCGCGCCGAATTATCAGCGCTGATTCGCCTGCGGCTAACCTTGGCCGCATGTCTTTTCGCAGGTTGGCCTCGCGGCTGCTGACTGTGCTGCTGGCCGGCGTGCTGGTCGCGTGTTCGAGCGATGGTTCCGCCAGCTCTGTCGTCTTCGGTGCGCCCAGCGCCAAAGTCGGAGAGTCGCAGGCGCTGCTGGGCTGGAACGTCTCGGTGTCCAACCTGCGCTTTCAAGACGATCAGGTGCTGATCGACGTCGATCTGGCCGCCGCGAAGGCCGGCGGTGAACACGCCAAGCCCGAGACGCTGCGCTTCGGCCTGTACGGCGCATTGGCGCACCCCCTCGAATCGAACCTGATCGGTGGCTGCGTCGGCGTCCCCAACCTCAAGATCAACCCGGCCGTCGTGCAGAACCCGGACAAGGTCACGGGCACAGTCTGTTTGGGCCCGATGCGCGATCAGACCCAGGTGCGTGGCGTCTACCTGTACTCGCCCGCGGACCGGATCAAGGACACCACCGTCGCCTACGGTGCGGCGTACCCCGTCGGGCTGACGCCGACCAATGAGTCCGACACCGGATTGACCCTCAAAGCCACCAGCGTCGACGGGTTCCGGGCCGACGGTGGGCAGCTGATCCCGGCGGCGCTGGGGGATCCGACGGCGTTCACCGGCAAGGGCTACATGCTGCTCGGCCTCGAAATCGGCGGCCTGGCAAGCAGGTACAAAGATGACTCGGCCAAGCGCGGCGGGCCGCTGATGATCGCGGTGGCGCCGACGTTGCCACCGCCCGGCCTGTCGCACATGTGCGACGTCTACGGTGCGACGCTGCTGGTGCTGCCCGACTCGAAGGTCGGGGCGATCAACACCCGCGCGTCGTTGTGTACGCAGGGTGACATCAACCAGGCGCTGCTGTACGCCACCGTCACCGTGGTGGGAACGCATGCGGCGGTGTGGATTTCGCGTGACTGACCAGATCGTCGACCACGCCGATGTGCCCGGCCCCACCGAATGGGGAGCTGGACCCGGCGTCGGCCCGTGGCCGGGCGAGCTGCCCGACGATCCGCGCTACGACCCGGAGTTGTTGCGTGAGGGCGACTCTCGCAACGTCGTCGATGCCTACCGGTACTGGACGCGGGAGGCGATCATCGCCGACATCGACCAGCGCCGGCACCCGCTGCACATCGCGATCGAGAACTTCGGCAACGACGCCAACATCGGCGCGGTGGTCCGCACCGCCAACGCGTTCGCGGTGGACACCGTGCACATCGTCGGCCGGCGGCGGTGGAATCGCCGGGGCGCCATGGTGACTGACCGCTACCAGCGACTCATGCACCACGCCACCACAGCGGAATTGCTGGCGTTCGCCGAAACCAAGGGGCTGACGCCGGTGGCCGTCGACAACGTGCCCGGCTCGGTGCGGCTGGAAGAGACGACGCTGCCCCGCGCGTGCCTGCTGATCTTCGGGCAGGAGGGGCCGGGCATCACCGACGACGCCAAGACGGGGTCGATGATGACGGTGTCCATCGCGCAATTCGGCTCGACCCGAAGCATCAACGCCGGGGTGGCCGCCGGGATCGTCATGCACACCTGGATCACTCAACACGCAGGACTGGATCGGGCCTGGTAGGGCAGGATGGAACGCATGGATCAGCGTCCGGTGGAGCGGAGCGACGGGGATGCAGTCTGGGCGAACCGTGCGGCCAGCGCCGAGACGGCGGTGTTCAACCGGCATATCCGGCGGCTCTGGGGGATACCCGGCACCCAGCTGGGCGTGGTGGCCTGGCCGTCGACGCGTGCCGACCGGCTGTTCAAGAGCTGGGACTACTGGTGGCAGGCGCACCTGCTGGACTGCATGGTCGATGCGCAGCTGCGCGACCCCCAGGAGTACCGCGTTGCCCGCATCAGCCGTCAGATCCGCGGACATCGCCTGCGCAACAACGGGTCCTGGACCAACAACTACTACGACGACATGGCGTGGCTGGCGCTCGCACTGGAGCGGTCCGGCCGGCTGGTCGGGGTGGCCCGGCCCAAGGCGCTCAAGACGTTTGCCGACCAGTTCCTCAACGCGTGGGTGCCCGAGGACGGCGGCGGTATCCCGTGGCGCAAACAGGACCAGTTCTTCAACGCACCGGCGAACGGTCCGGCCGGCATCTTCCTGGCCCGCCACGACCGCCTGCGGCGGGCGCAGCAGATGGCCGACTGGATCGACGGCACGCTGATCGACCCCGATACGCACCTGGTGTTCGACGGCATCAAGGGCGGTTCCATGGTGCGCGCCCAGTACACGTACTGCCAGGGCGTGGTGCTGGGCCTGGAAGTGGAGCTGGCCGTGCGTACCGGCGATCCGCGGCACGCGGAGCGGGTGCACCGCCTGGTGGCAGCGGTCAAGGACCACATGCTGGACGACGGCGTGATCAGGGGCGCGGGAGGCGGCGACGGTGGCCTGTTCGGCGCCATCCTGGCCCGCTACCTGACGCTGGTGGCCACGACCTTGCCGGGGGATACCGAGGCGGACGACGCGGCCAGGACGACCGCGCGCGAGCTGGTGCTCAAATCAGCGGAATCGGCGTGGGACTACCGGCAGTCCGTCAACGGCATCCCGCTGTTCGGCGCGTTCTGGAACCGTGCGGCCGAGCTGCCGAAGGACACCGGCGAGCAGGCGAAATCCGTTGACGGCGCGGTGAATTCGTCTGATATCCCGGAACGCGACCTGTCGGTACAGGTGGCCGGCTGGATGCTGATGGAAGCGGCCCACACGTTGACCGCTGAGGCCGGGGAGTCCTGACCTACTGCCCCTTCGGCGTCAACTCGCGGCAGTACGCGTAGATGGCCAGCCCGCCGAACTTGACGGCGTCGTCATTGGACAGGTTGCCGGCGTTCTTCTTCAGGTAGCTCAGTGCCGAGTTGACGCCGCCGCTGCGCATCGCACTACAGGTGCCGTGCGCGAGCTTGATGGCGGTGCTGTTCGGCATCAGGATGCCCTTGTCATGCACGGCCTGCAGGAACATCGGGTCGATCTGGTCGTCGGCGTGGGCGGGTACGGCCATCACGATGGCGGCCGCCGACGAGACCGCCGCGAACAGAGCTGCTGTGCGTGTGCGCTTCATTGGGATCCCCCATGCAAGATCGGTTTGCTGACAGGCTACGCGAGGCTCGGCGATCCCGGGTGGAGTCGCTTGCGTGCGACCACCGGAATTTCTTCAGCAGCGTCAGCGTCATATACTTAGACCGCATATTGCATTTTGATTTTTTGCTTATTTCGGAGGATGGCCATGGCCACGATGAAGAAGATTGCGTCGACTACAGCCCTTGCCGCAAGCCTGGGAGCTGCGCTTTTGGGTGTCGGTGCCGGAATCGCGAGCGCTGCTCCGGCGCACGACCCCGCCACGATCCCGCTGGACCGCGGCTGGGGCCACGGCCACGACGACTGGGACGGACACCCCGGCCGCGGTTGGGGTGCACCCGGCTGGCGTGGTCCGGGCTGGGATGGCCCTGAGGTCTACGTCAACCTGCCCTGCGTGACCGGCCCCGCCGGCATCGTGACCGTTTGCCCGTAGCTTTTTGCCGCTGACGATTCTCTGCCGCTGACGATTCGGCTCCTTCGCTCTGGGGAACCCCTGGCCTGTACCGCCAGATATCCCGGACGCGAAGGAGGAGAACGTTGGTACGCAAGACTCTCGTGATCGGTGTGGTCGCGCTAGGACTGGCCGGTTGTTCCACGGAGAACTCCAAACCGACTGCCGGCTCACCGAATTCGGGCTTGCGCGCGCCGCAGGTCATCGTTGACGGACAGCAGCGGCCGGTGAGCGGTGGGGTGACCTGCCACCGGGCGGGTGACAACGTCACGATCGGGATCGGCGACATCTCCAGCGGGGTCGGCGCGGTGGTGACGACGAGCGATCCGCCACAGGTTCGTACCGTCGGGCTCGGCACCGTCGACGGTGTCGCGCTGGGGTTCACGAGCTCCGAGCCCGGCGAGGCGGACCAGGCCGTCGCCGCCGTGCGGGGCAAGTCGTACGCGATCAAGGGCACCGCCAGCGGTAGTGACCTGAGCAATCCGCGGTCGCCGCAGCAGGTGAGCAAGAGCTTCGAGATGGATGTCGCCTGCCCGTAAGGTGCGCGATACGGCGTGACCCGCCAGGATGATTGGTCGTGACCACCCCGGCAGAGGATGCATCGCCCCGAGTGTCCCTGGGCACCGTACTGCGTGAGTGGGGCACCATCGGATGCATCGGTTTCGGTGGGCCGCCCACGCACATCAAGCTGTTACGCAGCCTGTGCGTGGAGCGGCGCCGCTGGATCGGTGCCACCGAGTTCGAAGACGCGATCGCCACCTGCAACCTGTTGCCGGGGCCGGCGTCGACGCAGCTGTCGATCTATTGCGCCTGGCGCGTCCGTGGCCGCCTGGGTGCGCTGGTGGGTGGCGCCGCATTCATCATTCCGGGGCTCATCGTCATCCTCGGCCTGGCGGCGTTGTTCCTGGCCGGTTCCCCACCACGGTGGGTGCTGGCCGCCGGGGCCGGCGCGGGCGCGGCGGTGGCCGCCGTCGCCGTCCATGCCGGGGCCGCATTGGTTCCTGCCAGTTGGCAGCGGCGTAGCAGCTCCATCCGGTGGCTGGGGTATGTCGCATCGGGCGCGGTCGCGGCGGCGCTGCTGGGCCCGTGGCTGGTGGTGGTGTTGTTGGCCTGTGGCGCAATCGAATTGGTGCGGACGACGACGCTGCCCCGGTCCGGTGCTCGCAGCATGCCGGTCCTGGCGTTCCAGTCCCTCGCGCTGGGCACGCTGGGTTCGCTGTGCTGGGTGGCGTTGAAGGTCGGCGCGCTGTCGTACGGCGGCGGCTTCGTCATCATTCCGCTCATGCAGGCCGATGCCGTTGACCACTACCACTGGATGACCGGGGCGCAGTTCCTCAATGCTGTTGCGCTGGGCCAGATCACGCCGGGACCGGTGGTGCAGACTGTCGCCGTCGTCGGCTATGCCGCCGCGGGACTGCTCGGCGGGGTGCTGGCCTCGGTGGTGGCCTTCAGCCCGTCGTTCCTGTTCATCCTGTTGGGCGCCAGGCACTTCGACCGGATTCGCAGCAATGGATACGTGCGGGCCTTCCTGGACGGCGCGGGTCCGGCCGCTGTCGGTGCCATCCTCGGCTCGGCGGTGCCACTGGCCATGTCGATCAGCCAGACCTGGCAGTACGTCGTGCTGGCGGTGGCGGTGGTCGCGGTGTTCAGCCGGGTCAACGTCGTGATCACCTTGCTGCTGGCCGCCGGGGCCGGCGTCCTCGCCACCGCATTCGGCCTGCCCTTGCCGGGCTGATCTGCCCGGTCGGAAGCCCGCAGGGCCTGCGAGGGCTGTCAGCAGCAATTCGGGTCGAGCACCCGGCACAGCGCGGCGAGTGCGTCGCGCCGCGGGGTGTGGTGCACGTTCATGCCCTGACGTTCGGATATGACGAACCCGGCGGCGCGTAGCTGGCCGAGGTGGTGACTGACCGTCGATTCGGCCAGGCCCACAACGGCGGCGAGGGAGCCGGTGGTACAGGGCTCGTCACAAGTGAACAGCAGCGACATCAGTTTCACACGCGCGGGGTCGGCGAGTGCCTTGAGCCGCATGGCCAGGTCGAGGGCCGCGGCGTCATCCGTCGGGCTCGCGGCTACCGGGGCGCAGCACAACGGCGCCGACATGTCGATCACGGGCAGTGCCTTGGGCATGGCACCGATGATACCCCAGCTTGTTGACATATATCGAAAAGGTGCGTAGAACAGTCTTGCGCGCAGATTCGACATACGTCACATACCCCAGGAGGTCTGCAATGTCTCGTGTCCAGCTGGCTCTGAACGTCGACAACCTCGACGAGTCGATCGCCTTCTACCGCAACCTCTTCGGCGCCGAGCCGGCCAAGGTGAAGCCCGGCTACGCCAACTTTGCGATCGCGAATCCGCCGCTCAAACTGGTGCTGCTCGAGAACCCGGGACACGGCGGGTCGGTCAACCACCTGGGCGTGGAGGTCGAATCCAGCGACGCCGTGCACGCGGAGATCGCCCGCCTCACCGACGCAGGGATGTTCACCGAAGAGGAGATCGGCACCACCTGTTGCTTCGCCACGCAGGACAAGGTGTGGGTGACCGCCCCCGGCGGGGAACGCTGGGAGGTCTACACCGTCCTCGCCGACAGTGACACCTTCGGCGCGGCCCCGAGTGGATCGGACGATGCGGTGTGCTGCGGGGCGCAGGCATGACGCAGACCGCTGACGCCGCTCCGGCGACAGCTCGACTCTCGACGCTCGACCGGTATCTGCCGGTCTGGATCGGGTTGGCGATGGCGGCCGGGCTCTTGCTGGGCCGCTGGGTCCCCGGACTGGACGTCGTGCTGGAAAAGGTTCAGGTGGACGGCATTTCGCTGCCGATCGCGCTGGGCCTGCTGATCATGATGTATCCGGTGCTGGCCAAGGTCCGGTACGACCGGCTCGACACCGTCACCTCCGACCGCAAGCTGCTGGTGTCGTCGCTGGTGCTGAACTGGCTGCTCGGCCCGGCTTTGATGTTCGCCTTGGCCTGGCTGTTCCTCGCGGACCTGCCCGAGTACCGGACCGGACTCATCGTTGTCGGTCTGGCGCGGTGCATCGCCATGGTGATCATCTGGAACGACCTGGCGTGCGGCGACCGAGAGGCCGCGGCCGTTCTGGTGGCGCTCAATTCGGTGTTCCAGGTGCTGATGTTCGCGGTGCTCGGCTGGTTCTATCTGTCGGTCCTCCCGGGCTGGTTGCATCTGCCGCAGACTTCGATCGCAACGTCGCCCGGCCAGATCGCGAAATCGGTGCTGATCTTCCTCGGCATCCCGTTGGCAGCCGGCTACCTGTCGCGCCGGCTCGGCGAAAAGGCCAAGGGCCGCGCCTGGTACGAGTCGACGTTCCTGCCCAGGATCGGGCCGTGGGCACTGTACGGGTTGCTGTTCACCATCGTGATCCTCTTTGCGCTGCAAGGGCATCAGATCACCACTCGCCCATGGGACGTCGCCCGTATCGCGCTCCCGCTGCTGGTCTACTTCGCGATCATGTGGGTCGGTGGTTACGTGCTGGGAGCCGCCCTCGGACTCGGCTACGAACGCACCACGACGCTGGCGTTCACCGCGGCGGGCAACAACTTCGAACTGGCCATCGCCGTCGCCATCGCGACGTGGGGCGCGACCTCTGGGCAGGCCCTGGCCGGCGTCGTCGGGCCGCTGATCGAAGTGCCGGTTCTGGTAGCGCTGGTGTATCTGTCGCTGGCGCTGCGGCCGCGGCTGAGGAGTGTGCCCGCATGAGCCCCAAACCCAGCGTGCTGTTCGTCTGCGTCCACAACGCCGGCCGGTCGCAGATGGCGGCCGCGCTGTTGACTGAGCTGTCCGACGGGCAGATCGAAGTACGTTCTGCGGGAACGGCTCCCGCCGATGCGATCAACCCGGTCGCGGTCGCGGCCATGGCTGAACTCGGCATCGACATCACGGCCGAAGCGCCCAAGGTGCTGACGGCTGACACGGTGGAAGCGAGCGACGTGGTGATCACCATGGGCTGCGGCGACACCTGCCCGTACTTTCCGGGGGTGTCCTACCGGGACTGGAAACTCGATGACCCGGCGGGGCAACCCATCGAGGCCGTCCGGCCCATCCGCGATGCCATTGCCGAGCGGGTCCGGGACCTGGTCGCCGAACTGCTGCCGCGCTAGGCGAGACTCCCGAGGTACGCCTGCGACTCGATCAAGCCCTCGTCGCTGGGAGCCTGGCCTTCGCCGAACACCCGTTGCTGTTGCTTGGCCCGCAGATCGTGGTGTGCGTCAGCGGGTTTGACGAATCCGTAGCGGCGGCGCGCCTCTTCTGGAGTGAACACGGCATCGGTGATCGCCGGGACGCCGAGGATGTACGGCGCGGCCACCTGGGTCACCGACGGCGCGATCAGCTCCGCCACGGCGAGTTTCAGCCGTGGGCTGCGATCGACGATGCCATAGGCCACCTTGAGTACCGGGCGCACGGCGATGTCGACGACGCGGGGCTGGTCGAAACCGCTGAGCTTGCGCATCCAACGCGGCATGGTGGCAATCGTGCCCGCGCGCAGGACGAGGTTGATGAGCTCGACGACCGGCTTCAGTACCCACGGCGCCGGAGGCAGCACGACTTTGGCATTGAGCAGGTGGTCCATCATGGCGCGGGCCGCTTCACTGACCGCCAGATGTGGGCGCATCTCGTCGAAGTACGCGCGAACACCGGCGCTGGTACGCGGTACGTCGGCCGGGTCGCAGGTCTGGAATTCGGCCGCGATGGCGCACTCTTCCCAGTACTGCTTCTCTTCCTCGGGGGTGAGCTTGCCGCCGCCGTACATCTCGTAGGCGGTCAGTACCGAATGCCATCCGGTCAGCAGGATCCACAGCTGTGAGTGCGGGTTGTTGGCGTCGTACTTGTTGCCGCTGACCGGCTCTGTGCCAATCGCTTTCGAGTGCACCTTCACCAGCACGTCGGCGGCCTTGACCACGGACTCGCTGTCGCCGAACGCGACAGTTGCGAAATACCGGACGGTGCGGTCATAGCGGGTGCGCGGCCGGTCGTAGTTGGCCTGTGTGGCGTCGACGGCTGCGATCAGCGACGGGTCGAGTTCCTCGACCACAACGGCCCGCTGGAGGCCGGTGACTGGAGTCGTGGTGTGTCCCCACACCTTCCAGGTGACGGTGCCGGGGCCGAAGAAGCCGTAGTCGGCGAGGGGTTGCACTGGCTGGGGCACGACTTACTCCTTGATCGTCAGGCCGCGGCGAACGCGCGGCACATGAGTCGTCCGTAAAACTCACCGAGATTGTCTGCGTCCCAGTCGTTCTCGGGGTCGAGCAGGGACCGGACCGCCGCCTCGCTGGACGACACGAACAGTTCGGTCAGAACCGGCATCTTGCGATTGAGGTCGGTGGTCTGCCACCACATCGTCAGTGCCGGTGCGATCCAGCGCGACGAGCTGCTCGCGAGTGCGCGGCGGGTCTCCGCGACCATGTCGGCGACCGCCGGGTCGGCGTGCGCCAGGTAGACGAAACGCCAGGTATCCGGCTGGTCCTCGACGGCGTGCAGCAGCGCGCGATAGCCGTCGATGAACGCCGCCTCCGGGTCGTCGCCGCGGCCGGTGTGCAGCGCCGCCAGCAGGGTTTCGCGCAACGACTCGCCTTCGCGATCCAGCAGGGCGGCAAGGAGTTCCACGCGGTCCTTGAAGCACGAATAGACAACCGGCCGGGTGACGCCGAGGTGGGTGGCAACGGCACCGATGGTCACCGCCGCGGTGCCGAATTCCGCAGCGATCTGTAGTGCGGCATCGAGGATCTGCGGACGGCGGCGCTCCGGGCCCAGGTGGGCGGCCCGCTCGCGGGGCTTCGTTGCGGCGTCGGTGGCCATGAACTGAATGTAGCAGGATTATTCTTGTTTGAATAATTTTTCTTCATCCTTGTAGGATTGCTCGCCATGACCATGCTCAACCCGCACAAGCCGGACTTCGCCGACTTCGACGAGCGGACCCAGCAGATCTTCATCGCCACCATCGAGTTCTTCGAGAGCCACGGCAAGGCCTGGCTGACGCAGCAGGACCGCGACCGCGTCTGGTACGCGGAGTTCATCGAATTCCTCAAGAAGGAAAGGGTTTTCGCGACGTTCCTGACGCCGGCATCGGAAGCCGACGGTGACCCCGACAAGCGCTGGGACACCGCTCGCAACGCGATGTTCAGTGAGATCCTGGGCTTCTACGGCATGCAGTACTGGTACGTCTGGCAGGTCACGATCCTGGGACTCGGCCCCATCTGGCAGTCATCCAACACCGCGGCCCGCAAGCGCGCCGCCCAGCTGCTCGAGGCCGGCGAGATCTTCGCGTTCGGCCTATCGGAGAAGGAGCACGGCGCGGACGTGTACTCGACGGACATGGTGCTGACGCCGGTCGACGACGGCTACCGGGCGAACGGCGGCAAGTACTACATCGGCAACGGCAACCTGGCCCGCATGGTGTCGGTATTCGGCCGCCGGGCCGACAAGCCGATCCTGGACAGCTCGACCGCGCTCGACGGCGGCAAGCCCGACGAGGATTTCGAGGGGTATCTCTTCTTCGCCGCCGACAGTCAGCATGCTGACTACAAGCTGCGCAAGAACGTCGTCAACGGCCAGATGTACGTCGCTGCTTTCGATCTCGAGGATTACCCGGTCGACGCCGAGGACATCCTGCACGCCGGCAAGGGCGCTTTCCATGCCGCGATCAACACCGTCAACATCGGCAAGTTCAACCTCGGCTTCGGTTCCATCGGCACGTGTGAGCACGCCATGTACGAGGCCGTCACGCACGCCGAGAATCGAATCCTGTTCGGAAAGCACGTCACCGAGTTCCCGCAGATCCGCCGCATGCTGACCGAGGCCTACGCCCGGCTGGTCGGCATGAAGCTCTACAGCGAGCGCGCCATCGACTACATGCGGTCAGCGTCCTCGACTGATCGGCGCTACCTGCTGTTCAACGCCATCGAGAAGATGACCGTCACTCGTGAGGGCGAGAAGATCATCACGCTGCTGTCGGACACGATCGCCGCGCGTGGCTTCGAGAACGACATGTTCTTCGGGATGGCGCTGCTGGGTTCGACCGGTCTGCCGCGCCTGGAAGGCACTGTGCACGTCAACATGGCGCTGTCGCTGAAGTTCATGCAGAACTTCATGTTCCGTCCCGCCGACGCCGGACTGCTGGCGCTGCAGCAGCTTCCCGTCGAGTACTCGCCCAACGCGGCTACGCGGGCACTGGCCACCGGCCTACGTGCGGCCGGCTCGGCACTCATCCCGCGCGTGGCGCGAATTCCGGTGGCGCCGGCGGCATTGCGGTCCGACCGCCTGCCGGTGGTGCGCCGCCGTCGGGACTTCACCAACGACGACTTCCTGTTCCGTCAGGGTCCCAGCCGTGGCCTCGGGCGGGTGGCGTTTGCGGACTGGCGATTCATCTTCGGGCAGTTCGAGCACATCCCCAACGTCGCGGTGTTCCTCAAGCAGGCCAACGGGTTCCAGACCCTGCTGGCTGCGGCCACACCGACCGCCCAGCAGCAGAACGACGTCGATTTCCTGTTCGCGATCGGTGAGCTGTTCACGTTGCTGCCCTACGCGCAGCTGATCCTTGAGCAGGCCGTCATCGACCACACCGACGACGACGTGCTGGACCAGCTTTTCGAGGTTCTGGTCACCGACTTCTCCCGGCACGCCACCACGCTGCATTGCAAGCCGACCGCCACCGCGGCGCAGAAGAAGCTCGCGCTGGATCTGATCGTGGAACCGGTGGGCGACCCGGAACGCCTGGAGCGCATGGTCCGTACGGTGCGGGACCTGGCAGGTCGGTACGAGATGGCGCCCTAGTCGGACACGAACTGAGTGACGTAGGCACTCAACGGAACCAGCGAAATCCGGTCCAGCAGCTCCTGTGCGGCGGCGCGGTCCTCGGCCGTGCCCGTGCACTCGATGCGGCCCAGCAGCCAGATGATCGGGGCGAGCGAGCGGTGTTCGGTGACACCGGCAGGCAGTTCGCCGTTCCAGTTCGGCCCGGTGATGGCATAGGTCTGCGGCGTCGTCCAGGCGACGTGCTCGTCGGCGTCATCGAACACGTCGGCCCGGCCGGAGAGCACCTGAAAGAGGTATCTACGATCGGCGGCGTCCGGCAGTGTCAGCACCCAGGGCTCGGCGTTCACGTCGAGGAACCGGTCGACGTACATGGCGTCGGTGGTGCTCGTCCGCATGAGTTGCTGCAGTGGGCAGCGGCGGGGTGCGGTCGCACCTTCGGCGCGATAGGCCCGGCGAGCCGTGGGGCCGGCCAGGATCACCAGTGCAGCCATGGCGATGGACAACGTGCCGCACCACGGCAGGACATCGGCTGCTGACATGACGGCCGTGCTCCAATCCGGGTGTGGCCCATGGTTGGTCGCGGGCCGGGTTCGGTCCGCTCATCCCACTGTGCAGGACGGCGCTGCCCGAAGTCTTGACATCTAGAGACTGATTCTTGACAGTTCGGGACAGCGCCATCGAGGGCAACAGCCGAGTATCAGCAGGGGGCGCCGGGCGGCGTGTAGTACGGCACGCCTTCGTCTGTGTAGCAGGGCACTTCACCCGCGACATACGGGACGTGCGCCGCCGCAATGGCAGTGCCGACGGCGACGTCGCCCGCGATGTTGGTGCAGCCGCCGGCGGAGAAGTGCCGGCCGCCCGCGCTGGCGCAGACATCCGCGGCGGCGGTGGGGGCCACCGTCAACGGCGCCACGGCCAGGGCCACGCCCATCAGTGGGACGGAAACCAGTGCGGTGATGCGTGGTGTCATGGTGCTCCTTGGGTTGATCAAAGCGAAATCGGCTCGCGTCGAGTACGTTTCGTGGCTTACGGGAGTTTTGTCACGGCCGGTGGCTGCCAGGTGCCATCGATGATCGACGGCGGGTTCTGCTTCGGCCAGTACAGGCGCAGCATGAGGTTGAAGGCGCCGGCGGGTGCGGGCAACCAGTTGGCCTGCTTCTCCGGTCCCGGATTGTCGTGCTGCAGATACAGATCCACGGATCCGTCGGGGTTGCGGGCCAGGTTGTCGCGCTGGCTGAGCGTGAAGCGGTTGAGCGGATTGGCGACGAAGAAGTAGCCCTCGTCGTACATCGTCAGTGACCAGAAGCCCTCGGCGGGAGGCAGCTGGTCCTTGGCGAAGTGCATCACGTACTTGTTGGCGCCATTGTACGGCTGGCCCGCGGCATCGGTTTTCGATGTCGGGTAGACCGCGTCCTGGGGCCGGTTCGCGCCCAGCCCGATGGCGGTGATCAAGGCGCGCTGCAGGTAATCGGTGCCGTATTCGCCTGTCTTGGTGGTGAATTGCCACCCGTTGACGGTGTTGAGAGTGCCGTAGTGGCCCATGATCTTCGCGACGCCGTCCTTGGGTACGGACTTCAGCGCGGCAGCCACATCGGCATCGAGCTTGGTGATGTCGAATTTCTCGCCGGGCACGATGCCGATGCGGGCCATCTTCTCGATGATCGGCTTGTCGGCCGCGGCGGGCGGGTTGTCCTTCAGCAGGGCGGCAAGCATGTCGAAATAGGCTTCGGTACTGAGGTTTTCGACCTGGTCACGGACCGGGGTCTTCATGTCGATGCTGGGATCGACCTTCCCGGCCGGCGGCGTGTAGGGCTTTCCGTATGAACTCAGCGGCACCAGCGAAATCTGGTCCTGCATCGCGTGCACGGCGGCATAGTCCGCAGGCGTGCCATCGCAGTAGATGCGGCCCATCAGCCACACCGTCGACGTCGGAGACTTGTACTCCGTCACGCCCGCGGGCAGCGTGCCCTTCCAGTTCGGGCCGGTGATGGCGTAGGTCTGCGGGCCGGTGCCCGTCGTGCGTTTGCCGGGAACCTGGAACACATCTGTCCAGCCCGACAGCATCGGGAAAAGGTAGTACCGGTCGTGGGCGTCGGGCAGCGTCAGGATCCACGGCTCGTCTTTGACGTCGATGAACCCATTTGTGTAGAGCGTGTCGGCGTTGGGCGCCGTGACGTCGCGGAACGCGGCGTTCGGGTACTCCCGCATACGCATCAACTGGCCCATCGGGGCCCGGGGCGCCTGCACCTGGGCGACGTTCGTCATGACCCGCCGCGTCATCTCGACGGTGTTGAGGGCGTAGCCGTAGACGTACGCGTCGACCGCGATGGCCTTGGCCTCGTCGGCGGACAGCTTCGACGGTTTGCTGGATGTGGCACAGCCGGCGGCTGTGGCCGCCAGCGCTGTGATGGTCAGGGCAGCCAGCGTCCGGGTCCACCGGCGATGTCTGTGCAGCATACGGGAAGTGCTCCTATTTCGTTGTTGTGCAGGACACATTGCCTGTACCTGCGGCGCGACGCTGCACCGGCTGATCGTGGGATTCGACTGTGCTGCACCATACCGGTTTGTGTCTTGACATTTCGCGACAAATTTTTGACAGTTAGAGACATGGCGATGATCCGGGGTACGGCGCTCACGTGCTTTCCCGAGTTGGTTGCTGAACTCGGCGGCGACGGTGACGCGCTGCTGGCCGCGGCGCATATCGCGAGCGCGGACATCGGCCGTCACGATCGGTTCATCTCCCTGCCCAGCGGCGCCCTGGCGCTCGAGGCCGCGGCGGTGGCACTGCGCACTCCCGATTTCGGACGTCGACTTGCATTGCGCCAGAACATCGACATCCTCGGACCCGTCGGGCTGGCGGCCCGCAACGCCGAAACGGTCGCCGATGCGTTCGTCATCTTCGACAAGTTCATGGCCGCCTACAGCCCCGCGATCAGTGCCCGGATCACCGTCCCCGCCGGAACCGACCTGCGCCGCTTCGAGTTCGAGTACCTCCTGGACCCGGCACCGCCGCAGGCGCAGGCCATCGAGTTGTCGCTCGGTGTCACGCTGCAGGTGCTGCGACTTTTCCTGGGTCCGGACTACCGCCCGCTCGCGGTGCACCTGCCGCATTCGGCGCGCACCCCGGCCGGCGAGTACCAGTCCTACTTCGGCTGCCCGCCGTCATTCGGTGAACCGGTCGCCGGCTTCACGCTGCGCGCCGCCGACCTGGAGCGGCCGTTGCCCACCGACCGCATCGCGCATCAGACGGCCATGGACTACCTCATGAACACCATCGGTGAATCTGAGCCTGCCACAACGCAATTGGTCCGCACCCTGGTCCGTCAGTTGCTGCCGGGTGGAGCCGTGGGGCTGCAGGACATCGCCCGGCATGTCGGCCTGCACCCGAAGACGCTGCAGCGACGCCTGTCGGCCGAGGGCGCGACGTTCGGTGACCTGGTCGATCAGATCCGCCGCGAGACCGCGCAGCGGTTACTGCTCGATACCGAGCTGACCCTCGACCAGCTCTGCCGGAATCTCGGCTATGCCGAACAGAGCGTGCTCACGCGGTCGTGCAAGCGGTGGTTCGGCACGACGCCCACGGCCTACCGGAACGGCCGGCGCTGACGACTCAGCCGAGCCGCGTCCAGAGGCAATAGCCGGAGAACTCGACCGAGGACGCGGTGGGCGCCACGTCGAAGTGCAGCGTTTGGTCCGGTCCGCCGTCGGTCGCCACGGGCGCGCTGACCACACCGGCGCTGATCACCGCGCGCTGCTCGACATGGCATCGGTTCCCAGGACCGAGCGGCGTGCCACTCCACTTGCCGGACATCAGGTTTGGATTACGCATGCCCTGACCGTGCAGGGCGATGACGGGGCCGGTGCTCCACCAACGGTCGCTGGGTTCCGCGGGTAGTGCGACGGGCTGCCAGCGCCCTTCGTGGCACTGCAGCGGGGTGTTGGCGCCCGACCTGGGCGCCGGCGTCGTCGGCATGGTGGTGGCTTCGTCCGCCGTCGGCGGACACGGCTGATCCTGTTGTGGCGCAACGGGATCAGCCGCGCAGAGGGGCGCGACCGCGGTCGCCAGGGCGACTGCGGCCATCGCGACGGTCGTGCGAATCATGGCTACAGCTTCGTCAGATCGGTCTTCATCAGCATGACGTTGTACTCACTCCACAGTGACAGGTTCCAGTACAAGTCGGTACCCGTGCCCAGGGTCGACGGCGACCAGGGTTGCATCATGGGCGCGTAGATGCCGCCGTTCTGTTGCGGTATCAGCACGGTGGCCGCCGACCACGTGCCCTGTGGGGCGTCGGCGGTGCGCAGCACGACGTTGTTGAACTGGTCGGCGTAGAGCGTCACGTACTTGCCGAGCGTCGGGTTGTACTGCACCGACATCTCGCTGACCTGGTTGCCCGGCTTGCCGATGCCACACGCGCCGGTGTCCCTGCCGAACACCACGCCGGCCTTCGACGGGTCCTTGTACCAGCCCTGTTTGATCGCACCGATGCCGAACCAGCCGCCTGCGCTGCCCTTGTTGTAGTACTCGTACTTCGACACGTCGAGGATGTCGGCTTCGGCCACCCGCGAGATGTAGGCCGCTCCGCCACGGCCGTTCGGGGTGCCATACGAGTAGACGTAGCCGTCCCCCGGACGAACCAGGGCCGCCTGCTGGAAATTGGCGTTGCCGCCCCAGTTCTGGCGGACGCTCTGCGGTGCGATGGTCCAGTTCTCGCCGTTGTCGGTCGAGTAGGCCATCGCCGAGTAGTTCGTCGTCCATTGCCCGGGCGCGCCCCACTGCTTGACCGACATGAAGCTGAGGTACTGGGTGGCGCCGAACTGGGTGCCCGGCGTCGGCACCGAGATGCCGGAGGTCGGGATCAGCGTCACCCCGGACGGTAGACCCGCCGGGAGTTTGGCGGGCAGGATGATCTGGCGTGCTGTCGTCGGCGACGACAGCGGCGTACCGCCGAACATGTTGCCGTTGAACCACTGACCGGCCGGGATCGAGATGCCGTCGGCGAGGTTGGCATCCGACGAGCGGAACAGGATGTTGTTGAGCCAGTTCCCGGTCATGTTGGGGCCGCTGAAGGTGTCGCCGAACGCCATCAACACCTGGTGCTCGTTGATCGGGGTGCTGGGATCGTCGGCGATGCCGTTGTCCCACGCGGTGCCGACGTCGGTGCCCCAGACGCCGAACCGGTTGTAGGTGTCGTTGGGCGCGAAGTTACCCGTCACCCAGTCGACGAAACTCGTCGAGGGACTGAGCTGTTGACCCGGTGTGGGCCAGGCCGGCCGCGGGTTCATGACCGTGGTGAGTGCGGCCATGGGATTGCTCAGCACCTGGCCGGTGGTGGTGAGTGCGCTGACGACGTTCTGCGGCTTGATCGCCGTCAGGAGGTTGTCGATCTCTTTGCGCGCGAACGCCAGCACGGTCCACGCCAGCGTCGGCTGGGCCGGGCTGCCGAACGGGTTGAACGCCCAATTCAGCGCGCCGGACACGGCTTTCATCACGGCGGCCACCGGGTTGGTCGGCTTGACCGTGGGTGCGGTGACGTTGGGGGTGAGCAGGTTCGTCGTCGCCGACACCGGGCTCGGCGACGCCGTGACCGCACTGGTGGTGACCTTCATGACCGTGGGTGCGACGGCCGCCACGCTAACCGGCTTGGGCGCCGCGGTCTGCTGGGCGGCCAGCGGCTTGGCGGCGGGCTTGTCCGGAGTCAGCTGTGGACGTTTCGGGGTTTTCGGGACCGTCGCGGTGTCGCTCGGGTTGTCGTTCTTCGGCTTGTTCGTGCGCTCACGGCCCTTGGCCGGTGGCTTGGTGGGTTTGTCGGTCTTGGGTTCGGGCGTGGTCTCGGCCTTGGGATCGGACTTGGGATCGGCCTTGGGGTCGGACGAGCTGTCGCCGGTGCTGCCCGCGGCCGGAGTCTCGGTCTTGTCGCCGCCCTTCTTGGGCCGGGGCTTGTCGCGACGCGGCTTGGTGGGGCTGCCCGAAGTGCCGGACGCGCCGGCGTTCTCGCCTGTCGTGGACGTGGCCGCCGGGCCGGCGGGCGTTCCTGATTCAGTCTGGTCGGCCCATGCGACGCCTTGGCCCGATGCGATCGCGGTTCCGATGCCGAGTGCGACGGCGAGCCTTCCGACCCGGCCGATGTAGCGTGCGGCGCTCATCGTGTCTCCCTGCTGTTCCAGCTAATTAACCTATGGAACAACATCGGCTCGCGCCGCGGGAGATTTTCGCCGGGGTTGTTTCCGTCTCGATACGTCAGCGGAGCAGGCCGGCCTCGCGGAGCGCGTCCTCGTACAACTCGATGGCGTGGTCGATGCCGCGATCGACCCAGCTGTCGACGAAGGCCACCCGGTCGGCGATCAGCTGGATTCCGGTGGCCCAGCGCTCGAAATCCCCAGTGCGGCGCAGGATGTCGATCTGGACGCGGGTGCCCTTGATGTGGATGAACCCGCCCAGCTCGGTCGTCTGCGGGCGTAGCACCGTGACGTCGAAGCCTTCGATCCGGCCGTCGTCGACGAGGGCCTGCAGGTAGCCGCGGGCGTCGCGCAGCGCCGCGAGGGCATGCAGTTCCCGTCCCGGGGTGGGCAGTCCCCAGGCAATCCAGATTCCGGTCTCGGACATGGCGCCTTACGCTACGCGCGAGCCGAGCAGTCGGCGGGGAAGACGCGGACGCCGCATGGTGCGCGCCACCCATTCTCCGAGGGTCACCCCGGCGGCCAGCGTGCAACCGACCATGACGGCGGTGAACAGATTTGAGATGGCCGCCAGGGTCTGGCCGGCCATGATCTCGGACAGCCCGCGGTAGACGGCGAGACCGGGCACCAGCGGAGTGATGCCGGCGACGGCGACGATGATCGGCGGGACGACGGCGCGCCGCGCCAGCAGGCCGCCGGCCAGGCCGACGACGGTGGCGGCGACCGCGGAGGCCACGATCGGGCCGAGCCCCGCGTTCAGGATCGACCCGACCAGACCCGCGCCGACAGCGCCCGACGCGAACGAGGTGGTGAGCGCTTTCAGCGACGCGTAGCTGGCGAGCGCGAAGGCCGCCGACGCCAGGCCGCCGGTGAGCACCATGATCGGCAGCGGCGCATAGGGGAGCACCTCCTGCTGCATCGGCGGCAGGCTCGCGCCGAGGGTGCTGGTCAGTCGCAGCGCGATGCCCACGCCGCCGACCAGGCCCGCGGTGTAGACCATCACCTCGATGAACCGGCCGGCCGCTGTGACGGGCGCACCCGTGATGGCGTCCTGCACCGAACCGACGAGCGACAGCCCGGCCATGAGCACGATGATGCCGGACACGATGATGCGGTACGGCGCGACGATGGCGCTGTGCTCGATGGCCAGCTTGTAGATGAACGCGGCCGGGACCGTCGCCATGAAACCGCCCATGACCTGCTGGAAGAAGTAGGGCAGCCCGAGCTTGCCGAGAGAGACGTTGGTTCCGTAGATCGCGGCGGTGGTCACGAACGAGACGACGGCGAGCGTCGGGCTGCCGCCGAGCATGAGCGTCACCGCGGCCGCCATCAGCGCCCAACCCGACAGCGCGACCTTGCGTGAATACGGATGGTCGGCGGCGACGATGTGGTCCAAGGCCGCGCGGGCGGGCTTGAGGCCGAGGTGGCCGCGGCCGATCTGCCGCAGCAGCGTGTCCACCTGCTCGAGCCGGGTGTAGTCCAGCGAGCGGTACTTCACCGTGCGCATGTAGTTGGTCGGCGGCAGTCCCGGACCGCGGCGGGCAGAGACGTGGATGGCGTTGTAGGTGACGTCGACGGCGCAGTCCGGCAGCCCGTAGGTCGCGGCGACGAACGCGATCTGCTTACTGGTGTCAATGGCACCGGTGCCGGAGTCCAGCAGCACCTCGCCGACGTTCATCGCCAGCTCGACCACTTCGGTGACGGCGCGCTCGTCGCTCAGGTCGACGGGCTGTGCCGGTGCGATGACGGGCAGTCCCGCGGTGTCGGCGGTGGACGGCCGGTCACCGAGAATTCGCCGCCGCGCGGAGGCGACGCGATCACGCAGTGTCACAACAGAATCGTAGGTCCCAGGTGTGAACCGCCAGCATTTGCGCGGTGCCGTGTGCCAGATCACGGCCGGGCGACGTTCGGTTGGCCGTCGGTCCGCCGACTACACCTTGCGAACGCGTTCAGAGGGGAGTCGGCGTGAGGGACTTTCGGCCGGGCGGCCGATGGTGGCGGCGGTCGGCCCGCTGGTGGCCGGTGGTGGTGGCGTTGTTGGTCACGGTCGCCCTCGCGATCGCCGGCGAGCATTGGTTGGCGGTCCTCGCCGGTCACCGGCTGAAGTGATGCCCGCCGCATCACCGGGCATGTGCAGGAACCGCCGACCTAGGATTGAGGTCAGCGTGGGGCGAGGGGGATGAAGGTGACCGACGATCCGGTGATCGCGCAGTTGTTGCAAGCGGTCGAGCAGAGTCCGGACGCACTGGCTCTGCGCCTGCACCTGGCAGGACTGCTGGCGGAACGGGGCCGGCACGCCGAGGCGTTGACGCACTGCGGTGCGGTGCTGGCCGCCGACCCGACCGACACCACGGCGCAGGGCTTGTTGCAGCAATGCACCGCGGCGCTTGCTGCCCCGGCACCACCGCCGGAATCTGTTGTACCGCAACCAAAGCCATCGTTCGACTGGGAAGCGGCGGAGGACCAGGTATCCGACATCATCAAGCCGGCGTTCGTCGACGAACCCGCTCAGGCAGTGGGTGAGGACGACTTCGAGGCGGTTACCCGCAGCGAAGTCCGGCTCGCCGACGTCGGTGGCATGGACGCTGTCAAGAAACAACTCGAGCTCTCGCTGCTCGGGCCGCTGCGTAACCCTGAGTTGATGAAGGCCTACAAGATGTCGGCGCGCGGCGGTCTGCTGCTCTACGGACCGCCCGGGTGCGGGAAGTCGTTCATCGCCAAGGCGGTGTCGGGCGAGTTGGGCGCGAACTTCTATCAGGTCGGCATCGCGGACGTGTTGCACCGATGGTTCGGTGAGAGCGAGCGCAGCATCCGCTCGGTCTTCGACACTGCGCGGCGCAACGCGCCCTGTGTGCTGTTCTTCGACGAGGTCGACGCACTGGGCCACCGCCGGTCCGCGTTGAGCGGTACGTCCGGCATCCGGACCATCGTCAACACGCTTCTGGAGGAACTGGATTCGGCATCGGCCAGCAACGACGGTGTGTACATCCTGGGCGCCACCAACGCGCCGTGGGATGTCGACGCGGCGCTGCGCCGACCGGGACGTTTCGACCGGATGGTCTTCGTCGGTCTGCCCGACACCGAGGCCCGGGCCAGCATCGGGCGACTGCATCTGCAGGATCGCCCGATCGAGGGAATCGACCTGTCCGCATTGGCGGCCCGGACGGCAGGATTCTCCGGCGCGGATCTGGCTCATGTCTGTGACACCGCAACGCAATTGGCGATGGCCGACTCACTGCACACCGGGCAGGTCCGGCCGGTGCGGATGTCCGATGTGGAGGCGGCGCTGCGGCAGGTTCGCCCGTCGACCGGTCCGTGGTTCGATACGGCGCGCAACGTCGTCGAATTCGGCAATCGCGACGGCACCTACGACGAACTGGCGAAGTACCTGCGTCGCAACAAGATTCGGTGACGGCAGAGGCTGTCGATGCCGCGCTGCAGCAGGCGCGGATGTACCTCGACGTCGACAATCATCAGCGCGCCCGCGAAGTGCTGGCCCATGCGCTGTCGATGGCGCCGGACCATCCGGCCCTGCTGATCTTCGATGCCCAGGCCGCCATCGGGCTCGGCGACTACATCGGCGCCGAGCGCAGGCTGTATGCGGCGCTGAAATCGGCGCCTGACAACGAGCACGCGATTCGGTTGTACGCGCTGGCGCTTCGCGGACAAGGCCGGTGGCACGAGGCGAAATGGATGGCCTGGCGCGCGGTATCCGCTGACCCGAACGAGTATCGCACCCACCTGGTGTATGCCCACATCCTCTCCGATGAAGGCTGGCTGGATGCCGCGCTCACCGAGGTGACCGAAGCGATCCGGCTCGAACCCTCGGATCCCGATCTTTTCGTGTTGCGCGGAAACATCTTTCGGAAGCTGTCGCGCACCGCCGAATCGGATGCCGAATACACTGCCGCGCTGCGGCTGCAACCCGATCACGCCATCGCGACGCACAACTTGGCAGTCAACCGGATGGCGCGGGGACGGCTACTGGGCGCGCTGCGGGGCTTCCTCGGCGCCGGCACGCTCGACCCCACCCTCGGCGGTCTGGCACGCAGCAACATCGCACTCGCGATGGCCCGGTGGCTGCGGTGGTGTACCGCGGGAGTGCTGTTCCTGGTGTGGCTGCTGCTCGTCACGGCGGCCCCGGGCAACACCCTGGGTGTCGGACCCCGGCTCGGGATCGCGGCGGCGACCATCGGCCTTGGCGCTGCACTCGGAAAGCTGGTGGTCACCGTCGGGCGCCGGACCTTGGCGTCGGCGCTGAAAAGCCGCCCACTGCTGGCGATGCGCCTTTTGGTCGTTGTCGTCGCGGTGGTCCTGGGGGCCTTGACGGTCGTCAGCCCCCGGCAGTTGGAGGTGGTGCAGATCGGCGCTCCGATGCTGCTCATCGTCACGCTCGTGCTGGCCTGGGTAGGGCGATTCACGCGGCAGTAGGCGAATCGAAAGCCGCATCGTCTCAGTACGACTGGCCATTGGCGTATCGCTCGCGACGGAAGTGGCGGCCGTTGCCGCGGTTGCGGCTCTTGTACGTCGGCAGCTGGGAGTCGCAGTTCGGGCAGACTAATCGCAGGTTCTCGCGTCGGTTGTTCGTCGGGTCGCCGTCGATGTGGTCCAGTACGAGCGCCAGCGGCAGGTCCTGCCAGGTTGTGTTGCTGGTGCAGATAGCACAGCAACCAGATTGGGCGCCGAGAAGATAGTCGCGAATGTAGTGGCCTTGGTGACTGTCGATTCGCCCCGCACCCGTCTCGAGCCACCGTTTCGTGCTGGCTTCGCGGCGAGCCACTGCCTGGCAGGCGTTGCCGCAGTAGACCTTCTGACTGCGCTTCACAAGCGGAGTGCCACAACCAAGGCATGACCTCATGGGCCGACGTTACGACGGGCCACCGACAAGTGGTCGCTTCCTTTTGGAGCCTCCCGTCGGGATTGAACCGACGACATCCGCTTTACAAGAACGGCGCTCTACCACTGAGCTAGGGAGGCATGCGGTTCGAGAAACCTCGAACCGCCCCGAATCCTAACCCGTCAGCTTCACTGGCCGGATATCGGCGGGTCCTGCCCATTCTGGTCGACGACTTGCCGCGCGGCTGCGGCCTTGGCGGCTCGCTTGCCGCGTTGGCGGCTCAGGGGGATGCGTCCGGCGATGTTGCTCAGCGGATTCACCGCGTCGTTGAGGACGAGCACCGCGTCGTACAGCTTGTCGACGGTCGGGGCGAGCCCGGCGAGCACGGGCGCCAGTTGGTTGAGGTTGTCGACGACGTCGTTCAACTTCATCAGGGCGCCGTCGGCTGCGGTGAGGACGTCGATGGCGCCGCCCTCGTCGAGCAGCCGTTCGGCGATGCCGCCCTCGCTCAGCAGGCGGTCCACCAGGCCGCCGTCGGAGAGCATCTTGTCGACCGGCCCGCCGTCACCGAGCAGACGGTCGGCGATGCCGTCGGCACGCAGTACCCGGTCGACGACGCCGTTGTCGGCCAACAGCCGGTCGGCGATGCCGCCTTCACCGACCAATCGGTCCGCGATGCCCTCCGGGCGAAGGACCCGGTCCACGATGCCGCCGTCGGCGAGCATCTGTTCCACGACGCCGCCCTCGGCGAGGCCACGGTCGGCGACCCCGCCCGGGGCGAGCACTCTGTCGAGGATGCCGTCGGTGGACAGCACGCGGTCGACGACGCCGCCGTCGGCCAGGACGCGGTCGGCGGGGCCGCCCGGTTCGAGCAGCCGGTCGACGATGCCGCCCGAACTCAGCAGCCGGTCGACCACTCCACCGTCGGCGAGGACGCGGTCGGCAGCTCCGTCCTTGGCGATCAGGCGGGCGGCGATGCCGTCCTCGCTGAGTACCCGGTCGACGACACCGTCGGGCGCGAGCGCCTGTTCGGCGAAGCCGCCGGGTGCGAGCACGCGGGACAACGCCCCTTCGTCGGATGTCAGTTGGTCCAGCAGGCCGCCGTCGAGGGTCAGCTGGTCGATGATGCCGCCGGGTGCCAGGGCCCGTGTCACGGCGCCGCCCTCGGCGGTCAGGCGGTCGAGGAGGCCGCCGTCCTGGCTGATCTGATCGACCAGGCCACCCGGGCGGAGCAACCGGTCGAGCACGCCGCCCGGTGCCAGCGCCCGGCCCAGCGGAGCGTCGTCGTCGACCAGGCGGGTGAGGCGGCCGGCCCGGCTCAGCGTGTCGTCGAGGCCGAGCATGGACATGACGGGCGAACCCACGCTGGTGTCGCCGAGCGCGTGTTGCACGGTGGACAGCGTGCCGCTGGCGATTTCGAGACCGGCGCTGGCGATCTTCAGTGGCGCCGCGGCCAGGTCTGACAGGGCTTTACCCAAATCCATCGGCCCAGTGTATGGCGCCGGTCACATCTGATGTGACCGAGATGCGGGAGGTCTGGCAAATGGCTGTACGACTCACAGTATCTTCACAGCCACCAGGCAGGGAGGATTTAAGGCCTGCGAGGACCATGGCTGCATGGCCATGGCTGCAGTTCCTGAGGCGACCCCCGAAGCGCGGATCCTGGTAGTCGACGACGAGACGAACATCGTCGAGCTGCTGTCGGTCAGCCTGAAGTTCCAGGGCTTCGAGGTGCACTCCGCCTCCAATGGCCCCGCCGCACTCGACAAGGCCCGCGAGGTCAAACCCGACGCGGTGATCCTCGACGTGATGATGCCCGGCATGGACGGGTTCGGCGTGCTGCGCCGGATGCGCGCCGACGGCATCGATGCGCCCGCCCTCTTCCTCACCGCCCGCGACAGCCTGCAGGACAAGGTGGCGGGCCTGACGCTCGGCGGCGACGACTACGTCACCAAGCCGTTCAGCCTCGAAGAGGTCGTGGCCCGGTTGCGGGTGATCCTGCGCCGCACCGGCCGCGGTGTCGAAGAGCCGCGCAGTGCCCGGCTGACGTTCGCCGACATCGAGCTCGACGAGGACACCCACGAGGTGTGGAAGGCCGGCGAACCGGTTTCGCTGTCGCCCACCGAGTTCACGCTGCTGCGCTACTTCATCATCAACGCGGGCACCGTGCTGTCGAAGCCGAAGATCCTCGACCACGTGTGGCGCTACGACTTCGGTGGTGACGTGAACGTCGTCGAGTCCTATGTGTCGTACCTGCGCCGCAAGATCGACACCGGCGAGAAGCGCCTGCTGCACACCCTGCGGGGTGTGGGTTACGTGCTCCGCGAGCCGCGGTGATGAGCGCTCGCGCGAAGAACAGAGTGCGCCGATGAGCGCTCGCGCGAAGAACAGACGGCGCTGAGACACTTTTGGGCGGACATCGCCAACAATGGAGTGATGACACGCCGACTGGGCGAGCGCAGTGATGGGAGATGGCGCGGTACGCGCGGCATTCCGCTGCGGGTGGGGCTGGTCGCCGCGATGGTGTTGCTGGCGGCCTGTGGTCTGCTGGCCTCCGGCCTCGCCGTCACCTCGATCATGCAGCACAGCCTGATCAACCGCGTCGACGAGACGCTGCTGGATGCCTCGCGCAGCTGGGCACAGGAACCGCGGCGCATCCCGGCCACGCCCATCGAAGGCCCGAACCCGGCGCGGCCGCCGTCGAACTTCTATGTCCGCGGCATCGACCCGGACGGGCGGGTGTGGATCGCCGTCAACGACAACGACGCGCAACCGGCGCTGCCGGACAGCAATGACGTCGGGCCCGTCCCGACGACGGTCGGCTCGATCCACCACTCCGACGTGAAATGGCGGGCCATGACGGTGCGCGGCCCGGCCGGGGAGTTGACGACGGTCGCGATCGACCTCTCCGACGTGGCGTCGACAGTGCGGGCACTGGCGTGGTCTCAGGTCGGCATCGGTGCCGCCGTGCTGTTGATCCTGGGTATCGCCGGGTACGTCGCGGTGCACCGCAGTCTGCGACCCCTCGTCGAGGTGGAGCGGACAGCGGCCGACATCGCGGCGGGGCAGCTCGACCGCCGTGTTCCCGAGCGCGACTCACGCACCGAGGTCGGGCGATTGTCGTTGGCGCTCAACGGAATGCTCGCGCAGATTCAGAACGCGGTGGCGTCGTCGGAGCAATCGGCGGAGACCGCGCGCACGTCCGAGGAACGGATGCGGCGTTTCATCACCGACGCCAGCCACGAGCTGCGGACGCCGCTGACCACCATCCGCGGATTCGCCGAGCTGTACCGGCAGGGCGCCGCCAGCGACGTCGAGATGCTGATGAGCCGCATCGAGAGCGAGGCCCGGCGCATGGGTCTGCTGGTCGAGGATCTGCTGCTCCTCGCGCGGCTGGACCAACAGCGGCCACTGGAGCAGCGGCCCGTCGACCTGCTGATCCTGGCGACCGACGCGGTGCACGACGCGCGGTCCATCGCACCGCGGCGGGCCGTGTCGCTGGAGTTGTTGGACGGGCCCGGCACGCCGGAGGTCCTCGGCGACGAAGCGCGGCTGCGCCAGGTGCTGGGCAACCTGATGATGAACGCCGTACAGCACACGCCGGAGACCGGCGGCATCACGGTGCGCGTCGGCACCGTCGACGGCGACGCGGTGCTCGAGGTCTGCGATCAGGGCCCTGGCCTGTCGGCCGAGGACGCCCACCGCATCTTCGAACGCTTCTACCGCACCGACTCCTCACGGACCCGGACCAGCGGCGGCACGGGCCTGGGACTGTCGATCGTCGACTCGCTGGTGCGGGCGCACGGCGGCGTCGTCACGGTGACCACCGCGCCGGGCCAGGGCTGCCGATTCACGGTGCGCCTGCCACGTATCGGCGATGCGGCCGACTCAGCCGACGGCGCCGAATCAGCCGAATCAGCCGACGGTGGCGAGGGCAGCGATGATCTTGGCCTGAGCCTCGTCGAGTGATTCCGGCGACGGGTTGCGGTCGACGTTGGCGAACCCGAAGTCGGACAGGTTGCGGGCCGGGAACACGTGCACGTGCAGGTGCGGCACCTCGAGTCCGGCGATGATGACGCCGGCGCGCTCGGTGTCGAAGGCCGAGCACACGGCGCGGCCGATCTTCTGCGACACCGCCATCACCTTGTTGAACAGTTCGGGGTCCAGGTCCTGCCAGTTGTCCACCTCGGCCCGGGGCACGACCAGGGTGTGGCCCTGCGTCATGGGCTCGATGGTCAGGAACGCGACGACGTCGTCGTCCTCGTAGACGAATCGGCCCGGCAGGTCGCGGTTGATGATCATGGTGAAGACGGACGGCATGGCCCCAGCCTATTGCGCGACGCGGGTGCCCGACAGCCAGGGCTCGATGTCCCTGGCGAAGGGACTGTCGCCGATGGCTTCGTAGTCCTGCTGAAAAGCGTCCGCCGTCAAGTGCTTTCGCGGATTTCGGCCGGTTCCGACGAATCCCGCGAGCTCGAAGTCGAGGGCGCCGGACAATGACCTGTTGCCGCCGAAGTAGACGGCGCGTTTGACGGCCGCGATGGCGTAGGGCGAGCGGCGGGACAGGCGCTGCGCGGTGGCATAGACGTCGTCGAGCAATCCCTCGGCAGGGGCGAGTCGGTGCACGATGCCCGCGTCGAGTGCCTCACGCGCGGTCAGCGGGCGGCCTTCCAGCATGTGCTCCAGCGCGGCGGACATGCCGAGCATTGCCGGGAGTCGTTGGCTCCCACCGCCTCCCGGTACCAGGCCGGCCAGAATCTCGATCAGGCCGATGCGGACCTGGTCGGCGTCGGCGGCGATGCGCAGGTCGCAGAACAGCGCGAGTTCGAACCCACCGCCGAGGGCCGTGCCGTTGATGGCGGCGAGGTAGACGACGCCCGACCGGTTCATCCGGGTGATGGTGCGCTTGAGGATGGCGCTGTAGACGATGCCGGTGCCCCAGTCGCCGCCCCGGGTCTCGGTGGCCCTGAGCAGGGCGGGCACGCGCATGGCGGCGTTGTTGAGCTTGATGGACCAGGTCACCGCGCGCGACGGCAGCGGCGGTGTCGCCATCTGGAAGAACAGCTGCACCTGTTCGGGTTCGGAGTGCGAGATGAACTTGTCGCCGGTGCCGGTCAGGATGACCGCCCCGACCGACGGGTCCTGATCCGCAGCGCGGGTCAGCCGGTCCATGTCCTTGACCAGCCGCAGCGACAGGAAGTGGTTGGGCGGGTCGTCGAACCGCGCGGTCAGGACGCGGCCGTCCTGGTGCAGCGTCAGGGTTTCCAGGTTCAGCTCGGCGGTGCGTACCGGGGCTCGTCGTGGCACGGCGGCGTCTTCCTAGGCGTTGACGGTCTGGACCAGGGCGGGGATGGGCCCGTCCGGCACGATGGTGAGCGGCGCGGTGATCGGGAACGTCGCGCTGCGCGACGTCAGCCGGCAGTGCCGGACGATCGACGCGAGTTCCAGGGTCGCGGCGGTCAGCGCGAAGAACTCGCCGATGCACGACCGCGGCCCACCGCCGAACGGCAGGAACTGCCACTGCATCCGGGAGCGCCCCGCGGTGAACCGATCGGGATCGAATTCCATTGGGCGGTCCCACAATTGGGGGTCGCGGTGCATCGCGTAGACGCCGACCATGAGCATGCTGCCCGCCTCGACGCGGAAGCCGTCGACGGCCATGTCCTGCCGGGCGATCCGCATCACCGCGGGTGTCGGGCCGCCCAGGCGCAGGGCCTCCTGGATGACGCTGACGGTGTACGGCAGATGGCTGCGCGGATTGGTCCGCAGCGCGGCTTCGTCGACCGCGGCGACCTCGGCCGCCACCCGGTCGAAGATCTCGGGACGACGGCCCAGCGCCCACAGCGCGTAGGCGAGCGTCGTCGCGGTGGTCTCCAGTCCCGAGGCCAGGAAGATGACGAGTTCGTGGCAGATTTCCTCGTCCGTCAACGGTTCTGACGTCTCGGGGTCGCGGGCCTCCATCATGGCGCGGACCAGGGGAGCGCTCAGCTGCGGATCGGTGCGGCAGTCCTGCAGGATCTGGGCGGCGAGATCGTGCGCCACCTTGTTGAACTTGACCGCGAAGCGGCGTTCCCTGGTCGGCACCCAGCTCGGCAGCTTCACCGGGGCGCGGCCCCGGTCGGCGATGTACTTGCTGATCCGGCGCAGTGGATCGACCAATTCGTCTGTGTACGAACCGGGTTCGAAGCCCATGATGGTGCGGCCCAGCACCCGCATGGTGATGCGCCGGCTCTCGCGGTCGAGGTCGATCTCGGACCCGTCCCGCCACGAGGTCGCGGCGTCGGTGGCGATGTCGTACATCTGCTCATTGAGTTCGGCGATGCGCGCGGTGGTGAACACCGGTTGCAGCATGCGGCGTCGCCCGACCCATTCCTTGTGGCTGAAGTTCAGCAGTGAGCCGCCGTTGAGCTTCTGCTGTTCGGTCATGAACGGGAAGTCGCGGTCGACGGCCGGGTAGGTGGCGGTCAGGACGTCGCGGGCACCCTGCGGCGAGGTGACGACGACGATCGGCGGCATCATCCACTTCGGCGCGATGCGCACCGTGGTGACGGGGCCGCCGGCGTCGCGGAACGTCTCACATCCGCTGTGCGCGACCTGGATCGCGGCGATGCGCTCGCGCAGACTCAAGGGCACGTCGGGCGCCGGCGGCAGCCGGTCGACGTCAGTTGCGTCGGTTGACACGGTCGGCTCCTGTCGTCAGATGTCGTACCGGACACCGGTGTGGTGTTCGGCGGCAACCCAATTCGCGGTCATCAGCGCCTGGTCGGTGGCCGCACGTCCGGCCTTCGCCGGCGCCGGTAGCCCGCGCATCCCGAAGAACCGGTCGGGCCCGTAGTAGCCGCCGCCGGCGACGTCATCCGCGGCGGCGGCGTAGGTGATCGAGAGGGCCGCGACGTCGGCCGGCTGGCCGATGGCCCGGCACGAGGCGCGCCACGAGAGGTCGCCCCACTTGCGGCCCGAGTGCATGCCGGCGTCGGTGTCGGCCCAACCGGGTTGTGCGGATATCGATTTCACCGTGCTGCCGGCTGCCGTCAGGCGCCGCTGCAGTTCATTGGCGAACAGCAGGTTGGCCAGCTTGGCTTGGCAGTACCCGTCGAAAGCGGAGTAGCGACGGGTCCGCCATCCCGGATCGGCGGGCATGAGCCTGCCGAATCCCGGCCGCCCGACGAACTCGTGCGCGCGGCTGGTGACGACCACGACCCGGTCGGTGATCCGGTCCAGCAGTTGGCCGACCAACGCGAAATGCCCGAGATGGTTGATACCGGTGTGCAATTCGAAACCGTCGGCGGTCAGGCCGTAGGGCACGTGACAGACGCCGGCCAGCGCGATGACGGCGTCGACGGGGCCGCAGGATGCCGCCGCGGACTTGACGGAGTCCAGGCTGGCCAAGTCGAGGTTCAGAGTCTCTGCGGCAGAACCGATTTCGGCGGCCAATGCCTCGGCCTGTGCGGGACGGCGGCACGCCAGGATGACCCGGGCGCCGGCGGCCGCCAGGTGTCGCGCGGTGGCGGCACCGAGGCCGCCGTTGGCGCCGGTGATCAGGATCGTGCGGCCGGTCTGGTCAGGAATGTGGGCGCTGAGCCAGTCTTCGGCGCCGGTCGACCGCGCCATCTAGCCGCGGGCCCACTTGGGCTGGATGAAGACCCCTTCGGCTTCGATGGTGACGCCCTGGTCGTCGGCGATGTGGGCGACCCCGTAGGCCTTGAAACCCTCGGTGCGCACGATGCGTGCCTCGGCCCGCAGCTTGCCCAGCGGCGTGGGACGCACGTACTTCACGTTGATCGTGCCGGTGAACCGGGTGGTGCCGTCGTTCGATGCGACCTCACCCAGCACGTGGTCCAGGATCATGGCGCAGACGCCGCCGTGCGCGTGGTTGGGCGGGCCCTCATAGGCGGCGCCGAGGGAGAATTCGGACCACACATAGTCGGTTGTTTCGAGCACGACCGTCAGCGGCGGCGCGACCGGGTTGCGCAGGCCCACAACGGCATTGGTCCACGGCAGCCACTCGCCTTCGGTGGTGAAGCGCAGGCCCCAGGTCTTCTCCAGTTGCTTGGAGCGCAACCGCGCGGTGGCCGACTCGATTTCGGCTTTCGCGGCCGCGATGGTGTCGGCATCGGCATCGCTGCGGGCGGTCGCGTCCATCAGTTCGCGGACGGACTGGGTCAGCGGCTCGAATACGGAACGGAGGCGCTGCGCTTCCTCCGGGCTGAGGGTGTCGGTGCTGAAGTCGAGCATGCCGCTACTAGAACATGTTCTACCGGATGCTGTCGAGCCCAGAGTTTGCTGCGATCGGAGTCGGTGGTTTGCCACAGCGGCGGGGTCCGCCGAACTGACTGCGCGGTCAATGGTCTGAATCGCCGTCTCGGCAAATGGTGTTCGAAACGCTGTTATCGGTTGTGCGCCAACGCCGTTCCGGCTGTGACGGGGGTTACACCGGCATGTGCCATATGCAATTATTGAAACAAGTTCTAACTAGTTCGCTAAATCCATAATTAACGCTCCTGACGTGGATATTTACGTTGATGGAATATAGACCGCGGTTGATTTGCGTGCTAGAAACTATTGCCGTTAGTCGCTGAAATCAGCACAACGAAGAACAGCCATGCCGTTATGTCCGCGCGCACACGACAGTTCTGGGCAGTCCGCGGATTGCGCGGTGCCACAAGCGGACGTCGTTGCCGAGGAGGGCAAGAACCTTGACCAATCCCGTAGTCGTTGCGTATGCGCGAACGCCGTTCACGCGTTCGCTGGTAGGTGGACTGGCCAACGTTTCCGAGTTCGACCTCGCGAGCACCGTGATCCGCGAGGTCATCAACCGCTCGGGTGTCGACCCCGAACTGATCGACAACATCGTGCTCGGTGAGGTGCTGCAGGGCGGCGGCTGTATCGCCCGCTACTCGGCCCTGGACATGGGCCTGCCGCTGGACACCCCCGCGGTCGCGGTCGGCGGCTGGTGTGCGTCGGGAATGATGGCGATGCACCAGGCGGTCGCGACCATCAAGGCCGGCATGGGCAAGTGCGTCATCGCCGGCGGTCTGAACACGCCCTCGGCGTCGCCACTGGCAGGTCCGCACTTCGCGGCCACGGGGATCACCGACACCCAGATCGCCCCGATGCATCCCGGTATCGGTGAGATGCCCGCGCTCGACCTGGCCCGGACCCTCGGTGAAGGCACCGCGCGCCAGTTCGGCCTGACGCGTCAAGAGGTCGACGAGTGGTCGGCCCGGGCGCATACGCTGGCCTCCGACGCGATCGAGGGCGGCGTCCTGGATACCGAGAAGGTTGCGGTAACCGTCGACGGCACAGCGGTGTTCGCCGACGAGCTGCCGTGCCGCGAATTCAACATGACCAACCTGTCCGCACTGACGTCGTTCCTCGGCGAGGACTGCACGGTGACGCCCGGCAATCAGACGGGCCTGACCGACGGCGCCGCCGCGATGATGATCTGCGACCCCGACTTCGCCGGCGTCCACGGTCTGACGCCGCTGGCCGAGATCATCGGCTGGTCGGTCGTGGGCTCAGAACCCGAGCGCGCCACCGATGCGGCCATCACCGCTACCCGGCGGGCCCTCGACGGCGCCGGCATCAGCACCGAAGCCGTCGACCTCTACGACGTCCACGACTCCTACGCCTCGATCGGCATCGCCTACGAGCGGTCGCTGGACATCAGCCGCGACCGGCTCAACGTGCACGGCGGCGGCCTGGCACTCGGCCACCCCTACGGCGCCTCCGGTACCCGCGTGGCCGGCACCCTGATCAACGAACTGCAGCGCCGCGGCGGCGGCATCGGCGCCGGCGCGATCGTCAGCGCGGGTGGTCTGGGTGCCGCCGTCGTCCTCAACGTCTTCCCGCCGGCGGCGTGACGCGCCGATGCTCGATCTGATCTCGCGCGTGGTGATCGCCGCGCCCAAGCGAATTCTCCTGGCGACCGTCGTCCTGATGTCGTTGTTCGGCGTGCTGTCCGCGCCTGTTGCGGACCTGCTCGGCGCCGGTGGCTTCACCGACCCCGACGCCCAGTCGAACCGCGCCAACAAGGTCCTCACCGAAGAGTTCCACCGCGGCTTCGTCAACCTCAATCTGCTGGTGCAGGCGAAAGAGCCGGTGACGTCGGCCCCGGTGCGGGCGCAGGTGGACCGGCTGGTCACCGAACTGCGCGGCACCGAGCACGTCGCGCGCGTGCTGTCGCCGTTCGAGGCGCCGGATCCGGTCGCGGCCGGTCTGGTGAGCAAGGACGGGCGCTCGGCCCTGGTCATCGCCTTCATGGACGGCAACGAGACCACCGGCATCGCGTCCTCCACCGCGCTGGTGGAACGCTATGTCGGGCAACGTGATCCGGGGCTGACCATCTCGGCGGGCGGGCCGGGTGCCGTGTACTCCGCGGTCAACGAGCAGAGTCGGCACGACCTCACCCTCAGCGAGGCCATCGTGCTGCCGCTGACGTTCCTGGTCCTGGTGTGGGTCTTCGGTGGTGTCGTCGCCGCGCTGGTGCCGCTCGCGGTCGGGGCCTTCGCGATATCGGGTTCCGTTGCGATCCTGCGGGTTCTGGCCGAGTTCGTCGACGTGTCGGTGTTCGCGCTCAACCTCGCCGTGGCGCTGGGACTGGCCCTGGCGATCGACTACTCACTGCTATTGGTGAGCAGGTACCGCGAGGAGATCGGCGACGGGTCCCATCCCGACGAGGCGTTGCGGCGCACCATGCGCACCGCGGGCCGGACGGTGGTGTTCTCGGCGGCCACCGTCGCGCTGTGCCTCGCGACCATGGCGGTCTTCCCGATGTACTTCCTGCGGTCGTTCGCGTACGGCGCGGTGTCGGTGGTGGCCATGGCGGCTCTTGCGGCGCTGGTCATCACGCCCGCTGCCATCCGGCTTGCGGGCAAGCGGATCGGCAAGCCGGGCCGGCGTGGCCCGCTCACCGAATCCCGTTGGTACACCTGGACGCACGCCGTCATGCGCCGGCCGCGCATCGCGGCCGCCGTCACGCTGATTCCGCTGGTCATCGTCGGACTACCGTTCCTCAACATCAAATTCGGCTTCCCCGACGACCGCATCCTGCCGACCACATCGTCGGCCCGGCAGGTGGGCGACCACATGCGCAGTGACTTCACGCAGGACGCCGGCCTGCCGGTGCACATCGTGCTGTTGCACGGCAACGGAATCCGAGACAACGCTGCCATCGACGCCTACGCCGCCGAGTTGTCCAAGGTGCCGACCGTGGTCGCGGCGGCCGGGCCGGGTGCCACCTATGCCGGTGGACGCGCGATCGGACCTGCCGGCCACGAGGCCGGGACCGGGAAAGACGCCAGCTTCCTGACGGTGACCACCACGACGCTGCCGTTCAGCGCGGCGTCGGACGAAGCGCTGGACCGGCTGCATGCCGTGCCGCCGCCGGTCGGGATGACGCCGCTGTTCACGGGCGCCGCGCAGTCCAACCGCGATGGCGTCGAGGCCATCGCCAGCCGGGTGCCGACCATGCTCGGGTTGATCGCGGCGGTGATGTTCGTCCTGCTGTTCCTGCTGAGCGGCAGCGTGATCATCCCGCTGAAGGCGTTGGTGCTCAACGCTTTATCGCTCACCGCGACATTCGGGGCGCTGGTGTGGATCTTCCAGGAGGGGCACCTCGGCGGGCTGGGCACCACCGTGGTGGGCACCCTGGTGTCCACCATGCCGGTGCTGATGTTCTGCGTCGCGTTCGGGCTGTCGATGGACTATGAGGTGTTCATCATCGCCCGCATCCGCGAATTCTGGCTTGCCTCGGACAAATCCGATGCGGCCGGCCGCGAATCGGTGGCTCTCGGCCTGGCCGGAACCGGCCGGATCGTCACTGCCGCGGCGCTCGTCATGGCGATCACATTCGCCGGATTGATCGCTTCGCAGGTGTCGTTCCTGCGCATCTTCGGGTTCGGGCTGGCGGTCGCGATCCTGGTGGACGCCATCGTGATCCGGACCATCCTGCTCCCGGCCGTCATGGTGCTGCTGGGCAAGGCCAACTGGTGGGCGCCCGCTCCGCTGGCGCGGCTGCATGCCCGCATCGGCCTGAATGAGGGGGCACCGTCCAGCAATTCGTCGGTTCCAGCGGAAGTCGGGTGATGAATCAGATGGAAACCCGCAGTCTGCTGCTGACGGGCGCCACCTCCGGGCTGGGGCTCGGACTGGCGAAACGGATCGTGGGAACGCCGGGCTGGCACTGCGTGCTGCCCGTCCGGAACGCCACGCGGGGCGAGGAACTCAAGGCGCTGCTCGGTGAGCGTGCCGCTGCCGGTACCACCCACATCGTGGTGTGCGACCAGGGTTCACAGGAAAGCGTGCGTCGCGCTGCCGAGGAGATCGCCCGTCTGGTGGCGGACGGCGTCATCCCGCCGCTCAGCACTGTCGTGCTCAACGCCGCGGTGCTGCGCAACGACGCCCGTGAACTCAGCTCCGACGGTATCGAATTGACCGTCGCCACCAATCTTTTCGGCCCGCACGCGTTGCTGGCGCGGATCAGTCCGCAGCTGGCCGCGGATGCCCGGATCATGATCGTCGGGTCCCCGACCATTCGCCAGACGCTGTTCCAGCGGCTGGCGCGGGTGAAGACCGCGGAATGGCAGCCGCTCGCCGAGCAGTGCCTGCCCAGCGATGACGGTGTCCAGGCCTACGCGCGCACCAAGCTCGGCCTGTTCTATCTGTCGCGCGCGGCGGGGCAGCTGGTGCCCGAAGGGATGTCCGCGGCGTACTTCGATCCGGGCGTGATGCCGGGCACGAACATCCTGCGGGAACGCGGCACGTTCAGCCAGGTGTACTGGCGCCGGGTGCTCCCGTACATCGCGTGGACGTTCGGCGGGGTCACCGTCGGCCGCGGTGCGCGGTCGATGTCTCCCTATGTGCTGCACCAGAAGTCGATGGGGGACAGCGGCTTCCTGTCGGTCAAATGGGGCAAGCGCGCACCCGCCGTCGACGCCGCGCGGGTGCACGAATACTTCGTCGAAGCCAACGACATCACCGGGATCGATGAGGCCGACGCCGCGCCGTGGTGGTCGCAACCGGACCGCCTGCTCGGCCGGCCGGTCGGGCCGCGCGCCTGATGGCACCGCGCAAGTCACTGGTGATGGGAGCCAGTGGCTTCCTCGGCTCGCACGTCACGCGCCAGCTGGTCGAGCGCGGCGACGACGTCCGGGTGCTGCTGCGGGAGACCAGCTCGACCCGCGGCATCGACGATCTCGACGTCGAGCGTTGCTACGGAGACATTTTCGACGACGACGCCGTGCGGGCCGCCATGTGCGATCGGGACGTCGTCTTCTACTGCGTCGTCGACGCCCGGGCCATGCTGCCGGACCCGGCGCCGTTGTTCCGGACCAACGTCGACGGACTGCGGCGGGTACTGGACATCGCGGTGGACGCCGATCTCGACAAGTTCGTGTTCGTCAGCACGATCTGCACCATCGCCGTCAGCGATGACGGCTCCGTCGTCACCGAGGACACGCCGTTCAACTGGGCCGACAAGGGTGGCGACTACGTCCGATCACGGCGTGCCGCAGAGCAACTCGTGCTGGATGCGGTGGCGCAGCGGGGGCTGCCGGCCGTCGCGATGTGTGTGTCGAACACCTATGGCCCGCGGGACTGGCAGCCGACGCCGCACGGCGAGATCGTGGCGCGTACCGCGGCCGGCCGGATGCGGTTCTATGCCGCTGATGCGGCCGCGGAAGTGGTCGGTATCGAGGACGCCGCCCGGGCGCTGCTGCTGGCTGCCGAGCACGGCCGCGTCGGTGAGCGCTACATCATCTCGGAGAGCTACCTGCCGCTGCGCACCATCCTCGAGACGGCGGCCGACGAAACCGGTGTGCGGCCACCACGATTCGGGGTGCCCAAGGCCGCGATGTACGCCGGTGCCTACGCCACGGAGCCGCTGCGCGCGGTGCGCCCGGGCAAGATTCCGCCGCTGGTCACCATCACGCGGCTACTGCACATGACGTCGCCGGCCGACAACAGCAAGGCGCGGCGGGAGCTGGGCTGGGAACCGGAGCCGACGGTGAACGCGATTCGCCGCGCGGCCCGGTTCTACGCCGACAATCAGTTGGTCTGATCGGCCGGCTGCTCGAACTTCATGGCCTCGAGGTTCCAGTACCCGCGCAGGTTGGTGATGAGCCCCTCGGCATTGACCTTGTAGGTGAACACGCCGCGGACGCTGGCCACGAAGCCGTTCGGAAATTCGGTGCGCAGCACCAGGATGTAGGCGATCTCGTCGGGCGAGCTCGACGGGAACGTCTCCTCGCACGTCACCGTCAGCTGGTTCGGGCCGATGTTGGTGTCGTAGAAGGCGGCCAGCGCCTCCTTGCCCTTCACTCCCGTGCCGTCGGGGTTGGTGACGGCCTCGCCGATCGGATCTTCGACGACGATGTCGTCGGCCATCAGGGCAAGCCAGCCCTCGCGGTCGTGGCTCTGCACGCACCGCCACGACGACTGCGAGGCGATGACAACAGGATTGTCGGACAAGGGTTTTCCTCCTACAGACAACGCCGAGTCGGCCTGGGACGTCCCCCCAGGCCGACTCAGCGAAAGTGGGTTCAGCGGTCGGCGTCGGTGTACCGGATGACGCCGCGGATGTTGCGGCCCTCCAGCATGTCCTGGTAGCCCTCGTTGATCTGCTCCAGCTTGTACTGGCGCGTGACCATGTCGTCGAGGTTGAGGCGGCCGGCCTTGTACATGGCCAGCAGCGACGGGATGTCGTGGTGCGGGTTGCCGCCGCCGAAGATGGTGCCCTGTAGGCGCTTCTGCATCAGCGTCAGCATCGACAGGTTGAGCTTCACGTCCAGGCTGGCCATGTTCGCGACCGCCGTCACCACGCAGGTGCCGCCCTTGCTGGTGATGTTGAGGTAGTTGTCGATGTCCTCACCGTGCAGCTCACCGACGGTGACGATGGTCTTGGTGGCCATGCGGCCTTCGGTGACCTCCGCGACGCCCGCCATGGCGCTGTAGATGTCGGGGTAGGCGTGCGTGGCGCCGAACTTCAGGGCGTTGTCCCGTTTGAACTCAACGGGATCCACGACGAACACGTTGCGGGCACCGGCATTGAGCGCACCCTGGAGGGCACCCGTGCCGACGCCGCCGACGCCGACGATGCAGACGTCGTCACCGGGGCGGACGTCGCCGCTGCGGACCGCCGAGCCGTAGCCGGTGGTGACGCCGCAGCCGACCAGGCAGGCGACCTCGAAGGGGATGGTGGGGTCGATCTTCACGACGGAGCTCTTGTGCACCACCATGTACGGGCTGAAGGTGCCCAAGAGGGTCATCGGGATCACCGGCGTGCCGTCGGCGGCATGCACGCGGTTGGTGCCGTCGGACACCGCGGTGCCGGTCAACAGGTACATGCCCAGGTCGCACAGGTTGCGCATACCGGCCTGACACGACGGGCACTCGCCACACGACGGGATGAACGACAGCACGACGTGGTCGCCGACGGCGATGTGGTCCACACCGGGGCCGACCTCGACCACGATGCCGGCGCCTTCATGGCCGCCGAGCACCGGGAAACCGGCCATCGGGATGTCGCCGGTCACCAGGTGGTGGTCCGAGTGGCACATGCCCGAGGCTTCCATCTGGATCTTGACCTCGTCCTTGACGGGGTCACCGATCTCGATCTCCTCGATCGACCACGGCTGGTTGAACTCCCAGATGAGAGCACCTTTTGTCTTCACCGCACGTGCCTTCCACTAGAACCTGTTTCAGTTAGCGTAGAGGGAAAAGTTACGTTCGTCACACCCCACCCCCAATAACTGCTCGGCCGGTTTTCACCAGATCGGGACGGGAGCCTCGCCCAGGGGGTAGTAACCCGGCAGCTGCTCGCCGGCCAGGCTGCGCTGGATGCGCTGCTGCATGCCCTTCGACAGTTTTCCGGCCGTCATCAGGTCCAGGTAGAGCTTCTGCACGTGGCCGAAGTCGAAGAAATCGCGCTGCCAGGCGATCTTCGGTTCGCCGTCGACGTTCTCCAGCCGGAACCAGCTGCCGCCGATGCCGTAGATCTCGCGCGCGGGGGCCGAGGCGTCGTCCGGATCTGTCACGACCTGCTTCCAGAAGCCGACGACCTCACCCTGCTTGTCGTCGATCACCACGCGCTGGTACGGGTATTTCCAGCCTTCGAGGCCCTCCATCTCCAAACCCAGGGCGATGTCGCGGATTTCGGCCTTGCCGAGGCACATGACGTCCTCTTTGGGGCCGATGTTCCAGCCGTACGTGGCGTCGTCGGTGTAGAAGTCGGCCATCGGCTTCCAGTCGCCGGCCGCCTCGGCGTCACGGTTGACCTGCAGCCACCGCTCGACCCACTCTTCGAGTTGTTCGCGGGGGAATGACGTCATTGTCTTGTCCTTTGTTTTCAGCTGGTTTCGCGAATGAACAGGGCTTGGGTCGGGCACTCGGCGACAGCGCGCTCGATCTCCTCGCGCGCGTCGTCGGGCGGGGTCTCGTCGAGGATCTCGACGGTGCCGCGCTTGGGGACGTTGAAGTAGTCCGGTGCCTCCAGGGAGCACATGGCGTGGCCCTGGCACAGGTCGCGGTCGACCTCAACGCGGTAGGAACCCATCAGGCGCGCTTCCGGTAGCGGACGGTGGCGGGCCGGGCCAGTTGGACGACCATCTTGGAGTGGTCGTTCTGGTAGCTCTCCGGGGGCTGGGCCATCTCGAACTCATACTCGCGCAACAGAACCGAGAAGATCGCCTTGATCTGCATCTGCGCGAAGGCTGCGCCCACGCAGCGATGCTTGCCGGCGCCGAACGGGATCCAGGTCCACCGGTTCAGCAGGTCTTCCTGACGCGGCTTCTCGTACCGGTTCGGGTTGAAGGCGTCGGGGTCGGGGAAGTCCTCGGGGATGCGGTTCGAGATCGCCGGTGAGGCCGCCACCATCTGGCCCTTGTGGATCGGGTGCTCGGCGACCTCGAACTCATCCTGCGCGACGCGCATCAGGATGATCAGCGGCGGGTGCAGGCGCAGCGTCTCCTTCAGGGCGTTGTCCAGATTCGGAATCTGGCGCAGCGCATGGAAACTCACCTCCTGGCCGTCGGCGTAGAGGTCGTCCAGCTCCTGCTGGACCTTGGCGTAGAAGTCGGGGTGACGCAGCAGTTCGATGAGCGTCCACGACGAGGTGCCCGAGCTGGTGTGGTGCCCGGCGAACATCAGGGAGATGAACATGCCGGTGACTTCGTTGGCGCTGAAACGGTGGTTGCCCTCTTCGTCCTTGATGGAGACCAGGACGTCGAGCAGGTCGCGATCGCTCTTGTCGGTGGGCGGGTTGGCGATTCGCCCGTTCATGACCTCCTGCACGAGCTCCACCAGGTTGGCCCGCGCCTCGTCGCGGATGCGGAAGCTCTCGATGGGCAGGTAGGGGTCGACGTAGCAGAGCGGGTCGGTGCCGCGCTCGAGCAGGTGGTAGTAGTTCGCGAACCGGGAATCGAGCTGGTTGCGGAACTTCGGGCCGATCAGGCAGGCCGTGGAGGTGTAGATGGTGAGCTCGGAGAAGAACTCCAGCAGGTCGATTTCACCGGAGTCGCCCCAGTTCTCGGTCATCCGCCGGACCTCGCGCTCGATGGTCGCGGCGTGGCCCTTCATCTGCTCGCCGCGCAGCGCGGTGTTGTGCAGCATCTCGGCGCGGCGTTCCGGGTCGGCGTCGAAAACCACGCCCTCACCGAAGATCGGGGTCATGAACGGGTAGGCCTCGGCCTGGTTGAGCTCGCTGTCGCTGGAGCGGAAGAAGAACTCGTTGGCCTCGGCGCCGGTGAGCAGCACCACCTGCTTGTCGGCGAGCTGGAACCAGCCGACGTCACCGCATTCGTCGCGGACGCGTTGCATCAGGCCGATCGGGTCGGTGCGGAACTCCTCCAGGTGGCCGTGCTCCTCCTCGCCACCCGAAACCCGCTGTACCTCTTTGGTGATCGTCATTTGTCTTCCTTGCTCCTCGCGTCCGCGGGTTCCGGCATTCCTTCCTCGCCCAACGCGAGCGACTGACGTTCCTTGGCTTCGGCCAGCGGCGCCTCGGGCTGCAGTTCCATGTTGGCGATGAACCCGCCGCGCGGGGTCTCGGCGACGAACGTGATGGCACGGGCCAGGTCGGCCGCGCGCAGGAAGTAGCTGTGCCGGGCCTGGCCCCACTTGGCCCAATCCTCAAGGGCCGGGCCGATTTTCTCGGCAGGCAGGCTCCAGCCCATGGACGTCATGGTCGGGCCGGGGTGCACCACCGAAGCGCGGACGCCCGTGCCTTCCAGCTCCATCTGGAGGTTGGTGACCATCGCGACCAGCCCGGCCTTCGCGGCACCGTAGGCGCCCATGTGCGGGCGCTGGCGCAGCGCCACGTCGGAGCCGACGAAGATCAGGTCGCCGCGGCGGCGCTCGACCATGCCGTCGAGAACGGCGCGCGCCATCCGGTTGGCGCCGACCAGGTGAATCTGCAGCTGCTCGGCGAACTCGTCGGTGCTCATCTCGTGCAGCCGGCCGAAGTTGGTGTCACCGGCGCCGGTGACCAGGACCTCGATGTCGCCGAGCGCGGCCGTCGCCTTGGCGACGAAGTTCTCGACCGACGCGGTGTCGGTGACGTCCAGCGGCAGCGCGACCGCTTCTCCGCCTTCGGCTTTGATCTGGTCGACGAGTTCCTGACACTTCTCCACCCGGCGGGCGCCGAGCGCGACCGGGAAGCCGCGCGCGGCGAGCGCGGTCGCCGTCGCGGCGCCGATGCCCGACGAGGCGCCGGCCACGATGGCGGGCCGGCGGGCGGGGTGTGGTTCGAAACGGGCCATTTAGCGTGCCTTCACAGTTATTGGGAGATGGGCAAATCCGCGTACCGAACTCGAGTGGACGCGGACGGAGTTGTCCTCGTCGACCTCGTAGCCGCGGATACGTTTGAACAGTTCGGTGAGGGCCACCCGGGCTTCCATCCGCGCCAGGTGCGCGCCCAGGCAGAAGTGTGCGCCGCTGCCGAAACTCACGAGCTTCGAACCGATGTCACGGCCGATGCGGTACTCGTCGGGCGCCTCGAACACCCGCTCGTCGCGATTGGCCGAGCCGGCCAGCAGAATCAGGACATCACCGGCAGGGACGGTGGTGCCGTAGAACTCGAGGTCCTCCACGACGGCCCGGGCAAGGAGCTGGCTGGAGGTGTCGTAGCGCAGCGTCTCCTCGATCCACGGCGAGATCAGCTCGTGGTTGTCGAAGATCGGAGCCAGCTGGTCGGGGTTTTGGTATCCCCAATAGGCCGCATTGGCAAGCAGTTTCGTGGTCGTCTCGTTACCGGCGATGACCATGAGGAACAGGAATGCCATGATCTCGTCGTCGGTGAGCTTGTCGCCGTCGATCTCGGCCTCCACCAGCGCCGAGGTGAGGTCGTCGGACTGATTCTTGCGGCGCTGCTTGACCATGTCGGCGTAGTACATCAGCAGCTCACCCGATGCGGCCATGGCAGACGCCGGGACGTCGGCCGTCCCGTCCTCGCGGTGCATCACGCCGTCGGCCAGTGCGCGGATGCGCACGCGGTCTTCTTGCGGGACGCCCATCAGCTCGCTGATCACGTCCATCGGCAGCTTGCCGGCGAAATCGTCGACGTAGTCGAAGGTGTTGTTCTGCAACGCCTCGTCGAGATGCTGGACGGCGATCTCGGTGACCCGGCCCTCGAGCTCACGGATGCGCCGCGGGGTGAAGCCCTTGGAGACCAGGGTGCGCAGCCGCAGGTGCGCCGGATCGTCAAGGGCCAGAAAGGACATCACGCGGTGGGCTTCGTCGTTGCGGGATATCGGATCCAGCGAGACGCCGTGCTTGTTGGACAGCGCCGTGCTGTTCCGGAAACCGCGCAGCACATCCTCGTGGCGGGACAGGGCCCAGAAGTTGAGCTTGTCGTTCCGGTAGATCGGCGCCTCGTCCCGCAGCCGCCGGTAGTACGGGTACGGATCTTCGTGGAAGTCGTAGCTGTACGGGTCGATCAGCAGTTCCACATTGGCTGTCATGCGTTGTCTCCCACGATGAGTCCGACGACATAGGACAGCCGGTCGGCGATCTGGTGATAGGTGTAGACGCCGCTGCCGGCGTTGACGAGCGCACCGAAGTACGTCATCTCCAGGGCCGACAGCAGGCGCGGATCGGCGTCGGGGCCGACGGCCGAGCGGATGCGCTTGTGGATTTCGCCACCGATGCGGTCGCGCACCTTGCGGACCGTCTCGTCGTCGCCGGACAGCAGGGCCGTCGTGCAGGCCGCGGCCACGCCCGGTTCGTCGGCGACCACCAGTGCGAGGCTGCGCAGTGCCTGTTCGACACGGCTGGCCCTCGACTGGTTGACGTCGGTGAAGTAGGGCACCTGCCGAACCATGTCCAGGTACACCTCGGCGATGAGGTGGTTCTTGGACGAGAAGTAGGTGTAGGCGGTAGCCGGTGCGACCTTGGCGCGCGCCGCGACGGCCCGCACCGTCAGGTCGGCGTAGGACGACTCCCGCAGCATTTCGCGACCGGCCGCCAGGACCTTCTGGAAGGTTTCCTCCTGGCGGCGGTTGCGCGGCTGGTCGTCCGCTTCTTGGCCGGTGTTTGTGAGGGCGGCCACTGCATCGCTGGACACATGTCCAAGTTAGCCGATGGCGCGGCGTTGAAGCAAGAACCGCCCACAAAGATCCTGATGAACAGGCATTTACGTCGTGTTCGCGGTTGCTGATCCCGCTGGACCCTTGCTACTCGAGGCCGCGTGGGGTTATGGTTCGACCGACGTTGTCGGACAGCTGTCCAGTAAAAATCAGATCGCTGGATTTCGTCCCGAAGGCAGGAGCGCAGATGACCTTGTTGGGTGATGGCGAAAGTCGCCTTCTCATCGACGGAAAATTGGTGCCGGGTTCGCGAGGCACGTTCCCGACCGTCAATCCCGCGACCGAGGAAGTCCTCGGGGTGGCGGCCGATGCCACGGTGGGCGACATGGTGGACGCCATCGATGCCGCCCGTCGGGCGTTCGACGAGACCGACTGGTCGACCAACGTCGAGTTCCGGGTGCGGTGCCTGCGGCAGTTGCAGCAGGCCATGCGCGACCACGCCGACGAATTGCGCGAACTGACGATCTCGGAGGTCGGCGCGCCCCGGATGCTCACGGCCGGAGCGCATTTGGACGGTCCGATCGAAGACCTGAGCTTCGCCGCCGACACCGCGGAGGGCTACCAGTGGACCACCGACCTGGGACATGCCACGCCGCAAGGCATTCCGACCAACCGCACCATCGCCCGGGAGGCCGTCGGCGTCGTCGGGGCCATCACGCCGTGGAACTTCCCGCACCAGATCAACCTGGCCAAGGTCGGCCCGGCACTCGCGGCGGGCAATACCCTGGTTCTCAAGCCCGCACCTGACACCCCGTGGGCCGCCGCAGTGCTCGGCGAACTGATCACCCAGCACACCGATTTCCCGGCGGGCACCATCAACATCGTCACCTCCCGGGACCACAGCGTCGGTGCCATGCTGTCGAAACACGCTGACGTGGACATGGTTTCGTTCACCGGCTCGACCGTGACCGGCCGGGCCGTGATGACCGACGCTGCCGAGACCATCAAGAAGGTGTTCCTGGAACTCGGCGGTAAGTCGGCGTTCCTGGTGCTCGACGATGCCGATGTCGCCGCTGCCTGCGCGATGGCCGCGTTCACGGCGTCGATGCACGCCGGCCAGGGGTGCGCGATCACCACCCGGCTCGTGGTGCCGCGGGCCCGCTACGACGAGGCCGTCGCGGCTGCCGCCGGCACGATGGGCGGCATCAAGCCCGGTGATCCGTCCAGCCCGCGCACCGTCTGCGGCCCCGTGATCTCGGCCCGCCAGCGGGACCGGGTACAGGGCTACCTCGACCTCGCCCTCCAAGAAGGTGGCACGTTCGCCTGTGGTGGTGGCCGGCCGGCCGACCGCGACAAGGGCTTCTTCATCGAGCCGACCGTCATTGCCGGCCTGGACAATTCGGCGCGCGTCGCCCGCGAGGAGATCTTCGGGCCCGTGCTGACCGTCATCGCGCACGACGGCGACGACGACGCCGTCCGCATCGCCAACGACTCGCCGTACGGACTGTCCGGCACGGTGTTCTCGGCCGACCCGCAGCGGGCGGCCGGCGTGGCGGCGCGGCTGCGGGTCGGCACCGTCAACGTCAACGGCGGTGTCTGGTACTCCGCCGACGCACCGTTCGGCGGTTACAAGCAGTCCGGCAACGGGCGGGAGATGGGCGTCGCCGGGTTCGAGGAATACCTGGAGACCAAGTGCATCGCCACGCTGGCCACGTAGGCGTCGGCGTCCCAAAACCATTGGCTCACACGAAGTAGACGAGAGGACATCATGAGCAGGTTCGAGAACAAGGTCGCGATCGTGACCGGCGCGGGCGGCGGCATCGGCCAGGTGTACGCCGAGTCGCTGGCCCGCGAGGGCGCCGCCGTTGTCATCGCCGACATCAACGTCGAGGGCGCGGAGAAGGTGGCCGCCGGCATCAAGGCCGACGGCGGCAAGGCGCTGGCCGTGCGGGTCGACGTGTCGGATATCGATTCGGCCAACGACATGGCCGCCCAGGCCGTGGCGGAGTTCGGCGGCATCGATTACCTGGTGAACAACGCCGCGATCTTCGGTGGCATGAAGCTCGACGGGCTGCTGACCGTCGACTGGGAGTACTACCGCAAGTTCATGAGCGTCAACCTCGACGGGGCGCTGGTGTGTACCCGCGCGGTTTTCCCCCACATGGAGAAGCGGGGCGGCGGGGCCATCGTCAACCAGTCGTCCACCGCGGCATGGGTTTACGCCAACTTCTACGGTCTGGCGAAGGTCGGTGTCAATGGTCTGACGCAGCAGCTGTCCCGTGAGCTGGGCTGGCGCAACATCCGGATCAATGCGATCGCGCCGGGACCCATCGACACCGAGGCCAACCGCAGCACCACGCCGCAGGCCATCGTCAAGCAGATCGTCCAGACCCTGCCGCTGGCGCGGATGGGCACGCCCGAAGATCTTGCCGGCATGTGCCTGTTCCTGCTGTCCGACGAGGCCAGCTGGATCACCGGACAGATCTTCAACGTCGACGGCGGACAGATCATCCGGTCATGAGTTCTGAGGTGAAACTGGGCTATATCGGCCTGGGCAACCAGGGCGCGCCGATGGCCAAGCGGCTGGCCGAATGGCCCGGTGGACTCATCGTTTTCGACATGCGCGCCGAGGCCATGGCGCCGTTCGCCGAACTCGGCGCCACCCTGGCCGACAGCGTCGCCGAGGTCGCCAAGGCCGATGTCATCAGCGTGACGGTGCTCAACGACGAGCAGGTCCGTGACGTCGTGGCCCAGTTGGCCGAGCACGCCGGGCCCGGCACCGTGATCGCGATCCACTCCACGATCGAGCCGACGACGGCGGTCGAGCTGGCTGAGCAGTTGCGGCCCAAGGGCATTCACGTCGTCGACGCTCCGGTGAGCGGCGGCGCCCATGCCGCGAGCCAGGGTGAGCTGGCCGTGATGGTCGGCGCCGACGACGAGGCCTACGACAAGGTCAAGCCCGTTTTCAAGCAGTGGGCGTCGCTGGTGGTGCGCGCCGGCGAGCCGGGCGCGGGTACCAAGATGAAGCTGGCGCGGAACATGCTGACGTTCATCGGTTTCGCCGCCGCGTGCGAGGCGCAGAAGCTGGCCGAGGCCTCGGGCATCGACCTGCAGAAGCTGGGCCGCGTCGTCCGGCACAGTGACGCGCAGTCGGGCGGTCCCGGCGCCATCATGGCGCGCGACGACACCAAGCCGCTGGCGCCCGACCACTTCCTCTACAACATGTTCGTCCACACCCGCGGGCTGGCGGAGAAGGATCTGGCGCTGGCACTCGGGCTGGGTTCGGCTGTGGGAGTGGACCTTCCGCTTGCCGAGCTGGCCCTGGCCAACATCGCCGAGGGCCTCGGCGTACCGCATCCGAAGGAGTCATGATGGACGAGCTGCGCGCCAAGGGCCTGGCGAAGATGAACGAGGTCTACGGCTGGGAGATGCCCAACATCGAGGGTGACCCCTACTTCGACCTCACCGTGGATCACCTGTTCGGCACCATCTGGAGCAAGCCCGGACTGTCCATGCGGGAGAAGCGGCTGATGACGTTCACGTGCGTCACCGCCGTCGGCTCGCAGGACCTGGCCGAGATCCAGATCAACGCCGCCTTGCTCAACGAGGAATTCACCGAGGCCGAGCTCAAGGACATCGGCATCTTCCTGACCCAGTACCTCGGCTTCCCGCTCGGCTCGGCGTTCAACGGCGCCGTGTCCAAGGTGGTCGCGAGGCGGCGTAAGGCGGCCGAGAAAGGCGTGGCGGAGGATCGCAAGGCCAACGTCAACGCCGCGGTCAAGATGAACACGGGGAGCGAGCTCGATGACAAGTAGGTACGCGGCGCTGTCGCGTGCTGAGCTCGCGGCGCTGGTGCCGGAGCTGCTGCTCATCGGCCAGCTGATCGACCGCGCCGGAATGGCCTGGTGCATCGTCGAATTCGGTCGTGAGGAGATGCTGCAGGTCGCCATCGAGGAGTGGGCCGGGTCCAGCCCTCTCTACACCAAGCGCATGCAGAAGGCGCTGAAATACGAAGGCGTGGACGTCATCACGATCTTCAAGGGCCTGCAGCTCGACATCGGTGCGCCGCCGCAGTTCATGGATTTCCGGTACACCGTGCATGACCGCTGGCACGGTGAATTCCACCTCGACCACTGCGGTGCCCTCATGGACGTCGAGCCCATGGGTCCCGACTATGTGCGCGGCATGTGCCACGACATCGAGGACCCGACGTTCGACGCGACAGCTCTGGCCACCAACCGCCGCTGCCAGGTGCGGCCCATCCACCGGCCGCCGCGCGTCCCGGCAGGTCGGACGCCGGCCTGCGCCTGGACCGTCATCATCGACGAGTCGTACCCGGAGGTCGGCTTCATCCCGCAGCTCGACATCATCGGTGCGACAAACGCCTACCGCTGCGAGCTCGACGACATCGATCCCGCGGACGAAGGCCAGGCCGACTACTCCGGCCCGCTGGTGAGCGACGTCGACTTCGCGGAGTTCTCGCACTCGGCGCTGGTGCGCATCGCCGACGAGGTGTGTCTGCAGATGCACCTGCTGGTGCTGTCATTCGCGCTGGCCGTGCGGGCCCGTTGCAGCGGCGACGCCGAGAAGGAACGGTCCATCCGGACCAAGTCCCTGATCGGTATCTCCGGCGTCGCGGCCGAACGCATCCGGAAGGTGCTGGACCTGCCGAACACCGCCGCCGGTGCCCTGCGGGTACTGGAGCTGCATCCGCTGCTCAACCCGGCCGCCTATGTCTCCGTTGATGTTTCGGGCGACGAGGCGCATGTGCACCCGTCACCCGCCCATGAGGACGGTGCGTGGATCACGTTGGTGTCCCCGGAGTCGAATCTGCCGCTGCAGGCCATCGCGACGGCCGTCAATCCGCTGTTGCGCGCCGAGGTGTCGGGTGACGCCGCCGACTGGGCCGTCAGGTTCATCGAAACCGATACCCCGGCAAAGGAACTCGGTGAGGTCTCGGTGTGCAAGGTCAGCAGCGGGGCGGCGTGGGTTTTCGAGGAACGCAAGTCCCTGCCGTTGACGGTGGTGTAGGGCGTCACTCAGAAGTCGTCGAACTCGCTGTCGAGGCTCTGGATGCGGCCGGCGACTCCCGACAGGTCGGTGTGGGAGCGCTGGATGATGTCGGCGATGTCGCCGCTGGCCTTGCCGATCGCCGACCACAACGCGTGGTCGGCGGCGGCGGTGGGCGTCTTCTTCGATTCGTCGGCGAGGTCCGTCACCCACCGCTTGAGCGCATCGAGTTCGCGGCGTCCGCCGTTGACCACGTCCGCGGACCGCTCGAGTTCGTCGCCCACACGCTTGTCGAGTTCGGCCAGCCGGCCGAGGGCCTGGGCGTGCTTGGCGTTGGCGTCGGCGTAGCGGTCGGCCGCACCGCCGGTCCAGTGCGAACCGGGACCCGCGGCCTTCACCTGATCCTGCAGTTCGCGTAGCTGCTCGCTCTTGTCGAACTCGGAGCGGTCGTGCGGAATGCCCTCGCCGAAGGTGGCGCGCGCCCGCTCCCACATCAGCAGGAAGGCATCCAGCGGCTCCACCGGTGCGGACCTCCTCGCGTGCGTCGGGCCTGCCCAGTTTAGGACGAGCCGACCAGCTACTAGGGTGTGGCTGTGCGCGTCCTCGTGATCGGCTCTGGTGCCCGTGAACATGCCCTGCTGCTCGCCCTGAGCCGCGACCCCCAGGTGGACTTCCTGGCCGTCGCTCCCGGCAACGCCGGTACCTCCGCCGTCGCCGAGCAGCACGACGTCGACATCACCGCCGCCGACGACGTCGTCGCGCTGGCCAAGAAGCTGACCGCCGACCTGGTCGTGATCGGGCCCGAGGTGCCGCTGGTGCTCGGCGTGGCCGACGCGTTGCGGGCGGCCGGTATCGCCACCTTCGGGCCGTCCAAGGATGCCGCCCGCATCGAAGGCTCGAAGGCGTTCGCCAAGGACGTCATGTCCGCCGCCGGCGTTCGCACCGCGACGAGCGAGATCGTCGACAACCCCGCCCACCTCGATGCCGCGCTGGACCGCTTCGGTCCGCCCGCGGGCCAGCAGGCCTGGGTCGTCAAGGACGACGGTCTGGCCGCCGGCAAGGGCGTCGTCGTCTCCGCCGACCGGGAGGCCGCCCGCGCGCACGCCGCCGAACTGCTCGAATCCGGCCACCCCGTGCTGCTCGAGTCGTTCCTCGACGGGCCCGAGGTGTCGCTGTTCTGCGTCGTCGACGGCGAGACCGTGGTGCCGCTGCTGCCCGCGCAGGACTTCAAGCGCGTCGGCGACAACGACAGCGGACCCAACACCGGTGGCATGGGCGCCTACACGCCGCTGCCGTGGCTGCCCGCCGCGGTCGTCGACCAGATCGTCGACGAGGTCGTCAAACCCGTTGCCGCGGAACTGGTCCGGCGCGACAGCTCCTTCTCGGGCCTGCTGTACGCGGGCCTGGCCATCACCTCGAACGGCCCGGCCGTCGTCGAATTCAACTGCCGCTTCGGCGATCCCGAGACTCAGGCGGTCCTGGCGCTGCTGCAGACCCCGCTCGGCACGCTGCTGAACGCCGCCGCCACCGGGACCCTGGACTCCGTCGGCCCGCTGCAGTGGCAGGACGGATCGGCCGTGACGGTCGTCGTCGCCGCCGAGAACTACCCGGGCCGCCCCCGCGTCGGCGACGTCATCACCGGATCGGAGACGGCAGGCGTGCTGCACGCAGGCACCACCCGCCGTGACGACGGCAGCGTCGTCTCCTCCGGCGGCCGGGTGCTGTCGGTGGTCGGCACGGGCGCGGACCTGGCGGCCGCGCGCGCCGAGGCCTACCGGATCATCGAGTCGATCCGCTTGCCGGGCAGCCACTTCCGCACCGACATCGGCCTCGCCGCCGCCGAAGGCCGCATCTCCCTCTAGGGATTTGTGCACGATTTTCCGCGGTGCGCGCGGAAAATCGTGCACAAATCACCGGACGAGGAGCGGGGCGAGCCAGGAAATCTCGGCCGGCAGCTGCGCGCTCCAGAACGACGCGTCATGCCCGCCGGGGGAGAAGCCGCCCGCAGCGCCGTTCGGCAGCTGCGCGATGAACTGCTTGGTCGCCGAGTAGAACGGGTCGCTGTCACCGCAGTCGATCCGGATCGGGATACCGGCCAACCCGGGCAGGCCCCACACCGAGTTGGCCGCGTAATCGGCCGCACCGTCGAACGCGCCCGGGGCCGTCGCGCCCGATGACGTCCACAACGCCGGGCTGACGGCGCAGATCGCCGCGGTGCGGGCCGCGCCCAGTCGGGCCCCCAGCAGCAGCGCGCCGTAGCCGCCCATCGACCAGCCGAGGAAACCCACCCGCGAAGTGTCGAGGCCCTGCGAGGCCAGCATCGGGATCAGCTCGTCGAGCACCATGGCGCCCGAATCCTCCCCGGACGCCCGTTTGTGCCAGTACCCACCGCCGCCGTCGACGGCCACGACCGCGAACGGCGGCAGTCCCGCGGCCACGGCCTGCGCCAGCCCCTGCTCGACGCCGCCGGCCATCACCGTCGCGGCGTCGCTGCCTTTGCCGTGAAGCGCGATCACGGGCCGCAGCGGCGCGGTCTGGCCCGGCGGGCGGGCGATGGCCCAGTTGGTGGAGATACCGCCGCGCGCCTGCGAGACGAACGAACCGGTCACGTAGGTCGGTGCCGGATCGGCGACGACCGGCGGTGGCGCGAGGGGCGCCCCGACGCTCGTCATGGTCACCGGCGGCGCGGTGACGGTCGGGCGGTTGGACGTCGACCCCAGCGCGAACGCGCCGGCGGCCCCTGCGGCGGCGCCGGCTCCGAGACGGAGGACGGCGCGTCGGCTCAGCTCTGCCATGGCCGCCATCATGCCATCGGCATTTCTGAGCGTTGCCTAATGGATTACGTGAAATCGTGATCGCCGCGTGACCATTCCTGGCAGCATTTACAGGGTGATGACAGCAGTCACCCCGAAGGGGGAACGGCGACGGTATGCGCTGGTCAGCGCGGCCGCCGAGCTGCTGTGTGAGGGCGGCTTCGACGCCGTCCGGCACCGCGCCGTGGCGCAACGGGCCGGGCTGCCGCTGGCTTCCACGACGTACTACTTCTCGTCCCTCGACGACCTCATCGAAAAGGCGGTCGAGCACGTCGGAGAATCGGAATCCCAGCAGCTGCGCATGCGCGTCTCGGCGCTGTCGCGGCGCCGCCGCGGCGCGGACGCGACAGCGGACCTGCTGGTTGACCTGCTGGTCGGCGACGGTAACCGCGCGTCCGACCAGCTGATCTCCCGCTATGAGCGCTACATCGCCTGCGCCCGCCAGCCCGGGCTGCGCGACGTGCAGCGACGCATCCTCAAGCAGCGGTCCGAAGCCGTCGTCGAGGTCGTGGAACGGTCCGGGCGCTCGGTGCGCGCCGAACTGCTGACGGCCCTGGTCTGCGCCGTGGACGGGGCGGTGGTGGCCTCGATGGTGAGTGACGGCGACGGTCCGCGTGCGACGGCCCGGGCGACCCTCGTGGACGTCATCGACGTCTTGGCCCCCTTCGACCAGGAACGCCGGGTCGCCCTGTAAGCGGGCTTAGTAGGCTGTAGTTCCGTGAGCATCCCCAACGTGCTGGCCAATCGTTACGCCAGCGACGAGATGGTGGCCATCTGGTCCCCGGAGAACAAGATCGTCGCCGAACGCCGGCTGTGGCTGGCCGTGCTGCGCGCGCAGTCCGAATTGGGCGTGGCCGTGCCGGCCGGCGTCGTCGAGGACTACGAGCGGGTGCTTGAGCAGGTCGACCTGGGTTCCATCGCCGCGCGGGAACGCGTCACCCGGCACGACGTCAAGGCGCGTATCGAGGAGTTCAACGCGCTGGCCGGCCACGAGCACGTCCACAAGGGGATGACGAGCCGCGACCTCACCGAGAACGTCGAGCAGCTGCAGATCCGCCAGTCGCTGGAGCTGGTGTTCTCGCACGGTGTCGCGGTGGTGGCCCGGCTCGCCGAGCGTGCCGCGCTGTACCGCGACCTGGTGATGGCCGGCCGCTCGCACAACGTGGCGGCGCAGGCCACCACCCTGGGCAAGCGGTTCGCCTCGGCCGCCGAGGAGACGCTGATCGCGCTGACCCGGCTGCGGGAACTGATCGACCGGTACCCGCTGCGCGGCATCAAGGGCCCGATGGGTACTGCGCAGGACATGCTGGACCTGTTCGACGGTGACGGGTCCCGCCTGGCCGACCTGGAGCGCCGGGTTGCCGAATTCCTGGGATTCACCGAGGTTTTCACCTCCGTCGGGCAGGTGTACCCGCGGTCGCTGGACCACGACGTGCTGTCCGCGCTGGTGCAGTTGGGCGCCGGCCCGTCGTCGTTCGCGCACACCATCCGGCTGATGGCCGGCCATGAACTGGCCACCGAGGGCTTCGCGCCCGGGCAGGTCGGCTCGTCGGCCATGCCGCACAAGATGAACACCCGCTCGTGCGAGCGCGTCAACGGCCTGCAGGTCGTGTTGCGCGGCTACGGCTCCATGGCCGCGGAACTGGCTGGGGCGCAATGGAATGAGGGCGACGTCTTCTGCTCGGTGGTGCGCCGCGTCGCGCTGCCCGACGCGTTCTTCGCGATCGACGGCCAGACCGAGACATTCCTGACGGTGCTCGACGAGTTCGGCGCCTACCCCGCGGTGATCCAGCGCGAGCTGGACCGCTACCTGCCATTCCTGGCGACGACCCGCATCCTCATCGCCGCCGTGCGGGCCGGAGTCGGCCGCGAGACCGCGCACGAGGTCATCAAGGAGCACGCCGTCGCCGTCGCGCTCGCGATGCGCGAAAAGGGTTTGGAGCCCGACCTTCTGGACCGGCTGGCGGCCGATCCGCGGCTGCCGCTGGACCGTGTCGAGCTCGACGCGGCACTGGCCGACAAGCAGGCGTTCAGCGGTGCGGCCGGCGACCAGGTCGACGCCGTCGTCGCCGCGGTGGACCGCCTGGTGGCGCAGTACCCGGAGGCCGCCAAGTACACCTCGGGCGCCATCCTGTGACCTTGGCGGGAAGCCTGGCCGGGGTTGACCTGACCGATCTCGACAACTTCGCGTCGGGCTTCCCGCACGAGCTGTTCGCGCGGCACCGTGCGGAAGCTCCCGTGTACTGGCACGAGCCCACCGAGAACACCCCCGACGGCGAGGGCTTCTGGTCCGTCGCCACCCACGCGGAAACCCTTGCGGTGCTGCGTGATCCGGTGACGTACTCGTCGGTGACGGGCGGTGCGCGGCCGTTCGGCGGGACCCTGATCCAGGACCTGTCGATCGCCGGCCAGGTGCTGAACATGATGGACGACCCGCGGCATGCGGAGATCCGGCGGCTGGTGTCGTCGGGGCTGACGCCGCGGATGATCGCGCGGGTCGAGGACGACCTACGCGCGCGCAGCCGGGCGCTGCTGGACGCGGTGTCGCCGGGGGTTCCGTTCGACTTCCTGGTCGACATCGCCGCCGAGCTGCCCATGCAGATGATCTGCATCCTGATGGGTATCCCTGAGTCGCAACGGCATTGGCTTTTCGAGGCCATCGAGCCGAGCTTCGATTTCGGCGGCTCGCGCAAGGCCGCCATCACCCGGTTGTCCGTGGAGGAAGCCGGTTCCCGGATGTACAACTTCGGCATGGAACTCATCGCCGCCAAGCGCGCCGAACCGACCGACGACATGCTGTCGGTGGTGGCCAACGCCGAGGGCGTGTCGGACCTCGAGGTGTACCTGTTCTTCAACCTGCTGTTCAGCGCGGGTGCCGAGACCACCCGGAACGCGGTGGCCGGCGGGCTGTTGGCGTTGTGCGAGAACGCATCTCAGCTGGCACGGTTGCGCGCCGACCTGTCGCTGCTGCCGTCGGCGATCGAGGAGATGGTGCGCTGGACGTCGCCGTCGCCGTCGAAGCGGCGCACCGCCACACGGGCTGTGTCGCTGGGCGGCTGCGACATCGAGGCGGGGCAGAAGGTGGTCGTCTGGGAAGGCTCGGCCAACCGCGACGAGCTGGTGTTCGCCGACCCCATGACTTTCGACGTGACACGGAAACCCAACCCGCACTTGGGATTCGGGCAGGGCCTGCACTACTGCCTCGGGGCCAACCTGGCGCGTCTGGAGCTGCGGGTGCTGTTCGAGGAGCTGCTCACGCGGTTCCCGGACATCCGGGTCGTCGAGCCGCCGGAATGGACCCGCAGCAACCGGCACACCGGACTCCGGCACCTCTGGGTTTCCCTGTCGTGATTTGTGCACGAAAATCCGCGGCTGGCGCGGAAAATCGTGCACAAATCACGACTTTTCGAGGGTGAATTGATTGACGTCGACCTGGCGCAGCCGGAACAACTTCGCGCACCCGGTCAGATATTTCATGTATCGGTCGTAGATCTCGACCGATTGCACTGCGATGGCTTCGTCGCGGTGTGATTCCAGGGCTTCGGCCCAGAGGTCGAGGGTTCGCGCGTAGTGCGGCTGCAGTGACTGGACTCTCGTCACCTTGAATCCGGCCGCCGCGGCGTGCTGACGGACCATCGGTGCGGACGGCAGCCGGCCGCCCGGGAAAATCTCGGTCATGATGAACTTGACGAATCGCAGCAGGCCGATCGTCACGGGCAGGTTCGTGTAACGTGGATCGGTGGTGCAGATGGTGTGCAGCAGCATGACGCCGTCGGGCGGGAGGGCGTCGTAGGCCATCTGGAAGAACGCCGGATAGCGCTCGTGACCGAAATGCTCGAACGCTCCGATGGAAACGATCCGGTCGACCGTTCCGTCGTACTGTTCCCAGCCGCCGAGGATGACGCGACGGGAGCGGGTGGTGTCCATGTCGTCGAAGAGCCGCTCGACGTGGGTGGCCTGGTTCTTGGACAAGGTGAGACCGATGACGTTCACGTCGTACTTCTCGATGGCGCGGCGCATGGTGGCGCCCCAGCCGCAGCCGATGTCGAGCAGCGTCATTCCCGGTCTGAGGCCGAGTTTTCCGAGGGCGAGGTCGATCTTGGCGGTTTGGGCCTGTTCGAGCGTCATGTCGTCGCGCTCGAAGTATGCGCAACTGTAGGTCTGGCTGGGGTCCAGGAACAGTCTGAAGAAGTCGTCGGATAGGTCGTAGTGGGCTTGGACGTCCGCGAAATGCGGTTGAAGTTTATGCGCCATGATGTTCCTTCCTAGCGGTTGGGCTGGATTCAGTGCTTCATGAAAAGCATTGAATTGCAACGGATATCGATGTGACGGCGTGATCCCGTCACATCGGCGGCATCAGGACCGAGTCGATCATGTACACCGTGGCATTCGCGGTCTTGACTCCGCCGCACACCAGCGCGGCGTCATTGACTTTCAGCCCTGCGCCCTCGCCGGTGACACTCACCGGCGAGCTCTCGAGGGTGGTGTGGGTGCCGGCCACCGCAGCAGGCGAGAGTTGGCCCTGCACAACGTGATACGTGAGAATTTTGGTCAGGGTGGCGGAGTCCGTCTTGAGTGAATCCAGGGTCGCTGCAGGCAACTTCTTGAAGGCATCATCGGTGGGCGCGAAAACGGTGTATTCGCCATCGTTCAGCGTCGCGACCAGGTTGACGTTCGGGTTCAGCTTGCCCGACAACGCCGCCGTCAACGTGGTCAGCATCGGATTGTCGGAGGCTGCCGTCGCGACCGGGTGCAAGCCCATCCCGGCGACCGAACCCGGCCCGGTGGGCACCTGCTGCGCGTAGGCCTGGCAACCAGTGCCCACGAGCGCCGTGACGGGCGGAGCCGATGTCACTGCCGTGGCAGCACTTGGCATTGAAGCCATGTTCGTACTTGGCGCAGCCGAGGGTGCCGATTTGGTGCCGGCGTCCGAACACGCTGATAAGCCGACGACGGCGACAATCGACATGCCGGCGGCCGCGATGTGTGAATAGCGAGGGTGTTGCATCCGGGTCTCCTTTGTGCGGACGACTGCCGCCGTGGTTTGTTCTTTGTTTACTGATTCGGAACCCCGGCGCTTTTGGATGGGTCGCGGGAAGATGGAATGAGGTTTGTCCGCCAACATGATTCGACTGGAGGGAGGAAGCGGCCAGATTCGGGTAACCGAAGACACCGAATTCGCTGCCGCACCCATCCGGGCTGCCCTTGGCTCCGAACCACTCCTGCGACCCGCGCGTGATGGCTCGGGCGTCGGACGAGAGTGAGACCAGATGACGGAGCGATTTGACGTGGCGATCGTGGGCGGCGGACCGGCCGGTGCGGCCGCGGCGTGGCAGGCGGCGCAGGCCGGGGCCCGCGTGCTGGTGCTCGACAAGGCTGAGTTCCCCCGCGACAAGCCGTGTGGCGACGGCCTGACGCCCCGGGCCGTCAGCTACATCCAGAAGATGGGACTTGCCGAACAGGTTGCGAAGTTCCACCGCGTGAATCGAGCCACCGTCTACAGTCCGAGCCGTTGGGACCTGGCATTTCCGGACCGCCCGGGGATGCCTGATCACGGTCACGTGGCGCGTCGACTGGATCTGGACTTGATGCTGCTCGACCGGGCCGAGTTCTGCGGGGCCCAGGTGCGCCGCGGCGCAGAGGTGGCCGGGCCCATCATCGATTTCGGTGGGCGGGTCGCCGGAGTGATCCTCAAGACCGGGGAACGGGTCGCTGCCGATGCCGTAATCGCCGCTGACGGCGCCCATTCGCCGATCAAGCGGGCACTGGAACTCAAGTCGCGCTACAACGGCTACGCGGCGATCGCGATTCGCGCAGAAATGTCGGCGGAACGCCCGGATGTCGATTCTCTTGACGTACACCTGCAGCTCAGATTCGAGGGCGATCAGCTGCCGGGCTATGGCTGGGTGTTCCCGCTCGGAGGCGGCCGGGTCAATGTCGGCCTGGGTTACGTCAACAGCTACAAGAAGTGGCGACAGATCAATGCGACGCGACTGCTGGGCGAGTTCCTCGCCGGGCTGCCGGCCGAGTGGAATCTCCCGGCGATCGATGAATTGATGAAAGCCAAAGCCGTGCAAGCATGGCGGCTCCCGATGGGTTTCACCGCATGGCCCCCGTGGCGGCCGGGCGTCCTTTTCGCCGGCGACGCCTTGGGCGCGGCGCGCCCCGCCTCGGGTGCGGGAATCTCGAAGGCCCTGCAGTCCGGTCTGGCGGCCGGCGAGTGCGCTGTCGCGGCGCTGACCAATGGCGGCCCAGGCGATTTCACCAACTACGCCCAGCGGGTAGAGGAGGCGTGGGGTACGGAATACCGCCGGGGCCGGTGGTTCCACAAGTTGGTCGGTGTACCGGCGGTCGCGGCCGCCGGCGTGCGCACACTCGACGTCGTCAGCAATCCGTCGGTGCGCGCGAGACTGTTGTTCTGGGAGCAATGGTCCAACGCTCAGAGCTAGCGGGTGATACGCAGTGGCCCAGTGTATTTGGCGTGTGACAGCGTGCGATCGGCCCGGGCGGGCCGATCGCACGCATACCTAGGCCGCGCGCTTGTGATAGCTGGCCAGGGTGACGTCGAGCAGGCCTTCGGTGAAGTAGCGTTCGCAGCCGCGCAGATACTTCATGAAGCGCTGGTAGACCTCCTCGGATTGGATTTCCACCGCCTTCTCGTGGTTGGCCTCGAGTGCGTCACCCCACGTCTTGAGCGTCCGGATGTAGTGCGGCCGTAAGGATATGGCTTCGGGGACGACGAAACCGGCCCGTTCGCCGTGTTCGACCATCATGTCTGTCGTCGGTATCCGGCCGCCCGGGAAGATCTCGGTGACGATGAACTTGATGAACCGTGCGGTCTCGAAAGTCACCTTCTTCCCGTCCGCATTCAGCTGGTACGGATGGAAGCCGACGCTGCTCTGAATCGTCATCCGGCCGTCGGCGGGCAGAATGTCGAAACATTTCTTGAAGAAATCCGGATAGCGTTCGAAACCGAAGTGTTCGAAGGCTTCGATGGACACGATCCGGTCGACGGGTTCGTCGAACTCCTCCCAGCCGTGTAGCAGCACCCGGCGGGTCCGGTCGCTGTCGATGCCGTCCAGCAGTTGCTGCGTGAAGGCCTGTTGATTCTTCGACAGGGTCAATCCGATGACGTTGACGTCGTACTTCTCGACTGCGCGTTTGACGGTGGCACCCCAGCCACACCCGATGTCCAACAACGTCATTCCGGGTTCGAGATCGAGTTTGTCGAGGTTGAGATCGATCTTGGCGAGCTGCGCTTCCTCGAGGGTGAGCGTCGGCGGTTCGAAATAGGCGCAGCTGTAGGTACGGGAGGGGTCTTGGAACAGCGCAAAGAAATCGTCTGACAGGTCGTAGTGGGCTTGCACTTCTTCGAAATGCGGTCGCAGGTCGTCATGGGAACCAGATGGCATGAACCGGGCCTACTTCTCCAGTGTGAACTGGTTGATGTCGACCTGGCGGCGACGGAACATGTCCGCGCAACCCGTCAGGTATTTCATGTACCGGTCGTAGACCTCCACCGACTGGATTGCGATGGCCTCATCGCGATGTGCCTCCAGCGCCTCGGCCCACAGATCCAGGGTCCGCGCGTAGTGCGGCTGCAGCGATTGCACCCGAGTCACCCGGAATCCGGCCGCACCGGCCTGGTCACAGACCATCTGGATGGACGGCAGCCGGCCGCCCGGGAAGATCTCGGTGAGGATGAACTTGATGAACCTCGCCAGCTCGAAAGTCAGTGGTACACCGAGTTCGGCGGCCTGCGCCGGCTTGAGATAGCGTCCCGGGGAGTGGTGGACTTCGGATCTGGCGTGGTTCACGCGTTGTGATCAACGAGTCATGGTGAACGCTAGGCGATTTGGTGTTGTTTGGCAAGTGCTGCCGCGGCGTGTTTGGCGGCGATCACGGCGCGTAGTTCGTCCATGGAGACATCGGAGAGGTAGCGGCGGGTGACCTGCCACTCGTCGTGGGATTCGATGACCACCGCGGTGGCCAGGCGAAGGAACGCCGCCGGATTGGGGAAGATCTCCACGACATCGGCCCGACGCTTGATCTCTTTATTCAGACGCTCTATCGGATTATTCGACCAGATCTTCTGCCAATGCGCCTTCGGGAACGCAGTGAACGCCAACACGTCGGTCTTGGCCTCGCCCATCATCGCGGCCACCTTCGGGAACGACGCGGCCAGGGTGTCGGCGACCCGGTCCCACTGCGCGGCGACCTCGTCGGGTTCGGTGTGAGCGAAGATGGTCTTGACCGCCGCGGTAACCGCCGGGGCGTGTTTGGCCGATACCGCGGTATGCAGGTTCCGCATGAAATGCACCCGGCACCGCTGCCACGATGAGTTCGTGAACTGCTGTGCCACAGCGACTTTCAACCCAGCGTGCGCATCGGAGATGACCAGGTGCACCCCCGATAGGCCGCGCGCCTTAAGCGAGGCGAGGAACTCGCGCCAGAACTCGAACGACTCGCTGTCACCGACCGCGGTGCCCAGCACCTCACGGGTGCCGTCGATCGACACGCCGGTCGCGACCACCAGGGCCTGGGAGACCACGTGCGCCCCCACGCGGACCTTGCAGAAGGTGGCATCGCAGAACACGTAGGGGAAGCTGGTGTGGGTCAGCGAGCGTTCCCGAAACGCTGTGATCTCGCGGTCCAGGCGGCGCAGATCCGCGACACCTCCGACTTGGACACCCCGGTCTGCACGCCCATCGCCGTCACCAGGTCATCGACGCTGCGGGTGGACACCCCGTGCACGTAGGCCTCCATGATGACCGCGTGCAGCGCCTTGTCGATACGCCGGCGGGGTTCCAGCAGCGACGGGAAGAACGATCCCGCCCGTAGCTTGGGGATCTGCACCTCGATGTCCCCGGCGGTCGTGGAGACGGTCTTGGGGGCGGTGCCCGTTGCGGTGCACCGTGCGGCCGTCGCTGCGTTCGTAACGGCCCGCGCCGATCGCCGCGGTGGCCTCGGCCTCGATGAGCTGCTGCAACCCGGAACGGATCAACTCGGCGAACACCGCACCCGAGTCAGCGGACTTCAGTGCATCGAGCTGAGCGAGCAGGGCAGAATGGTCAAGGGTCATCGCGCGGTTTCCTTCGGTGAGTCACTTTGGTACGTAACTCACTGACCACTACGCGATGGCCCACCCCAACACCGGCACCGACACGGCCTGAACATCTCCGCCCACCTCAGCCCCGTCCCCGAATTCCCACCACCCCAGGGGACTTAGCCCGGCTTGATGCCGCAGATGGTGTGCAGCAGCATGACGCCGTCGGGCGGGAGCGCGTCGTAGGCCATCCGGAAGAACGCCGGATAGCGGTCGTGGCCGAAATGCTCGAAGGCGCCGATCGACACGATGCGGTCCACCGGTTCGTCGTACTCCTCCCAGCCCTCCAGCAGAACCTTCCGCGAGCGCGTGGTGTCCAGGCCGTCGAACAGTCGATTGACATGTGCGGCTTGGTTTTTCGACAACGTCAGCCCGACGACGTCGACGTCGTATTTCTCGATTGCGCGTCGCATCGTCGCGCCCCAGCCGCAGCCGATGTCGAGCAGCGTCATTCCCGGTTCGAGGCCCAGCTTGCCCAACGCGAGGTCGATCTTCGCCAACTGGGCCTGTTCGAGCGTCATGTCGTCGCGTTCGAAATAGGCACAACTGTAGGTCTGGCTCGGATCCAGAAACAGTCTGAAGAAATCATCTGACAGGTCGTAATGCGCCTGGACGTCCGCAAAATGCGGTTTGAGTTTTTCTGCCATGGCTTCCTCTCCAGGCCGACGGCCTGAGAATGCTGATCGCGCGCACGCCTGCTCAGCCGGCGACTCCGACGGCTCGTAGGGAAGTGCTGTGCCCTGTACACGTTTGTGGTGCCCGCACGGTTCACGAGCACGACAACTGGTATTCGTTGCCAGGTTTCAGTTGGATGGGTGAGGCGCCGAAATTGATGATTTGCCCGGTTGCTGGAGCGAGATCGGCGCAGCGATCGGCAGCGCAGGAATTCGCGGTCTGGCGGCGCCCGCGCTGCTGGAGCGATCAGCCAGAGAAGCCCTGAAAGATAGTGCCGACGGCTTACCAGTGAAGCAACGACTCAGCGGCAATGCAAGAGCAAACGCCCACGATCGGTCGGTGTCATCCGTTAGGACGACGTGGGCCGGGCCGGCCGGAGACCGGCCGACCGCAGTTCCAGCGCCGCCAGCTTCCGGATCGCGACGGTGTCGTGGGTGCGCCACGCGGTCACCGGATCGTCGGAAACCTCGGTCAGCTTTGCCAGCGGCCGGTTGGCCAGCGCCCGCAACGCCAGCAGCTGTTCGCCGGCGTCGGTCGACGCCAGCGTCACGGCCGTCCACTTCCGGCGGAAGAACCTGATCCGCAGCACCAGCCACGGCATCGCGACGGCGAGGATCGGCGGCAGCGCCACCGCCAGTGCGAGCACCCAGGCCAGCCAGCTGGCGGTGCTGTTCAGGCTGTCACCGGCGCCCGCGATGTCGACAGCGGCGTGACCGGCCGAGCGCAACGGACCGCCGAAGGCCTTTCCGATCAGGGGAATGCCGTCGGCGTTGTGGCCGGCGGAGGCCAGGCTGTCGGCGACGCCGTCGGCGCCGTCGTGCACCTGGCGCCCGACGTCGGCGATGGTGGCGATGGCGCTGTGCACCGCGACGCCGACGGAGATCCAGATGGCGAACCACACCAGAGCGACGACATCGCTGGTCAACTGGGCGAGCAGCCGGCCCGGCGTGCGGGCGTAGGGCACGTAGCGCGAACTCATGCCAACCATCCCAACAGATAGGGTGGTCCGATGCGCCCAGCTTTGTCCGACTACCGCCATCTGACCAGCGGCAAGGTTCGCGACCTGTACCGCATCGACGACGATCACCTGCTGTTCGTCGCGTCCGACCGGATCTCGGCTTTCGACTATGTACTCGACAGCGAGATCCCGGACAAGGGCCGCGTGCTCACCGCCATGAGCGTCTTCTTCTTCGACTATCTGGCCGAGCAGCTGGGCACCGCCAACCACCTCGCCGGCCCGGCCGACGACGAGCGCATCCCCGCCGAGGTACTGGGCCGTGCCCTGGTGGTGCGCAGCCTGGAAATGATGCCGGTCGAGTGCGTGGCGCGCGGATACCTGACCGGTTCGGGGCTCATCGACTACCGCAAGACGGGGCAGGTGTGCGGCATCGCGCTGCCGGAGGGCCTGACGGAGGCCAGCCGGTTCGGTGAGCCGCTGTTCACGCCGGCGACCAAGGCCGAGATCGGTGCGCACGACGAGAACATCGCGTTCGACGCCGTCGTGAAGCTGGTCGGCGCCCAGCGGGCCGCACAGCTGCGCGACGAGACCCTCAAGGTCTACAGCGCCGCCGCCGCCCATGCGCTGACCAAGGGCATCATCCTGGCGGACACCAAGTTCGAGTTCGGGGTCGACGCCGACGGCGGGCTGGTGCTGGCCGACGAGGTGCTCACGCCGGACTCGTCGCGGTACTGGCCGGTGGACGGCTACGCCGAGGGTGTGGTGCAGCCCAGCTTCGACAAGCAGTTCGTCCGGAATTGGCTGACCGGTCCGGACTCCGGCTGGGACCGCGCCGGCGACACCCCGCCGCCGCCGTTGCCCGACGACATCGTCGAGGCCACCCGGGCGCGGTACATCGAGGCGTACGAACGGATTTCGGGGCGCCGGTTCGCCGATTGGATCGGCGCATGAGCAACCCGCCGATCGCCAAGAAGGTCGAGCACCGCCGCGAACACCACGGCGACGTGTTCATCGACCCGTACGAGTGGATGCGGGACAAGAACGATCCCGAGGTGATCGCGCTCCTCAACGCGGAGAACGCCTACACCGAGGAGATCACCGCGCCGCTGGAACCGTTGCGGCAGAAGATCTTCGACGAGATCAAGGCCCGCACCAAGGAGACCGACCTGTCGGTGCCGACCCGACGCGGCGACTGGTGGTATTACGCCCGCAGCTTCGAGGGCAAGCAGTACAGCGTGCATTGCCGGTGCCCCATCAGCGATCCCGACGACTGGACCCCGCCGCAGCTCGATGAGCACACCGAGGTCCCCGGCGAGCAGGTGCTGCTGGACGAGAACGTCGAGGCCGAGGGCCACGACTTCTTCTCGCTCGGCGCGGCCACCGTCAGCGTCGACGCCAACATCCTCGCCTACTCCGTCGACACCGTGGGCGACGAGCGATACACGTTGAAGTTCAAGGACTTACGCACCGGTGAGCTGTACGACGACCGGATCACCGGCATCGGCGCCGGCGGCACCTGGGCGGCCGACAACCGGACGCTCTACTACGTCACGGTCGACGACGCCTGGCGGCCGGACACCGTCTGGCGTCACCGACTGGGCTCCGGGCTGCCCGGTGAGAAGGTGCACCACGAGTCCGACGAGCGGTTCTGGGTGGGCGTGGGCCGCACCCGCAGTGACAAGTACATCTTCATCGCCGCGGGCAGTGCCGTCACCTCCGAGGTGCGTTACGCCGACGCGGGCGACGCCAAGGCCGAATTCAAAGTGGTGTTGCCGCGCAAGGACTCCGTCGAATATTCGGTCGAGCACGCGGTGGTCGGCGGCGAGGATCGGTTCCTGATCCTGCATAACGACGGCGCCGAGAACTTCACGCTGGTCGATGTGCCGGTGTCCGATGCTCCGCTGACGAGCCTCGACGGCGCCCGCACGCTCATCGAGCACCGCGACGACGTCCGCCTCGATGGCGTCGATGCGTTCGCCGACCAGTTGGTGGTGAGCTATCGGCGGGAGGCGTTGCCGCGAATCCAGCTGTGGCCCTTCGATTCCGACGGCAACTACGGCGAGACCCAGGAGATCGCGTTCGAGTCGGAGTTGATGTCGGTCGGCCTGTCGGGCAACCCGAACTGGTCGTCGCCGCGGCTGCGGGTGGGGGCGACGTCGTTCGTCATCCCGGTGCGGATCTATGACCTGGACCTGGCCACCGGTGAACGAATCCTGTTGCGCGAGCAGCCGGTTCTTGGTGACTACCGGCCCGAGGACTACCTCGAGCGCCGGGACTGGGCGGTGGCCGCCGACGGTACGAAGGTGCCGTTGTCGATCATCCAGCGGGTGGGCGCGCCGACCCCGGCGCCCGCGCTGCTGTACGGCTACGGCGCCTACGAGTCCTGCGAGGACCCCCGTTTCTCGATCGCCCGGCTGTCGCTGCTGGACCGCGGCGTGGTGTTCGTCGTCGCGCACGTGCGTGGCGGCGGTGAGCTGGGGCGTGGCTGGTACGAGCACGGCAAGCTGCTGGAGAAGAAGAACACCTTCACCGACTTCATCAGCGCCGCAGAGCATCTGATCGCCACGGGCGTCACCAGGCCGGAGAATCTCGTGGCGCTCGGTGGCAGTGCCGGTGGCCTGCTGATGGGTGCCGTCGCCAACATGGCGCCGCACCTGTTCGCCGGCATCCTCGCCCAGGTGCCCTTCGTCGACGCGCTGACCACCATCCTCGACCCGTCGCTGCCGCTCACCGTCACCGAGTGGGACGAGTGGGGTAACCCGTTGGCGGACAAGGCCGTCTACGACTACATGAAGTCCTACACGCCGTACGAGAACGTGACGGCTCAGGACTACCCGGCGATTCTGGCGATGACGTCGCTCAACGACACCCGCGTGTACTACGTCGAGCCCGCGAAATGGGTTGCCGCGCTGCGCAGTACCAAGACCGACGACCATCCCGTCTTGCTCAAGACCGAGATGGCGGCCGGGCACGGCGGCACCAGTGGGCGCTACGAACGCTGGAAGGAAGCCGCGTTCCAGTACGCCTGGGTGCTAGCCACCGCGGACCGCGACAAATATGGCAGCGGCCAGGTAGATGACCTCCTGGACGGAGCGCACGCCTAGGTTCGACGCCATGGAGGGCGGGGTGTCGGGCATCTGCGCGGCGTAGATGTTGGCGGGGAACATGGCCAGCATCAGCAGGAACAGGCAGATGGCGGCCGCGACACGCGTGGGCGGGAACAGGAGCCCGACGGCGCCGAGCAGCTCCAGCACGCCGGTGATGGCCACCAGTCGTTCCGGCGACGGCAGCCGCGGCGGGACGATCGCGATCATGTCGCGCCGCATGCCCGGGGTGAAATGTGCGACGCCGGTCATGAAGAACATCAGGGCCAAGCCGACCGCGATGGCGCTCGGCCAGCTGTCGACGTAGCCGACCCCGAGCCAGCCGGCGACGCGTGCGGCCAGGCTGCCCAGCACGAGAGCGAGAAGAACGGCCATGGGCTGCGCCTCCGTAATCTAGTCGACGTCTAGATTGAAGGATATCCTGGAACTTGACACTGTCAAGATAGGATGCGGACATGGCCAGGCAGAGCTACCACCACGGCGATCTGAAGGCCGTCATCCTGGAGCAGGCGGCCGCGCTCGTCGCCGAACGTGGCGCCGACAGCATCTCGCTGCGCGAGTTGGCCCGCGCGGCCGGCGTATCGCACGCGGCGCCGGCGCACCACTTCACCGATCGGCGGGGGTTGTTCACCGCGCTGGCGACCGAGGGCTTCACGCAGCTGGCGGCTGCCCTCGCTGAGGCGGAGCCGGAATTCGCCTATGCGGCACGGGCTTACGTGCAGTTCGCCCTCGACCACCCCGGCCACTACGCCGTCATGTTCGACAAGATGCTCTACGACGCATCCGACCCGGACCTGCGAGCCGCCGAAGCCGAGGCGGCCGCCGAACTCACCGGCGGCGTGGCGACCCTGGTTGATCCCAATGCCCAGAACGACCCCGAGGGCTCGGCCCTGGCCGCGTGGTCTCTGGTCCACGGTTTCGCGCTGCTGACCCTCAACGGCGCGGTCACCGACCCCGATCCCGTCGACACCGCCGAACGCCTCGCCCGCATCCTCTTCTCCGGCTAGTTCTCCGGCCAGCCCCGCCCACCTCCCGCCTCTCACCCCCACTTCCCGCGCACCCCACCTCCCGCCGCCCCCCTTCCCGCCTCCCACCCCCACTTCCCGCTGCCCCCACTTCCCGCGAGCGGCCGTGTTTGTACGGCGACGCGCCGCAATTTGCGTGCAGGAAGGTGCCGCTCACAACTGCTGAGCGGCCGTGTCTGTACGGCGACGCGCCGCAATCTGCGTGCAAGAAGGTGCCGCTCGTGGCTGCTGAGTGACCGCGTTTTGTACACGTAGGTCGGCGTGTCGCCGTACAAACACGGCCGCTCGCGCTGAAGAGCAGGGAGAGAAAAGGGGCAGTGTTCAGGCGGCACCAATGTCACGGCAACCGACGGGACACCTGACGTTGTCACACTGCTTACATGGCTGGCCAATTGATCGTCTCGATCTCGGGGATCCGGGACCGCACGCTGGGTGACGTCGCCGACTTCTGTGCCGAGCTCGACGCCCGGCAGATTCCGGCGTCGCTGCTGGTCGCCCCGCGGCTCAAAGGCGGCTACCGGCTGGAGCGTGACATCCCCACGGTCGAGTGGTTGACCAAACGCCGTGCGGCGGGGGCCGCTGTTGTCCTGCACGGGTTCGACGAAGCGGCCAGCAAGAAGCGTCGCGGCGAATTCGCCGCCCTGCCCGCACACGAGGCCAACCTGCGGCTGATGGGCGCCGACCGGGTGCTCGAACACCTCGGCCTGCGCACCCGCTTGTTCGCCGCGCCCGGTTGGACGGCGTCGCAGGGCACCGTGACCGCGTTGCCGCGCAACGGATTCCGGCTGTTGGCCGGCGATGCGGGCATCACCGACCTGGTGCGGTCCACCACCTTGCGGTCGCGGGTCTTCGGCATCGGCGAGGGGTTCCTCACCGAACCCTGGTGGTGTCGCACCCTGGTGCTGGCCGCCGAGCGCACGGCCCGGCGCGGCGGCACCGTCCGGCTCGCCGTGGCCGCCGGTCAGCTGCGCCGGACCGGGCCGCGTCAGGCCATGCTCGACGCCATCGACCTCTCACTCATGCACGGTTGCGCCCCCGCGGCCTACGAGTGGACGCCCGACCCGGCACTAACTGACGCGGCCTGACCCCTGGGACGCTAGCGTGGCCCCATGGACGCTGACGTCATCGTGGTGGGGGCCGGGCTGGCCGGGCTGGTCGCTGCCGCCGAACTGCTCGAGCGGGGCCGGTCAGTTCTGATCGTCGACCAGGAGAACGAGGCCAACATCGGTGGCCAGGCGTTCTGGTCGTTCGGCGGACTGTTCTTCGTCGACAGCGCCGAACAGCGACGGGTCGGTATTCGCGACAGCTACGAGCGGGCGCTGGAAGATTGGCTGCGCACAGCAGGTTTCGACCGCGACGAGGACCACTGGCCCGAGCAGTGGGCGCGCGCCTACGTCGACTTCGCCGCGGGCGAGAAGCGCAGCTGGCTGCGCGAGCGGGGCCTGCAGACCTTCGCGTTGGTCGGCTGGGCCGAACGCGGCGGCTGGGACGGCAAGGGGCCGGGCAACTCGGTGCCGCGCTTCCACATCACCTGGGGTACCGGCCCGGCACTGGTCGACATCTTCGCGCGACGGGTCGTCGGGCACCCCAAAGTGCGCTTCGCACACCGGCATCGGGTCGACGAACTGATTGTCGATCAAGGCGCCGTCGCCGGCGTGCGCGGCGCGGTGCTGGAACCGTCGAACACTGCCCGTGGTGAGGCGTCATCGCGTAACACCGTGGGGGAGTTCGAGTTCCGCGCGCAGTCGGTGATCGTCGCAAGTGGTGGCATCGGCGGCAACCACGACCTGGTGCGCCAGAACTGGCCCAAGCGCATGGGCCGGGTGCCCGGCCAGCTGCTGTCCGGTGTGCCCGCGCACGTCGACGGCCGCATGCTCGGCATCAGCCAGGCCGCCGGCGCCAGCGTCATCAACAACGACCGGATGTGGCACTACACCGAGGGCATCACCAACTACGACCCGATCTGGCCGCTGCACGGCATCCGCATCCTGCCCGGGCCGTCGTCGCTGTGGCTGGACGCCACCGGCAAGCGGCTGCCCGACCCGCTGTACCCGGGCTACGACACCCTGGGCACGCTGGAATACATCTGCCAAACCGGTTACGACTACACGTGGTTCGTGCTCGACCAGAGCATCATCGCCAAGGAATTCGGGCTGTCCGGACAGGAGCAGAATCCCGACCTCACCGGCAAGAACCTGCGGGAAGTGCTGGGGCGTAGCCGGGGCGGTGGCCCGGCCCCGGTCCGCGCGTTCGTCGACAAGGGCGTGGACTTCGTGTCGGCGAACACATTGCGCGACTTGGTTTCTGCCATGAACAAGGTGCCCGACGTCGAACCGCTGGACTACGCGACCGTCGAGGCCGAGGTCAACGCCCGCGACAAGGAGATGACCAGCAAGCTCACCAGCGACGGCCAGACCGTGGCCTACCGGGCCGCACGCTCGTACCTGCCGGACCGGCTGGCGCGCATCGCCGGGCCGCACAAACTGACCGACCCCAAGGCCGGCCCGATGATCGCCGTCAAGCTGCACATCCTGACCCGAAAGTCCTTGGGCGGCTTGCACACCGACCTCGACTCGCGGGTGCTGACGCCGGAGGGCGCGGTGCTCGACGGACTGTACGCGGCCGGCGAGGCGGCCGGTTTCGGCGGCGGCGGTGTGCACGGCTACCGGGCGCTGGAAGGCACCTTCCTGGGTGGCTGCATCTTCTCCGGCCGCGCCGCCGGACGTGCCGCGGCCCGCGCCGTCGGCTGAGTACCTAGCCGCCGGCGGGTGACTGCACGCGGTCGGCGCCCCTGGCGCGCGGGGAACGATGCAGTACCTGCGGGCCGGCGGCCAGGACCGCCAGGCACACCATCGACGTGGCATAGAGCGCGCCGCCGATGATGTCGGTGAAGTAGTGGAAGTGGTTGCTGGCCATGCCGATAGACGGGATGGCGGCGCCGATCGTCGCGATCGTGACGCTCCACGCGTGCACCCCGATCCCGAGCACCAGCATGGCCGCGACGGTGATCGCCACGGTGGTGTGGCCGCTGGGATACGCCAGATTCTCGCCGTACCAGGGCCGGCCGAACAGCACCTTCAGCACCTTGGCGCCGATGATCGAGATGACCGGGCACAACGCGGCCACGGTGGCCAGCCGCCACTCGCGTCGCCACAGCGGGATGCCCACAGCCAGCAGATAGAGCGGTACCAGCACCTTGACGCGGTTGAGCAGCAGCATCCAGTACGGGTGGTCGCCGAGCAGTGCGCGCGACGTCTGCATGAACCAGTGATCCACGGCCGAGTCACCCGACCGGACGACGATGCCCAGCGCGATCATCGCGGTGAACCCGACAAGCGGCCACCACACCAAGAACCGTCGCGCGTTCAGAACCGCATCTCCTGCTCGGGCGTCAGCACCCGGAAGTCGGTGTCGGTCATCTCGTCGAGGCGGCCGTAGTAGATGCCCTTGGCCTGCTCGGCGACGACGCCCTGATGGATCGGCACCGCATGCTGCGGCGCGACGGCCCGCAGGAAGTCGACGGCCTCGGCGATCTTCATCCACGGAGCGGCGGCCGGTGCGGCCAGCACCTCGACCGGCTCGTCCGGCACGAACAGCGCGTCGCCCGGGTGCATCAGGCGGGCAGCGTGACCAGCATCACCGACCAGGTACGAGATGTTGTCGATGATCGGAATCTCCGGGTGGATCACCGCATGCTTGCCGCCTGCGCCGCGCACCGTCAGGTGACCGATCGACACCGTGTCGCCGACGTGCACGGCCTGCCACGCGCCACCCAGCTGCGCCGCGGTCATGGGGTCGGCATACAGCTTGGCCTGCGGATTCGCCTCGACCAGGGCCGGCAGCCGGGCCGGATCGGCGTGGTCGGGGTGCTGATGAGTGATCAGGATGGCGTCCAGTCCCGTGATGCCCTCGAACCCGTGCGAGAAGTTGCCCGGGTCGAACAGGACCGTCGCCTGCGCGTCACCGTCGGTGAATCGGGCCAACAGGCAGGAATGTCCGAAGTGCGTCAGCTCCATCAGTCCATTGTGCGGGCATCGCGGCGCACAAGGGCGCCGGTAGAGTACAGATGTCTTCCCGTCGCTACGCTCGCCTCGGCAGAGCAATCCGACCCGAACAAAGGAGCGCGCGTGGCCCGCGTCGTTGTGCACGTGATGCCCAAGGCCGAAATCCTGGACCCGCAAGGCCAGGCGATTGTGGGAGCGCTGGGGCGCCTCGGGATCACCGGAGTGTCCGACGTCCGCCAGGGCAAGCGCTTCGAGCTCGAGGTCGACGACACCGTGTCCGACGAGACGCTGGAGCACGTCGCCGAGACGCTGCTGGCCAACACCGTCATCGAGGACTTCTCGGTGCACCGGGAGAACGCATGACCACCAAGGTCGGTGTCATCACCTTCCCCGGCACGCTCGACGATGTCGACGCGGCGCGCGCCGTCCGGGCCGTCGGCGGCGAGGCCGTCAGCCTCTGGCACGCCGATCCGGACCTGAAGGGCGTCGACGCCGTCATCGTCCCCGGCGGTTTCTCGTACGGCGACTACCTGCGCTGCGGCGCCATCGCCAAGTTCGCGCCCGTCATGACCTCGGTCGTCGAAGCGGCCGGCAAGGGCATGCCCGTGCTGGGCATCTGCAACGGCTTCCAGGTGCTGTGCGAGGCCGGGCTGCTGCCGGGCGCGCTGACCCGCAACGAGGGTCTGCACTTCATCTGCCGCGACGTGTGGCTCGAGGTGACCGCGACGTCGACCGCGTGGAGCAGCCGCTATGAACCCGGCGCCGACATCCTGATCCCGCTCAAGTCGGGTGAGGGTCGGTACGTCGCGTCGGAGAGCGTGCTCGACGAGCTCGAAGGCGAAGGTCGCGTGGTCTTCCGCTACCGCGACAACATGAACGGCTCGATGCGCTCGATCGCCGGGATCAGCTCGGCCAACGGCCGCGTCGTCGGCCTGATGCCGCACCCCGAACACGCCACCGAGGCCCTCACCGGCCCGTCCGACGACGGACTCGGCATCTTCTTCTCGGCACTCGACGCGGTCCTGAGCGCCTGACGCCGTTCTGGCTTGCCCGCGAGGGTGCATACAGATCGCGAAAATCGCCCGCGAGACGCGCTAGGCGCACCCTCGTTGGCGTGGCCGACGCAGCTGCGCCCAGGGTTCAGGGTCAACTCGATTCGAGCATCCCGACCTGTTGACCCTGACCTGAGGGCGCACCTCACTCGAAGAAGTGCGCCCTGGGTACAGGATCAATGCGGTGGTGCGGGGGAGCAACCGATGCGTCAGCTGTCGAGCGCGACCGACGCCTCGGCGGTGTAGCACAGGAACGTCAGCGTCTCCTGCAGGTACAGCTGCACCGTCTCGGCATCGTGCGACAGGTAGCCGATGGTCACGTCGGTGCCCAGCTGCAGGTCGAAATCGCCTCCGCGCGTGGACAATACGAACGCGCCGTCGATGGCGGGCGCCCAGATGATCTCACCGTCGACCAGGCGGTTGAGGTGCTCCAGCAGCGGGTAGCCGTGCTCGGTGGTCTCACTGACCTTGGTGTAGGCCTCCGCCGACAGCAGCACCGAGTACGGCCCGTCCACACCGGCCAGACGCAGCTCGGACAGCGCCTGCGAGATCACGTCCGGGTAGCCCCGCGGGTCGCTCGGCAGCGCCAGCGCCGGGTTGGAGCTGGCGGCGCGGATGCCCTCGATCTGCGCGGCCGGGTAGCCCTCGAAGATCGCCCGGTCCTCCGAGAACGCCAGCTTCTTGGCGGCTTCCTTCACCGGATCCCAGTCGGAGTCCTGCGCGCCGCGCTCGACGTCGTCGATCGCCGTGCGGGTCACCGTGAACGGCACCCGCAGCCGCACCAGCGGCCGGGCTTCCCGAAGGTGCGCCACCACACCGTCGGCCGGCGACGTGACATCGACGAGATGGCCGGTGCTGACCGCGGCCGTCTTCGGTCCACCCGGCTCGCTCACGTCGACGACGCGACGGCCAGCGATGTGCCGCTTGAACGTCCGGGCGGCCTCCTCTTCGATCTGGGCCCACGCGGCCGCGGTGATCGGAGCGAGATCGCGGTACAGGTTGTTCATTGCGGTTGACCTTTCAGACTGCCGATGGACAGGGTGCCAGTTGACGTGGGTTGGGCTTCGGGTTCTGCCGGTGCTGCGGCGGGCAGGGGCGGCGGCGCATCGAGGAAATCGACTGTGGGAGTGAAGAACAACACTCCGGTGACCGCCGTGGAGAAATCCAGGATGCGATCGGTGTTGCCCGGCGGGTCGCCGATGAACATGTTGCGCAGCATGCGTTCGGTGACGGCCGGGTCGGCCGAGTACGCGATGTAGTACGTGCCGAATTCCCCTGAGCCGACGCGGCCGAACGGCATGTTGGCCCGCACGATCTGCAGTTGGTTACCGTCGTCGTCCTCGATGACGTTGAGGGCCAGGTGTGAGTTGGGTGGCTTGACGTCGTCGGCCATCTCGATGTCCTCGAGCTTGCTGCGGCCGATCACCCGTTCCTGCTCGGTGACGCTGAGCGACTCCCACGACGCCATGTCGTGCAGGTACTTCTGCACGTGAACGTAACTGCCACCGGCGAATTCGGGATCGTCGTCGCCGACCAGCGCCGCGACCACGGCATCCGGTCCGTCCGGGTTCTCGGTGCCGTCGACGAAGCCGAGCAGGTCGCGGTTCTCGAAGAACTTGAATCCGTGTACCTCGTCGATCACCGTCACCGCGCCGTCGAGTGACTTCAGAATCTGGCTGGCCAGCTCGAAACACACGTCCATGGCGTTGGCCCGGATGTGGAACAGCAGGTCGCCCGGCGTCGACGGCGCGTGGTGACGCGCACCCTGCAATTCCGGGAACTCATGCAGCCCGGCCGGCCGCGGCCCGCTGAACAAGCGATCCCAGGCGTCCGAGCTGATGCCGGTCACCAGGCTCAGACGGCTTGCGGGCGTGCGGAATCCAACTGCCCGAACAAGTCCGGACAGCCCGGTGAGCGCATCGTGCACTTCGGGCTCGGCGCCCTCATCGATGGTGGCGATGAGAAAGATGGCAGCAGATGTCAACGTGGTGAGAACGGGCTGAGGCCGTGCGGGACACACGAACTCGACCCTAGCGGCAACGGCAACGGATTTCCGGGTGATGATGGCCTCATGACCGGAGCTACTGCCGCAGGCCTCTGCGGGTTCATCGACGCGTCGCCCTCGCCGTTCCATGTGTGCGCGACGGTGGCCGCGCGGCTGACCGCCGCCGGCTTCACCGAACTCGCCGAGACCGACGCCTGGCCCGCCTCTCCCGGTAACTACTTCACGGTGCGGGCCGGCTCGCTGGTGGCGTGGCGGGCGACGGAGGCGCCGAAGCCCTTCCGCATCGTCGGCGGCCACACCGACAGCCCCAACCTGCGGGTCAAGCAGCACCCCGACCGGTTCGTCAGCGGCTGGCAGGTCGTGGCGCTCGAGCCCTACGGCGGCGCGTGGCTGAACTCGTGGCTGGACCGCGACCTCGGCATCAGTGGCCGGCTCTCGGTACGGCGCGGCGACACCGTCGAGGACGTCCTGGTCCGGATCGACGACCCGATCCTGCGGGTGCCGCAGCTGGCCATCCACCTGTCCGAGGACCGCAAGGGCGTCAGCCTCGATCCGCAGCGGCACGTCAACGCGGTGTGGGGCGTCGGCACGGGTACCCGCGACTTCCTCGGTTACGTCGCCGCGCACGCGGGGGTCGACGGTGCCGATGTCCTGGCCGCCGACCTGATGACGCACGACCTCGCGCCGTCGCGCCTGATCGGCGTCGACAGCGATCTGATCAGCGCACCCCGGCTCGACAACCAGGGCACCTGCTACGCCGGGCTGGAGGCGTTCCTGGCCGCGCCGGCTGCCGACTACGTTCCGGTGCTGGCGCTGTTCGACCACGAAGAGGTCGGGTCGACGTCCGACCACGGCGCGCAGTCCGATCTGCTGCCGACGGTGCTGGAGCGCATCGTGCTGGCGGCTGGCGGAACGCGCGAGGATCTGCTGCGCCGGCTGGCCGGCTCGATGGTGGCCTCGGGCGACATGGCGCACGCCACGCACCCGAACTACCCGGAGCGGCATGAACCGGGGCACCTCATCCAGGTCAACGGCGGCCCGGTGCTCAAGGTGCAACCCAACCTGCGGTACGCCACCGACGGCCGGACCGCCGCGGCGTTCGCATTGGCCTGCGCGCAAGCCGGGGTACCGCTGCAGCGGTACGAGCACCGCGCCGACCTGCCGTGCGGATCGACGATCGGACCGATGACCGCCGCCCGCACCGGCATCCCGACCGTCGACGTCGGCGCCGCGCAGCTGGCCATGCACTCGGCACGCGAGGTGATGGGCGCGCTCGACGTGCCGGCCTACGCCGCGGCGCTGCAGGCGTTCCTGGCACCCGCCTAGAGTTTGACCATGGCACTCAAAGTGGAGATGGTCACATTCGACTGCACCGACGCGCAGGCCCTCGCCGACTGGTGGGCCGCGCAATTCGGCGGCAAGGTGCACACCCTGATGCCGGGGGAGTTCTTCGTCGTCAACTTCCCGGAGGGCCCGAATCTGGGCTTCCAGCAGGTCGACGACCCGACGCCCGGCAAGAACCGGCTGCACCTGGACTTCCACCTCGAAGGCGACATCGAGCCCGAGCTCGAGCGCCTCAAAGCCGCGGGCGCGACGGAAACCGAACGCCATGCCTTCGGCGAGGTGGCCCGCTGGGTGGTGCTGGCCGACCCGGAGGGCAACGCGTTCTGCATCGCGGGCGCGGCCTGACGGGCTAGGGACCGGCCTGCTCGACCAGTTCGACGCCGGTGGACACCACCGGCTCCGACGCGGCATGCCACGCCTTGGACGCGACGACGATGGCGCCGGCACAGATACACACCAGGGCCGCGATCACGGCCAGTACCGCGATCGCACCCCGGTTGAGTCCGATGTGAAGTCTCATCCGGCCACGCTAAGAGTGCGGGATGAGGCCCCGATGGGTCCTACCTAGCAGCCCGCTATGAGGGCCGCCGCGATGAGTTCCCGCCTTCGGGCGAGTCGACCTAGTGTTGAACCGCCGATCGAGAACGGAGTCCGCCATGGCCGACGCCAAGGATGTATCGCAATCACGGGCCGTGTGGGCCGGTCGCACCACACCGCAGAAGGCCGGCCTCGTCCTGAGCGCCTTCCTCCTGCTGTTCCTGCTGGCCGATGCCATTCCGAAGATTCTCGGGATGGAGTTCGCCCGCACCGCGACCGAGGGCATCGGCTTCCCGCCCTACCAGACGTACGTCATCGGGTGGGTGCTGCTGGCTTGCATCATCGTGTGGGTGATCCCCCGCACCGCAGTGCTGGGCGCGGTCGGGCTGACGGCCTATCTCGGCGGTGCCGTGACCATCGACATGCACCAAGAGGCGTGGTTCCCCGTGGTCTTCGCGGTGGCCTTCGGACTCTTGATCTGGGGCGCGCTCATCCTGCGGCGGCCGGCGCTGCTCAAGGTGCTGGTCAGCGGCGACGAGTAGCCGGCGCTCGCCGTGGCGGGCGGGCAAGTTCCGCAACGATAGACTCTCTGCGTGACGTCCTCGGTCGATACCGTCAATAACGCGACTACCACGCCCGACCAGCCGCAGCCGTATCGCGAGCTCGGTCTCAAGGATGACGAGTACCAGCGCATCCGCGAGATCCTCGGCCGTCGGCCCACCGATGCCGAGCTGGCCATGTACTCGGTGATGTGGAGCGAGCACTGCTCGTACAAGTCCTCCAAGGTGCATCTGCGCTACTTCGGTGAGACCACCACCGACGAGATGCGCGCCGGCATGCTGGCCGGTATCGGCGAGAACGCCGGCGTCGTCGACATCGGTGACGGCTGGGCCGTCACCTTCAAGGTCGAATCGCACAACCACCCGTCGTACGTCGAGCCCTACCAGGGCGCGGCCACCGGCGTCGGCGGCATCGTCCGCGACATCATGGCCATGGGCGCCCGCCCGGTCGCGGTGATGGACCAGCTGCGCTTCGGCGCGGCCGACGCGCCCGACACCCGCCGCGTGCTCGACGGCGTCGTCCGCGGCGTCGGCGGCTACGGCAACTCGCTGGGCCTGCCGAACATCGGCGGCGAGACCATCTTCGACCCGTCGTACGCCGGCAACCCGCTGGTGAACGCCCTCTGCGTGGGCGCGCTCCGCGTCGAGGACCTGCACCTGGCGTTCGCGTCGGGTACCGGCAACAAGATCATCCTGTTCGGCGCCCGCACGGGACTGGACGGCATCGGCGGCGTCTCGGTGCTGGCCTCCGACACCTTCTCCGGCGACGAGTCGGGCGCCGGCCGCAAGAAGCTGCCGTCGGTTCAGGTGGGCGACCCGTTCACCGAGAAAGTCCTGATCGAGTGCTGCCTGGAGCTGTATGCAGCCCACCTGGTGGTCGGTATCCAGGATCTCGGTGGCGCCGGATTGTCCTGTGCCACTTCGGAACTGGCATCGGCCGGCGACGGTGGCATGCACATCGACCTCGACAAGGTGCCGCTGCGCGCGACCGGCATGACCCCGGCTGAGGTGCTTTCCAGCGAGTCGCAGGAGCGCATGTGCGCCGTCGTGACGCCGGAGAACGTCGATGCGTTCATGGCCGTCTGCCGCAAGTGGGACGTCCTGGCGACGGTCATCGGTGAGGTCACCGACGGTGACCGGCTGAAGATCAGCTGGCACGGCGAGACCGTCGTCGACGTGCCGCCGCGCACCGTCGCGCACGAGGGCCCCGTCTATGAGCGGCCGGTCGAGCGCCCGGACACCCAGGACGCGCTGATCGCCGACACGTCGGCGAAACTCCCGCGGCCCAAGACCGGCGACGAGCTGCGCGCCACCCTGCTGCAGCTGCTCGGCAGCCCGCACCTGTGCAGCCGCGCGTTCATCACCGAGCAGTACGACCGCTATGTCCGCGGCAACACCGTGCTGGCCGAGCACGCCGACGGCGGCGTCCTGCGCATCGACGAGGCCACCGGCCGCGGCATCGCCGTCTCGACCGACGCGTCGGGCCGCTACACCCAGCTGGACCCGTACACCGGCGCGCAGCTGGCGCTGGCAGAAGCCTTCCGTAACGTCGCCGTCACCGGCGCGACGCCGGTGGCCGTCACCAACTGCCTCAACTTCGGCTCGCCGGAGGACCCGGGCGTCATGTGGCAGTTCTCGCAGGCCGTGCGCGGCCTCGCGGATGGCTGTGCGGCCCTTGGTATTCCGGTCACCGGCGGCAACGTCAGCTTCTACAACCAGACCGGCTCGACGGCCATCCTGCCGACTCCGGTGGTCGGCGTGCTCGGCGTCATCGATGATGTGCACCGCCGCATCCCGACCGGCATCGGCCTGGAGCCGGGCGAGACGCTGATCCTGCTCGGCGACACCCATGACGAGTTCGACGGTTCGGTGTGGGCCCAGGTCACGGCCGATCACCTCGGTGGCGTCCCGCCTCGGGTGGACCTGGCGCGCGAGCAGCTGTTGTCCGAGGTGCTGACCGCGGGTTCGCGCGACGGATTGATCTCGGCCGCCCACGACCTGTCCGAGGGCGGGCTCATCCAGGCTGTCGTCGAGGCCGCGCTGGCCGGCGAAACCGGTTGCCGGGTACTGCTTCCGGAAGGTGCGGACCCGTTTGTGCAGCTGTTCTCCGAGTCGTCCGGCCGGGTGCTGGTCGCGGTGCCGCGCACCGAGGAGAGCCGCTTCATGGCGATGTGCGAGGCCCGCGAACTGCCGGCCGTCCGTATCGGTGTGGTGGACCCGGGCAGCGACTCGGTCGAGGTGCAGGGTCAGTTCAGCGTCACGCTGGACGAACTGCGCACAACTTCCGAGAGCGTGCTGCCCGCCCTGTTCTCCCATGAGTGATTTGTGCACGAAAATCCGCGCCCACCGCGGAAAATCGTGCACAAATCCCTGAGATGGTGACGCGTAAGGCGCCCGACCCGGCGGCGACGCGGGCGGCGGTGCTGCTCGTCGCCGACTGGCTGCGTGACGAGCACGCCGAAACGCCGCCGCGCGCCGCGATCGCGGAGGCCGTCCGGCTGACGGCGCGCACGCTGGCGGCCGTCGCGCCCGGCGCCAGCGTCGAGGTCCGCGTGCCGCCATTCGTTGCGGTGCAGTGCATTTCGGGCCTCAGTCACACCCGCGGCAATCCGCCCAACGTGGTGGAGACGGACCCGCGCACCTGGCTGCTGTTGGCCACCGGGTTGTTGTCGCTGGACGACGCGGCGGGCGCCATCGAGATGTCCGGGTCACGGGCACGGGAGATCGGCCCGTGGCTGCCGCTGGTCGAGCTGTAGGGCTCACTTGAAGAACGGGTATTCCTGCACCCAGTGAAAGCCCCTGTTGCGCAACGTGAATTGATCGAGGTCGACCTGATCGAGGGTGATCTGCACCGGACGGCCCTGCAGCGTGCCGGTCAGTTGCAGCTGCCGGGCCGCCGGCCGCGAGACCTTCAGCTCGGCCAGTGCCGCGCCGCCGGGTCCGGTCGCGGTGATGGTGTCGGACTTGATGGTGGCGGGGGCGTCGACCAGCTCGCCGTTCATCCGCTGATACGTCAGGGCGCCGTCCGTCTCGAAAACCAGCCGTTGCCAACGGGTTTGATCGGTCGTCAGCGGCGGCAGCGGCTTGCCGTCCACGCTGAACTCCCGGACCGACCAGATCCCGTACAGCTCGGGCTTGGCCTTGCCGCCGCCGTAGGCGTGCCACGCCTGCCAGCTGGCGAGGATGCATCCGGCCAGTACCCAGAGCCCGAGCACGGCCTGCACGGTGGCGGCTCTGCGATTGGCCCGCGCGGAGCTGAACAGGGCGGGTTGGCTCACCGGCTCCGACGGGCGTTGCAGGACAAACAGGTCCGTCAGCCGGCGCAGCTGCGGCGCGAGCAGCACCAGGCTTATCAGCAGCAGATGGCCGGACAAGATCTTGACCGGCACGTCGAACGTCATGTTCAACAGGAACACCTGGGCCATGCTGGCCAGCCCGAGCAGCGTGCCCAGGGTCGCGGTGCGCGGCAGGAACATCAGCAATCCGGCCAGTACCTCGACGGCGCCGAGGGTCATCTCGTACGGGTGCGAGCTGCCCACCTGCAGCCACAGCACCGAGGCCGGACTCAAGTCGCCGAAGGACCGCAGCAGCGCGGACGGTGGCGGAGACGGCATCTGGGTGGGCACCAGTTTGGCGAACCCGTAGAAGAGCATCTGGCCGGCGACGCACAACCGCAGGAACGTCAGGAACCACGCTGACAGCCGCGCGTAGTCGGGCCGCCGCCGGTCCATGAGCGTCCACACCGCGGTGCCGACGGCCGCGACGACCGCCAGGGTGAAGACCATCACCCAGACGACGGTCTGATCGCCGCTGCCGGAGTCCTGATGGAGCACCGCGTCGACGCCGAAGACCTCGCGACCGACCCACCTCAGTGGCGGGCCCAGCAGCGTCATCTGCCACATCACCGCCAGCTTGGGCAGCCACTCGCCGACGATCCCGAAGAAGGCAAAGGTGATCTGCGCGAACAACACACAGAACAGACCGAAGTACAGAAAGCAGAATCTGAATGCGATCTTCGTCACGGTCGACCATGGCCGGGTGGGGTCGGCGGCGACGGGATCGGCGACAACGGAACCGGGACTCTCGGATAATTGACTGGCCATGAAATCCATATAAACAGCCGGATTGAAGTGGGCTGATGAGACGGCTGACGCCCCCGCGCGAAGCCGTCCGCGGCGCGGCGGCCGAGCCGGAAACCGGCCCGGCCGACACGCCTACGGTGTACGACGCGCCAACAGAAGGAAGATTCGATTCCGTTTCGCGCCCAACGGGACCGTAGACTCGAACCCGTCACCAACCGCCTCCCCGGGAGCAGCCCTATCGTGACCGAACAGACCGAGAACGAGCCACGCGAGGAATGCGGCGTATTCGGGGTCTGGGCCCCTGGCGAGGATGTGGCAAAGCTCACTTACTACGGTCTCTATGCCCTGCAACACAGAGGGCAGGAAGCGGCAGGTATCGCTGTCGCTGACGGATCGCAGATTCTGGTCTTCAAGGACCTCGGTCTGGTCAGTCAGGTGTTCGACGAGCAGACCCTGGCCGCCATGCACGGCCACGTCGCCGTCGGGCACTGCCGCTACTCCACCACCGGCTCCACGACGTGGGAGAACGCCCAGCCGGTGTTCCGCAACACCGCCGCCGGCACCGGCGTCGCGCTCGGCCACAACGGCAACCTGGTCAACACCGCCGAACTGGCGGCGCGGGCCCGCGAAGCCGGACTGATCAACGCGCGTGGCCATGTCGCCGCCACCACCGACTCGGACATCCTGGGCGCCCTGCTGGCGCACGGCGCGGCCGACTCGACGCTGGAACAGTCCGCCCTGGAACTGCTGCCGACGGTCCGTGGCGCGTTCTGCCTGACTTTCATGGACGAGAACACCCTGTACGCCGCGCGCGACCCGCACGGCGTCCGCCCGCTGTCCCTGGGCCGGCTGGACCGCGGCTGGGTCGTCGCCTCCGAGACCGCGGCGCTGGACATCGTCGGCGCCTCGTTCGTCCGCGACATCGAGCCCGGTGAGCTGCTGGCCATCGACGCCGACGGCGTGCGCTCCACCCGGTTCGCCAACCCCGAGCCCAAGAGCTGCGTCTTCGAGTACGTCTACCTGGCCCGCCCGGACAGCACCATCGCCGGCCGCTCGGTCCACGCCGCGCGCGTCGACATCGGCCGCCGGCTCGCCCAGGAGAAGCCCGTCGACGCCGACCTGGTGATCGGGGTGCCCGAATCGGGCGTGCCCGCGGCCGTCGGCTACGCGCAGGGCTCGGGTATCCCGTTCGGCCAGGGCCTCATGAAGAACGCCTACGTCGGGCGCACGTTCATCCAGCCGTCGCAGACCATCCGCCAGCTCGGTATCCGGCTCAAGCTCAACCCGCTGAAGGAAGTCATCCGCGGCAAGCGGCTGATCGTCGTCGACGACTCGATCGTCCGCGGCAACACCCAGCGCGCCCTGGTCCGCATGCTGCGCGAGGCCGGTGCTGTCGAGGTGCACGTACGCATCGCGTCGCCGCCGGTGAAGTGGCCATGCTTCTACGGCATCGACTTCGCCACCCCCGCCGAGCTGATCGCCAACGCCAAGAGCACCGAGGCGAGCGAAGACGAGATGCTCGAAGCGGTCCGCCACGCGATCGGCGCCGATTCATTGGGCTACATCAGCCGCCAGGGCATGATCGCCGCCACCGAGCAGCCCGCCACCCGGCTGTGCGCGGCCTGCTTCGACGGCAACTACCCGATCGAACTGCCAGGTGAAGCCGCCCTCGGCAAGAACGTCGTCGAGCACATGTTGGCGTCGGCGGCTCGCACCGGGCTGCCGCTGACTGCCGACAACGACAACGCCTCGGCCCTGCGCCGTCCCTGACCTGACGGCCGTCAACAGGCGCGACGTGCATCCGCGAGGGTGCGACCGGTAGCCTTGGGGCCGATGACTAGCCAGGATGAGCGAGCTGAATCGATTGGCGCCTCCTACGCTTCGGCGGGGGTTGACATCGAGGCAGGCGATCGCGCCGTCGAATTGTTCAAGCCCCACGCCAAGAAGGCCACCCGCCCCGAGGTCCGGGGTGGCCTCGGAGGTTTTGCCGGGCTGTTCGGTCTGAAAGCCGGGTACCGCGAGCCGCTGCTGGCTTCGTCGACCGACGGTGTGGGCACCAAGCTCGCCGTGGCGCAGGCCATGGACAAGCACGACACCGTCGGCATCGACCTCGTCGCGATGGTCGTGGACGACCTCGTGGTGTGTGGCGCCGAGCCGCTGTTCCTGCAGGACTACATCGCCGTGGGCCGTACCGTGCCCGAGCGGGTGGCCGAGATCGTCTCGGGCATCGCCGAAGGCTGTGTGCAGGCCGGCTGTGCGCTGCTGGGTGGTGAGACCGCCGAGCACCCGGGCCTCATGGAGCCCGACCACTACGACATCTCCGCGACCGGCGTCGGCGTCGTCGAGGCCGACGACCTGCTTGGCCCCGAGAACGTCCGCCCCGGCGATGTGATCATCGCCATGGCCGCCACCGGCCTGCACTCCAACGGCTACTCGCTGGCCCGCAAGGTGCTGCTCGAGATCGACCGCATGAGCCTGTCCGGGCACGTCGAGGAGTTCGGCCGCACGCTCGGCGAAGAGCTGCTGGAGCCGACACGGATCTACGCCAAGGACTGCCTCGCGCTGGCCGCCGAGACCCAGGTACGCACCTTCTGCCACGTCACCGGCGGCGGACTGGCCGGAAACCTGGAACGCGTCATCCCGCACGGCCTGACCGCTGAGATGGACCGCGGTACCTGGACGCCGGCACCGGTGTTCCAGATGATCGCCCAGCGCGGCCGCGTGGAGCGTGCCGAAATGGAGAAGACGTTCAACATGGGTGTCGGCATGGTCGCCGTCGTCGCGCCGGAGGACACCGACCGCGCACTGGCGATTCTGACTGCTCGGCACCTGGACTGCTGGACTCTGGGCACCGTCAACAAGGGTGGCAAGAGCAGCGTTCGCGCCGAGCTGGTGGGCCAGCACCCGCGCTTCTGACCTTCGGGTCGCGCGCGCGGGGCTGGGCCTGCGGCCCTGGGACTCAGGGCCGCTCGTGGGGTCTAGTGACGCCAGTCGTCTTCGGGTACGGCCCAGCGACCGGCGGGCTCGTCGCCCGAGTCGTCGTCCAGGTCGTCATCGATGGCACTGGAGCTGTAACCAACGGAGTCGTTCGAGAGCTCTCGCTGCAACCGAGTGAAATCGGTCTGCGGTGAGCTGTACTTAAGGTCTCGAGCAACCTTGGTCTGCTTTGCCTTTGCCCGGCCGCGGCCCATAAGGGACCCCCTCGCGCAATAACGGAGCGGCCCGATGTGCAGGCGGCTCCGATCTGAGTGTGTTTATTGTCCTGCCGTTAGCTTACCGTGCCCGGCGGTCTCATGCTGGCAGGCCACCCTCACCGGGGGTCTGAGGGCCGAATCGTCAGCCCTGGTCGAACAGGATGACCTGACGAATGGCCTGCCCGTCGGCCAGCCGATCCATCGCCTCGTTGATCTGATCGAGCCGAATCCGCGCGGAAATGAGCTTCTCCACCGGCAGCTTCCCGTCGCGCCACAGTTGCGCGTACCTGGGGATGTCGCGGGCCGGGACCGACGAGCCCAGATAGCTGCCGACGACCATCCTGGCCTCGGCGGTGACCGTCAGCGGTGAGATGGCGGCCAGTGCGGCCGCGGCCGGCAGGCCCACCGTGATGGTGTTGCCGCCCGGCAGCGTCGCGCCGAAGGCCGTCTCGAAGGCGCGGGGATGCCCGGCACACTCGATGACGTGCCGGGCCTTGATGCCGAGTTCAGCGGCCTGACCTGCGGTATAGGTCTCGGTCGCGCCCAGCGCGGCTGCCTGGCCGAGCTTGTCCGCGGCGGTGTCGACCGCGATGACCCGCGCGACCTGCAGCGCCCGCGCGGTGATGACGGCCGCCATGCCGACGCCGCCGAGGCCGACCACCATCAGGCTGTCGGTCGGCGCGGGCCTGGCGACGTTGAGTACCGCACCACCGCCGGTCAGCACGGCGCAGCCGAGCATCGCGGCGACGTCGGGCGGGACATCGGATCCGACGGGCACGACGGAGGCCCGGTCGACGACGGCGTGGGTGGCGAAACCGGAGACGCCGAGGTGGTGGTGCACGGGCCGGCCGGCCGCACTCAGGCGCCGGCCGGCCAGCAGCGTGCCGGCGGAGTTCGCCGCGGATCCGGTCGGGCACGGCAGGCGGCCGCCTTCGGCGCAGTCGGGGCACTCGCCGCAGCGGGGCAGGAACGACATCACGACGCGCTGCCCGGGGCGGATGTCGCCGACGGCGTCACCGGTGGCGACGACGACACCGGCTGCCTCGTGCCCCAGCAGCATCGGCAGCGGGCGGGGCCGGTTGCCGTCGACGACGCTCAGGTCCGAGTGGCATACGCCGGCCGCCTCGATCCGGACCAGCAGCTCGGTCGGGCCGGGATCCGCCAGCTCCAGCTCGCCGACCGTGATCGGCCGCGACTGTGCGTACGGCCGGGCCCGCCCGGCCTCCTCGAGGACTGCACCGGTGATCTTCATCGGCGGGCCAATGCCGCGAAGGCGTCGTCGGTGCGGTCGAGCGCGTCGTGGATGTCCGTCGCCGTGTGGGCCGCGCTGAGGAACCAGTTGTGGTACGGGTGCAGGTAGACGCCGCGGGCACCGGCCTCGTCGCACCACAGCCGGGTCTGGCTGAAGTCGTCGTCACCGGCGAACCGCAGCAGTGGCATCTGCACCGGCCCCGTCTGCACGACCTCGAAGCCGTGCGCGCGGGCCTGGGCCGCCAGCCCTTCGCGCAGGCGCTGACCGGAGTCGGACATGCGCTGCATCGCGTCGGTGTCGCGCAGTTCCCGGATGGTCGCCAGCGCGGCCGCCATCGACACCGCGGAGTACCAGAACGACCCCGTGGCGTAGATGCTGCCAGCCGCTTCTCTCATCGCTTCGGTGCCCGTCACTGCCGCCAGCGCGTAGCCGTTGGCGATGGCCTTGGACCACGCCGACAGATCGGGACGCACGCCCAGCGGCTCCCAGCTACCGGCGAGGTCCAGCCGGAAGCCGCAGCGGACGTCGTCGAGGACCAGCGCCGCGCCGGTGCGGTCGCACAGTTCGCGTAACCCCTTGGCGAACAACGGATCGGCCAGTTCCTGATCGCGGTACACGTCGTGCCGGAACGGGCAGACGATGACGGCGGCCAGATCGCCGCCGGCGCGGTCGACAGCGGCGCGAAGGGAATCGAGGTCGTTGTACTCGAAGTAGTCGAGATGCGCCCGGTCCTCACGCGTCACCCCTGCCGTCACGGGGGTGCACCACGGCACCGCACCGTGATACGCCCCGTGAGCGATGAGCACCTTGCGCCGCCCGGTGGCCGCGCGCGCGATCGTCACACACGCGGTGGTGGCGTCGGTGCCGTTCTTGGCCAGCATCGCCCAGTCGGCGTGGGCCACGGTGTCGACGAGCAGTTCGGCCAGTTCCACCATCACCGGAGCCGCGCCGTTGAGGCAGTCGCCCTTGGCGATCTGCTCCGAAACCGCTTGTTGTACAGCTGGATTGCGATGGCCGAGCACCACGGGGCCCCAGCCGCACATGAAATCCAGGTACGTGTTGCCGTCGGTGTCGGTGATGCGGCAGCCCTCGCCGGTGGCCATGTACTGCGGCAGCGTGGCCGAGAACGACCGCACATTCATGTGTCCGTACATGCCGCCGGGGACGACGAGCCGGGCTCGTTTGGTCAGGGCCGTGTCGTTGTGGTCGATCATCGCAACAGCTCCCGGGCCACCGCCGCGACACCGGGTGCGTCCAGCCGGTACTTGGCATACAGCGCCGCCGGGGGACCGACGGGGATGTACTCGTCGGGCACACCGTGTTTGGCGAACGGCACGGTGGGCGCGCCGTTCAGGAACAGCGCTTCGGCGACCGCCGACCCCAGGCCATTGGTGACGTTGTGTTCCTCGACGGTGAGGATGGCGCCGGTCTCGTGCGCGGCGGCGAGTACCTCGTCGATGTCGAGCGGCGCGACGGTGTGCATGTCGACGACGCGGGTCCTGATGCCTTCGTCCGCCAGGATCGCCGCGGCCTCCAGGGCCGGGTGGACCTCGCTGCCGGTGGCGATGATGGTCAGGTTGTGGCCGTCGCACAGCCGGATGGCCTTGCCGAAGGTGAGCTCGGGCACCGTCTGATAGACCTCGGGGTCGCGGCCGCGGCCCAGCCGGATGTACATCGCGCCCGGGTGGTCGACGGACGCCCGCAGGATCGCGCGCAGGTGGTTGGCGTCGGTCGCGCAGACGACGGTCAGTTCGGCGAAAGTGCGCAGTACGCCAAGGTCTTCCAGCGCGTGGTGGCTGGTGCCGTAGAACCCCATCGACATGCCGGAGTGGTGTCCGACGATCCGCACGGGCATCCGCGGGTACGCGCAGTCGGTGCGGATCTGCTCGGCGCACAGCAGTGCCGAGAACGACGCGAACGTCGCGGCGAACGGCACGTAGCCGCACGACGCCATACCGGCCGCGGACGTGATCATGCCCTTCTCGGCGATGCCCATGTTGAAGAACCGGTTCGGGTGGCGCGCCGAGAAATCGGTGGCCCGGTTGGCGCTCGCCAGATCGGCCGTCAGCACGACGACGCGCGGATCGTGGTCGGCCAGGTCGGCCAGTTCCTCACCGAACACGAACGCGGGAATCGAACTGACGTCGCTGCCGTCGAACGAGCGCTTGTCGCGCAGTTCGGTGGCGCCGCCGCCGAAAATCTCTGCCTGGTCCTGGGTTTCGGTCATTTCGCTGCCTCCAGCGGACGCAGGCCGGCCTGCAGTTCCGCGATCACGTCGTCGTAGTCGGCGCCGACGAGGTTGCCGACGTGCCAATCGGGGTTGTATTCCATGAGCTGCACGCCGCGGCCCTTGACCGTGTCGGCAACGATGAGTTGTGGTGGGCCGTCGGGTTTGTCGGGCAGGGTGCCGAACAAATCCAGCAGCGCGGCGGGGTCATGCCCGTCGACGCGGTGGGTCTGCCAGCCGAAGGCGGCGAAGCGGTCTTCGATGGGCTCGACGCTCATCACGTCATCGGTGAAGCCGTCGATGCACAACTGGTTACGGTCGACGATCGCGACCAGCTTTCCGAGGCGGTAGTGCCCGGCGGCGTTGGCGGCCTCCCAGATCTGGCCCTCGTGCAACTCGCCGTCGCCCAACATGCAGAAGGTGCGGTACGGGCGGTCGCCGACCCGTCCGGCGAAGGCCATGCCGACGGAGATGGAGAGGCCGTGGCCGAGCGAGCCCGAACTGAAATCGATGCCCGGGATCTTCTTCATGTCCGGGTGATCGCCGAACGGGCTGCCCAGGCGCGTGTAGTCGTCGAGCGCCGACGGCGGGAAGAAGCCGACATCGGCCAGCACCGGGTACAGGCCGATGGCGGCGTGGCCCTTGCTCAGGACGAACCGGTCACGGTCGGCCCATTTCGGTTCTGCCGGGCGGTATTTCAGGACCGAGTAGTACAGGGCCGCGAACAGCTCGGCGGCCGAGAAGGACGACGTGTAGTGGCCGGCGCCGGCGATCCGGGACAGTCGCACGGTCTCGAGCCGGATGAACTTCGCCCGGTCGACGAGTTGCTCCAGTGCCGCCGCCCGGTCGGGCGTTCCCGTTGGTGGAATCATCTGCTGCTCCCTTGCAGTGGGTGGTGCCGACCGGGGTGTGCCAAAGGCGATGTGGCGCAACGGGTATGGCGCTGATCGCAGTTCCGGCTGTGGTCGGCCTCACGCTATGGTGGGAGATCTTTCGAGGCTGGACGGGTACAACCGAATTTCGTTCGGAAACTCCGGCGAACAAGACTCTTTTTTCGGCTGCGGCCCGTATTGTCCGAGATGCGCCGAAGGATGTGCTGCCCGAACTCGGGCGCGGACGCCGCGGCTTCAGGCTGTGGCACGAGGAGGTTCAGATGCAGCGGTATGAGGACGACCGGGTCGGAGAGGTCAAGACCGACGAGATCGACGAGTTGTTGCTCTGGGAGCTGACCACCAACGGCCGGCGCACCAACAATGAGTTGGCCCGCAAGGCGGGAATCGCGCCGTCGACCTGCCATGCGCGGATCAAGCGGCTCGAGCAGCTCGGTGTCATCCGGTCGATCAACGCGTTCGTGGACTACGAGGCGCTCGGATTCCCGGTGCAGGCAATCGTTTTCGTGCGGCTGCCCGCGTCGGCGCGCGATCAGGTGAAGAGCTACGCCAGTCGGGTGATCCGGTTTCCCCAGGTGCTCAACGTGTTTCACATGGGCGGGCCGGACGACTTCCTGATCCATGTGGCGTGCACGTCGACCAGTCAGCTGCGCGACTTCGTCGCGACCAAGCTCAGTTCCGGGCCCGTCGCGGCCACGACGACCAGCATCATGTTCGATCACTACATCGGCGTCCAGCACATGGAATACGTCAGCGGTTACGACGAGATGCGTCGGCCGATCCGGTAAATACCGAAGAAATTTCGGCGGGCACCAGGTCTGGCCGGGCTTGTTTCGAAGAACATCGAAACTTCCGGACCACCTGGCGCACGATGTTCGGAATCCTCCCGGGGCCCGAAATGTGGTCTGCATCATAGGCAGCGTCTTGCCGCCACGGCCCGCCCCGAGAGGAATTCGACGATGACCGCAGCAATGGAACTGCTCGCCAAGCACCGGATGTCGATCGGTGGTCAGGAGCGCGACAGCGCCTCCGGTCAGGTCATCGAGATCCGCGACAAGTTCGACGGCCACCTCATCGGCACCGTGCCGGCCGGCACCGTCGCCGACGCGCAGGACGCCCTCGACGCAGCCGTGGCCGGTGTCGAAACCTGGTCGGCAACACCGGCGTTCCGTCGAGCCGCCATCCTCAAGACCGCCGCTGCACAGATCCGCGCCGACCGCGCCCAACTGAGCGCGATGCTGTCGGCGGAGAACGGCAAGACCATCTCCGATGCCAGGGCGGAGATCGACACCACCGCCCGCATCTTCGACGGCTTCGCCGAAGAATCCCTGCGGCTGTTCGGGCAGACCATCCCCCTCGACATCCAGGACGGGCTGCAATCGGACCTCATGCTCACAGTGCGTGAGCCGCTCGGCGTCATGGTGGGCATCGTCCCGTTCAACTTCCCGGCCGAGTTGTACGCGCACAAAGTGGGGGCCGCGCTCGCCGCGGGCAACCCCATGATCGTCAAGCCGCCGGAGGACGACCCGATCGTCACCGTCATGCTCACCGAGATCCTGCACCGGGCCGGAGTGCCCGGCGCCGCACTGCAATTGGTCACCGGTTATGGCCACATCGTCGGCGCGCACCTGGCCGGCAGCCCCGACATCGCGGCGGTCACGTTCACCGGCAGCACCGCGGTAGGCGCCGTCATCGCCGCCGCCGCGGGCCGCAACGTCGTTCGCGTCTTCCTCGAACTCAGTGGCAACGACGCCTTCATCGTCTGCGACGACGCCGACCTCGACACGGCCGTCGACCATGCCGTCGCGGGGCGCACCTACGCCAACGGACAGGTGTGCGTGGCCACCAAACGCATCATGGTCGTCCGGTCCCGCTATCAGGAGTTCGTGGACCGCCTGCGTGAGCGGGTCGCGGCGCTGCGGGTCGGCGATCAGCGCTGCGAAACCACCGATGTCGGTCCGCTCATCAGCGTCGAGGCAGCGCGGACCGTCGAACGGCAGATCCACGAAGCCGTCGAGCAGGGCGCGCGGGTGCTGGTCGGTGGCACCCGGCGCGGTCCCTTCATCGACCCCACGCTGCTGGAGATCGACACCCGCGTCGGCATCGCCACCGACGAAGAAATCTTCGGGCCCGTCTTCTCGGTGCTCGCCGTCGACAACCTCGACGAGGCCATCGAACTCGCCAACGCCTCCCAATTCGGGCTCAATGCAGCGGTTTTCACCAACGACGTCACACAGGCCATCCGCGCCGGCCGGCGCATCAAGGCCGGCATCGTCTCGGTGAACGGCGGCAACACCTACCGGCCCGACGTGGCCGCGTTCGGCGGCTACAAGAAGAGCGGCCTGGGGCGTGAAGGGATCGCCTACACGCTCGACGAATTCACCCAGGTCAAGAGCATCGTGCTGCGGGGCGTGCTCGCCGACTGACCCCGCCCGCTCGCCCCGCCGTTCCTGGGTTCCCGGAATTCACCCCGACAGCGTCGTCAGAAAGCCGAAAATCAATGATCAACACTCCACCATCCGACCCCGCGACGACGCTGGAAGCAGCGCCCGGGACACACACCATGCTGCAGCGCGGGCTGGGCGTCGGCTCCATCGTGTTCATGGTCGTCGCCGCGGCGGCCCCGCTGGCCGTCGTCACCGCCAGCGTCCCGATCATCATCTCGGTGAGCGGCAGCGCCGCCGCGCCGCAGTTCTTCCTGATCGCGATGGTGATCCTGGCGCTGTTCTCGGTCGGTTTCACCTCGATGAGCAAGTACGTGCCCAATGCCGGCGCGTTCTACTCGTACATCCAGCGCGGCCTGGGACGGCACGTCGGGGTGGGCGCGGCGGCACTCGCGCTGGGGTCTTACGGGGTGATGCTCATCGGGCTGTACACCTACCTCGGCGTGGCCACGTCGAAGCTGTTGACCGCGGTGCACATCGGAATTCCGTGGTGGGCCAGTGCGATTGGCTGGGTCTGCCTGGTCGGGGTGCTGGGCTACCGCGACATCGAGCTGAGCTCCAAGGTGCTGGGGGTACTGCTGATCGCCGAGACGCTGGCCGTCGTGCTCGTCGACATCGGTGTCATCTGTGCAGGCGGAGCCGGCTGGTCCGGCGGCGAGGGCGGCCTGAGCCTCGTACCGCTGTCACCGTCCGAATTCGCCATCGGCGCACCGAGTCTAGGCCTGATGTTCGCGTTCTTCTGCTTCATCGGATTCGAGGCCACCGCGGTGTTCCGCAACGAAGCCAAAGACCCCGACCGCACCATTCCGCGGGCGACCTACACCGCCGTGGTCTTCATCGGACTGTTCTACGCGCTGGCGGCATGGGCGGTTGTCGAGGGCCTGGGTGTGGATCGGGCCGTCGATTCCGCCAAGGCCGAGCCCGAGAACGTCGTGCAGAATCTGGCGAGCACCTACATCTCACCGATCCTCACCGACGTCATCCAGGTGCTGCTGGTGACCAGCTTCTTCGCCTGCGTGCTGTCGTTCCACAACGTCATCACCCGCTACCAGTTCACGTTGGCGACCAAGGGGCTGCTGCCCGCGTCGCTCGCCGAGGTCGACGAGCGGCACCGCACGCCGTCCCGGTCGTCGCTGGTGTTCACGGTGATCTCGCTGGCCGCCATGGTGGCTGTCGGGGTGATCGGCTGGGACCCGATCACGCAGACCTACATGTGGTTCTCGGGCGCATCCACGCTGGGCCTCATCGCCCTCATGGCGATGACGAGCCTGGCCGTCATCGTCTTCTTCCGGACACAGGAGCACGGTGCGAGCGTGTGGCACACCGTGATCGCGCCCGGCCTGTCGTTCCTCGGGCTCACCGCGATCCTGCTGCTGGTGATCAAGAACTTCGCGCTCCTGGTCGGCAGCACCACCACTGCGGTGGTGCTCGGTGGGCTCATCGCCGCGATCTTCGCCGCGGGCGTGGCCGTCGCCGAGCGGGTTCGGTGCCGTCGTCCCGACCGCTACCGGGCGCTGGTGCAGGACAACTAGTTCCGGGCGCCGCCGCGCAACCGGTCCACCGCGGCCCGGCCTGCGCCGGCAGACGTGTCGGCCTCCGGCAGCGAGTCCGCGTCGATCGCGGCGGGCACCTCGGCGTCACCGCCGGTGGTCAGCTCGGTGTCGGCGGGCACGCCGCGCTTGAGCAGCGCCAGCGCGATGGGGCCGAGGTCCACATGCTCGGCGACGGTCCCGACGCGGCCGATCGCCCGGCCGCCGGCGAGTACCGGATCACCCGTCGCGGGGCGGTCGTCGCCGCCGTCCAGATGCAGCAGGACCAGCATGCGGGGCGGCTTGCCCAGGTTGTGGACCCGCGCGACGGTCTCCTGGCCGCGGTAGCAACCCTTGTCCAGATGTACGGCGCCGACGCCCGGGCCGCCGATCCAGCCGACCTCGTGCGGGATGGTGCGCTCATCGGTGTCGACGCCCAGTCGCGGCCGCAGCGCCGCTACGCGCAGGGCCTCGTAGGCCCACAGCCCGGCGGGCCGGACACCCGCGTCGAGCAGCCGCTGTCGCCATGTCGCGGCGTCGGCCCGCGGGACCACCAGCTCGATCTCGTCGGGGCCCACTCGGCGGACGAAACCGCCCTGGGGCAGCGGCGCGGCGGTCCAGGCGGCGTCCGGGGTCGGCAGGTCCAACTGGTTGACGGCGGGCCCGAGCAGCGACAGCACCGCGAGGTCAGCGGGGTTCACTTCGACCTTCGACCAGAACACCATCTTGCGCAGGAAGTCGGCGAGCGGCTGCCCGCGCCACGACTCGGTGTCCAGCGTGGTGACGCCGCCGAGTTCGGTCTGCAGCCAGTGGTCCTCGACCCGGCCCTGGCCGTCCAGACTCAGGTTCTGGACGACGGACCCCTCCGGAAGGGCGCTGACGTGCTGGCTCGAGATGGTGTGCAGCCAGCTCTGGCGATCGTCGCCGGTGAGCTCGATGGTCGCGCGGTGGCCGCGGTCGACGACGACGGCCTCGGTGGCGGCGGCACGCTGCTCCCCGAGCGGGTCGCCATAGTGCCAGACGGCGCCGGCGTCGGGTCCGGATTCGGGGGCGGGAACTGCGCTCATGCTTCGAGCGTAGTTGGCGTCCCGACTAGCCTTCTGGCCGTGACCACCCCGCCGCCCATCGTCGTCGCCGTCGACGGCTGCCGGGCCACGGTCCGCGCCGACGATCCCGTGTTCTCCCGCGGCGACGGGGTTTTCGAGACGGCACTCGTGCGTTCGGGGGCCGTCTGCCTGTTGGACGAGCACCTGGCGCGGCTGACGGCGTCGGCGGCATTGGCGGGCCTGCCGTGTCCGGACGCCGGCCGATGGCGGGCGGCGGTGACGGCCGCGGTGGCCCAGTGGCCCGACGGGGAGGCCGTGCTGCGGCTGGTGCTCGGCCGCGGCGTCGACGGTGTGGTGGCCTTCGTGATGGTCTCGGCCGTGCCGGAGCGCGTCGCCGCGGCCCGCCGGGACGGCGTCGCGGCCGTGACTCTGGTGCGGCCCCACTGGCCGCTGGCCGCCGCGAAATCGTTGTCCTATGCGGCGAACGTGGCCGCGCTGCGGCACGCCGAACGGGCCGGCGCCGGCGACGCCGTGTTCGTCGACGCGACGGGCGCGGTGCTCGAAGGGCCGCGCTCGGCCGTCGTGCTGGCGGTTCGTGGCTCAGCCGGGGAACCCGTCCTGGTGACGCCCGATGCGTCGTCGATCCTGCCGTCGACCACGCAGCGCGCGCTGTTCGCGGCCGCCGCGGCGCAGGGCATCGAGTGCGTGTACCGACGGGTGACGGTACCGGATTTGATTGCCGCGCAAGGTGTTTGGCTGCTTTCGGCGATCACGCTGGCGGCGCGGGTGCATACGTTGGATGGGCGGACGCTGGCGGCTTCGCCCTTCGAAGCCTTGATCAGCGGGTTGATCGACCGGCAGATCTGAGCCCGAGAAAAATCGGTTGTCGGGTCTTCGACCTGGGAGTACGGTCGCACGTACACAGGGAAGGAGGTGGTCCGACAAATTGATTGATTCTTTGAGGACATGTGAGGTGGCTGCCCGCTAGTAGCGCCGGGTAATTCCCGAGCGCACTCGCGAATTCCCGCAGCCACCCGGCCCCCGAGCCTCCCGGTCTTGTCCAACCAGGAACCTTGGCTCGGGGGCTGCCTCATGTCCGGGGTAGGTCAGCCGGCCGGCGGAGGCGTCGGCGCGAGCGAGTTGCACGCCTGCGTCGCGGACTTCCAAGTGTTCTCGTCGACCCCGGGAGGAGCCGGCGGGGTGCCGTGCTCGCCACTGGGCGGGGGACCCTGATGGCCCTCGTGCTTGCCCGGAGCGCCCGGCGGCGGGCCCTGCGGCGGCGCGGGAACGCCGTGCTCGGTCAGGCACTGCGCGAAGGCGTCACCACCGGGTGGCGTGCCCGGAGCTTCCGAGCCGGACACCGGTGCCGCGCTGCTGGACGAGGCTGCCGACGACGCCGTGCTCGAGCTGCTCGGCGCCGAGTCGCTGCTCGACGAACACCCGACCACACCGCCGACCAGCGCGGCCGCAGTCGCACTGAAGACGGCGAGACGAATAGCGGAAGGAACCACGTTTCCCCCAATCTGGTTGCGAATTGCTGACCAGGCAGACGCTAGAGAGCGCCGATGGGGGAGTGATATCGAGAATCTAGGCGTCACCTGTGAAGTGGCGGCGCCGAGACCGACGAAACCCGACGCGAAGCCGAAGCAGCGTCAGCCGACGAAGCGCGACAGGCGCGCGGAGAGGTGCGGGGTCAGGCCGCCGTCGGCGTCCACGCGCTCCTCGACGTAGGCCAGGTCGCCGTTCTCGATGATGCCGTAGAGCCGCTTCGCGCCGCCGACGAGCATGCCGGACTTGCTACGGGCCAGGGCGTCGGTCGCCAGTTCCCAGGAGGCCTGGTTCAGCGGGGTGCCGTAGAACAGCTCGACGTAGCCGGCCGAATGCGCCAGCAGCAGCTCGATGGCCTGGGACTCGTCCTGCCCGTGGGGATCGTTCGGGTCGTTCACGAACCGCCAGTAGCCGGTCTCGCGCAGGCCCGGGCCGGCGTATTCGCCGTTCTCGTCGAGCCGCCAGGAGCGGGCATCCCAGTTGAGGTAGTCGCCGCCGTTGTGCGACACGATGATCTGCTGGCCGAAGCGGTAGTCACCGGCGGAATCGCGGCCTTCGCCCTCACCGCGCCAGACACCGACGAGCGGCAGCAGGGCCAGCAGGGCGTCGTTGAAGTCCGCGCCCTCACGGAGGTTGGCGGTATCCGCGGGCAGTGGCAGGTCGTCGAACCCGGGTACGTTGCGCGCGGCCGTGGCCTTGGCGCGATCGGCCGCCGCGGCGATGGCGCGGTCGCCGGAACCGGCCAGCGCGCCGAGCTCGCCCAAGCCGTCAGGGGCTGAATCGCTCCTCGCGTGCGCGGGGTCCTGGTCGGACGTCACGACTCGTCGGTGATCAGGCGGTACAACGCGTAGAGCGCAAACCAGGTGATGGCCAGCGAGGCCACGACCAGCAGGATCTCGAAGAAAAGCACCACGGACAGACAGGTTACTCGGGATGCCGGTGTGACGTGCGCCGCACCGGCCCCTCAGATGCGACGAGCGGCCGCATCTGTACGTCCAGACACGGAGTGTCGGGGTACAAACACGGCCGCTCGCGGCAGTAAGAACTAACTCAGGTCACGCGACCTTGACGTCGACCTCGTGGATGCCGGCACCGGTCGGCGCCACCACGGCGTCGCCGTTGCCGACCTTGGACAGCGCACGCAGCGTCCAGGTGCCGGGCGCGGCGAAGAAGCGGAAGTCACCGGTGGCCGACGCGACGACCTCGGCGGTGAACTCGTCGGTGCTGTCCAGCAGGCGCACGAATGCCCCGCCGACAGGCTGGCCCGAGCCGTCGACGACGCGGCCGGTGATGACCGTTTCCTTCTCCAGATCAACGCTGGCCGGCAGCGTCAGGCCTTGCTTGGGTGCAGAGCACATATCAATTTCCCAACTCGATCGGGGCACCCACCAGGGAGCCGTATTCGGTCCAACTGCCGTCGTAGTTCTTTACATTCCGATGGCCGAGCAACTCCTGCAGCACGAACCAGGTGTGCGACGAACGCTCACCGATGCGGCAGTAGGCGATGGTCTCCTTCTCGCCGTCGAGGCCGGCGTCGGCGTAGATCTTCGCCAGCTCCTCGTCGGACTTGAAGGTGCCGTCGTCGTTGGCGGCCCGGCTCCACGGCACGTTGATGGCGCTCGGCACGTGGCCGGGGCGCTGGCTCTGCTCCTGCGGCAGGTGCGCGGGAGCCAGAATCTTGCCGGAGAACTCGTCGGGCGAACGCACGTCGACCAGGTTCTTGGTGTTGATCGCGGCGATCACCTCGTCGCGGAACGCGCGGATGCTGTTGTCAATGGGCTTGGCCTCGTACGAGGTCGCCGGGCGGACGGTGGCGTCCTTGACCAGCGGGCGGTCGTCGAGCTCCCAGCGCTTGCGGCCGCCGTCGAGCAGCTTGACGTCGTTGTGGCCGTACAACTTGAAGTACCAGTAGGCGTAAGCCGCGAACCAGTTGTTGTTGCCGCCGTACAGGACGACGGTGTCGTCGTTGCTGATGCCCTTGTCGGACAACAGCTTCGAGAACTGCTGCTGGTCGACGAAGTCACGCTTGACCGAGTCCTGCAGATCATCGCGCCAGTCCAGCTTGACGGCGCCGGGGATGTGCCCCTCGTCGTCGTAGGCGCTGGTGTTCTCGTCGACCTCGACGAACACCACGCCGGCGGTGTCGAGGTTGTTCTCGGCCCATTCGGTCGAGACCAGGACGTCGGAACGTGCCATGTACGAATTCCTTTCGGTTGCTTATGAGCTCTAGCGGGTCAGGTGGCGGGGACGCCCGTGCGGCGCAGTCGCGCCACCAGGGGGTAAATCTGGCAACCGAGGCAGATGCCGAAGGCAGCGTTCAGGAAGGCGGCGATCAACGCGAACGCGGTGGCACCGAGTCCCAGGGCGGTGATACCCGTCGCGAAGCCGACGAATCCCGCGATGGCGAACAGCAGGCCCACGAGTTGGGCGAACTTCAGCGGTGCGACCGGTTCCTTCTCCGACACCGGCGCCAGCCGCGGCGCGATGAAGGTGGCGAAGATCCGGCCATAGGGGTGCTTGCGCGGGCCGCCGATCGCGCCGATCGCGAACACCACGGCCTGCACGCCGAGGATCACGGCCGCGGCGATCGGGCTGACAGCCGACACCAGCAGCGCAGCGATCAGCACCGCGGTGGTGACCCAGGCTGCGAAGCGGGGTCCACGCACGTCGACCTGCGGGGTTTCGATGGAATTGTCTGACATGGGAAAGCTCCTGTTGTTTGTGATCGTGGACTGGCCACAGAAGGGCTGCTCGGAGCGCAACACGAAATGACGGCGCGGCTACTCAGCAGCTACAACAACAACAGCAACAACCCGCAACGCGGCACAGATCTACTGCGCGACGCTTGGTGAGCAGGAGCTCGCGGGGGGCCAACACGGCAGACAGCTTACCCAAAGACGGGGTGGTCAGGCCAACAGCGGTAGCAGGGCCTCGCGCAGATCAGCGGATTTCGGGACGCCCGCGGTGCGGTACCGCTGCTGCCCCGCGGCGTCGAAGATGAACGTCGTCGGCAGCGAGAGCACCGACAGTCGTCGGGCCGCAACGGGATTGGCGTCCAGATCGAGCTCGACATGCGCGACCCCGAGGTCATCACAGACCTGGTCGACGACGCGGCGCACGGCCGCACAGGGTCCGCACCACGTTGCGCTGAAATGCACGACGGTCGGGCCGGTGGTCGACAGGCCGAGGTCGGCGTTGTCGTTTTCGGCCGACGTCTCGGCCGGCACGACTTCCTTCATCAGGCCGGCGCGCAGCGTCAGCAGACGCCCGATGATGTACGCGATCCCGAGCGCGGCGACCAGGACCGTCAGCACCACGACTGTGGAGTTCATGATTGTCTGAACCCATCCAGGGGCACGGTTACTCCCGTGGCGATGCCTTCGATGATGACGTCGGAGCCGCGCGCCCCCTCGCTGGTCGGCGTGAGCCCGAACGGCAGCTTCATCCCCGGCATCGTGGTGGAGAAGGCCCGCAGGACCGCGGCCTTCTTGTCGTCGGGCACCTTTTCTTCCGCCGTGCCCGGACCGGTGAGCACATCGGTCGCCGTGAACACCAGGTTCGTGTGGTCGGCGCCGGTGATGGACAGGTCCACCGAGACGCTGACGCGCTTGTTCAGGCCGGCGGCGGCCGGGGTCCCGGTGAACACGAGGCCGTGGTTCTCGGAGATACCGGATTCGGTGGTGCCGCCGGTGGCGTCGTTGGAATCGTTGGTCGGGGCTTCCACCAACAGGTCCTTGATACCCATGAAGCGGCCGACATGGGTCGAGTCGACGATGATGCGGCTTTCCAGCTTGGCCGCGGTCAACTTGGCGTCGGGTCCGATCAGCCAGGACTTGGGCGTCGCGACCATGTCGTACAGCGTGGCCTCGATGGACGCCTTGCCCACGACGGGGTGCGCGACGGCGGCGGCTTTGACCTCGACCTGCTGGTAGCGGCCCCGCGCCGCCTGGGTTCCGAACGGGAAACCGAGGATCGACACCCACGGATCGAAGTGCAGGTGGGCGGCGGTCCGGACACTGCGCGCCATGCGGTATTCGGCGAAGATCGCGAAGCCGAAATCGGTGCCGACGACCGCGAGGATCAGCACGACCACTGGGATCAGCAGCCGGGTCAGCACCTTACGCATCCGGACATTCTGGCGTACGCCCAGGCACGCAGCGTCGCGACCGGCCGTTCCAAGCCGCTAAATCGCAGGTGGCAAGCTATCGTTAGATGATCTTGGCCGGTAACGGCCATGTGTCAGCCATGATTCTCCGGAGTTGAATCGGATTGAACTGCGACAGCGTCGTCGCGGGGGAACGTCCGGTGCGGCCCCGGACGTACTGGAGGACCCGTTGGATCTTCTGCTACTGACCGTCGACCCGCACCCGGAGTCTGTACTCCCGGCGCTGGCGCTGCTGCCGCACAGCGTGCGGCCGGCACCCACCGAGGTGTCGTCGTTGCTGGAAGCCGGCAACGCCGATGTGGCGATCGTCGACGCGCGCACTGATCTCGCGGCCGCCCGCGGACTCTGTCGTCTGCTGGGCAGCACCGGTGCCTCCGTCCCCGTGGTGGCCGTGGTCAACGAAGGCGGCCTGGTCGCCGTCAACGTCGAATGGGGCATCGACGAAATCCTGCTGCCCGGCACCGGGCCCGCCGAGATCGACGCGCGGCTGCGGCTGCTGGTGGGACGCCGTAACGGCGTCGCCGACCAACAGAGCGCCGGCAAGATCACGCTCGGCGAGCTCGTCATCGACGAGGGCACCTACACCGCCCGGCTGCGTGGCAAGCCTCTTGACCTGACCTACAAGGAATTCGAGCTGCTGAAGTACCTGGCGCAGCACGCCGGCCGGGTGTTCACCCGCGCCCAGCTGCTCCAGGAGGTGTGGGGCTACGACTTCTTCGGTGGCACCCGCACCGTCGACGTGCACGTCCGGCGCTTGCGCGCCAAGCTCGGCCCGGACTACGAATCGTTGATCGGCACCGTCCGCAACGTCGGTTACAAGGCCGTTCGGCCCGCGCGCGGCCGCACCAACGGTGCCGCCGAGTCGGTCGATGACGTCGACGACGAGGACGACGGCGACTCCGGTGACGTCGAGAACGGCGCTCGGCAGACCCAGCCCGCGCAGTGACGGAACTGACCTGGCACACCGCATTGAGTGCTGCCGACCAGACGGCCATCCGTGAACTCGTCGCGGCGGCGACTGCCGCGGACGGGGTTGCCCCTGTCGGCGACCAGGTGCTGCGCGAACTCCCGCTGGAGCGCACCCGCCATCTGCTGGCGCACGACTCGGGTGCGTTGATCGGCTATCTGAACCTCGCACCGGACATGGCGGAGGCCGTCGTCGCCGTCGAGGCACGACGCCGGGGCATCGGCAGCGACCTGATCCGTGCCGGCCTCGCCGCCGGTGGCGCGGCGACCCGTATCTGGGCGCACGGCAACCTCGATGCCGCGCGTGCCACCGCTGTGGCACTCGGCCTGACCGCGGTGCGCGAACTCTGGCAGATGCGTCGCTCGCTGTCCGACTTGCCTCCTTTGCTGGGTGAACCCGGTGTCCGGCTGACCACGTATCCGGGGCCCGAGGTCGACGCCGAACTGCTGCGCGTCAACAACGCGGCGTTCCACTGGCACCCCGAACAGGGCGGCTGGACGCAGGCCGAGGTGGACGAGCGCCGGGCTGAATCGTGGTTCGATCCGGCGGGGCTGTTCCTGGCATATGACGCCGACGATGCGGCCGGGGAACGGTTGCTCGGCTTCCACTGGACGAAAGTTCATCGGACTCCGGACACCGAGTCTTCTGACGCCTCCGGCGTCGGCGAGGTGTACGTCGTCGGTGTGGGGCCGGACGCGCAGGGCCGCGGTCTCGGAGCGTTGCTGACGCTGGCCGGTCTGCACCACCTGGCGGACCGGCTGGGTGCGGGCGGGACCGTACTGCTGTATGTCGAGGCAGACAATGCCGCGGCGGTGAAGACCTACCGACGTCTCGGGTTCGAGCTGTACAGCGCCGATGTCGCCTACGCGGCAGCCCCGACCGTTAGCTGAAACGACGAGTTGCCTGAAAAGTCGCTGATCGAGTTCACCCGGTGTTCATTCGGCATCAGTGATTCGTCCATTACGGCCGCATACGTTGCGCGGGAGTCGGAAGCCGACCCTTGAAAGCCGACCATCGGCCGACACCGAAAGTAGGACCCGTGAAGTTCACCAGCATCGGTAAAGCATTCGTCGTCACCGCAGCGGCCGCATCGCTTGCCGTCGGCATGACCGCGTGTGGCAACGACAACACCTCCGGCACTTCGTCGTCGTCGGCGTCCGGTTCGTCTGCCGAGTGTGGCGGCAAGAACGCGCTGACCGCCGAGGGCTCGACCGCGCAGCAGAACGCGATCGCCGAGTTCAACAAGGCCTGGGGCCAGGTGTGCGCCGGCAAGAACCTGTCCTACAACGGCACCGGCTCGGGTGCCGGCCGCCAGCAGTTCATCGCCAAGCAGGTCGACTTCGCCGGTTCCGACTCGGCGCTGGCCAAGGAGCAGATCGAGAAGGCCGCCGAGCGCTGCGGTGGCAACCCGGCGTGGAACCTGCCGCTGGTCTTCGGCCCCGTCGCTCTGGCCTACCACCTCGAAGGCGTGAGCAAGCTCGTCGTCAACGCCGACGTGCTGGCCAAGATCTTCCAGGGTGAGATCAAGAAGTGGAACGACCCGGCCATCGCCGCGCTGAACGCCGGCACCACCCTGCCGGACACCGACATCAAGCCGGTCTACCGCTCGGACTCGTCGGGCACCACCGACAACTTCCAGAAGTACCTGGCCGCCGCGGCTCCCGAGAGCTGGAAGAAGGGCGCCGGTAGCGAGTTCCAGGGCGGCGCCGGTGAAGGCGCGCAGAAGTCGGCCGGCGTCGTGCAGGCCGTCCAGGCCACCCCGGGCGCCATCGGTTACGTCGAGAAGAGCCCGGCCGCAGCCGCCGGGCTGCCGTTCGCGCAGATCGACAACGGTTCGGGCGCAGTCGAACTGACCGACGACAACGCCAAGAAGGCCATCGCCGCCGCCAAGTTCGCCAAGGACGGCAACGACCTGGCTCTCGACCTGAAGTCGCTGTACTCGACCAAGGAAGCCGGCGCCTACCCGCTGGTGCTGGCCACCTACGAGATCGTCTGCTCGAAGGGCTACGACGCCGACACCGCCGCCGCGGTGAAGTCGTTCCTGAAGGTCGCCGCCAACCAGGGCCAGGCCAACCTGTCGAAGGCGGGCTACATCCCGCTGCCCGACGCCTTCAAGGCGCGTCTGCTGCAGTCGGTCGACGCAATCGCTTAAGCAGTGCTGGCGCTCCGGTTCCATCGCAGTAAGGATGGAACCGGAGCCCACGACCGTTAGGTTCCTGACAGGATGACAGTGACAACACCGAATCCAGCCGACGCGGGGTCGGGGGAGGCAATTGCCGCACACTTCCCCGAGCCGACGCCGGTGTCTCTCGACCCGTCGAAGGGCTCGAAAGTTCGCCTGGGCGACCGGATTTTCCGCCTACTCGCCGAGGGTTCCGGCGTACTGATCGTCGCGCTCATCGCGGCCATCGGTGTGTTCCTGCTGTGGCGCGCCATCCCGGCGCTGGCCCGCAACAAGGAGAACTTCTTCACCTTCGGCGGCAACTGGGTCACCACCGACACCTCCGCGATGCACTTCGGCATCCTCGATCTGCTGCAGGTCACCGTCTTCGTGTCGGTGTTCGCGCTGCTGATCGCGATGCCGGTCGCACTGGGTATCGCGATCTTCGTCACGCAGTACGCGCCGCGCCGGCTGTCCGGCCCGCTGTCGTACATGGTGGACCTGCTGGCCGCGGTGCCGTCGATCGTCTACGGCGTCTGGGGTCTGTACGTGCTGGCCCCGGTGCTCAAGCCGTTTGCGTTGTGGCTCAACAAGGATCTGGGCTGGCTGTTCCTGTTCAAGACCGGTAATGCCTCGGTCGCCGGCGGTGGCACGGTCTTCACCGCGGGCATCGTGCTCGCGGTGATGATCCTGCCGATCATCACCGCGGTGAGCCGTGAGGTCTTCGTGCAGACGCCGCGCGGTCAGATCGAGGCCGCACTGGCGCTGGGTGCCACCCGCTGGGAAGTCGTGCGCACCACCGTCCTGCCGTTCGGGCTGTCGGGCTACATCAGCGGCGCCATGCTCGGCCTCGGCCGCGCTCTCGGTGAGACCATCGCGCTGCTGATCATCCTGCGCGGCACGCAAACCCAGTTCAGCTGGACCCTGTTCGACGGCGGCTATACGTTCGCGAGCAAGATCGCCGCGACCGCAAGCGAATTCAACGACCAGTACAAGGCGGGCGCCTACATCGCCGCCGGCCTGGTGCTGTTCATCCTCACCTTCGTGGTGAACTCCGCGGCACGCGCCGTCGTGGCCGGAAGGGGCGCGAAATGAACGCCAAGATGGCCGCGATGCTGGAACGGCCGGTCAAGCACCAGTCTTTCGAGGGCGTCGGTTTCCGCCGCAAGGCCACCAACTGGGTGGCCACGGTGCTGGTCAGCCTGTCGGTGCTCGTGGCGCTGATCCCGCTGGTGTGGGTGCTGTATTCCGTTGTCACCAAGGGTTATGAGGCGCTGACATCGGCAGACTGGTTCACCAACTCGCAGTCCGGCATGACGGCGTTCGAGGCGGGCGGTGGTGCGTACCACGCCATCGTCGGCACCGTCCTGCAGGCGCTTGTCTGTGCTGTCATCTCGATCCCGATCGGCGTGATGGTGGCGGTGTACCTCGTGGAGTACGGCGGCGGCACCCGGCTGGGCAAGGTCACCACTTTCATGGTCGACATCCTCACCGGTGTCCCGTCGATCGTCGCCGCACTGTTCATCTACGCGCTGTGGGTGGCCACCCTGGGCTTCCAGCGCACCGGTTTCGCGGTGTCGCTGTCGCTGGTGTTGCTGATGATCCCGGTCATCGTGCGGTCCACAGAAGAGATGCTGCGCATCGTCCCGATGGACCTGCGTGAGGCCAGCTACGCGCTTGGCATTCCCAAGTGGAAAACCATTGTGCGCATTGTCATCCCGACTGCACGGCGCGTTCTATATCCGACACTTCTGTTGTGGTTGAATCTCGGTTCACCACGATTGGGGGTCTCGCGATGGGTGCGTGTAGATGGCGTTTGCACCGGCTGACGCTGGATGAAGCGCGACTATCGGAGGTTTCTGAACTAGCGGGCCTGGGAGTGCAGCTGGGTGCATTGGGGTCACGGTTGGGCGCACTTCCAGGTCAGCGGATTGTCCTCGACCCGAGCGGCTTCCCTGACCTGCGAATCAACGCTTTCTTGGCTTCCGCACGTATGCGAAACATGGCCGATACAACGAATCGCGACTACTCGCAATCGCTGTTGTTGTGGTTGAACTTTCTGGACATCAGGGGGGTCCAGTGGTGGACCGCGACGTCCGACGATGCGGAGGAGTTCGAGTTCTGGCGAACCACTGACCCCGCGAACCCGGAGCCGGTCGGTACATCGACGTTCGCCAAAGATGTTGCGGCGTGCAAGAAGTTCTATCGCTGGGTGGCCGCCCGGTATCCGGATGTGTCGGACATTTTCGCGGAAGTTGCGTTTCCGCGCGCTAAGCGCGAGGCGCGAGTGAGGTGGCTTGATCCGGCGGCAATTGCTCGGTGGCGTGATGTTGGTGTAAGGGGTCGAGACTTGTCGGGTCGGAGAGACAGATCGTGGAAAGGTCGAAATGAGCAGCGAGACAGCGCATTTGTCGACGGCCTCTACGGTACCGGCCTGCGGCTTACCGAATGGGGCAGCATCGTGCTGCCCGAGCTGGCCAAGCTGGAATTCGGTCGCAACTTCTTCACATCGCGGCTTGCCGATGCCTGCGCCAAAGGTGGCTACGGGCATCCCTACTGGGTTCCGCGAGAGGTGCTCAGCGCAGTATCCGCCTACGTCGAGGGTGCCCGTGCACGGGCGGTACGCGATGCGCAGACTGCTGGCCGATACGATCGGATCAAAGATCGCAGCGTGATCTGTAAGCAGTCCCGCGCCGGTCGCGTCGAGTATGTCGATTCGACAGGGAGGCGTATACGGACTTCATGGAACGAGCTCACGCCAGGGGTACGACGAAAGCTATTTCGGGAGAACGTATCCGGGTTGGAGCCGATTGCATTGTGGTTGAACGCCGATGGCCTGCCGCGTGATCCACACGGCTGGCATCACACGTTCGACACGGCGAATACCCGGATCGCTGCGTTGGGGCTGAACGACTTCAGCTGTACACCGCACATGCATCGACATTCGTTCGCCCTGAAGTGGTTCGCGATCGGCAAGTTGGTGTATTCCGCACGCGTGGGTCATCTCGACGGGGCCCAGGCTGACGACTTCCGTGTGCAGTTCGGTGACACCTGGCACCTAGTACAAACCATGTTGGGCCACGCGCGGGTGGAGACGACCAAGAACGTATACCTGGAACCGTTCCGAAACCTTGAAGTCGAGGTGCTGTTGGCGCACGCGGAGGGTTTTCCGGTGCAGGAGTTCATGTCTCAAGCATTCCGGGCGCACCCGCAGGTGGCCGGTGACCCGATACTGGAGCGGCCGTGAGCAGGCGTGGTCGCTCAGCATCGTTGCCGGATGGCGCTGGCTTAACGACGCACGGCGTTCTCCAGGATGGAGTGACCGTGCGATGGTTTGCCGCCGAGGAGCGGGTCGCCAACGACTACAGTTTCGCGCTGCTGCCAGTGCCGGCCTTGATGCAGCGGCAACTCGCTGCAGCATTCGCTCGCCGAATCGCACCAGGGTCGGGCATCGGTAGCCTCTCCGCTGTTCGGCACCAATACGTTGCCGTTCAACGATTTTGCACGTTTCTTGCTGGGCTCTCTGATCCGCCACCGGATTGTTCGGCGTTGGCGCCCAGTCATATTGATGCGTTTCTGGTCTACTGCCGTGGTGACAACGGCGTCGTCCGGGAGTGGTTCCGTTTGATCAAGGCGATGCTTCGCGTGTGCGATTCGCTAACGCCGGCGGTGAGTGTAAAGGTCCGCGAACCCAGTCCAAAGAACGTGCCTGTGTCGCGGAAGACCAGCTACAGCCGGGCTGAGTTCACCCGGATTGCGCAGGCAGCGCGCTCGGATCTACGCAGGGCCGCGACACGGATCCGTGCCAATCGGGCGCTGCTAGCGCGCTACCGCGCCGGCACCGTTGCCGACACCGATCGGCGTTGCGAGTTACTGGATTTCGTGGATGTGCACGGCGATGTTCCCCGCTATGACGGGGTCACGAAGTGGGGGCAAGTCGTCGCCAAAGGGTGGGTCACCCAGGGCGGATTTGGCTCGGTGCCCGACATTATGAGCTGGTTAAGCCTGTCAGCGGTGGAGCTAGCAGCGGCCGCGATCTTGCTGGCGGTGATGACAGGGCAGAACCCGAGCGTGATCAAAGGTACGCCGGCCAAGCATCACCGCGGGGATGGATACGTTGACGATGGACTGGCGACGGTGATCATTGATGTGCATAAGCCGCGTCGCGGCCGGCGCGCCTACATGAATGCGGTGTTGGCTGATGTGCCGGATTGGATTTCGGTACCGGCCAACCCGGATCGCCTGACGTCGCGCGATCAGCTGCACACCCCGTTCGGGGTGTACGCCCTGCTGCACGAGTTGACGATGAGCGCACGGCAGAGGTGCGGCAGTGACCGCTTGTTGGTCGGCTATCACGGGTGTGGCGGAACCGGCATTGGGCGGGGATTTCGTCCGTTGGGGAGCCGCGAACCGCTCGAAAATTGGTCAAACAGCCGCCGTGTGCCCAGTGACGCCGGGGATGCACCGTTGCGTGTGACGCTGGATCGGCTGCGGTTGACGTTTGTTGAGCTGCATCAGAAACCGGTGGCACACACCGAGGAAACCCTGGTCAACGAATACCTGGGGCGCAATCGGGGCAATCTGGTGGCCTATCGCGACGTGGTCGAAGCGGCCCTGCAAGAGGAAGTCACCAAGGCGCGTAGCAGGGCAGTCATCGACGTCCTGACCAAAGAGGAACTGGCGCAGGCGAATCCGAAGGAACTGGCGGCGGCGCACGGTCTCAATGCCGACGTGTTCAAACGGATGCTTGCTCGTGAACTCGACACCGTGATGGTCGCTTGCACCGACAACGTGAACAGTCCCTTCACCGGACCGGATCAGCCGTGCAGCGCCTCGTTCATGATGTGTCTAGGCTGCCCCTGTGCCCGTGCACTACCGCACCACCTGCCTGTGCAGGTGCTGGTCCATGATCATTTGCAGGCGCGTAAATCCCACATGACCCCCCTGGTGTGGGTGCAGCGGTTTGGGCTGCCGCACGCGCAGTTAACAGACCTGCTCGACCGCCACGACCCAATCGACATCGCCGATGCGCGGGCCGGGGCGACGCCTGACCAACGGCGTCTGGTCGAGCGTTTCGTCAATCGTGAACTGGATATCCGATGAGTCCGTCACCCGGCCACCCAGCCCGCGACGACCAATCCGGCAGTGTCGCACCGTATCCTGCACACACTGTGAGGGTCGCTGACAGTGTCGACAGCGACGCCGGCCCCGTCACGACCTGGCCGTCCGAACAGACCCCGGTTCTGCTCACACGCGAACTCGTGCCCGGCACCGACCTGAGTGCGCTCAGCCTGTTCGGTGAGGACCGCTGGTGCTTGAGCCCCGCATTCTTCGAAGAACATGCCGACGCCGCCAGTCTGAACTTCACGGCGATACCGCAGCCGCTGCGACTGGCGGCCAAACACTACATCTGGCAACTGATCAACCGGGATTATCCGGTCCCGTTTCTGCGGTTCGGCGAAGAGCGCACTGCTATCCAGACGATCATGTCGTCGTGGGGATCGTTCAAATACTTCACCGTGTGGCTGCACAGCCGCGAGATCACCGAGTTTGCTCAGGTCGACGCTGATCTGCTCGACGCTTACGTCAATGATCTTGCCGCACAAGAGATATCCATGGACAGCAGATTCCGCCGGGTGTGGGAGGTGCGCCGGTTGTGGAGCTACCGCAGTGTGCTGCCAGAGAGCATGCGGCTGCCTGAGGCGCGGCCGTGGCACGACGATGCACCACGCGAATTGTTCGGAGCCAAACGCGGCTACCGCGAGAACGCGACCCCGCGCATCGCTGAGTCGACCATGCAAGCGTTGCTGTTCTGGTCGCTACAGTTCGTAGAGAACTTCGCGCCCGACATCCTGGCCGCCCATGCCGAGTCGTGCCGGCTGAAAGACCGTGCGCCGGAAGGACGTCGGGCCCGAGGCCCAGTCGTTTTCCGCCCTCCGACTGGCCAGATAGAGGCGCGGATGGCGGCCTACCTGCAAGGGTTGAAAGACAGTGGCGGATCCTTGCCGGGGAAACTGGATTCCGTCGGGGTTGCCCAGGTGGACTGGCGCCACATCGGCATGATTCTTGAATGCACCCTACGCGCCTATTCGGCTGTTAATCCGGTGGGCCAGATGGTGCTCGATTCGGGTCTGCCGATCGCGGACCATGCCTACCTAAACACCCCCATCACGGCCGAACTTGATGGCCGGCCTTGGCGTGATACGCCGATCATCCACCAAGAGGCTCGTGGTTTGGCCCTGCATCTGAGTACGGCGTGCATGATCGTCATCGCCTATCTGTCCGGCGCACGGCCGGGTGAGGTGCTGAACTTGCGCCGCGGCTGCATCGACTACGACGTGAGTACGGACATGTGGCTCATGTCGGGGGTGTTCTTCAAAAACGCCGTCGATGTCAACGGCAATAAGCTCCCCGGCGGGATGCGGCGCCAGGATCCGTGGGTGGTGGTCAAACCGGTCGCCGACGCCGTGGCTGTTTCGGAGCGTCTACACGATCACGATGTGATTTTCCCGGCCCGCATCGAGGCATTGCGGAGAGACCGGTCTGCGCGGCGGGCGGGCGAAGCGCGGATGGCCTCGCGCGCCAATGGGGACATCGAACTGTTCATCGGGTGGGTCAACAACTATGCCGCTGCCAGGGGGCGTCCCGGCATCCCCACGGATCCGCATGGTGCGATTACCAATTCGCGGTTCCGGCGGACTTTGGCCTGGTTCATCCGGCGCCGCCCCCGAGGGCTGGTCGCCGGCGCCATCCAATACGGTCATGTGCACACTCGGCTGATCCAGGGATACGCAGGCGACTACAACTCCGGCTTCCCCGACGAATACGCTTACGAAGATTTCTTGGCACGCCTGGACGAACTCGCCGACGACGAACAAGCCCTCGCCAGCAGCGAACGTGTGTCGGGTCCGGCCGCAGAGGAATACCGCCGCCGCGTGCCCGCCGCCGCACGAAAATTCGCCGGGCATGTTCTGACCTCCGAGCGCCAAGCCCGTGATCTGGTGACCAACCCGCTGCTGCAGATTTACCACGGCGACGGCATGACCTGTGTCTTCAATCCGCACCAGGCGGCCTGTCAATTGCGCGGCGGGGTCGATGATCCGACAGTGACCCCGGATATCGATGACTGTCAGCCTCGCTGTCGGAACATTGCGCGCACCGACCGCGATATCGCCGTCATTCGGGCCCGCCGCGACGAACTGCGTTCGATTCTCGACGAGGACTTGGCCCCACCCATTCGACGCCAGCGTGAACAGTTGGAGTTGGACCGGCTTAACACCGTCCTGGAGAGGCACAGATGAACCCATCGTCGTTCCCCGGCGGAGAGACTGATGTTGTGCGCCAACAGATTCTGGCCGCGATGGACCGGCTGCTGGCGGGTGAGCCGCTGCGTTCCACCGGCCGGTTGAGTGTCTCGCAACTGGCGGTCGAGGCCGACGTCGGCCGCTGGCAGCTGACCCATCAGCACGTCGATCTCAAAGAACTATTCCAGGCCCGCGTGCGCAACGCTGACGGGGCGCCGGCCGCTTTTACCCGCCAGCTCAGCGACTTCGAGAAACTCAAACGCGACCACACCGCGCTGCTCGCCCACTGCGCCGAGCTGGAGGACCGCCTCAACACCTACGCCAGTGCCATTCAGCTGCTGGTGTTGGAGCGCGATGCTGCCGCGCGGAAGGCTCCTGTCGCCGACATCGCGTCACGGCGCACCGGCCGCAGCTGACCTCCGACAAGCGCGGCCGCACGCCTGCGCGAAGCTGTGGCGTGCGACCGGCCTGCTGGGGATTCAGCAGCAGGAGGCGGCGCTGGGCTGACCGGCTTCAGCGGCCGCGGTGCCGCCGCAGCAGACACCGCCTTCGCCGGAGTCGTCGAGAAGGTTGGGGCTGGAGCCGAAGGTGTCCGAATCGGCGAGGACGGTGTAGACCTCCCACTTCTCGCCGGCCGGTCCGGTCACCCACACTTTGTCCTGGGTGGCGAAACAGCACGTGGTGCCGATTTCCTCGTCGGTGAACAATCCTTCGCCGGTCAACCGGGCGATCTCGCTGTGGACCTGCTCGCTGGAGGCCACCTCGACGCCGAGATGGTTGATGGTGCCGCCCTTGCCGGGGTTCTCCAGCAGCACGAGCTTCAGCGGCGGCTCGGTCACCGCGAAGTTGGCGTAACCCGGCTTCACCTTGGCCGGGCTGATGCCAAACAGCTTGGAGTAGAACGTGATTGCCTCGTCGAGGTTGTCGACGTTAAGGGCGAGCTGGACACGGGACATGGTCGAGACCTCCAGTATTGGATGTGACATATATCGAATTGGCGCCAACCTCAGCTTGCCACCTTTTTGATATATGTCAAGATCGCTGGCACGATGGTGTCATGCCCAAGGCGTTACCGATGATCGACATGTCCGAGCCGGTGTGTTGCAACCCGGTGGCCTCGGGCCCGATGGGCGATGAGGATGCGCTGGCGGTGGCCATGCGGCTCAAGGCAATCGCCGACCCGGTGCGCATCAAGATCTTGTCGTCCCTGTTCAGCGCGGCCGATGGCGAGCAGACCAGCGGGGACCTGTCCGAAGCGCTCGGCGTAGGAGAGTCCACGATCAGTCATCACATCGGGCAGCTGCGCACCGCGGGGCTGGTGTTGTCCGATCGCCGCGGCATGAGGGTGTTCCACCGGGTGAAACCTGATGCGCTGCAAGCGTTGTGTGTGGTACTCGATCCCCGCTGCTGCCAATAGCGGGGCGGCCTCTAGGCGCGCCCGGGGTATGCGCGCAGCAGCCGCTCGATGGTGCGCCGCTGCCCAGGATGGGGCAGCCGGCCGGTGACACCGACAATCGCCACCGCGACCTCCACCGGATCGGCCGGGCGGTCCACCAAGTGCTCGACCACCTGCTGGGCCTGCTTCGGCGTCAGCGACGGCGGGCCCGCCAACGCCATGAGCGGTGAATACCCCAGGCCCGGAGCCTCATTCGGGTAGCCCGCCCGGAACCAATCGCGCAACGCCCGCAGGCGGCGCGTGAGCGGGACGGAGGCTGTGCCGGCCACCGTGACCACCGGACCTCAGCCCGCCCGCAGCCGCGGGGCGACGTGATCGATGCGTTCGACAAGCGTGTCGACCACGATGTCGAAGGCATCGGGCGTCGCCGCGCGGACCGGATCGGGGATCGACCAGTGGATCCGTTGCGGGTCGGCGGGCAGTTCCTCGTGCGCGTTGTCACACACCGCGATCACCAGGTCGCTGGGCTGCAGCACGTCGTCGAGGCGCTGGGGTGTGCGCGCCGGCATCGGCACCTGCCGACGCTGCGCGGCCGCCAGTGCCAAGGGATGAATGTGCTCGGCGGGATGGGTGCCGGCCGAGGTGGCCGGCACGGCGCTCATACGGTTCCAGATCGCCGCCGCGAGCTGACTGCGCGCAGAATTCTGCGTGCAGACGAAAACCACCCGGCGAGCCCGCCGCCCCGCCACGGGCACCATGGCATCCAACGCGCGGCGGTCCAAATGCAAGTACGTACGGCGCCCGTCGGCTTCGGAGCGGCGGCGGGTGATGAGCCCGGCCTCGGCCAGCACCCGCAGATGATGGGCCAACAGATTCGACCCGACACTCAGCAGCTCTTGAAGTTCCGACGGGGACGCGTCTGCCAGCAACAAATGGTCAACGATGGTGAGGCGGCCCGGATCGGCCAGTGCGGCGTGGATGGCCGCCCGGTGGTGCACGGTGTCACTCGACTCCATAGGCATTGACTCAATGTTCATTGAGTTATCACGATACGTCAAGGTAGGGCATACCGCTGCAGCGGACACCCTCCCAGCGTGGTTCATCTTCCGTTCATCGTGATTGGGCCGGACGTTCATGGGGGACGCCTAGGTTCTGTTGCCGGACGGAGACAGAACCGTCTAGCGGAGCGACATTTTCGTGCTCGGCCCAACCCGGTGACGCAAATTTTTGCGGACGTCACCCCAATGCTGTGAGGGAGTTCTGTGAAGCTCAACCGATTTGGCGTCTCCGTGAGCTTGGTGGCCGCCGGAGCGCTGGCGCTGTCGGCGTGCGGCAGCGACAACAACGCGTCCTCGGGTGGCTCGAGCGCCAACGGCGGTTCGTCCAACGTGTCCTGCGGCGGCAAGAAGGCACTCAAGGCCAGCGGCTCGACCGCGCAGGCCAACGCGATGACCCGCTTCGTCAAGGCCTACGAGGAGGCCTGCTCGGGCTACACCCTGAACTACACCTCCAACGGTTCGGGCGCCGGCGTGAGCGAATTCCTCGGCAAGCAGACCGATTTCGGTGGCTCGGACTCCCCGCTGAACGCCAAGAAGGGCGAGATCGACAAGGCCAAGGACCGCTGCGGCTCGGAAGCCTGGAACCTGCCGGTCGTCTTCGGCCCGATCGCCATCACCTACAACGTCCCCGGCGTGACCTCCCTGTCGCTCGACGGCCCCACCGCCGCCAAGATCTTCAACGGTGAGATCAAGACCTGGAACGACCCGGCCATCGCCGCACTGAACAACGGCGTCGCCCTGCCGGCCGACCCGATCCACGTGGTCTTCCGCAGCGACGAATCCGGCACCACCGACAACTTCCAGAAGTACCTGGACGCGGCCTCTGACGGCGCCTGGGGCAAGGGCGCGGGCAAGGCGTTCGCCGGCGGCGTCGGCGAAGGTGCCAAGGGCAACGAGGGCACCTCGGCCGCCATCAAGAACACCCCCGGATCGATCACCTACAACGAGTGGTCCTTCGCCAAGACCCAGGGCCTGACCACCGCCAAGGTCGTCACCTCGGCCGGACCGGAGCCCGTCGACATCAGCACCGAGACCGTGGGTAAGACCATCGCCGGCGCCAAGGTCAAGGGCCAGGGCAACGACCTGGTGCTCGACACCGCCACCTTCTACAAGCCGACTCAGGCCGGCTCGTACCCGATCGTGTTGGCCACCTACGAGATCGTGTGCTCGAAGTACGCCGACGCCGACACCGGCAAGGCGGTCAAGGCGTTCCTGCAGTCGACGATCACCGGTGGGCAGAAGGGCCTGGACAGCAACGGCTACATCCCGATCCCGGCCGAGTTCCAGTCGAAGTTGACCACCGCCGTCAACGCGATCTCCTGATTTGAGTTCTCATGGCGTTACAACCCGATATTTCGGGAACCCCGCGGGTGCCGTCGTCGACGGCACCCGCGCCGGGGGACAATTCACGGATGTCTGATCCGATCACGCCCCCGAAACCGGCCGCCCCGAAACGGACCAGCACCGGCGCCCTCGGCGACCGGATTTTCAAGGCCATTGCCGTCGCCGCCGGGGCCACGATCGTCATCGCCATCGCGCTGATCGCCGTGTTCCTGTTGATCCAGGCGATCCCGTCGTTGATGGCCAACCACGACAACTTCTTCACCAGCAGCGAGTTCAAGACCTCCGACGGTGACCACCTGGCGTTCGGTATCGCCGACCTGTTCATGGTCACGGTGCTCAGCGCAGGATTCGCACTGGTCTTGGCGGTACCAGTGGCGATCGGCATCGCCCTGTTCCTGACGCACTACGCCCCGGCCCGACTGTCCCGGCCGTTCGGCATCGCGGTCGACCTGCTGGCCGCGGTCCCCTCCATCGTCTTCGGCTTGTGGGGCATCTTCGTGCTGGCACCCCAGCTCTCGCCGGTGGCCGAGTTCCTCAACCGCAACCTGGGCTGGCTGTTCCTGTTCAAAGAGGGCAACGTGTCGCTAGTTGGTGGCGGCACCATCTTCACCGCGGGCATCGTCCTGGCGGTGATGATCTTGCCGATCATCACCTCGGTGAGCCGGGAAGTGTTCCGCCAGACCCCGATTCCGCACATCGAAGCCGCCCAGGCCCTGGGCGCGACGAAGTGGGAAGTGGTGCGCATGACGGTGCTGCCGTTCGGCCGCAGCGGCGTGGTGGCCGCGTCCATGCTGGGCCTGGGTCGTGCCCTCGGTGAGACCGTCGCGGTCCTGATCATCCTGCGGTCGGCGGCCAAGGCCGGTAACTGGTCGCTGTTCGACGGTGGCTACACCTTCGCATCGAAGATCGCTTCGGCCGCAGCCGAATTCAGCGCCCCGCTACCTACGGGCGCCTACATCGCTGCGGGCTTCGTCCTGTTCGCGCTGACCTTCGCGGTCAACGCTGCCGCACGCGCCATCGCCGGATCGAAGGTGAACTGAGATGAACGTCGCCACACTGGATGAGCCGATCAAGAGCCCGACTTTTCACCCGACCGCGCGCGGTCGGCGCATCAAGAACGCGGTGGCCACCACGCTGGTGGGTAGCGCCTTCGGGGTCGCACTGATCCCGCTGGTCTGGGTGCTCTACATCGTCATCGAGCGAGGCTGGCGCGCCATCGTCAGCTCCACCTGGTGGACCCGGTCGCTGCAAGGCGTGCTTCCTGAAGAGTTCGCCGGCGGTGTGTACCACGCGCTGTACGGCACCATCGTGCAGGCGAGTATCGCTGCGGTGCTGGCGATCCCGCTCGGGGTGATGGCCGCAATCTTCCTCGTCGAGTACGGCGGTGGCCGTCTGGCCCGCACCACTACCTTCATGGTGGACGTGCTGGCCGGTGTGCCGTCGATCGTCGCGGCGCTGTTCATCTTCAGCTTGTGGATCACCACCCTGGGCTTCACCCAGAGCGCGTTCGCGGTCTCGCTGGCGCTGGTGCTGCTGATGCTGCCAGTGGTGGTCCGATCCACCGAGGAAATGCTCAAGCTCGTCCCCAATGATCTGCGGGAAGCCAGCTACGCCTTGGGCATTCCGAAGTGGAAGACCATCGCACGCATCGTGGTGCCCACGGCCCTTCCCGGCATCATCACCGGCGTGCTGCTCTCGATCGCCCGCATCATCGGCGAGACCGCGCCGGTGCTGGTCTTGGTCGGCTATGCCCGTTCGATCAACTTCGACATTTTCGGCGGCAACATGGCCTCGCTGCCGCTGTTGATCTACACCGAGCTGATCAACCCGCAGCCCGCAGGCCAACTACGGGTGTGGGGCGCGGCACTGACGCTCATCATCGTGGTCGCCATTTTGATCCTCGCCGCCGCGGCCACGACCCGGCTGCTCACTCGCAAACGCTGAATCGACAGGAACTTTCGTCATGGCCAAACGTATCGACCTCAAAGACGTCAACATCTTCTACGGCGCGTTCCACGCCGTAGCGGATGTCTCGCTGTCGGTGCAGCCGCGTAGCGTCACCGCGTTCATCGGGCCCTCGGGTTGCGGCAAGTCCACGGTGCTGCGCTCGCTGAACCGCATGCACGAGGTCACCCCCGGTGCCCGCGTTCAGGGCTCGGTGCTGCTCGACGGCGAGGACATCTACGCCGCCGGTGTGGACCCCGTCGGGGTGCGCCGCACCATCGGCATGGTGTTCCAGCGGCCGAACCCGTTCCCCACCATGTCCATTCGCGACAACGTCATCGCGGGGTTGAAGCTGCAGGGTGTGCGCAACAAGAAGACCCTCGATGAGGTCGTCGAGCGCTCGCTCAAAGGCGCCAACCTGTGGAACGAGGTCAAAGACCGCCTCGACAAGCCGGGGTCGGGCCTTTCGGGTGGTCAGCAGCAGCGGCTGTGCATCGCTCGGGCGATCGCGGTGCAGCCCGATGTGCTGCTGATGGACGAGCCATGCTCGGCGCTGGACCCGATCTCCACGTTGGCGATCGAGGACCTGGTCGCCGAGCTCAAGCAGGACTACACCATCGTGATCGTCACGCACAACATGCAGCAGGCTGCCCGGGTCAGCGATCAGACGGCGTTCTTCAACCTGGAAGCCACCGGTAAGCCGGGCCGGCTGATCGAGATCGACGACACCGAGAAGATGTTCTCCAATCCCGGCAAAAAGGCGACAGAGGATTACATTTCCGGACGGTTCGGTTAGCGTCAGCGTGCCGCTCACGGTAGGGGCATGAGCGGCATCAGCGGCACAGGAAGGGTGGGCGGCACGCGTTGACCATCGAGGTGCGGCGAACGAACGCGCCGATGGAGCCGGGGACCTACCGCGCGGCACTGGGTGCGCCGCGCGGCAGCCTGGTGTTGTGTGAAGTCGACTCCCGCATCGCCGCGGACCTGATGGATGAGGCCGCACGAGCGGGGATCGACACCACCTGGTGCCGCAACGGCGCTGAGACCCTGCTGGCGGTCGGCGCCGGCGCTCCGGATGTGTTGATCATGGCCGCCCGCACCGCCACCGTCGCCGCCGCCAGCATCACCTCGGCGGTGCGCGCGACCTCCGATCTGCCAATCCTGGTGGGTGCCGCGCCCGGCGAGGAAGACCTGGCGCGTCCGGTGCTGGCGGCCGGCGCGTCAGCGGTGATCGCTCGGCCCTATGCCATCGCCGCGATTACCCCCTTCGCCCTCACCGGCGAACCCGGGCCGGCGATCCTGGTCGCCGGACCGATCCACGTCGACCGGCACGGCTACGAAACCCAGGTTCGGGGCCGCGAAGTCCAGCTCACCCACCGTGAACTGGAGCTGCTGGTGTTTCTCATCGAGCGGCGCGGCAAAGTCGCCAGCAGCGAAGAGATCAGCCGCGCGGTGTGGGGGCACCCGTCGGACACCAATACTGTTGCGGTGCATGTCAAACGACTCCGCCGGAAACTGGGCGACGATCCCGAACATGGCGAGTTCATCCGCACCGTCCGCGGGGTTGGCTACCGGCTGGCACCGTCTGTGTGCGCGTGAGCGTCCCGGACACCGCGCCGCACTGGAACGATGCCCTGGCCGCCCTGCAGCGCTATCAGAGCCAGCGCGGCACCACCGACGTCGGCCCGAACATCCGCGCCTACGGCATCGATCTGGGCAAGTGGGTCGCCCGCTGCCGTGACGAGTACTGGGACGGGATCCTGGACCTCGATCACCTCGCTGCGCTGGAGGCGGTCACCGGCTGGCACTGGGGGCCGCCGCGTCCGGGCAGTTGGCGCCACGGGCACGATGCGCTCGCGACCTTCGCGCGCCAATCCGGCACGACGAGGATGCTGGCCGGCACCGTCGTCGACGGCGTCGACCTGCACGCCTGGGTGACCGCACAGCGCCAGGCCTTCACCGGCCTGGAACTGTCCGCGCCGCAAATCCGGCTGCTGGCGGCGCTGCCGGAGTGGGACTGGGACATCGAGACAGCCCGCTGGGACCACGGTATCGCCGCCGCGACCGCCTGGATCGCCGAGCACCACACGCTCGCCTCGGTGCAGCGCGACACCCGACTCGCGGACTATCCGCTCGGCCAATGGCTGCACCGCTGTCGCGAAGATTTTCGGGCCGGCACGCTGCTCGCTGACCGCGTCGCCGAGCTCGAAGCGCTGCCCGGTTGGAGCTGGGGCCGCCACCACGACAGCTGGGAGGAAGGGCTGCGGGTGTTGCGTGCCTACCTCGCCGAGACCGGCCACGCGTGCCCGCCGCAAAAGACGGTCTTTGACGGCCACCCCATCGGCTGGTGGGTCACCCATCGCCGCCGCGAGCATCGCAACGGCACACTGCCCGTCGACCGCGCCGAACTGCTCGCCGCCCTGCCGGGGTGGCGATGGACACCGACGCAGGACCGCTGGCAGGAGGGCCTCGATGCCCTCACCACCTACGTCAGCCGGCACGGCGCCGCCACCCCTGGCCGCAGCGACACCGTCGACGGCTACCCACTCGGTGCGTGGGTGAACACCCAAAAGAGCGCGCACAAGGCGGGCCGGCTGCCTGCCGATCGGGCCGCCAAACTTGCGGCCCTACCGGGCTGGCGCTGGCGAACCTGACCCGGTTGCCACGCAACTGTCTCGATCAGGCTGACGCCGACGTGCCCAGGGCGCTGCGCTGGTGACGGGTCCAGGTTTGAGCGGCCATCTGCACCGCATCCCAGGGCGAGCCCAGCGGTGGGGTGTAGGACAAGTCGAGTTCGCTGAGCCCGTCGATAGTCATCCCGTGAAACAGGGCGGTGGCGTAGGTGTCGACGCGTTTGGCGACCTCGGCGCTGCGGTGCCCGACCAGTTGAGCGCCCAGCAACGCGCCGCTGGCGGTGTCACCGGTAATCCGGATGTGGATCGGGGTGGCGCCCGGGTAGTACGCCTTGTGATCATCGGGACTGGCCGCGACAGTGGCCGGGATCCAACCCCGTTGCGCGGCAATGACTTCATGTTCCCGTAGCCCGGTGCGGGCGGCGACCAGGTCGAACACCTTGACCACCTGGGTGCCCAGGCTGCCGGCGTAGCGGGCGTTGCCCCCGATGGCGTTCTCGCCGGCGACGCGGCCCTGCTTGTGAGCGGTGGTGCCCAGCGGGAGCCACGTCAGGCCCAACAGGCGGTGGTGCGTGTGGACGCAGTCACCGGCGGCGTACACGTCGGGCAGATTGGTACGCATCGCCTCGTCGACCACGATCGCGCCTTTGGTTCCGAGTTCGGCGCCGGCGTCGGCGGCCAGTTCGACATCCGGGCGCACGCCCACCACGACCAGCACGAAATCAACAGTGCGGGCGATGGTCTCGCCATCGTGGCTGCCGGTCACCGTCAGGGCGCCGGCATCGGTGCGACTGATCGCCTGCACGGTGGTGCTGGTCAGCACCTCAACCCCATGACGCTCTAGCTCGGTGTGGACCAGGGCGCCCAACTCGGCGTCGACGGTGGGCAGCACTTCGGGCAACGCTTCGATCTGGGTGACCGCGATACCGCGGGTGGTGAGCGCTTCGGCCATTTCCAGGCCGATGTATCCGGCACCGATGATCACCGCGCGTTTCGGGTCGCGCTTGTGCAGGGATTCCATCACCGCGAAGGTGTCGCCCATGGAATGCAGCAGGTGCACACCCTCGGCGGGGCCGAGGGCATCCGGACCGGTCAGACCGGCGATAGGAGGCCGGGCCGACACCGCGCCGGTACCGACCACCAGGGCGTCGTAGGCCAACTGCTGGGGTGTGCCGTCGGCGCCCAGGACATCGAGGGTGTGCTCGGTGACGTTGATCCGGGTGGCGGTGGTGTCGGTGAGCACCCGCATCCCGGTCGCGGCGAGATCGGCGGCGGTGCGGTGCGCCAGGTTGCTCCAGTGGGTGACTTCACCGGAGACGTAGTACGGGATGCCGCAGATGGAGAAGTTCGGGAAAGCGTCGGCGACCACGACGGTGACGTCGGTGGTGGGGTCGAGTTCACGGATGCGTAGGGCGGCGCTGATACCGGCATCACTGCCACCAATGGCGACAACTCGGCGGTCAGACATCAGGGGTGCTCCTCACAGGAGTGGGCGGGCGATCAAGGGATTGCCAGACGGCGGCTGCCGCGATGAAGCACCGTCTATGTCAACGATTTTCGTGATCAATGGCCCGATCGGGCCTAGTGGCCGTTGAGTCGGGAAGCCAATTCCGTGACGCGGGCGGCGATGTCGTCGCGGACCAGTCGCATCCGTTCGATGCCGTCGATGCCGCGGTCGGACGGTTCGTCGGTGTCCCAATTCTCGATCGGGGTGCCCTGTACCGGTTCGACGACGGCTTCGCGGCCCAGCGTCACGACCAGATCAACCTGGCTCAGCAGATCAGGGTCGATCGGTTTGGGCTTCTCGCCGGTGATATCCACGCCGATCTCGGTCAGCACCTGTGCCGACAGCGCGTTGATTGCACCGCCGGGTTTGGTGCCAGCCGAGTAGACGGCGACAGTGTCGCCGGCCGTATGGCGCATGAGGCCTGCGGCCATTTGGGACTTTCCGCCGTTCTTCACGCAGACGAAAAGCACGGCGGGTGTTTGGGGTTGGGTCATGTCGGGTCCTGTGGTGTGGGTGAGAGGCCGGTGCGGGTGCTGCGCCGTTCGAGCAGGGTGACGTCGCGCCAGCGGCCGTGGTGTTGGCCGAGGTGGTGTTGGGTGCCGACGACGCGGAAGCCGGCCTTCTCGTGCAGGGCCAGGCTGGCGGTGTTCTCGGGGAAGATGCCGCACTGCAGCGTCCAGATGCCGGCGTTCTCACTGGAGGAAATCAGGGTCTGCAGCAGACGGGTGCCCAGGCGCTGGCCGCGGGCGGCGGCGCTGACGTAGACGCTGTGCTCGATAACACCGGCGTAGACGCATCGCGATGAGATCGGCGCGGCGGCAACCCATCCCAGGACAGTGCCGGTGTCGTCGCAGGCGACGTATCGGTGCTCGGATAGGTGCCCTGCGTCGAAAGCGGCCCAGTCGCCGGCGGTGCTGGCGAAGGTGGCCTGCGCAGTATCGATCCCCTCCTGGTAGATGGCCAGCACCGCGTCGGCATGGGCTGCCGTCATCGCCACGATGGACGGGGTCGGGTTCATGCGGTCAGCCGCTGGTGGTGACGTTGAGGTCGGCGAGCAGCCGACGGACGAGCCCTTCGATATCGTCGCGGATCGGACGCACCGCATCGACGCCTTGGCCGGCCGGGTCGGGCAGTTCCCAGTTCAGGTACCGCTTCCCGGGGAACACCGGGCAGGCGTCCCCGCAGCCCATCGTGATGACGACGTCGGCGGCCTGCACGATCTCCTCGGTCCACGGCTTGGGGTACTCGCCGGTGATGTCGATACCAACCTCGGCCATCGCGTCGATCGCAGCGGGGTTGATCTCGTTGCCGGGCTCGGATCCCCCCGACCAGGCGACCGCCCGGTCACCGGCCAAGTGGGTGAAGTACCCCAACGCCATCTGCGAGCGTCCGGCGTTGTGAGTGCACAGGAACAGGACGGTGGGTTTGCCGTCGACGATCTTGCCTTCCACGCGGGCCAGGGCGTGCAGGCGCTGGCGGGCGAATCGCTCGGCCAGCAGCGGCAGGAAGTTGGGAATGGTTGCCCGGCCGGCGAATTGGTCATAGGACGTGTGCAGGAACCGTTCGATGGTCTCCACCCCGAAGGTGTCCTCGAACTCGGCCCGCAGCCGGGTCGCCGCGGTCTTGAGGGCGAGCTTCTGGTCGATGGACAGGTCGTCGCGCAGTTGGTGGGTGACAGGGGTGCCGGTCATGACGCGGATTCCGTTCTCGTCGCTGAGTCGCTGGGCAGATGCTGGGACGTGTGGTGGCTGAACCGCTTTCGCAAGGCCAGGGAGACGTAGACCAGCGCGACCAGAACCGGTACCTCGATCAGCGGCCCGACGACACCGGCCAGGGCTTGGCCTGAGGTGGCGCCGTACGTGGCGATCGCTACAGCGATGGCCAGCTCGAAGTTGTTGCCCGCGGCAGTGAACGCCAGCGTGGTGGTGCGCTCATAGCCCAGCCCCGCCGCGGCGCCGAGCAAGTACCCGCCGCCCCACATGATGGCGAAGTACGCCAGCAGCGGCAGCGCGATCCGGGCGACATCCCACGGGCGGTTGATGATCTGGTCGCCCTGCAGCGCGAACAGGATCACGATCGTGAACAGCAGCCCGTAGAGCGCCCACGGTCCGACGGTCGGGAGGAACTTGGTCTCGTACCATTGCCGGCCCTTGGCGCGTTCGCCTAGACGCCGCGACAGATAGCCGGCCAACAGCGGAATCCCCAGGAAGATCAGCACCGACTTGGCGATCTGCCAGGGCGAGGTGTCGATCGTGGTTTGTTCCAGCCCGAGCCAGCCCGGCAGCACCGACAGGTAGAACCAGCCCAGGACGGCGAACATGACGACCTGGAAGATCGAATTCAAGGCCACGAGCACGGCGGCGGCTTCGCGGTCGCCGCAGGCCAGGTCATTCCAGATGATCACCATCGCGATACAGCGGGCGAGGCCGACAATGATGAGGCCGGTGCGGTACTCGGGCAGGTCGGGCAGCAGGAGCCAGGCCAGGGCGAACATCAGCGCCGGGCCGAGTACCCAGTTCAGCAGCAGTGAACTGATCAACAGTTTGCGGTCACCGGTGACGGTGTCGAGGCGGTCGTAGCGGACCTTGGCCAGCACCGGGTACATCATGATCAACAGACCCAACGCGATGGGCAGGGATATCCCGTCCACCTGAATCGCTTCGAGCGCGGTGTTCATGCCCGGAATCCAATGGCCCAGCAGCAGGCCGGCAGCCATCGCGATACCGATCCACAGCGGCAGGAATCGGTCCAGGGTGGAAAGTTTGCCCATCACATGCGCGTCGGCGGGGCTGGGGGCGGTATCGGTCACAGGGTCACCTCGGTGGAAACGTCGATGTCGATGGGGGCGAAGAAAGCGGACAGGCCGATCAGGGCTTCGGGGACCACGGAGTAGTACACCCATGACGCCCGGCGTTGCGATGTGAGCAGGCCGGCGTCGCGGAGGACCTTCAGATGATGCGAAATCGTGGGTTGGCCGACGTCAAGGCCGTCGGAGACATCGCACACGCACGCCTCGCCGCCAGCGCGGGTGGCGACTGCACTGAACAGACGCAGTCGTACCGGATCGGCCAATGCCTTGAGTTTGACTGCCATCTCCGTGGCAGCCGCTGTGGTCAGCGGCTCGCGAAGAAGTGATGTGGTTTCGCAGCAGGCGTCAGCGTCGACCCCTGCCGGTGAATTCGACATTCATCGATATTGACAGAGATCGATACCGCCTGCCAAGCGAACAGTTCATGAACGCCTGCGACGTGGACCTCGGCAAGGACGACGTTGAGGCCGGCCTTCCTGGCGGGCACCCGGCCTTAGTAGGACCACGGCTCACTGTTGCGGTATCGATCGGCAATAGTCGCTGGGGCGACATCAGCGAGTTTGTATGGACCGGGCCCGGTATTGAGACCACCCTTGGTCTCCACCGTCTTGGTCATGCGGAGGCCGTCTGCCAACGGTTTGAGAGTTGGGTCGTTGAGCGCCAGGCGATTCCACAACAGGCCGATGAAGTTGGTCAACGGCGACAGGGTCGTCTGCTCATAGTCGTGCCGCATACCCGACAAGACAAGCGATTGAGCCTGGGCGCTTCCCGTGAAAGCGATCATTGCTTCTTCCGGCCATTTCTGCCGCGCGATAAATCGCTCAGGCAGTACCGCAGTTGTCCGGCCCCAGGTCGCTAGGTCGGCTACGCACAGAAGATCGAGCCCCTCGCGCGGCGACAGCACCAGGTCTCGATCGAACTCGTTGGTGATGTCTTTGACGTTGTCTTTCGGTGTGCTGCCTGGGTTCTTCCAGTTATGGGATTCGGCGAGCAGTCCGTAGAACACAGGCGGTATCAGATAGGACTGCAGGCCGTCTCCACGTATCCGTATCCCCCGACGGAGCGCGATGCCCTCTTTGTAGGCCTCTTCAATGTCGTTTCGCCCGATGGTGCGCCTGACGCTAAAAGCCGCAGCTACACCCGAGGCAAGAATGTAGTTCTTCTTTCGCATCTTCTCCGGATAGTGAGGGTGATAGACAACGACGTCGGTTTCCTTGGGGAGCGACGTACCCTCGTCGTTTTCGAGCAAGATGTACTTCCGCTTCGCAACCTCGTACTGCGGCGGCAGCCAATCGGTGAGTACGACGTCCCAGAGTGACTCGACTACGTGCCCCGTCTCCTGGGTGCGCCCCTTGGTCTGGGCCATCTTCTGCTCGCGCTCGTAATCCCTGACGATCGAGTCGTTCACATCGGTCAGCCACTCGTGGTGTTTGTGGATCATGTCCCGAGCGTAGTGAGATGCTCCGACGCTTTTGACGAGCTTGACAATATCCATCTATTTTCAACGTTCGTAGTCAATCGCGTAGCTTGCGCACACGAGATTCGACGTCCAGGGAAGTGAACCTGCGGATCGCTCGAAGTGGTTCTATGGCGAAATGCTCTCGGGCACTTAGTGATTGATGGGCGCGCGTCGCGAGATGTGCCCAATCTCGCCCTTGGTGGTCCGCGCTCCAGATCTGTTCGCAGCGGCCGGAGCCTAACCACGCGCAGCGACAACCACGGCGTTCTTGCTGCGGACATTCAACCGAGCGCGGCTGATGCGTCGCGGCAGGTCGGCTGCTGGTGACGACCGAGGGTATGCGTGATGAACGCTGCATGACACTGTCGGGTGCGCACCTGCTGCGTCTTGACCCGGTAGCTATGTCAGTGAATATTGACTCAATGATGGTTGAGCAATTATCGGGGTGGTGCAGCGGCACGGGGGCTGCGGGCCGTTCATGGGTGATCGGGGCAGCGGGCAGCATCGCATTGGCCGGCCTGTGTGCTCGACGTTGTTCACTCGCAGGCCTTAATCCCGTTAGGCGGCTGCACCGGCCACGCGTCACCCGCCCCGTTCACCGCGATGCCCACCGCGATGCCCACCGACGCGGTGCCGCGCGCTCGGCGCGTCAATCCACCAACCGGTACCTGATCGAGGAGTCGACATGTTGATGAACCCCGCCAAAGCTGGTGCTATCGCCAGCCTGATCGCCGTCTCTGCCCTCGGCTTGTCCTCATGCGCCAGGACGCCGGTCCAGCCTTACGCGCAGAACGCCACCATTGACTGCGGAGGCAAACAGGGCCTGGTGGCCAGCGGTTCCACGGCGCAAGCCAACGCGATGACCCGCTTCATCGCCAGCTACCAGAAGGCGTGCCCCGGCCAGACATTGACCTACACCTCCAACGGATCAGGCGCTGGCGTCCGCGAATTCGTTGCCGGGAAAACCGATTTCGGCGCATCCGACTCTCCGCTTCGCGACCAGGAATACACTACTGCCAAAGGGCGGTGCAACGGCGCGGACGCGTGGAACCTGCCCGTGGTCTTCGGGCCTCTGGCGGTGACGTTCAACCTCAAGGACGTCAACGTGCTGACCCTCGATGCGCCCACCATCGCCAGGATCTTCATCGGTGCTATCACCCGCTGGAACGATCCGGCCATCACCGCGCTCAACGGGCAGATGCCCGCCGAAGACATCCACGTGGTCTACCGCAGTGATGACTCGGGCACCACCGACAACTTCCAGCAGTACCTGCAGGCCGCTTCCGGCGGCGTGTGGAACCGGGGCGCGGGCAAGGCATTTCACGGCGGCACCGGCCAGGGGGCAGCCGGGAACGAAGGCACCTCAGCGGCGGTCGCCAAAACCGAAGGCGCCATCAGCTACAACGAATGGTCCTATGCCCTCAACCAGAACATGGCCGCCGCCGACATCAAAACACCTGCCGGCATCGTCCACATCGGCGACGACTGGGTCGGCAAGACCCTCGCCGACGCCAAGATCACCGGCAACGGCGACGACCTGACCGTCGACCTCTCGGCGATCTACAACACCACGACAAAGGGCGTGTACCCGATCATGTTGGCCAGCTACGAAATCGTCTGCTCCAAGAACCCCGACGCCCAGGTCGGCAAGGCCGTCAAGGCGTTCCTGCAGTCCACCACGACCGTCGGGCAGACCGACCTGACCAAGAGTGGCTACATCCCGCTGCCCCCGGAATTTCAATCCAAAGTGGCTGCCGCCGTGAACAAACTCACCTAACGCCAAACCCGAGCAGCGCGACCCACACGAACGGCCAACGCCTCCCGGGCATGCGCTCGACCGTGTGCGGCCGTGGCGATGGATCAGCACCGAAGGCCACCGGGGCGACCGCGATGGAGAACTAGAATGCGTCAGCATCGAGACGTCATGGGGCCTGGAGTGTGAGCCATGCACGAAAATTGCCTGCGATCGCACGAAACTCGTCGCGTCAGGCGAGTTTCGTGACGCCGGCCGAGGCCATCGAGCAGCGTGCCGCCGGCATCATCAGCACCGACGAGATGATGCAGAGTCTGTTGAGCTGGTCTTACACCTTCGGTGACGTCGCTCGTGTCGATGGCGTTGCCACCGACGCCTGGATCCGTGGTGACTGGGACTGCGTGGAAATGGCCTTCTATGTCGATAAGCTGACCGACGACGAGTTCGAGCGCGTGGCCGAGTATGCCCGCCTTCAGTTGCCGGCGGCTGGGCACGAGCAGCGGCTCACGGGTAGCGCCTTTACCGCGCAGGACGTCGCGGCAGGACTGGAGCTCAACTATGCCCAGGTCCACCACATGCGGATGGCACGCCAGCTCTGGGCGGTCTCGGATGGGCAGTCGTGGCGATTCCCGGCAGCCCAATTCGATATCGACATCGTGGCCTGGCGGCCGATCCGTCAGATCAGCGGCCTCGCTGACGTGCTGGCCGCGCTGCCAGCTGACCTACGTCCGGTAGCGATCGAAGGCTTTCTGTACACGCCGCAACCGGACCTTGTCCGTGGCCGGGCTCAATCGACTCTGGCCTGGCTGCGCGGCGGCGGTGATATCGACGCGGCGGTACGCGCCGCGCGGGCTTATCCGTGGTACGGCCGCTGAGTACCGAACCGACGGGCGTCGTTTTCTACCTCGCCAAGGACGGTGACCGCACCATCGCTCTGGTCGCCGAGCGCGACGGCAGACTGTTCTGCTACATCCCCAACGTCGACGCCTTCGTCTACAACAAGCCGATGAGCGTCGACTTCCTGATCGACCGCAGCCGCCGATACGACCAGATCAACACCGCCGACGCCGCACGGATCATCGGTGAGGGCCGCATCGGCAGAATCGACGGCGGCGAGTACGTCACGCTATGGGAGTGGGCAACATCTGAGCCACTGCGGATGAATCCGGAGGCGGTGCTCGGCGCGCCGGATCCCGAAGAACCGAGAAAGCGCCCGCACCGATGACCAACGCACGTTGAGCTTGCCGCGGGCGGCGGTCTTAGCAGGGGCGCAGCCGCCCTCCGACACGGCCGTTGGATACCCCAAGAGTCCGAGAAGCCGGAGTGCGTCCTGATATGAAATCTGGGTGCCGCAGCGTCGCAAACCGCCCACCGAACGGGACTGGATGCAGGCCCCCGTCAACGCGTGGCCACAGGTGCTGGTCCCGTGAAGATCGATGTGCCCGCTCAGATGTTTGGCGGCGACCCGGCGGGGTTCATTGAGCACTTGGGCTTGCGCATCACCGGTCGCCCATCGCCCTCTGAGACCGTCTGGGACATCGCCGCACCTGCGGCAACGCTGGTCGCGGGACAGACGCTGCACGGTCCGGCGCTCAAGCGCAGCAGATTCGATGTCTCAACGGCACCGGAGCCTTCGGTGCCGGGCGGCGTGCCGGCCGAACTGGCCGGCAGATTCGAACAGCTCGCCGCACTCCTTGACGAACACCCAACGCTGCCTTCGCGATTCGACCGGATCGTCCAGACACTCATTGCAGTACCCGACGACCAAGTACCCACCGCGATCAGATGGGGCAGCAACATGCTCGCGGCCATGCCGCTGCAGAACGAGGACGGCACGACCGAGCCGCTGTTTCCTCGGCATTCGGTCCACGACATTCGCATCAGCGAGAGCGTCTACCGCTGGACCAAACTCCCCCAGGTGTTCCTCCTCCTCAAGCGCCACAGTCTGTCCGAGGTGATCGCCGCTTCCCGAACGAATTCGTTCGAGCAGGTCTTCCAGTCCTCCGGAGCCCTGCTGGAGGGCAGCGTATTTGGCGGCCTCTACTTCGCCCCGCTGCTGGGCAACCAATCCCCGCTGATGTGGGGCATCGGAGCCCCGCGCATCGGCCAGGTCATCATCTACACCTTCGGACGGCTGATCGGTGGACGAAGCGACGGCGCCAGCCGCGACGGCCTGGATTCTCTTCAACCCCTTACCCACTTCACCGCCAGCCGCGAGTTCGCAACCGGACTCCAACACGAAACCACCATGCACAAGGCAGTGTTCTCAGAGGCGGTGGACTGGTGGACCTCACGAATCAACAACGCCATCGTCGACCTCTACTCACCGACCACCTACGTCAACAGTAACGGCTTCTACGTGCCCGAAGCGCACCAACGATGGATGCTCAACTTCGAACAGCTCCTGGTGCGTATCGCGGCAATACTGCGTCACCCTCGCGATCAAGCGGCCCAACTGACCTTGCTGTTCCCGGCGATGGACATGCTCGCAGACAGCTTGATCAGGAGCAGCGGCATCGGCCAGCTCATGACTCCCACCCGCATCCGCAAGCGTATCGTTGCCATAGAACAGCATGTGCCCCAACGTATTAGGCAACTCATCATGGAGCCCGCCCACCGTGCTCTGGCCGCGGCAGAACACGTCGCCGACGAGTTCTTCGTCGAAAGCCTCAACGCGGACGCCACTACCGAGTCGCGGCTCACCACGCTGTGGAACGCCAGGCGCAACGCCACCCACGGCTTCAACAGCAACGCGGAAATCCTCGCCGAGCACAGTGGGCGACTGCCCTCCGACATCGTGCTGGTGCCGATGGTGTACCTGTTGGACATCCTGACCGACCGGCAGTATCTGCTCAGGCACATCGAGAGCAGTTGCGCACGGAATCCGGCATAGCCACCGGACAACCGCGGACGACCCACCCACGCCGCGGCTGCCCGAGTCGGCCGACTGCCGGAGCATCGAAGCGCGAGTTATTCCGCCGGGGGCAGTTCCAGTTCAACAACGGCGCCGTCGCCGACCATCAGAAACTCATGGGGCGAGACTTCAAGGGCGGCGGCTAGATCGAACAAGCGCTCATAGAGCAGGCCGCTCTTGCCGAGTTCCACGTCGACCAGCAGGTTTCGCGAAAACCCGGAGCGTAGTGCCAGAGCTTCCTGAGTTAGACCGCGACGGGTACGCACTTGGCGGATCCGCTGTCCCACAAGGGCGCGAGCCCGGGCCCACTCTGCAACGCGTTCTGGGTCGGACTGATCTCGCGGTTTCGGCACCCAACCAAGTAGCAGCATCGCACCACCAAAGGTCTGCCAAGCTAGCTTGGCATGAGATCTATACTTTGCCGGGTCGCGAATGAGAGGGAAGTAACGAATGCCGGATAGTGCCAGTGCAAAGAGGGGTCGCAGTGGATCGGAAACGCGACAGCGCACCGATACCGTGACCCTTCGGCTTCTACCGGCGGAAGGTGCTGCGCTCAGCATCTTGGCGAAGAAGCATGGACACGCGAGCCGCCAAGCGCTAATACTTGCTGCGCTGCAGCCGCTCATTTCTGATTCTTCGCAAACGCCGTCGTAATCGGCTGTACCATGCGCTATTCCGGCGGCGTGCCCTCCACGATCATCGCGGGACGGGCGTATTCCATCGCTTCGGCTAGGGTGCGACGATGATGAAAGCACATGAAACGTCAGCTGTTTCGGTATTTCGATGAGGAGAACGTTGCCACGTAACGTGCAGTATCCAGTCGCCGAGCCGTCGTCGATGTGGCCAGATACGTGATACTGCGCCACATCTGCGAAGTGTGCGGTATCGAAGAACACCTCACGCCCGAAGCGGCCCACGAAGCCGGCTGGGACTACCCGCCGAAAATGGGCACATTCGGCGTGATCAGCCCACGAACCTGCCCCAATTGCGTGGTCAACCAGACTCTGTGGTGGGCGGTCGTGGTTGAGAAATGCACAGTCGACATGCTCACTACGCGCCAGCGAGAAACGTTCGTCCGGATCACCGGCGAGCCTGGCAACATCACAGTCCCGTAGATCGGTCGGACGCATTCATTCGTTGTGTCCCAACGCTTCACGGCGCTCCTCGTCCGGGAGTAAGCCGCCCATCGGTGACGCTTCACGCATTTCGATTGCGTGGCGATGCAGGCCAATCAATGCGAGGCGCAGTGCCGCCAGATCGTTGCTCTCCACGATGCGTTGCCGACAGTCGAGGTTCGCAATGTGAGGCTGGCCGTGAACACCGGTGCGCAAGCGTGCGATGTTGGCGAGGATGGTCAATGCCCAATCGCCGAGTGACGATTGGGTCTGCTGCACGAATAGGTGACATCTGAGTTGGCTTGCCCAGCATGGGCGGGCTGGAAGGATGTCCCCATGGCAAGGCCCTACCCCCGCGAGTTCCGCGACGACGTCGTCCGGGTCGCTCGCAACCGCGATGACGGTGTAACGATCGAGCAGATCGCCACCGATTTCGGAGTGCACCCGATGACGCTGCAGAAATGGCTCCGTCAGGCCGACATCGACGAAGGCACCAAGCCCGGCAAGAGCGCCAGCGAGTCCGGTGAGCTGCGCGAAGCCCGACGGCGGATCAAACTGCTAGAGCAAGAGAACGAGGGGGCCTTGCCCCCATGTAGTGGACACGGGATTTGTGGTTACGCGGCTACTGGCAGCGTAGCCGGTGTTAGGGTCCTTTCGTAGGTCGCAGGGCTGGAATAGCGGCACCGGGAGTGCCGTCGTTTGGTGTTGTAGCGAGCCAGCCAGCGGAACACTTCGCGGCGGCAGGTAGCAGCGTCGGGCCAGTGGCTGCGGTCCTGCAGGATCTCGCGTTTGAGGGCGGCGTTGAACGATTCGGCCAGCGCGTTATCGGCACTTGACCCGACGCCACCCATAGACTGGGTGACCTCCAAGTCACGGCAGAGGTTCGCGAAATCCCTTGAGGTGTACTGACTTCCGTGATCTGTGTGGAACACTGCACCGGTCAGGGAGCCGCGCAGCGCCGCAGCGGCTTTGAGGGCATCTTCGACCAGTTCGGTGCGCATGTGCTCGGCGATCGCCCACCCCGCCACCCGTCCGGAGAAGCAGTCGATCACGGTCGCCAGATACAGATTCGAACCGTTTGCCAATGGCAGGTAGGTGATGTCGCCGACGTACTTGACGTTGGGTGCCGCGGCGGTGAAGTCCCGGTTGAGCAGGTCCGGGACTTTCTGTTTGGCCGGATCCGGCGTGGTGGTCTTCACCCGTCGCCGGCGGCGGTAGCCGGCGATCCCGGCACTGCGCATGACCCGGGCCACCCGCTTGTGGTTGACCCGCTCACCGTCGGGTGCACCGTCGTTGAGTTCAGCGGTGATCCGCGGCGCCCCGTAGGTGTTGTCCTCATCGTGCACGGTGCGGATACGCGCGGCCAGCGCCTTGTCAGCGGCCTGGCGGGCGGCGCGTCCGTCGGCAGCGGCCAACCAGGCGTAGAACGATGAACGCGCAACCTCGACGACTGCGCACAGCCACTTCACCTCGAAGGTGTGCAGGTGGTCGGCGACGAACTGGAAGCGGCTCACCAGTTCGTCTCCCCGGCGAAATACTTGGCCGCCGACCGCAGAATGTCACGCTCGGTAGACAACCGAGCCTCCGTGGCGCGTAACGCCTTGTTCTCGGCCCGTAGCCGGGCCAGCTCCTGCTCTGGGGTCTCAACGCCGGGGCTCGGCTGTGCTGCTGCGGTGGGGTTGCGGTGCCTGATCGGCACCCCGGCGGCTTTGCACCACGCTGAGAGCGTCACACCGGAGATGCCGAGTTCGTCGGCGATCTGCGTGATCGTGGCGCCCTCGGTGTCTCGGTACAGCGCTACCGCGTCCCGTTTGAACTCGTCAGGGTAATTTTTCCTTGCCATCGTGGTGGATCATCTCGCTTCCCCCGCCAACCTTGCGGGATTCAGCGTGTCCAACACACGGGGTCAAGTCCCAGGTGCTGCGTCGGGCCGCAGCGTATTTATCGCAGGCCAATCTGCCGGGAAAAGGGTCTACCCGCTCGTGAAAGAGCTCGCCGCCGACGGGATCCCCGTCGCGGTGACGTGCCGGGTACTCAAGCTCTCCCGCCAACCGTATTACCGCTGGCTGGCCGACCCCATCACCGAGGCCGAACTCATCGAGGCCTACCGCGCCAATGCGCTGTTCGACGCGCACGCAGACGATCCGGAGTTCGGCTACCGCTACCTCGTGGAGGAGGCGCGCGATGCCCGGCGAGCCGATGGCCGAGCGCACCGCATGGCGGATCTGCTCGCAGAATCGACTGTGGAGCGTGTTTGGTAAGAAACGCGGCAAGAACGGCAAAGTCGGGCCGCCGGTGCACGACGATCTTGTCGAGCGTGACTTCACCGCTGAAGGGCCAAATCAGTTGTGGCTCAGTGACATCACTGAGCACCGCACCGGTGAGGGCAAGCTCTACCTCTGTGCGATTAAGGACGTGTTCTCCAACCGGATCGTCGGCTACAGCATCGACTCCCGAATGAAGTCACAACTGGCCATCCGGGCACTACACAGCGCGGTAGCCCGACGCGGAGATGTCGCGGGGTGCATTCTGCACTCGGATCGCGGATCTCAGTTCCGGTCAAGGAAATTCGTACACGCCTTGAATCAACACGAGATGGTCGGCTCTATGGGCCGTGTCGGAGCCGCCGGCGACAACGCCGCCATGGAGAGCTTCTTTAGCCTGCTGCAGAAGAACGTGCTCGACCGCCGCCGCTGGGACACCCGAGAACAACTCCGCATCGCGATCGTCACCTGGATCGAGCGCACCTACCACCGGCGCCGCCGCCAGTCCGGCCTCGGGCGGTTGACCCCGATCGAATTCGAAGCAATCATGACCACACCGGCCAGTCAGGCCGCGTGACCGAAACTGTCACCTGATCGTGCAGCAGACCCATTCGGTTAGGTCTGTAGCGAGCTGGCGATGGACAAGCCACGAGCGCCGCTCGGATCGGGTCAGTTCGACATCGTCAACGTGGCGCATCGGCTCGCTGGCCTCGACCATAAGTTCCTCCAGATGAACGTCCCGAGCTGAACGCCTCACCATGCTGGCGCTCAACGGGTTTCACGGCTGAATCGGCGTTCACTGACGAGCTGAAGGTGAAGGCTGGCCCTCGGTCATAGACGGCGCTGCTCGCCGCCTCAGTCAAACGGTCTTGCTTGAAGCGGTGCTCAAGGAGCGACACACGTCGCCCCTGGTGCTGTTGTAGACGGATCAAGGCACGATATAGCTGTTGAAGTGTACGTTCGATGCTACAAGCGATGATGTGTACAACAGAAAAAAGTAGCGAAAGAATGTCGGGCATCGTCACGGGCGTCATGCTGTCGCTGGCCCGCGTCATGGGTGAGACGGCCCCGCTGCTGGTCCTGGTGGGCTACGCACAGGCCATGAACTTCGACATGTTCGGCGGCTTCATGGGTTCGCTGCCGGGCATGATGTACGACCAGATCGGCGCCGGTGCCGGCGCCAACGAGGTCCCCACCGACCGGATGTGGGGAGCGGCACTGACCCTGGTGCTGCTGATCGCGCTGCTGAACGTGGCGGCGCGGTTGGGCGCCAAGTTCTTTGCCCCGAAGAAAGTTTGAGCAGGAGTACCGTCAATGGCCAAGCGTCTGGATCTCAAAGATCTCAACATCTACTACGGCTCGTTCCACGCCGTGCAGAGCGTCAGCCTGTCGGTGGAGCCGCGCAGCGTGACGGCGTTCATCGGGCCGTCGGGCTGCGGTAAGTCGACGGTGCTGCGCACCCTCAACCGCATGCACGAGGTCATCCCCGGCGCCCGCGCCACCGGATCGGTGCTGCTCGACGGTGACGACATCTACGCCCCCGGCGTGGACCCCGTCGGCGTGCGCAAGACCATCGGCATGGTGTTCCAGCGCCCGAACCCGTTCCCCACCATGTCCATTCGCGACAACGTGGTGGCCGGGCTGAAGCTGCAGGGCGTGCGCAACAAGAAGACGCTCGACGAGGTCGCCGAGCGGTCGCTCAAGGGCGCCAACCTGTGGAACGAGGTCAAGGACCGCCTCGACAAGCCCGGTGGTGGTCTCTCCGGTGGTCAGCAGCAGCGTCTGTGCATCGCCCGCGCCATCGCGGTGCAGCCCGACGTGCTCCTGATGGACGAGCCGTGCTCGGCGCTGGACCCGATCTCGACGCTCGCCATCGAGGACCTGATCGCAGAACTGAAGCAGGACTTCACAATTGTGATCGTCACGCACAACATGCAGCAGGCAGCGCGTGTCAGCGACCAGACCGCGTTCTTCAATCTCGAGGCCACCGGCAAGCCCGGCCAGCTGATCGAGATCGACGACACCGAGAAGATCTTCTCCAACCCGTCCAAGAAAGCCACCGAGGACTACATCTCCGGCCGCTTCGGTTAGGTCGCCCGCGGATATGCGCGGGGGTTCGCGGTCACTTTCTCTCGCGAGCAGACGTAAAACTGTCGTTTTTGGTTGAAACTTGACAGTTTTGCGTCTGTTCGCGCAGGAACTCATGCCGCGCGATCAAAGTGACGTCTGATTCTTGTGCACAGCTCGACCGGGTATTGCCTGATGTCGTCGACGACAGCCGGAACGCTGGTCCAGCTCATTTCCTGTAGCCGTGCCGTCTTGATGCGATCATGTTTGACCGCAGCGGGATTCGAGTGCCATTCCATACTGTCGTACTCAGCTGCCACGCGGTATTCGGGCCAGGCGAAATCGAGTCGCCATAGTTGACCGTGGAGATCGCGTACCTCGTACTGCAATTCGGGAGTCGGAAGCTGCCATTCGATGAAGACCAACCGCATCTCGGATTCCATTGGAGACTCGGCTCGCGCGTCAGCCAGTGGCAGCAGCTCCCGGACATTGACCACGCCGCGACGGCCACGTTGTTCCTCAAGGGCCTGCAGCAGTTCCGCCCTGCTGCAGGTGCCGCTGCGGAGAGCGGCATCCAATACCGCCAGCACCCGCGGACGTTTCAGTGTCCGGGCGACTTCTATCGCTGTCCATGCGGGCGCGGTGGCGAGTCGGCCGTCAAGTTTCTTGAGCGGCGCGCCAATTCGCTGGTGCACGATGAGGTCGAGCGAAGTCCGTATGCGCACGCCCGGGTCGAGGATGTGGGTGCGATCGTCCTGTTCGGTATCGAAGCCGTACATCGCGGCAGCAGTATTCATACAGGCGACGATGGGGACGTCGGACAGCAGGTCCAGTGCTCTGAGCCGGCTTGTCGTGTCTGGAGGCCGCGCGGAGTAGACGCCGTGGCACACCCGGAAGACTTCTCCCTCCCGGACTCTGCGTGCGAGTGCCCGATCGGTCATCGTCGCGAGCAACTGCTGTGCTGTCGCAACGCCGTTGTGGACGGCGAATACGTCTTCGAGCGTCATGCGTCGATGGTGGCGGCCGCATCCCATCGCCGCCAGCATCCGGCCTCCAGCCCTGTGGATAACTCCGCGAGCAGACGTAAAACTGTCATTTTTCGCTCGAAAACGACAGTTTTGCGTCTGCTCGCGAGGGGAGGTGACCCAACTGCGTCCTACGGCGTGATGACGACGCGGGTGCCGGAGGGTTCCTTTGCCGCCCAGACGTTTTCGATGTCGGCGAGGGGACGGGCGGCGGTGGTCAGCTGCAGCTCACCGGCGTCGAGCATCGCGAACATCCGGGGCAGGCCTTCGGTGCGGGCGCGCTGCAGGGCCTCGGGCGGGACGCTGCCGATGCCCACGCCTTGAAGCGTGATGCCCGTGCTGCGCAACGTCGCGGCGTCGACGCTGATGCTCGCGCCGGTCATCGAACCGACCTGGATGAAGCGCGTGGCGTGGAAATGGGTCGACGGATGCGCGGCGGCCAGGGCGGTCAGCGTCTGCTCCGCGGGTGTGCCCCACAGGTAGTCGATGACGGCGTCGAACGGCCGCGCCGAGTGTTGGGCCACAACGCTTTCCGCGAGATCGTCGGTGCCGAGCGCGATGACGTCGTCGGCTCCGACGGTGCGGAGCCACTCCAGCCGTTCGGGGTTGCGGCCGGCCACCACAACGCGTCCCGCCCCGAAGACGAACTTGGCCAACTGCACTGCCACTGATCCCGTGACGCCGGTGGCGCCGAGGACCAGCACGTGGTCGCCGGGTTTGGTCTGGGCCGCGTAGTCCAGGCTCATCCACGCCGACATGCCGGGGTTGGGCACCGCCGCCGCGGTCACCGAGTCGACGTGCTCGGGCACCGGGACGGCGCCGGCCGGGACGACGAGGGTGCGTTCGGCCATCAGCCCGTACGGGGCGAGCGATCCGGTGTACACCCGTGAGCCGTCGTCGAGGCGGGCGACGCCGTCGACCCCGGCGATGGCGGGGAGCTGAACCTCCTTGCTGCTGTAGTGCTTTCCCATGATGACCATGCGACTGAGGTTGGTCAGCGCCGACGCCTCAACGGTGGCGACGACGGCGCCGTCGCGCGGCTGGGGCTCGGGGAAATCCAGGTACCGGGGCTGCTGGCCCCACTCGTGCACGACCGCTGCCTTCATGTGCGCTCCTCGACTCAGAATATGGTTTCTGTGGAAACTATATGCCGATGGCTCGCCGGATGGCAAGATGGTTTCCATGAAAACCAAATCCGCGCTGATCGCCGACATCAGTGCGTTGGTCGGCGCGGTGGGGGACAAGTTCGACACCGACGAGGTTGATGCCGAGCGCGACTACCTCGCCGCGCACTGCCCGCCGCGGCTGGAACGCACCGTGCGTGAGCTGCCCACCCTGGGCCTGCATCTGCTGGCGGAGCTCGCTGACGGCCCGATCAGTGTGGTGGGCCTGGCCGCCCGCGCCGGGCAGCTCAAGGGCACGGTGTCGAAGCACGTCCAAAGACTCGTCGACGCCGGGCTCGTGACCCGCACACCGGTGCCGGGCAACCGCAAAGAGCTGCAGCTGACCCCCACCGCGGATGGAAAACGCCTCATCGAGGTACACCAGCGCATGCACGACGAGATGGACGCCGGCCGGCACGACTTCCTGTCGCGCTACACCGCCGCGGAACTGTCGGTGCTGGAGAAGATGCTGCAGGACCTGCTGGCCGCCGGCCGCGACGGCGTGCGGCTGGTACCCGCCGAACGGGCCTAGCTGATGGTGGGCAGGCCGTCGTCGTCGGAGAACCGGCCGGTGACCTGGAAGATCACCCGCCGCGCGACCTCGACGGCGTGGTCGGCGAAGCGCTCGTAGAAGCGGCTGAGCAGCGTCACGTCGACCGCCGCGGTCACGCCGTGCTTCCACTCGCGGTCCATCATCACGCTGAACAGATGACGGTGCAGGTCATCCATCGCGTCGTCTTCTTCCTGGATGCGGGCCGCGCGCTCCGGGTCCCGGGTGAGCAGCACCTCTTGCGCGGTGTTGCCCAATTCGACTGCGAGGCGGCCCATTTCGGCGAAGTAGCCGTTGACCTCCTCGGGCAGCGCGTGCTGCGGGTGCCGGCGGCGGGCGATCTTGGCGACGTGGAGCGCCAGCGCACCCATGCGGTCGACGTCGGCGACGATCTGGATGGACCCGACGACGGACCGCAGGTCACCGGCGACGGGGGACTGCAGGGCCAGCAGGACGAAGGCCTGTTCCTCGGCCTGCGCGCTCAGGGCGGAGATGTGCTCGTGGTCGGAGATGACCTGCTCGGCCAGCACCAGATCGGCCTGCAACAGGGCCTGGGTCGCGCGCTCCATGGCAACGCCGGCCAGGCCGCACATCTCTCCGAGGCGGTTGGTCAGGCCTTCAAGCTGCTCGTGGTACGCGGTACGCATGGGCTCCAGACTACTTTCTGGCCCTTGGACATGCCGTGATCTGGCAATGAACGGCCGGTGAATGGGACAGGTCAGATGCTATTTGCAGGTGGTGTCGGCCGCGTTGGTGATGCTGAGGTCTTCCGGCAGCTTGGTCGGCTCACCCGACAGGCTGCCATGGGTCACCCGCATCTGGGCGGCTGAACCGCTGGCGGCCGGGGTTCCCACCGCGGTGAAATCGGTCCCGAGCACCACGCGCACCACGTCTCCCAGGCCCGACACCCGCTCGACGTGGGCATTGGGCAACGTGGACGCCACGGTCGCGGCGGCCTGTTCGTGCCCTGCCGAGTAGAACACCGTCGTCGACGTCACCTGGCCCTGGTAGTCGTCCGGCGAGTTGACCGTGAAGCCGTGCTGCTCGAGTTCCTTGGTCGCCGTCGCGGCCAGGCCGTCCTGCCCGGTCGAGTTGGACACCCGGACCGTCACCTGGCTCGGGTCGGTCGTCGTGGTGTTGACCTCTTCGCCGTCCGGGGTGGCCGCGGTGCTGCTGGGGGCAGCCGACGTGGCGGGGACCGGGGTGTTGTCGGAGTTGCGTTCCTCGGGCAGCGGTTCGTCGTTGATGATCGCGTCGAACAGCGCGCGCATGTCGTCGACCCGCGGCGGTTCGTTGCCCTCGGAGTCGGTGACGCCGGTGGGCACGGTGACGAAGGTGACGCGGCCGGCGCTGACGCCCTGGATGGACTGGCCGAGCTGCACCAGGTCCTTGGTGGTGACGTTGTCGACCGAGGAGTCGTTGATGAACAGGTTGACGACGTTGTTGAGCTTGCCGATGTTGAAGAACGTGTCCTTGGAGATCATCGACCGCAGCAGGGAGGACAGGAACATCTGCTGGCGCTTGATGCGGCCGTAGTCACCGTTGACCTCGGTGGTGACCTGGCGGGCGCGCACGTACTGCAGCGCGGTGTGACCGTCGATGACCTGGCGGCCGGAGTGCTCCAGCACGGTGCCCAGTTCGTAGTCCTCGAGCGGTGTGCTGCTGCAGACCTCGACGCCGCCGACGGCGTCCACGAGTTTGGAGAAGCCGGCGAAATCGACTGCCATGAACCGGTTCACCGACAGGCCGGACAGCTTCTGGATCACCTTCACCAGGCACTTCGGCCCACCGAACGAGTAGGCCGAATTCAGCTTGGTCTCGGTGTAAACCTGGTCGGGCCCATAGCTTTTCGTGTCTTCGTCATAGATGGGCCCGTAGCCGCCGGTCTTCGGATCCCAGGCTTCGCACTGTGTCGACTTGATGGCCAGGTCGCGCGGGAACGACACCGCCACAACACGTTTGCGGTTCGCCGGGATGTTCACCAGCATGATCGTGTCGGAGCGGGTGCCGCCCGCGTCTTCGGTGGTGCCGGCACCCATGTCGGCGTTCTGGCCGTAGCGGCTGTCCACGCCGACGATCAGGAAGTTCTCGTCGCCGAACTGCGCGTTGGGGTCGATGATGTCGCGGGAGTTGAGGTCCAGCGCCGAGACCCGGTTCATGTTGTTGTTCTTGATGTTTTGCCACTGCCAGGCGGCGCCGGTCATCGACAGCGCGATGACGGCCGCCAACGCCATGAGGATGCGACCGGCAACCGCGAACCGGTGGCGGGTGTGGTGATCGACCGGTGGGGGCGCGTCGATGTGCGCCGGCCGCTCGGGATGGTCGATGTAGTTCCGGACGTCCGTGCGCACCACGGCCCGCGGCCGTTCGGGCAGCGCGTCGGGGTCGGCCAGCGGCGCGCCGAAAACCTCTGTGACGGGCTCGGATTCGACTCGACGGCGAGCGGTGCGCGCCGGCTCCTCGGCCGCTGGCGGGGCGACGGGCTCGAGCTTCGGCGCGTTCCGTGGCGCCGGCGCCGGCTTCGGCGCGGGCCGCTGGGGCTTCGGTGGCTCGGGTGGTGCGGGTGCCTCGATGACAGGTGCTGACGGGACCGCGCCGCCCGAGAGCCGGGCGATGAGTTCGGCGACGGTGACGCCACCGCCGCCGTGGCTACCGGTTTCCTCGTCGTCCGCGCTCTCGTCGTCCGGCTGGCTCTGCAGGCGACCGGCCCGTTCCCACGGCGCCCGGACGGGGCCCGCGGCCCGCGTCGTACGGGTTACCCAGGGGTTGTCGCCGGCAGCATCGCCGTCACCCTCACCGGGGGTGGTCCGGTCGCGGTCGCTCACGTTTACCCGCCGGAGTTGACCATGTCGGCGCCGAACGGCACCGTGCAGTCGTCGGGGTCGTCCAGCCAGCCTTCGGGCAGCACCACGGAACCCGGCGACCCCTGCCGGCCTCGTGGGCCCTCTGCGCAGTCCGGGAACGGCACATCGGAATCCAGTTGGGTGAGCAGCTCGTCGAGTTCGGCCAGGGTTTTCACCAGGGCCAGTGCGCGACGCAGCTCAGCGCCGGCGGGCAGCCCGTGCAGGTACCAGGCGACGTGCTTGCGGATGTCGCGCATGCCCTTGTCCTCGCCGAAATGATCGGCGAGCAGCTGGCCGTGCCGGCGGATGATGTCCCCGATCTCGCCGAGCGTCGGCGGGGTGGGGCGGGGCTGGCCGTTGAAGGCGGCCGACAGTTCGGCGAACAGCCAGGGCCGGCCCAGGCAGCCGCGGCCGATGACGACGCCGTCGCAGCCGGTCTCGGCCATCATCCGCAGTGCGTCGTCGGCGTCGAAGATGTCGCCGTTACCGAGCACCGGGATGCCGGTGACGTGCGCTTTCAATGCGGCGATCTGGTCCCAGTCGGCGGTGCCGGAGTAGCGCTGCGCGGCGGTGCGGGCATGCAGTGCGACTGCCGCGGCACCTTCCTCGGCGGCGATCCGGCCGGCATCGAGGTGCGTGTGGTGGGCGTCGTCGATCCCGATCCGGAACTTCACGGTGACGGGAATGTCGGTGCCTTCGGTCGCGCGGACGGCTGCCGCCACGATCTGGCCGAACAGCTTGCGTTTGTAGGGCAGGGCCGAACCACCGCCGCGGCGCGTGACCTTGGGCACCGGGCAGCCGAAGTTCATGTCGATGTGGTCGGCCATGTTCTCGTCGACGATCATCTTGGCCGCAGCGTACGTGGTCGCCGGGTCGACGGTATAGAGCTGCAGGGAGCGGGGCGATTCCTCGGGCGCGAACGTCGTCATGTGCAGCGTGGCGGCGTTGCGCTCGACGAGGGCCCGCGCGGTGACCATTTCGCAGACGTACAGGCCGCTCACGGTGCCCACGCGGGCGAGCTCCTGCTCGCGGCACAGGGTGCGGAAGGCGACGTTCGTCACACCGGCCATCGGCGCGAGGACGACCGGAGAACGCAACGAGATCGGCCCGATCCGAAGGGATCGGGCCGTCTCGTTGACAGCTTCGGTTACGACGCTGATGTCGACACCAGGAGGTTCTTCATGGCCTTCTTCTCGGCCATCTTCCGCTCACGCTCGAGGCGACGTTCCTTGGCCACCTCGAACTTCGCGCAGGTGTCCTCGAGCTCCTTGATGATCCGGCCGAGGTCGTCGCGCAGGCGCGCGCCCTCACCGGTGAAGTCCTCGCGCTCGAAGATGCGCCACTTCTTGAGCACCGGCATGAGGACGTCGTCGAGGTGGATGCGCGGGTCGTAGACGCCACCGACGGCGATGATGACGGCCTTGCGGCGGAAGTCGGGCACGGTGTACCCGGGCATCTTGAAGTTCTCCACGATGCGGTGCAGCGAGGCCATCGCCTGGTTCGGGTTGATGTCCAGGCCGGCGGCCGAGACATCGCGGTAGAAGATCATGTGCAGGTTCTCGTCACCCGAGATGCGCTGCAGCAGCTGGTCGGCGACGGGGTCGTTGCAGGCCTTGCCGGTGTTGCGGTGCGAGACGCGGGTGGCCAGCTCCTGGAACGAGACGTACATGACCGAGTCGAACAGGCTCTCGGCGAACAGGTCGCCCTGCAGGTTCTGGCCGGGCGAGAAGCCGCGGGTGACCTGCTCGACGCGCAGTTCCTCGAGTTCGACCGGGTCGCAGTTGCGGGTGACGACGAGGTAGTCGCGCAGGGCGATGCCGTGGCGGTTCTCCTCGGCGGTCCACCGGTTCACCCAGTAGCCCCAGGCGCCGTCCATGCCCATGTTCATCGCGATCTCGCGGTGGTAGGACGGCAGGTTGTCCTCGGTCAGCAGGTTCTGGACCATGGCGGTCTGGGCGACCTCGGAGAGCTTCGACTGCTCCGGATCCCAGTCCTGGCCGCCGAGGGCGTAGTAGTTCTTGCCCTCTTTCCAGGGGATGTAGTCGTGCGGGTTCCAGTCTTTCCGCATGCTCATGTGGCGGTCGACGAGCGTCTCGACGACCGGCTCCAGCTCATGCAGCAGCTGAAGGTCGGTGTAGTCGGCTGTCATGGCGCCTCCCGATTAGATATCTGTACCTGTTGGTAGCAGTCAGAGTATCTGTGTCCCGTAGTGACATCAAGTTGCTGTGACGCATGTCCGATCGGTGAATCTGAACTGTGATGTCGCGGCTTCGTAGGTGTTACCGGTGCGACGGGACCCGGCTCATCAGCATGTCGACGCAGTAGTCGACGAACTGCTCGCGGGTGACGGGCAGCTTGCCGCCGAGATATCCGGTGAACAGCGCGGTGAGGGCGCCGATGAGGCTGGTGGCCTCGAGTGCCCGCCGCGCCGGATCGCCGTCGGGGAACATCTTGTGCTGCAGCAGTTCGATGAAGCTCGGCATCCAGTCGGCGCCCGACCGGGTGAGGACCGGCTCCTGCGCCGGGGCGATGAGCAGTACGCGGCCGCGGGTGGGGTCGTCGACCATCATGGTGACGAATCGCTCGACGGCGTCGCGCGGACTCTGTGAGGTGGTCAGTGCCGCCATGGCCGTCGTGCATACTTCGTCGTACACGGCGCGGACGAAATCCTCACGGTCGGTGAAGCTTTCGTAGAAATAACGCTCGGTCAGGCCGGCGGTGCGGCACACCGTCCGGACCGTCGCGGCCGGGCCGTCGGAATGGCCGAGGGCGGCGATGCCGGCTTCGATGAGCGCCTCGCGGCGCCGCGTCGGGCGGTCCGCCAGGGGGACGGCGGACCAGCGGCCCTGTCGTTGACCGGAAGGCACGTGACTCCTAAGCTGTGGCTGACAACGCGTGTAGTCAGGATACCCGCTGACATCCAGGAAAGAATGCCGGTGACTCAAAATACTTCCGACGCATGCCCCATGACCAGCGACTCTGCGCCCGTGGCGGCCGGCTGCCCGGTCACTTCCGGTGGTTATGACGCGGTGCCGCTGGGGCCCGACTCGCTGACGTGGAAGTACTTCGGCCAGTGGACCGGGCTGTTCCAGGGCACCTGGGCGGGCTCGATGCAGAACATGCATCCGCAGCTCGGGGCGGCAGTCGAGGAGCACTCGATCTTCTTCATGGAGCGGATTCCGCGGCTGCTCCGGTCGATCTACCCGATCGGCGGCGTGGTGTTCGACGGTGACCGCGCGCCCCAGACCGGCGCCGAGGTGCGGGACTACCACATCGGGATCAAGGGCGTCGACAAGCAGGGACGCCGTTACAGCGCGCTGAACCCCGACGTCTTCTACTGGGCCCATTCGACGTTCTTCAAGTCCACCCTGCTGGCCGCCGAGAAGTTCGGCGGCGGCATCTCCGAAGCGGACAAGCGACAGCTGTTCGACGAGCACGTGCAGTGGTACCGCATGTACGGCATGAGCATGCGGCCCGTGCCGAAGAGCTGGGAGGACTTCGAGGCCTACTGGGATCACATGTGCCGCAACGTCCTGGAGAACAACTATGCGGCGCGCGAGGTCATGGATTTGTCGACCATGCCCAAACATCCATCGCTGCAATGGATTCCGGACTGGCTGTGGGCTCAGAACCTCAAGGTGATGCAGCGCTTCCTGACCTTCATGACGGTGGCCCTCTACGACCCGCCGGTGCGCGAGTTGATGGGCTACACGTGGTCTGCGCGCCAGCAATGGGTGCATGACCGCCTGTGCCAGGTCATCACGCTGGTCTCGAAATACGGCCCGAAGCGCAGGCTCATGCATCCGCGCAAGCGATCGGCGATCGACCGGGCGACCGGCCGGCTGCCCATCGATTCACCGCTGGTGGAGACGCCCGCACGTAACCTGCCGCCGGTCGAGTACCGCGGCCAGCCGCAGTTCTACTGCCCAAAGGTGGACTGACCCAGGCGTTTTGCGGTACTCGCAGCATTTCGAGGGGTCTGTGAGATCGATTTAGTCGCTGGGTCACCGTCGAGCAATGGTTAGGCAACACGGCCGGTGTTGGCTCGACGCATGACGAGCATCTATGAACAGATCGGAGGGGCAGAGGCGCTCGAACAGGTGGTGGCGGACTTCTACGAGCGCGTGCTGGCCGACCCGGAACTCGCCGGCTTCTTCGCCGGCGCCAACATGTCACGGCTCAAAGGTCGGCAGGTGGAATTCTTCGCCGCGGCATTGGGTGGGCCCGAGCCCTACACGGGCGCATCCATGCGGGACATCCACCGCGGCCGGGGGATCTCCAGGCAGCACTTCAATCTGGTCGCCGCATATCTGAGTGAAAGCCTGGCTGCGGCAGGCGTTCCGGCGCGGACAGTGCAGCGAATCATGGCAGCGATCGCGCCGCTGGCCGACGACATCGCCACCGCAAAGAGCGCCTGAGCGCCCACGGCACCGACTCTGCCTGGGCCCGCGGGGTGGCATCAGGACTAGCGTTGAGGCCATGTCAGTGCCGGGCGTTCTCGCCGACCGCTACCAATTGCGGGGGACGCTGGGCCACGGCGGCATGGCAGAGGTGCGCGACGCCTGGGACACCCAGTTGCAGCGCCCGGTGGCCGTCAAACTGCTGTACGCGCAGTTCAGTAATCAGCCGGACTTCCGGCATCGCTTCCAGGTCGAGGCCCGCGCGGCGGCCGGGCTGAACCATCCGCACGTCGTTGCGGTGCACGACTACGGCGAGCAGGACGGCACCCCGTTCATCGTCATGGAACGGCTGCCGGGACGGACGTTGGCCGACGTGATCGCCGCCGGTCCGCTACCCCAACACGTGGTCCGAGCGGTCCTCGACGGCGTGCTCTCGGCGCTGGCCGCGGCCCACGCGGCAGGCATCCTGCATCGCGACATCAAGCCGGGAAACATCCTGTTGGCCGATTCGGGAGCGGCGAAGATCGCCGATTTCGGCATCGCCAAGAGCGCCGACTCGAACCACACCGTGGCCGGCCAGGTGGTCGGCACGATGGGCTATCTCAGCGCCGAGCGGCTGTCGGGACGGCCCGCGACGGTGGCCGACGACCTCTACGCCGTCGGGGTCGTCGGGTACGAGGCACTCACGGGCCGGCGGCCCTTTCCGCAGGACAACCTCGTCGACCTGGCGCGGGCCGTCACCGAGGGGCATCCGGTGCCACTGCGGGCGTTGCGTCCCGATGCCGACCCGGCGCTGGCGGCCGTCGTCGAACGGGCGATGGCCCGTGACCCGCGGGTGCGCTTCGGCAGTGCCGACGAGATGCGTGCGGCGCTGCACGGTGCTGTGCCCGCCGGTCGTCCCCCGACGCTGGTGCTCGGCCAGCCGCTACCGGACCCGACGACGTCGATGCTGCCGGTCGCCGCACCGCGGCGCCGCTCGCGACTGCTGCTCTGGGGTGCGGCTGCCATCGTGGTACTCGTGACGGTCGTCGCGGTGATCGTCGACGCTGCGTCACGGCCGTCGACGCCGACTCCGGTCGGGACGAGCACGCCAGAGCCGACCCCGACGTCCACGTCGGCCCCGCCGCTGACCTCGACCCCGGTGCCCATCGATGACCGTCCCACGCCCAACGGCCCGGGCAACGGGCACGGCAAAGGCCCGAAGAACAAGCACCGCGACTGAACCGCGATAGCGCGCAGAGTGTACATAGATTTATGGATACAGAATTTCATGTACATTTCAAGACGTGGCAACCGCGCAGCACACCGACGCCCTGTCTCGTTTCGGGCATGCCCTGTCGGATTCGACGCGGGCGCGAATCTTGTTGAGCCTCAACCGGTCTCCCGGGTATCCGTCGGAGCTCGCTGACCAGCTCGGCGTCTCTCGGCAGATCCTCTCCAATCACCTGACATGCCTGCGCGGCTGCGGGCTGGTGGTCGCAGTACCGGAAGGTCGCCGCATGCGATACGAGCTGGCGGACCACCGCATCGGGCGTGCGCTCGACGACCTCATGGGTTTGGTCCTTGCGGTGGACCCCGACTGCGTGTGCGTCGGTGCCGACGGCGAGCCGTGCGGGTGCGCTTGATGACGCTCACCGAGCCCCGTCGCGGGCAGCTGGCGCGACGCATCCGGTGGCTGGTCGCGGCGACCATCTCCTACAACGTCATCGAGGCCGTCGTGGCGCTGTCGGAAGGGGCCCGGGTGTCATCGGCTGCGTTGGTCGGTTTCGGCCTCGACTCGGTGATCGAGGTGTCTTCGGCTGCGGCGGTCGCCTGGCAGTTCGCGGGCGCCGATCCGGAAGCCCGCGAGAAGGCCGCCCTGCGCGTCATCGCGTTCTCGTTCTTCGCGCTGGCCGCCTACGTGACGGCCGACGCGATCCGTGCCCTGCTGGGTTTCGGCGAAGCCCGGCACTCGACTGTCGGCATCGTGCTCGCGGCGGCAAGCCTGATCGTCATGCCGGTGCTGTCGTACGCACAACGACGGGCCGGCCGGGAACTCGGATCGCGTTCGGCGGTGGCTGATTCCAAGCAGACACTGCTGTGCACCTACCTGTCGGCCGTGCTGTTGATCGGTCTCGTGGTCAACAGTGTTCTGGGCTGGTCGTGGGCCGACCCGATCGCGGCGTTGGTGATCGCCGGGATCGCGGTGAGGGAAGGTGTGGGCGCCTTGCGAGGCGATGTGTGCTGTGCGCCGGCCGTCCGCGAGCCCGCCGCAGCACCCGACGGGTGTGGCTGCTCTGACTGAGTCCGACGGGCCCTCAGTCGTTCCGGGCGACCAGATCCCGCTTGAGCACCTTGCCCGTCGGGTTGCGAGGCAGCTCGTCGAGGAACACCACCTCGCGCGGCACCTTGTAGCGGGCCAGGTTGTCCTTGACGAACTGCTTGACCTCATCCTCCGACACCTCGGTCCCCTCGACGGTGACCACGAAGGCGCGCAGGCGTTTTCCGAACTCCTCGTCGTCGACGCCGACGGCGGAGGCCTCCACGATGGCGGGGTGGGTGATCAGCAGTTCCTCGACCTCGACGGGGAACACGTTCTCGCCGCCGGAGACGATCATGTCGTCGTCCCGGCCGTCGATGTAGAGGCGGCCCTTGTCGTCGAAGTGCCCGACGTCGCCGCTGGCCATCAAGCCGTCGATGAACTCTTTGGTGCCGCCACCGGTGTAGCCCTCGAATTGCGTTGCCGCACCGACGAATATCCGGCCTGTTTCAGGGGCAGGCACCTCGTGGCCGTTATCGTCGAAGATCTTGATCCGGCAGCCGAGCATCGGCTTGCCGACAGAAGTGGGTGCCTCGCGGATGTCAGCGGGTGTCGCCATGGTCGCGAGCGCCACTTCCGTTGAGCCGTAGAGGTTGTAGACCACCTCACCGAGCAGGTCTTGCGCCGCGGTTGCGACGGCGGCCGGCAACTGGGAACCGGCGCAGAAGATGGCGCGCAGGCTCGTGGTGTCGTAGCTGCGGACGGTGTTCTCGCCGAGGCCCAGCACCCGCTGCAGCATGATCGGCACGACGCACACTGTGGTGGCTTTGTGCCGCTCGATGTCCGCGACCAGTTGTTCGGCCTCGAACTTGCGCCGCAGCACCAACTTCGAGCCCAGCGCGATCGTCATGATGGCGATCAGCAGGCCCGTGCCGTGGAACAGGGGCGGCCCGATGATGGTGGCTTCACGAGCACGCATCGGCAGCCGCTCCAACAGACCGCCCGGGAGGATGAAGCTGCGCGGCTCGGCGCGCGGTGCGCCCTTGGGTGTGCCGGTCGTGCCGCTCGTCAGCAGGATGATCCGGCCCTGCTTGGCCGGAGCCGGCGGCGCCTTCGGCGACGCGTCGGCCGCGAGGGCGTCGAGATCGTCACTGGCGCTGTCGATATCGGTGACGTACGTGCCGCGCGGGGCCTCGATGTCGGCGACCAGATCGGTGAACTCGACGTCATGCACCAGCAGGTCGACGCCTTCGCGGTTGGCGACCTCTGCGGCCTGGCGGGCCGAGAACGCCGTGTTGAGCCACACCGCGTTGACCCCGGCGCGCGACGCGGCGAACGCCACGATCAGGGGTGCGCGGTGGTTGCGGCAGAGGATGCCGACGGTGGCTCCGGGGGCCAGGCGAGCACGCAATGCGTTGGCAATCCGGTTGACCGCCTGATCGAATTCGGCGTACGTCAGCTCGCCGCGCTCGTCGGCGATCGCCGGATAGGCGCCGTGCCGGATCGCGGCGATGCGCGGTGCGGCGCCGAACGGCCCGTAGGTGTTGAGTGCCGCCAGGACCTGCACCAACCGGTGCGGCAGGTCGACGCCGATGGCGCCGGCCCGCACCAATGCCACGAGGGCGCGGGTTTCGGGACCGGCCCGCCGGGCCGGCTCGGCAAGCAGTGAGTTCAGGTCCATCAGGTTCCTTTTCTATTCAGCCGCAACGGGTTCGGCGGACTCTGCCGGTGCCGCCTGCGCAGCGGCGGACTCACCGAACATCGAGTAGACCTTGTTCCGCACCAGGTCGAACGGACGCGGGCTGAGGGCGTCGGTGAGGGCCGTCAGCTGTCCGGACGGCGGGCTCAGGCGGCGCGGCCGGTGCATGATCGCGTCGCACAGCGTGGCCGCGGCCTGCTCGGGCGTCAGGGTGGGGAAGCGGTCGTACATCTTGGTCGGGGCGATCATCGCGGTCCGCACCAACGGCATGTGCACCGTCGTGAAGGTGATGTTCTCCACACCGTCTCACCTTGCAACGTGTCGCACAGTCCGTCCAGTGCCGACTTGCTGGCGATGTAGGCGCCGAAGCGCGGCAGCTTGGTCTGCACGCCGATCGAGGACACGTTGATGATGTGCCCGAAGCCGCGCTCGCGCATGCCCGGCGTGAACTTCAGGATCAGCTGGACGGGCGCGAAGTAGTTGAGCTGCATGGTCCGCTGGTAGTCGTGCATGCGGTCGTGGGACAGCTCCAGCGAGCGGCGGATGGACCGGCCGGCGTTGTTGATGAGGATGTCGACGTGACCCAGGTCGGCCAGCACCTGGTCGGCCATGGCGCCGATGGCGTCGAGGTCGCTCAGGTCGCAGGGGTACACGTGCGCGGTGCCGCCGTCGGCGCGGATGTCCTCGGCGACGCGTTCGAGGTTCTCCCGGGTGCGGGCCACCAGCACGACCTCGCCGCCGGCGGCGCCGATGCGGCGGGCGGTGGTCTCGCCGATACCGGCCGAGGCGCCCGTGATCACCACGATCTTCCCCGCGACGGCGTCCTCGAGCGTGTAGCCGGTGAGGGCGTCGACCACGGTCTGCAGGTAGATCGGGCGGGTCTTGATCGGCGTGTTCATGACGCTGGCGAACACGGCGAGCGGCTTGGCGCTGACGGCGGCGACGGGCTTGGTCGCCAGGGCGGTGATGTCGGAGAGGTTCATGGCAGGGGTCCGTTCTTGAGTGGGGTCGGTTTTCAGCCGAGGGCCCGGCGGGCCAGGCGCAGGGCGGGCAGCAGCAGGGCGTGGGGAGTGATCGAGCCTGTGATGGCCATGAGCTTCACGACGGCGCCGGGCACGATCTGGCGGGCGCCGCCCTGCATGCCGTCGACGGCCTGCGTCGCGACGTCGACAGGGGAGACCTGAGCCGGTCGCAGGCTGAACTCGTGTGCCGAGGCGACCTCGGCCCATTCGGTGGGAACCGGTCCGGGGCACAGCGAGGTGAAGGAGACGCCCGTGCCGCGCAGTTCTTCGTGCACGGCTTCGGAGAACGAGTTGACGAACGCCTTGGATGCGCCGTAGGTCGCCATCGACGGCATGGGCTGGAAGGCCACGACGGAGGCGACGTTCAGGACGGCGCCGGCGCCGCGCTCCACCATGCCGGGCAGCACGGCGTGCGTGAGTTCTTGCAGCGCAACAACATTGACCTCGACCTGCTCGCGCTCGCGGTCCATCGGCAGCGTGTGGAAGGCGCCGCTGGTGCCGAAGCCGGCGGAGTTGCAGAGGCCGGCGACCGGCCGGGTGCGCAGTTCCTCGATCAGCGTCTGGCGCTGCGCGGCGTCGGCCAGATCGCACGGCCGCACCGTCACGCCGACGCTGTGGTCGGCGCGCAGCTCGTCGGCGAGGGCGTCGAGGCGGTCCTGCCGGCGCGCGACGAGGAGGAGGTTGTAGCCGCGGGCGGCGAGCACGCGGGCCAGTTCGGTTCCGATTCCGGAGGAGGCGCCAGTGATGACGACCTCGGTGGTGCCATCGGGCTTCGGCAGGGTCATGTGGCTCTCATTTCATAGTGACGTGTGACTGTGCCAGTAACACTGGCACAGTGTGAATGTTGGTGTCTATACTTCGTGGAATGACAGATGTCACAGTCGAGGAATTCACCATCGACGAACTGGCCGCGCGTACCGGCACGACGGTGCGAACCATTCGCTTCTACAACGAGAGCGGCCTGCTGCCGCCGGCCGAGCGGCGTGGCCGGCTCGCGTATTACGGTGCGCCGCACCGCATTCGGCTCGAGTTGATGCAGCAGTTGCAGCAGCACGGCTACACGCTGGCCGCCATCACCAAGGTGCTGGCGCGGCTGCCGGAAGGTGCGACGGCCCACGACCTCGCGGTGCGTGCGGCACTTCTCACACCGTGGAGCCCGGCTGACGACGAGGCCGTCGACCTACGCGAACTCGAACAACGTGCCGGTCTGGCGCTGGACGACCGGGCCCTCGACACGCTCGAAGCGTTGGGGGCGATTCGACGCCTGGATGACGGCCGTTTCAGCGTCCGGCAGTCGGTGCTCGGCGCCGCCATGAACCTGCGCGACACCAACGTGCCGGCCGACGACATCCGGCGCCTGGCCGGCGTCGTCGACAAGCACATCGATGCCCTCGCCAATGAGGTCACGGACGTCGTGTTCAGCCGGATTCGCGAGGCCGAGGACCCCAATGTGTACCTCGGGCGGATCGCCAAGGTGGTGCCGAACCTGCGGCCGCTGGCGGCGCAGATGATGGCCGACCGCTTCACCGCCGCGATCAGTCAGGCGGTGCAGGAACGCGTGGCGGAACTGGAGATTCCGGCGAAGTAGGTCGGCGTTGCAACGCTTTACGTCGAGCGTGGGGGTTGCCGAGGCGACACGCCGGGTGGCTTCCCGAAAAGCCCCACGCTCGGCGTCGGGCGAGGTATTTGTGCCCCCACCAGGGCTCGAACCTGGGACCTGCGGATTAAAAGTCCGTAGCTCTACCGACTGAGCTATAGGGGCGTGGGACACAGGATACTGCGTCCCGTGAGGCCGCCTCCGCGGGTAGGTGGTTGAGCGGCCGTTGGTGGTCTGAAGTGCCGATTTGGGCCGTGGGGCGGTCGTGCCCTAAGCTATCGAAGCTCCCAACGGAAACGTTGAGAGTGCCCCCGAAGAGATTCGGATTGGCCCCCATCGTTTAGTGGCCTAGGACGCCGCCCTTTCACGGCGGTAGCACGGGTTCGAATCCCGTTGGGGGTACGCAACGCGAAAGCGAAGCAACGCAGTATGTAAGGCCCTGTGGCGCAGTTGGTTAGCGCGCCGCCCTGTCACGGCGGAGGTCGCGGGTTCGAGTCCCGTCAGGGTCGCCAGAACGGCGAGGCAACTTGCCCTTCCGGCCAGGTAGCTCAGTTGGTACGAGCGTCCGCCTGAAAAGCGGAAGGTCGCCGGTTCGATCCCGGCCCTGGCCACTTCATAGGCTGTATCTAGCCTATCTCGCTAAGTCCATCTGACGTTTATTCGTTGCTTATGCCGACCGCTCGATCGAGCGCGTCGGCTACTTCTGTATGCACCTGGCCACGCTTCATGTAGGTGTCTGTCGTCATCGACACCTTGGCGTGCCCGAGCTGGTCGGCCGCGACTCGAGCCGACAGGCCGGCGTCGTCGATCAGCGTGGCAACGCTCTTGCGGAAGCTGTGGGACGACACGTCGGGCAGCCCGAGGCTGTCCCGTACCTCACGCCACTGCTTACCGAAGTTGTCCGGGTCGCGCAGTGTGCCCGTGGATGACGGGAAGATCACCTCGGCGGTGTTCGGCCCGGACCATTCCGCCTTACGCCGGCGGAGCGCATCGACAGCGAACCGGGGGAGCGGCAACGTACGCTCGTTGCCGCCCTTTGTAGTGTCCTGCCGAACGAGGCCCTTGCCCTTGATGCGCACCACCGAGAACGCGGCCGTCAGCACGCAGTCATCGAGGTCGACGTCCTCCCACTTCAATGCAAGCAGCTCGGATCGGCGCAGCCCAGTGGCCGCGAACAGAATCACCGGGTCACGAAGATCCTTGCGCTGGCATACCTCGGACTCATTGAGGCCACTCAGCAGGGCCCGTACCTGACCAACGTCCAGTGCGGGCGCACCCTGCGGCTTCTTCTCTGCCTTCGTTCGCCGCCGTCGCGGGAGCTGAAGAATCGGGTTGGCGGGGATCGCGTTGGCGAGTACTGCATCCGTCAGAACCGCATTCAATGCCACCTTGGTGTGTCGCTCACGGGTCGCACCGTGATCCCTCCGGATGCCGGCGAGGATGTCGTTCATCAATGCTGGTCCGCCCTCGCCCCCTGAGTCCGGCCCGAGATCACCGACACGTATGCCAGTCATCCGCGGCTTGACGGCCGTCAGTGTCGCTTCATAGGTGTCGACCGACTTGGGTGCCAACTCGCCATCAGATCGGCATCGCTCGATGTATCGGTCAAGGAGTTCGACCAGTAGCGTGGCCGAGGTGATCGACCCAGTGCCGGGAGGTCTCCGCTCAGCCAGCGCACCCCACAACGCACCCTCGGCCTTGTCTCCGTACTCGTCTTCCGTGCCGCTCGGCGTCATCCGTTCGACACGCCGGGTCACTCCGTCGCGGTCTCGGTAACGGCACCTCGCAACCCAGACATTCTTAGCCACTTGGGTTCTCGTGATCTTGCCGTGCTGCCCGATCCTCAAAGGAGGCCTACCGGCCATTGCGGTGATCCAACCTGTCTTGCAAGTCATCGATTCGCATCTGGACGTCAGCGACGGCCTGTAATCCTTGCCAGTAGTCGTCGTCGTCCCAGCCGGATCGCGACTCGCGTGCCTTCATCAGGCGTGTCTTCGTCAGTTCCAAATCGGCAATCTCGCGAGCGATGCGCAGGCACGCCATGTTGTGGTCGTATCGCTTCCAGGACTCAATCTGCTCGTCTTCATCGGCTCCCTCGTGCCGGTGCGCGAAACCGCAGAACTGGGCGACTGCCGTCAGCTGATCGAACGAGTCACCAGGTAGCGCTTCAACTTCCTCCTCGTAAGGGCCGGGGTACAGCAAGCTGATCGGGGCAGTGTCCAGAGCTTGAGCCAGGACGATCAACTCCGCTGTGGTTACGTAGCGCCGTCGTCCGACTTCCAAATCCGAGATGACCGTCCGCGTAATCGGGTATCCGATTCTCTGCGTCCTGTCAGCAATCCATTGCGCCGACCGTTCACCGCGTAATCGCTTGATCTCCAGTGATATTCGGTACGCCTGCTGTTCGGCCCAGTCGCGTGGGGGCACCGCGGACCAGCTGAGTCGCGGTCGGTCTGTTTGCGCCATGGCACGCAGAATACGCCGATCTTGCACCGTTGGGCGCAATGGGCTAATAATGAGTGCAAGCGCGCGAAAAATAATGAAAACCGCGCGGTTGCACGTAGATAGGAGTCAGATGAGCGACGATGTGTGGCTGTCGCGGGCTGAGGTGTCCGAACGAACGAAGATTCCGATTGCCACGCTCGCTGTATGGGCGCATTACGGCAAGGGGCCCAAGTATTCGCGTTTCGGTCGGCATACGCGATACCGCGTCAGCGACGTGATCGCTTGGGAGGAAGCGCAATACGTCGGCGGTGGCGGCGCGTGACACCACTCAATGAAAACGCCCCGACTGGTGCTCGAACACCTGCCGGGGCAGCGAACCCACCAACCAGTCATCAGAGCCAAGAAGGAGATTCACCAATGACGATACAGGCCGAGTGCGTGCACTGCACCGTGCCGACCGGCGACGGCGACGTCTGCACGTTCTGCAAGACGTATCAGCCGCCTGCTCAGATGGTCACCGGTTGCACCCCCGACGAGTGCGACTGCCGCTGCCAGGACTGCATCAACCATGACCACCATGACGGCGGGCTCGAGGTCGCAATGCTTCTCGCCGAAGGGTCGCGTTCGGAATGCGACTCTTTCTGTGAGGATCTTGTTGCACGAATTGTCAACGCGTCCATCGCGTTTCCGCTCGCCGGTTTCGCGTGCTTCGTTACCGCTGACGGCAACCGCATCACCGTCACCGCGACCAGTCGTGACCCGCGGACGGGTAAGAACTCCACCCGTGAGTTCGCGGCCGAGATGCAGGAGGCCGTCGAACGATGAGTGACACCCACGTTTCGGCGAGGCCACGATTGACCGTTGTCGGAGGGAAAGCGTCACGCCCGTTACGGCCAGACGCCCGACGCGTTCCTCCGCCCGTGGATCCCCTCGAAGCCGAAGCCGCGGCTCTGCCGGCCGAGCTCCACCGCGAAGAGGTCGACGCCGTGATCGCGCTGTTCCGGCTGATCCGTTTGTCTCGGAGCCGCCAAGTCGGTGGCGGAGGCGCGTGATTGTGCAAGCCGACAGCCTCATCGTCACACGGACCGTGGACTGGTTCCATGTCCACCGCCTCGTGGCGCCAGTCCTCGAGCAGATCGAATCCTGGCCGCTTGCAGGCACATTGGCATGGCACCGACTGGCCGACACCGACCCAGCAAAATGGGCGGCGGTCCTCGATCTGGGCCGCCATTTCGCGCTGCGCCTGGACTCCGAGCAGCGGGCGCTAACTGACGCATCCCGCGAAATCGCCACTGCCGAAGAATGCTGGTCCGCGATGGCACGCCGCGTCCACGACGGCCGCGGTCATGCCTACATCAAGCGAGAACGCTCAATCTCCCCCCGAAAGCGGAGTGCATGACAGACGACGAATTCTGGTCAGCTACAAAGGAACTCAAGCTCATCCACCAGTGGGCGAGGTCCCGCTATACCGCTCCTTGGGCGGTACTCGGTGCTGTCCTGCTGCGGGTACTGGCCAGCTCAGGACCACACGTACAGCTCCCGGGCGTCATCGGCGGCCGAGCCTCCCTGAACTTGGGTGTCGTATTCGTCGGCCCGTCTGGAGCGGGGAAAGGCAACAGCGACCGCGTGGCTCGCGAAGCCTGGCCGACTCAAGAGTTCGAAGAACGACCGCTCGGCTCGGGCGAAGGTATTGCGGCGTTGTTCCAGAAGCCGAAAGACGAAGCAGCGAAGCGGATTACCCGGGCGATCTTCTCCGCTGGTGAGATCGACACTTTGACCGGCATCGCCGCCCGTCAAGGCTCAATCCTGTTGGCGCAGTTGAAGTCCGCACTCATGGGAGAGCTGATTGGCCAATCCAACGCCTCCGAAGCGACAAGCCGCGTCGTAGCGGCGCATTCGTACCGCTGCTGCCTATCCATCGGCGCACAACCCGGGCACGCGGGCGTTGTTTTCAACGACACCACGGGCGGCACTCCGCAGCGCCTGCTGTGGCTGCCGACAACCGACCCCACAATGCCCGCGGACCGAACACCTCCCCCCGATGCCCTCGATAGCCAGTTGCCTGGTTTGCTGTCCCGTCGGCACGACAACCCGGAGATCGTGACTGAGATCGTCTACGGCACCGAGGTCATCGCTGAGACGATCCTCGCAGCCCACCTGGCACGGCAGCGAGGGGAAGGCGAAGCCCTCGATGGCCACGCGCTGTTGACGCGTTGCAAGGTCGCTGCTGCGCTCTCGATCATGGCCCACCGCTCGGTTGTGACTGAGAAGGACTGGGACCTGTCTGGCACCGTGATGACGAAGTCCGATTCGACTCGCACGTGGATGCTCGAGCACGCTCGGCAAGCCGATCGAGCAAAGATTCGCAAGCGCGCAATGTCTCAGGCGTACGGGGAAGAGATCATCGACGGTCGCCGCGCCGAGGTGGTGCGGCGACGGATTCTTCGCATTCTCGGCGAGGGCCCTGCGACCCACGGCACGGTCCATAGCCGCATCGGAAAGCGCGAGTACAAGGAGCTGTTCCCGGACGTCATTGAGAGTTTGCTGAACTCGAATGAAGTGACCGCGGAAGCGACTCAGCGCGGTAAGCGGTATTCGTTGGGGGCCGGGGTCAACGTTGACTCCGGGGTCAAGGTTGATAACCCCAGGTCAGGTACGTTGACCCCACGAGTCAACGTTGACCCCCTGGGCGATGACACCAGTTTCAATAATCCCAGCTCGGCGCCTGGCTACAAGCTAGTTCCCGCAGCTTCGCCGGCAGAGTTCCTCGCGTCATACATGGCGTCGAATGCCGGCCAAGACGGCTGGATCAGAGTTAGCCAGCTACGGGCGGCCGCAGGGGCTGCTGGCCATAACTGGGACTCGATCCGGACTGCGAGCAAGCGTTTCACTGACCCGTCGATCGTCAGCGACAACAAGGGCAAGAACTCAAGCTGGCGGTTCAACATGGCCACCGCTGAGGACGAGGTTCAGCAAACTCCCCCCGACGGCGATCGGCAGCCTTCCGAGGTGTCATCGTGAGCGGCCTCGGCCCGGCCTACGAGACCACGGGCGCCGCTCTGGTTCCGTGTCCGAACTGCGGAGCTGCTGTGGGGGAATGGTGTGTGACAAACGACGGCGTGCGCCGTGTCCGGGGTCGTCGGGTGCCGTGTGTGCAGCGGCTGCTCGCCGCTGAGCGAGCGGGCCAGCGCCAGGTGGGCGACGAGTGGTCGCCGACGTCGGTCCTGGCTTCGACACCGGATGCCTGCGGCCGCGTCGACGCTTTCACTGAACCACTTCATCCGCGAGAGGACCCCCAATGAACTCCGAGGTGTCAGGCGCCGACTGGCTGAGATACGCCGCAGCGATCGGTTGGCAGGCCGTCGGGATGGCCACCGGCGCCCTCGAGCGCGCTGCCGGAGACAATCCTGGCCTGTTGACCGTGGCGACCGGGTTCGACGTGACAGCCGCGGAGATCGGCACCATCATGACGCGGTCGGGCGACATCGAGTGGTACGACGCGGGCTGGCCGGTGGCCACCGTCGTCGACTTCGAGGATTGCGACTGCACGTGGGCGCATGTGTGGCATCCCGACCCGGTACATGACCGCAATCGCTATCAGCCTGAGCTGGCACTGATTTCGTGCCCCCACGGCGGCGTGCACCGGCTGATCGTGCTGCTCCCAGGCATGATCGAGACCGCCACAGAGGCGGCGCCTGGTGGGTGAAGAGCGTGTCGTCGAGGTTGCCGGTGTCAGCGGGGTCATGATCTCGCGGCGGGTCGCAGCGCAGATCGTCGGTGTAGTCGACGTGCTCGAGGAGCTTCTACGCCGGCGCAGCAGCGTTCTACCGGCCTCGATCCGCGAGTTGCGGCAGGAATTGGACTACCACAGCAGGGCTCGTGCTGAGCCTCGCGTGAACGCGAGCGCGCGAATCGATGGTGAGGCGTTGCCGCACGATTCGACTGCAGTGGTATCCGTCGCAACCGCGGCCGGGCAGCTCGGCATTACGCAGGACGCAGTCCGATGGCATTGCCGGCGTGGATGTTTCGCGCGGGTGGCGTTCCGGAAGTCCGGACGTTGGTGGATACCGGAGGACGAAGTGAACGCAGTAGTAGCTGCGCGACAACAGATTTGAAGGGTGGCACCAAGTGGACGACTTGACGTACCGCGGGGATGGCAGGTATGGCCCGTCGGCCTACGAGGCCGAGGTCATTCAGCGGAAGCGGGAAGCCGCCGGGCAGTCCGCCCAGAGTCCGTCGCTGGACCAGGAACCCGACGTCAGCCCGAGCGAGCCTCGGTCGCAATCCACAACTTCAGGAGGTCAAGCCACAGTGACAATGTTTTCGGTAAAGGAGCCGGCGACGTACGCCAAGGGCGGCGGCCAGTCCTACTTCCGCGACCTGATCCGATCATCGATGCGGAGCGGGGGGCCACGTCGAGGCCGACGAGCGTCTACGCCGGCACAAAACCGACGTCGCGACCGACAAGGCCTATCGCGCGCTGGATACCACTCCCGGCAACGGTGGGCATTTCGTTCCGCCCATCTATTTGGTCGACCAGTACGTGGCGCTGGCCCGCGCGTCCCGCGTCTACGCCAACCTGGCGACCAATCAGCCGCTGCCGGCCGGTACGAACTCGATCAACTTCCCCCGGATCACTTCCGGCACGGCGACCGGCATCCAGGCGGCGGAGAACACCGCGGTGGCGAGCGCTGATCCCGACGAGGATGAGATCGAAGCCAAGGTGCGGACCATCGCCGGCAACACCGACGTTTCGCTGCAGCTGCTGGAGCAGTCGCCCGTCAACTACGACGAGGTGATCTTCCAGGACCTGTACGCCGACTACGCCATGCGGACGGACGTCCAGTGCCTCCGTGGCACCGGTGCTGCGGGGCAGGTCTTGGGTGTCCACGCCACCCCGGGCATCGGCACCGTTGCGATCACGGGCGGTGTCACCTTGGCGAAGTTCTACGCCGCGGTCGCCGACGCGATCCAGCGCGTGAACACCGGCCGCATGCAGGCCGCACAGCACATCGCCATGCACCCGCGTCGGTGGGCCTGGATGACCGGCATCCTGGACGCCAACCAGCGGCCTCTGGTCGTGCCGTCGGCGCAGAGCCCGCAGAACTCGGTCGCCGCGTTCGAGCGCGTCACGCCTGAGGGCTTCGTCGGTGCGATGCAGGGCCTGCCCATCGCGCTGGATCCGAACATCGGCACTACCTACGGCGCCGGCAACGACGAGGACGTGGTCTACGTGCAGCGGTCCATGGACATCCTGCTGTACGAGTCGGGCATCCAGTCTCGAGTGCTCAAGGAGATCGGAGGCAAGAGTCTGACCGTGACCCTGCAGGTCTACGGCTTCGCCGCGTTCACCGCTGAGCGCTACCCGACTTCGATCGTCGAGATCGGCGGTCTGACCCCTCCAATCTTCTGATCTTGGGCCCTTCCGGTTGGGTGGGGGCCCAGTTGGGGTGCGCGACCGCTTGTTCCTCCACGGTGACGCGCTCTCCAACACTCCTTTGGCAAATGTCGGGGTTTCCGGCCGCTTACCCGGCACCAGCCAAAGGTCTCGGTTCGGGGAGCTGATTGGACATAGTGCCCACTGATGGCCAATCAGCTCCCCGAACCACCGTCGTGCGAAAGGCGAAGATGTGAGCAATGCCGTTGAGCTGGCCCAGGTTTGGGTGCCGCTCATGCCGGAGGCGTCTCGTATCGCCGCGGGCGTGGAGAAGATCGGCAAGGAAGCCGCCACCCGGTTCAATCGACAAACCCAAGTCATGGGCTCCGCAATGGCCAAGTCGATCGACACCAACGGCGCGAAAGTCGTTGAGTCGCTCCGAAAGGTCGAGCGCCAGACGATCTCTGTGCAGAAGGCACGCAAGGCCGACGCCGACGCTCTCGGCCGCCTCGAGCTCGCGCAGAAGCGCTACCAGCAGGTCTCGAGCAATGCGAAGGCGACGGAGCTGCAGCGGGCCACCGCGGCGGAGTCGGTGGCGCGGGCGCAGCGCACGCAGGAGCTGACCGCTGACGGCCTGACTCGCGCGACCAAGGGGCTCACGCAGGCGCAGAAGGCCCAGGCTTCAGCGCAACGTGAGGCCAACGCCGCGCAGGCTGCCGCGAGCCGGTCTGGCGCGAGAACGCCTCTGGGGTACAACTTCTCGGCCGCTGGGCAGCAGGCCGAACAGGCCGGCACCGAGTCGGCCACCCGGTTCGCCGCCGGGTTCAAGAAGGTGATCGGCCCGGCGATGGCATTGGTCGGCGGCGCGGGTCTCTTCTCGACCATCAAGCAGTCGGTCAAGGCCGGCGTCGACATGGAGTCGAACTTGAACCGGCTGCAAGGCGTCACCGGGGCGAGCGCCCAGATGATGGCCAAGGCGTCGGAGAAGGCTCAGCAGCTCGGCGCCGACACCACCATCGTCGGTGCCTCCGCAGCGGACGCCGCAGCGGCGATGCTCGAGCTCGCCAAGTCCGGCCTGAATATGAATCAGGCGATGGGCGCGGCGCCCGGCACCTTGCGGCTCGCCGCCGCCGCGTCGATCGACGCCGCTACCGCCGCGGAGGCGCAGGGCAACATCATCAACGCCTACCAACTCAAGGCCGAGGACGCGAACCATGTCGCGGACGCCCTGGCGAACGTCGCGAATGCTGCGGCCGGCGAGGTGCCTGACTTCATGCTGGGCCTGCAGCAGGCCGCCACTGTGGCGCACGGCTTCGGCATCTCCATGGACGACACCGTCGCCACTCTGGGGCTGTTCGCCAACGCAGGTATCCGCGGTTCCGACGCCGGTACGTCGCTGAAGACGATGCTCACCCACCTGGCGGCGCCGTCGGATCAGGCCGGCAAGGCCATGGACGCGCTGGGCTTGAACATTCGGAATACCAAGGGCGAGTTCGTCGGTATGCGCGAGCTGTTCCGGCAGATCGGCGAGGCGTCGAGCCGTATGCGGCCCGACGATTTCCAGGAGAACGTCGCGACGGTGTTCGGCACCGACGCGATCCGCGGCGCGATGATCGCCGGCAGCCAGGGCATCGAGACGCTCGACAAGATGAAGAAGTCGGTCATCGAGGTCGGTGGCGCGACCAAGATGGCCGCCGCCAACATGCAGGGCGTCCCTGGCGTCATGGAGAAGATCTCCAACGCGACCGACGGTGCCAAGCTGGCCTTCTACGACCTGCTCAAGCCTGCGTTGCAGTCCGGCGGCGACAAGCTGCTGACGGTGATCCAGGGCATCGGCGATAGCTTCGCCAGCCTCAAGAAGGGAACGGCCACAGGCGGATTGGCCGTCGTCGCTGACGTGTGGCGCGATATCTCCGGTGCCGCAAAGGATCTCGCGCCCACGCTCGGCAAGGCGATCAAGGCGCTCGCTACCGGTGCTGGTGGTGTCGCGGTCGTTGGCTGGCAGGCGCTCGGCATGGCGATCAAGGCCGTCGAGCCGCCGCTGCGGATCATCGCCGACCTGTTCGGCAGCAATCAATGGCTGTCGACAGGCCTGATGGCGGCAATTGCGATGTTCATCGCGAAGACGAAACTTCTTCCCCCCGTGCTGAATTCGGTGAACAGCACCGTCACGCGGGCCAAGGGAGTGTGGTCGGAGCTGCGCACGCCGCTCAACGACGTCAAGGACCGGACGACGGGCCTGGTCACGCAGCAAGGTCTGCTGACGCGCGCCACCGAGGGCACTCTCGGCCCAGTGGGCCGCATGCGCGCGGCCTACCTGGAGGGGGCGCAGCAGGCCAAGACGTTCGCGCAGAACAACACCTTCCTGCGCACCCAGTTGGTCCAGAATGTTGGCCCGCTGCAACGGATTCAGCAGGCCGGGTCGAACGCGGTGACGTCGATCAGGGGCATGAGCACGGTGATGGGCGCCGCTCGGGCGGCCGGATCGGGCCTGTCCATGGCTGCCGGCGGGCTGATGTCGGCACTCGGCGGCCCGTGGGGCATCGCGATCATGGGCGCTACCGCGCTGGTCGGTGGACTCGCTGCGGCGCACGCCGACGCGGCGAGGAAGGCCGGCGAACAGCAGGCCGCGGAGAATGCTCTGAAGGACACGCTGGCCGCCGGCCGCCTCACCGAACGGACCCGCCACGACATCAACACCGCGCTCGGCGAGCGCAAGGACGGCGCTCCGTCGGCGCTGGACCGCGAACAGTCGTTCAAGCTGCCCGCCGGGACGGTCCTCGGCGCCGCGACCGGCAGCGACTCGGCGCGGGCGCTGCTGAACAAGACGCTCACGGACAACCTCACGGCTGCCGGCAAGGGCAACGGCGATGTGCAGAAGATGCTCGACACCGCACAGGCCGCCGGGATCAGCACCGAGGAGCTGTCCAAGGCGCTGTCCAAGGAGGGCTTCAACTGGGACATCGTCACCCAGAAACTGAAGGCGTACAACGACGCCCAGCAGGCAGCGCTCGAACGGGAGCACCCTGGCGGAAAGGTCGAGCGCACCTACGAGCCGGTGCTGCGTGACCTCGACCAGTTGATGGCGAAGCTGCCCGACGCCGCGGAGTCGGCGGCCACGATGAACCAGGCGATGAACCAACAGGCGCTCACCGCGACGCGCGCAGCAGAAGGCTGGGCGCAGGAAAACCGCTCGCTCAACGGCGTGTGGGAGGCCTCGGCGCGTGGTGTGGAGGCCTTCAAGGCGCTCGGCGCCGCGGTCGTCGCGGTGCCGTCGGACAAGCAGATCGTGGTGAGCGTTCCCGACGAAAAGAAGGCTGCGTTCATGCAGCAGATGAAGGACATCGGCAACGAGGTCCTCAAGCTGCCGGACGGCCAGATCGTCGTCACCGCGAACGACGACGCCGCCGTGGAGCGCTGGAAGGCGTACGTCAAGAAGGTCGAGGGCACGCCGGTCCAGGTACCGATCGAGCTGCAGGTGCAGAACTACGACGCCGCGCTCAAAGCGTGGGTCCAGCGCCTGCAGTCGGGCCAGAACCCGGGTGCGATGCCACAGGCACCGGTCACGCCCGGCCAGACGGTCGGCGGCCGCGCGACCGGCGGCCGGATCGACCCGTCGGGCCGGATCAGCGGGCCTGGCAGCGGCACGAGCGATTCGATCCTCGCGCAGGTGATGGGCGGCGGCTTCGTCAAGGTGTCCAACAAGGAGTCCGTGAACACCGCGGCGTCGACGGCGAAGAACTGGCCGCTGATCAATGCGATGAACAACGGCTACGTGCCCCCGATCTCGTTGCTGCGCGACCTGTCCGGGTTGAAGGGATACGCCGAGGGCGGTGCTTTCGCACTGGAGGACGCGGCCGAGGCGATGGTCGGTACCCCCTACAGCCAGGGCGCGCGTAACGACTGTTCCGGCAGCATCGCCCAGCTCGTGAACGCGGCGCTGGGCGGTGGTGACGGCAGTTTGATGACGACGAAGACGGCTGCCACTTGGCTGGCCGCGCGCGGCTTCAAGGTGGGCAACGGGCCAGCCGGGTCGTTCCGGATCGGCTGGTATGACCACGGCCCGGGCAACAACGACGGCCACATGGCCGCGACCCTGCCCGACGGCCGCAACGTCGAATCTGGCGGCAAGAACGGCGTTTTCACCCTCGGTGCGGGCGCGGCCGGTGCATCCGACCCGCAATTCGACCAGCACATGTACCTGCCCGAGGAAGCCCTGTACCCCGAGGGGTCCGGCGGCGGCGGTGGCGGCTACGGGGGCAGCTATGGCGGCGGCGGTGGGGGAGGCGGCTACGGCGGCTCGGGCGGTGGTCCTACTCGCGCTGAGCAGCGAGCGCTGCGCAACGCGGCGCAGAAGGTCGACGACACCGCCAAGGCTGTCGAGATCGCCAAGCAGCACCTGGACGAAGTCAACGCCAACCCCAAGGCGAAGCCGTCGGCCCAGGCAGCGGCACAGGAGCGGTTGAACAAGGCCGAGCGCGAACACCAGGACGCCCTGGACGACCAGGCATCCAAGCAAGAAGAGGTCAACGAGAAGTCCGCGAAACGCGGATCCCGTGGCACCGGCCGCGGCGACCGAACCAGCGACGGCGGCCCGGACGGCAAGTCATTCGGCAAGGACCTGCTGTCCGGGGCCATGGAGGTGCTCGGGTTCGACGGCTCAGTGTTCTCGGACCCCACCCAGTGGGGCATCTGGAAGCTGTTCACTGGTGGCGCGAATTACGTTGGCGGACTGCTGAAGAACTTCGGTGGCGGACCGGACGGCCAAGGCGACCAGCGCATGCTGCGCCCGCGCCCGGGAGAAGACCCCAACCGCACCCAGCACTACGGCAACGGCGCCATGCCCGGGCCCGCTGGTGCCGGCGGCGACGGCGGCTTCGGCAACCTGGCCACGGGGCTTCTCGATTCCGTGCTGCCGCAGGCGTCGGACTGGCTGCCCAACGCCACCAACGGTGGCGGCACCACCAACACCAACACGACGAACAACTCGAACAGCAACAACACGACCAACACGGGCGTCGCGATCTACGGGCCGGTCACCATGCAGGCACCCGCAGGCATGCCCTCGCAGCCCGACCGCATGGCCACGCGCCAGTCGGGGCTGCCGAAGTGACAACCCCGGCGAAGATGGCAGAGGCCCTGTACCGCGCTGGCTGCGCGCCGTGGGACATCGGTGGACCCCAACCGATGATCCGGCGACTCGTCGCGCTCGGCGCTGTCCAGGGCCGCGTGCTCGACCCTGGCTGCGGAACAGGCTGGCACGCCATTGAGTACGCCCGGGCGGGTTGTGCCGTCACCGGGATCGATGCAGCGATGCCGGCCATCGCGACGGCACGGCGCAACGCCCGTGGAGCAGGCGTCACTGTCGACTTCCAGATCGGTGACGTCGCCACCGTGCTCGATGGATACGACGAGGCTCAGTTCGACGTCGTCGTGGACAGCAAGTGCTATGACAACCTCGATCCGGCAGCCCGTCGCCGATACCTCGCTGGTCTACGGCACGTCCTCAAGCCCACCGGCAAGCTGTTCCTGTACGCCTTCGGAGGCGGACACATCAACGGGGTGCACAACCACGAGCTGGAAGATCTACTCCTGCAAGAAGCCTTGCAGGACAAAGGATTACATGTAACGTATGTCGGCGACACTACCTACCAGCTCGACGCCACACGCTGGGAACCGATCTGCAACGAATGCCCACGACGGTTACCGAAGGACCGCATGACCATCCCGGTCACCGAAATCCACGCCCGCGCCGCGAAGGAGTGACGATGGCTGAGCGCCGCCAACTGCCGCCGCAGATCAAACGGATCGAACTGGACGCGCGGTCCTGCGGCCGGCCCGTTGTTCGCTACCAGCTCACCGTCGACGTCGGATGGGACGGCACGAAGCGGCTCCGGTTCCGCAAGCGATACAAGACCGAGCGCGAAGCCCGCGACGCCCTGGACTCGATTCGGGGCGACGTGGTCAGAGGCATGTACGTGCACGCCAACAAACGGACGATCAACCATGCGTGCGACGACTACATCGCCGGCAAGGTCGCCGCCGACCGGAAGCGATCGACCGTCAACGGCTACGAGGAGAAGCTGACGGTGGTGCGAGCGGAGCTCGGCGCCATCTTGGTGCAGAAGCTGACCAAGCGGCACCTCGATGACCTCGTGACCGCGCTGCGGGCCGGGGGCCTGTCCTCCCCCACTGGCAAGACGCGGAAGCCGTGGTCGCCACGGTCGATCAACTACCTGCTCGGGCTGCTCGACTCGATCCTCGAGAGCGAGAGGAAGCAGGGCCACGTCGCCCGTAACGTGGCCGCTCTCGTCGACCGTGCCGACGCGTATCCGAAGCCACCAGACACGCTGACCCCAGAAGAGGTCGAGACCGTCGAGAAGTACTTCACGGGAGACCAGTACGCGATCGCGTGGACGTTGGCGCTGTGCGGCATGCGGCGCGGCGAGATCGCCGGCCTGCGTTGGGAGCACGTAGACCTCCAGCGCGGCACGCTCACGGTCGCTCAGACACGGTTGCGGTTCGGTAAGCACCTCGTCGAGGACACCCCGAAGTCGCGCGCCAGCCGGCGCGAGCTTCCGCTGCCCGATCACCTGGTGGCCGCGCTCAAGACAGCCAAGGCGCTCCAGGCCGCCCAGCAGCTCGCGCTGGGCCCTGACTACCAGGCGTCCGGGTTCGTCGTCGTCAACGAAGCCGGGGAGGCCCTGAGCCCGCACACATTGACCTCCCGGTGGGCCCGGCTGCTCAAGGCGGCCGGCGTCCGCCACGTCCGACTGCACGACGCCAGACACACCTGCGGCACCGCAATGCACCTCAAAGGCGTACCCATCGCCGTCATCGCCGCATGGCTCGGGCATGCGTCCAAGGCCTTCACGATGCAGACGTACGTCCACTCCCAGCCCCAGGCGTTGGCCGCCGCTGCACAGAGTTTCGCGCGGCGTTAAGCGCCTACCATCAGAGCCATGGACGAGCGCCGCCTCACCGACGCCGAGTACGCCGAGCTAGCTGCCGACTACGCCGCCAACCCCGTCACTGCCAACGAGGTGGCCACCTGCGGACAAACGTCCACCTCGCGCACTTCGAATGCAACTGGCGGAAGGCGGCAGGCGGAGGCGGCGAGCAGTTAGCTCTCATCGGATAGGGCTCGCAGCCAGCAAACGTCTTGATCGACGGATGTTCGAACAGTTCCCCCGCTCGTCGGCGGGTGGTCGGACGTCCGTAGAGCGCCCTGCGTGCCCACGTGCGCGGCGACGTGCTGTGGGCACCTTCTGACCTGCTCTTGGTCTCGATCGGGGCGCACGTCCGCCGGTAGCCTGCCGCCAAGCCCGGCCGGGGAGGCGCGCGAGGTGGGGGGCGGGTCAAGACTCTACGGCCCACCCTGGGCGGCCCCTCGCCGCGGCAAGGGCCCTCTCCCCCCGAAGTCTGAACGAAATCCGAGGCCGATTTCGAACGCTCCAGCAAACTTTCGATCAATCCCAGAAACATGAGCTGAACTGGGTTGACATTCCGGTCGGCAGACGTCCCAGGAACCAGCTGCGATTGGTCATAAACTGAACGCCGATGGCGACCGCGGCTGAACGAGCACGACGAGACCAAAAGGTCCTCGGCCTGTATCTCGCCGGGATGACCTACCGTGACATCGCCTCCGTGGTCAACGTCTCGGCGTCTCGGGTTCATCAGATCGTGGAGCGGGAGCTGGATGCCGGCGCGGACCGTCGCGAATTGCTGACGACCAAGGCCGCCGACATGTTGATCGAGCGGACCGAGGCACTGCTGCGGGCAAACTGGGCGAAGGCCATGAGGGGCGATTACAGGGCCGGCCTGCTGGTCGACCGCATGTTGGCACGCCAGAGCCGTCTGTTCGGTCTCGACCGGGCTGGCGGCGCGGTGCCGGAGCCCACGTCCCCGGATGTCGAGGACGAGCTCACAGCGTGGCGACAGCGCCGCGGAAGAGGCTGATTGCCGGCGCGCGGTTAAGCGCTTTCCAAGCGTTGGATGTAGTAGTCAGCGATCTGGTGGCCGCTGCTGAATCGTCGCCGGCCGATCGTCACTGATGCCAGCGCGCCGGACTTCCAGAGGTCGAACACCGTGCGTCGGCTGATGCCGCCGAGCTTGGTCGCTGTCACGTTGCAGTCGTTCAGCCAATTGTCCATCGCCGATCATCTGACGCTTATTGGTCGTAATTGCCCGCAACACGCCGAAAATCGTTGAAAAGCGATAGCAACCGAGATCGCTCGAATGCCGTTGTGCCGCAAAACTATCCGAAATCATTGCGGCGTGTTGAAAATCCCCGACCTAAAAGCGGAAGGTCGCCGGTTCGATCCCGGCCCTGGCCACTTCGAGAACCACCTGGTAACGGGTGGTTCTTCTCGTAACTGGGCCGGGTTCTGGCAGGGCGCCGATGACCCAGAGTGACCCATTCTGGATCTAGTCGCCAACGCGGTGGCCCTGATGACCCGCAGCTGGATCATTTCGAAGCGTCGATGGCTCGTCGGAACGGACCGAAAGCTGGGTGGGCGGCGGTACCCTCAGCGCACTATGAGAGCACGACTGCTCGCCGCGACTGCGATGCTCGCCGCGTTCACAATCAGCAACGCGGGCACGGCATCCGCCAACGAATACTCATGCGCCAACGCAGCTGCGGCGAACGGCTACGTCAACTCGAACAAGTTCCTTGCGGAGGTCCAACAGGACTGTGCCGTCGCATACGGGATCGCCAACGCGAAGGGCGTAGGCACTCAGTCTGAGGCCAGCGCCGCTGTCGCCGCCGCTAATCAGTACCTACGTTCCCGCGGGTACGACGCGGCTACGGTTGAGCAGATGGACATCGCTGGACACGGAGTGTAGCCGCGGCGCGTTACTCCGCGGCTCTGTCTCGGGATCAGCCGGGCATCTGCCTACCGCATCGTGAGGGATGCCGCTCTCGACGGCGCCGTCGCAGAGTTAGGCACCGCATGACCGCCTAGACTGTGTGGCGAGGTTTCCGGCTTTGAGCTCACCGATGCCGCTGAAGTACCCCAGCCTGCTATTGACCACCAGGGTCACTCACGATCGTGGTGATCCGCCCGGCCTCGTCAATTCCGATCACAACCTGTCCGTCCGGTGCCTGCAGGACCATGCGGTCGTGCCCGGGGATATCCAACGAAATCCCTTGCCGGCGTTGAGCATAGGCGGTCACCGCCAGGCGGTGATCGGTGATGTCGCCGGTTCGCAGCGCGCGGGTAATCGCCGCCGTGGTGGACACAGCGGCGGCGGTGGGCATCGAGAACTCGTCAGGGTTGTCAAGCAGAAACCAGCTGTATCCGTTCCCATTCGGGGCTCGGTAGTAGACCGGGGCGGGCAGCTCGGAGAGTGCTTGTGCGCAGTAGACGTAGACGGCTTCGGGCATGCCGCGTGCGATCAGCCCCTCGTAGACCCGTTCGGCCGGTTGAAGGTTCTGATACGCGGTCGTCAGCTCCGCCGCGCCGAGTCGCTCGCCTGCCTCCCGGACGTACTGGGCGAGGGAGACTACTGAGTCCGGGAAGTCGTTGATGTTTTCCCAGGCCCACAGCCACGTGTTGGTGCGCGTCGAGGTGGAGCCGATGAAATGTGGGCGGAACACCGCCGCGGGCTCGCGCTCGAACCAGAACACCGGCGGCTCGGACAGGTCTACGCGCCAAGACAGCCCCGAGTACCGGGCGATGAGTTCGGTCTGCGCCTCGATGGACAGGATGAGCGTGTGGTCGACGAGCTGGCCGACGACGTCGCGGTCTCTCGTCAAGGTGAACTCGAAGCTCGGTGGCTCGCCTGTCACGTGCTTAGTGCGGCACTTCGTCGAGCCCGTTGGCGCTCAAGGTCTCTGTCAGCGCAGCAACCACCCGTTCGGCCGGCCAGTTGTCCGGAGCCGAAATGAGCGTTCCCCCAGCCAGTTCGGACGCCGTGAGCCCATCGGCGACTCGACTGACCGTCCCGACCTCGGCGCTGATCCAGGTGCGGTAGCCGATGCCGATCTTCCAGTTGCCGCGGCGCGCGGCGCTCCGCGTCGGGTCGTCCGCTAGGGCGAACATGGCCGGTCCCCAGGTCCGCGCCACCGCCGCGCACACGATGTCACCGTCCTCTGCGGTGATCGCACCGGTATACATCTCGCGAAGCTCCACCGTCATGTGGTGGCTCGGAAGTCGCCCGCCCGTGGAGACGGATCCCGCAGACACCCTGATCCGCGGCGCCACCCGCGGTCCCGCACCGGCGACCGAGAACACGTATCCGTTCTCGGGCTCGGGGTCACCGTCTATGCCGGTGCCGACGAAGCCGCGCACGATGTCGGCCAGGGCCTCCGGTGAGCCCTCCCAACGCTGATCCTTCGACGTCCGCCAATACGACACATCGAACGCCGCCTGAAGCTCACTTAGCAACGCGTCGGTGCGTTGCGCGATCCATTCGGGGGACTCTCCGGTCGCGACCCACACGGAGCGCAGGATCGCATCCCGGCTCCCCCATACCGGCGCGGTGCCTGCGGTGCTCATGATCTGTCAATCCTAACTTTCACGGCATCCTTGGGGTGTAGATGACCGAGACGTCATAGATGCCGTTGGCCTCAAACAGTTTTCGTATCGCCGCAGCGCCGTACGGGTCGGAGACGTGCCATTCGAGAATCGCATCGGGTGGCAGCGCGCGAAGCTGGCGCTCGACCTGTTCGAGCGTCTTGTCGGCCCGGCCTTCCCAGTAGGTGCTATCCGGCGCGAAAGCCATACCGCGATGCCCGTCTTTCGCTTCGAGGTAGACCTCCTGCGGCCCTCTGAACACCTGTGCGTCGTATTCGACGGGTCTCCCGGTCGTGGGGTCGATCCGGACGTACTCCGGGAGGTGGCCCTCCGGGGTGCGTTCAATACCGCCGACCTGGCCCTGGAAGTCCATCCAAGGCTTGTCCGGGCCGCGGTTCACGTGCCGCCAACCGGGTTCGGTGTCGCCCTTCTGCCAGGTCGACTCGGGAGTATGCGGTGGCCAGTTACCTGGGTGGTACGGATCGCCGGAGTTGTAGTGCGACCCCTGCCCGAGGTCGAAGGCGTCGGGCGACGGCGGGGTGTGCGTCGGCGGAACCTCAACCGGATTCGCATCGTGATGCCCGCCGAGCAGCATGTCCTCGAGCGGACTGTGATGCTCCAGTGGCGGTGGCGCGGTGTCACTGCCGTGCCCGATCAGCCCGTGGTCCCCGGTCGCCGGTACCTCGACGGGTCCGTGCGGAGCGACTGGCAGGTCGGCAGGCGGGTGTGGGGCGACCGGCGCCGCGTCGTGGACGACCCCGTGCTCGATGCCGTGCTCCAGGCCGTGGGTGACGGCGCCCTCGGCTGCCCCGCGTGCCAGTAGGCCTTCCCCGGCCAAAGGTGCAGTGGCTGCCGCGACGGTGCCGTCGAAGAGCGTCTTGCCGGCGTAGCGACCGGGGTCTTCGACCATCGCATGCCCCTCACGCTGCGCAGCCTGGTAGCGCAGGGGATCGCTGCGGATGTCGTCGATCGTGCCGTGCACGAGCTGTTTCCAGGACTCGCCCACACCCGGATGCCCCGGCCCGCCTAGGCCGGTCAGGTTCTCGATACCGGTGAGGGTTTCGCGTCCTCGCTCGTAGAACCCCTCTTGCATGCTGTTGGTGAAGTTGTTGAACTTGTCGCCGAGTCGTTCCCCGAGGCCGGGGATCGGTGGCTTCGGGCCGGGTTCTTGCACAGGTGGCGGCGGCAACGGCTGCTGCGCCTGCGCCGTCATCGCGGCCAGGCGCTGCTCAACCTCCCCGGGCGGTACCCGGGGATCGTTCATCAACACTTGACGCGCCATCGCCAGACCCGCCCGACCCTCGGGGGTTTTGGGATCGAACTTCGGCTCCGAAGCTGGTCCAGCCGCGGCGGGCGGACCACCCGGCAGCATCATGTCCTGCAGCGTGCGGGGATGCTCAGACGCCGCGTCGCTCTTGCCGTCCTTGCCGGCCAGCAGATCCAGCGGATTCGTCGGCTTGTCCGGCTGCGCGGGAGGTCGCTGCTGCGTCCAGGGCGATTTCTCGTCGGGTTTCTTTGCAGGATCCGGTACGCCCAGAAGCCCTGCGAGTCCGCCATTGTCGTCGTCGCCCGGCTTGTCCTGCGGTGGCTCTTTCGGCTTCTGGTAGTCCACGGCCTTCACCGTTGGCTCGTGCTTCCCGTCGCCGTCGTGACCTGGGAACGCGACCCCGTTCAGCGGGGAGAGTGCGCCGTGGATCCGGTCGGCGGTCTGTTTGTCGGCGTCGACCAGCTGCTGCACAGCGGTTTGGATCGCGTGCGCGTGTTCCTTCGCCTTCGACTGCCGGTCCGATCCGTCGCTGAGGAGAGACGGCGTCGACGTGTCCTTCACGGCGAAGTCCTGGCCGACAGTGAACCCGTCCTCCTCCGCCTCGACGATCGCGTTCAGGGCCTGTCGCTTCGCCCACGCCACGTCGCCAGACCCGGTGGTGGCGTGCGCGCTCGCGCTGTGCAGCGCGTCCGCGGCGCCCCGGACTGTCACCAGGTCCGCCCAGGAGCGTTCGGCGGCAGCGTCAGCCCCGGCGCCCTCCCAGGTCGTCCCGCCCGGCCGAGTCATGCCGTTGTGGATGGTCGTGAAGTGCTCCTCCCACGCCTGGGCTGTGCTCGACCAGTGCGTCGCCGCGGCGTCGAGGTGCTCGGTGTTCCACGCTTCGACATCGGCGCGGGTCAGGGATCCGCCGGCCAAGGCTTCAGACCTGAACGGCGGAGATCGCCTGGCCGGAGTCGCCGTCGGTGCGCGTGTAGCGGGCCGCCGCCGCGCGCAGCTTCTCCCCAGTGCTGGTGGCTCGGCCGGAGAGAGTTGAGGTGATGGTGTCGACCAGCGAGTGGCCCATGGTGACGGCAGACGTGCTGGCCTGAGTGTGGTGCCCGGCCGAGGCTGCGGGTGCGGCGCTGCCGGCGAGGGCTGCGGCGGCGGTATCGCAGACGTTGGCGTGCGACTGCAGCCCCTCGGCGTCGACCTTGATGGCATCTGCCACGACGGATCCCCCTCCTCCCCAGGAGATCCAAGGATAAGGCTAGATCTGGTGTGGGGTCCGACGCTGATTTGTTCGGATCCGCGGCCGAGCAGGGGCGGATCAGGAAGCCGACGACGAATACGCGATGGACCACCACTCCACGCGTCGTTCAGTGCGGCCCTCTGCGCCGTGGAGAACCGCGTCACCGCCAATCCGGGTGAGGTTATTCGGCCCGGGTCGGGCGAGGCGCCCACACCCGGCTCCACACTTCACGAATCGCGACGCCGAGCAGAACCAGCGCAAACACCACCAGCAAGCTCAACTTGAGACCACCGCCGAATCCCGTGCCGTAGTGGAGCGCACAGAGGATGATGGCGGCACCGGTGATCGGCGCGAGAATCGTGACAATGCCCGCGGGCCATCGCGCGACGGATATCGCTTCGACCACGGCGGCAATGGTAGTGATGGCCAGCGCCACGACCGCGACGGTCGAGAGGCCGTTCACGATGAAGAACCCATCGTTCAGCGCCGGCGGATGGCCGGTCAGCGGCTCGTACGCCGTCCAGCCAAAGTCTTTGTGTCCCAACCCGACTCCGAATATCGACTCGTCGGAGTCGGCGTACCGCCGCGGCAGGCCGAAGTTCAATGGCGCCGAATTCATCTCCGTCATGAGACGTGCGACGACGAACACCCACCACGACACGGCCCCGGTGACGTGAGCGATGCGCGCCGTAACGAAGCGCCGGCCGTGGAGTTCAACGCAGCTCATCCGAGTACCGCCGCGCCGTTCGGGCCGATCTGTGGCGCCGGCACGAAGCAGCGAGTCATAGTTCGTCGTCTTCGTCCTCAAGCCGCGGGCGTGGCTTGCGCATCACGACCACTGCCCAGATCACGCCGCCGATGAGCGCCGCGACGATGGCCAAGAAGACGAGCTGTCCCGCCAGGTAGTCCATCGCATCCCCCTGCCCCCGAAATCCAAGGATAAGGGGATCGCCGGCATGGTTCCCGCGGAGATTGGGCGTCACCCGCTGAGGTGACAGCAGGACGGAACACGCGCACTCACTCAGCCAACTCGCGGGTGTACCTCGAACCGTGGCGCCGGACTATGTTGGCCAGTGAATGGGCGAAAGCGGGCAATGATGGCCGGTCTCCTTCGGCTGGGCACGTACCTGGCGACATGCGGGGCGCCGGCCCTCGGCCTGTCACCGGTAGCGGCAGCTGACGCGGCTTACGACCCGACCGGCAACCGATCAGGCGGCCCGGTACCGACTGTCAATGGTGTGCCGTGTGTCGGCGGTGGCCTGGGTGTTTGCGTGAGTATGCGGCAGAACCGTCCGCCCGCTTCGGTGCCGCAGTTCGGTGTGGGGCACAGTCCGACGGTGCGCCGCTGAGTGTCGAGCCGCCCGACGCGCAACCGGCGGCCGACGAGTTCAGCTGGGTAAGGTGCTGGCAATGACCAATTTCCCGGAGCCGGCCGACGACCTCGAGCCGCAGCTCGAACCGGTCGCGGCCCGGCTCCTCGATGCGCAGGTGGCGTTCGCCATGCAGCAGCTGCGCGGCGAGAACTACCACAGCCTGGTCCTCGACGAGATCGAGCACGCCCTGTCGGAGGCGTCGGAGATCACGCTGTCCGACGCCGTGACGCCCACGATGATCAAGAACGTCGCCGCGAAGTACGCCGTGCAGGTCCCGGTGGAAGGCGGCATCGCGGAACTGGTCAGTGAGGTCGCTGCCCGGCTCTATCAGCTCACCGCGTCCTCGGACACCCGCTTCGGCGACGTCATCGACGGGCGTCGTTTCAGTGAGCTCAGCGCGATGGTGCTCGAGATGGGCGTCACGCAGCGAGTGCTGGAGCGGATTCTGAGCAGCGAGGCGTTCACCGAATTCTGCGTGACGCTGGTCCAGCACTCGCTCGCCGAATCCGTCACGCAGGGTGGCAGGTCGTTGGCCCGTGGTCGACTGGGCCGCGTGTTCGGCGCAGTCGGTGCCCGGATGCCACAGGGCCCGGTCGAACGGCTGGAGCTGCGCGCCGAGGATCTGGCGCGCCGCGGCGCCCGCTTTCTGCTCGCCCACACGCATGCGGACGAAGACGTGCTCGCCGAGGCGCTCAACGATCTGTGGCGCAGCAACCTGAACAGCCCGCTGTCGTCGGCGATTTCGGTGATTTCGGCCGACGACGTCGAGGACGCGGTCGTGCCGATCTACGAGTTCTGGCGCACCTTCCGGGACACCGACTACTTCCGCGCGCTCCTCGACGAGGGCATCGATCATGTCTTCGAAAAGTACGGCGATGTCAGCCTTTACGATCTGCTGCTCGATCTCGGGGTCGGCCGTGAGGACATGATCGAGGAAGCGCTGCGCTTCGGCCCGCCGGTGATCGCCCTGCTCGATGAGCGCGGTTATCTGGAGTCGGTGCTGCGACGCCGTCTCATCCCGTTCTACGCCTCGGATCAGTTCCGGGAGGCCCTGGCTGGCGGCTGAGCCGTTTGGCTGTGCAGCACCCGGGTAACCACCCGTCATGGCTTCCGACAGACAGCCGAACCAGGCACCACCGGACCCGGATCCGACATTGACCCCGGGCCTGGCACCTGGCGGCGGCACCGAACCCGGCGACACGCCGCCCGATTCCGGGCAGGAATCGGCGACGAGCAATCCCGATCCGACCCCGCCGGCCGGCGGCCCGAAAAAGGTGATCGCCCCGACGGTTGTGATCGCGATCTACGTCATCATCTTCCTGACCATTGCGGTCCTGTTCATCCTGAAGATCGCCGGCGTCTTCAACTGACTACTTGTACGGCGGATACGGCGCGTCGTGCAGCACGCGGGCCAGGTGTGCGGCGTTGCGGGCCGCCGCGGCGGTGGCCGACGCGACCGCTTCCGGGACCTCGTCGAGATCGTTGTAGTCCGTCGACTCCATCGCGGCGCCGTTCCAGTACGTGCAGCCCTGAGCGGGGATGTTGAAGCCAATGTCGTTGAGGCCCTGGAAGATATCGGCGACGGTTTTGTGGGCACCGTCCTCGTTGCCGACGACGCTGACGATCGCGACTTTCTGCGAGACGGCCGGCCGGCCCTGATCATCCTTGTTGGAAAGCTCGGCGTCGAGGCGCTCGAGAACCCGTTGTGCGACCGACGACGGGTGCCCCAGCCAGATGGGCGTGCTGATCAGCAGGATGTCGGCGTCGAGGACCTGGGCCCGGATCTGTGGCCACTGATCGCTGTCACCCATGTCCGCCTCGACGCCGGGCGCGATGTTGTAGTCCACGCACCGGACGGTTTCGCACGCGACGCCCTGCTCCCGCAGCACGGCCAGGACATGCTCGGCGATGAGGTCACTGCTCGACGGTGCCGGGCCCGGTTTGAGGGTGCAGATCAATGCTGTCGCGCGAAGCGGAATCTGAGGCACGGTGGATTCGGTCATGACGGGCGGGTACCCGCGACGGACTGTGACAAACGGAACGGGCGGGGATCACTACTTCCGGAGCCATGCCAGGCGGAGCATCCTCAGCCGGTCACGCGTGGGGTGAGCGCGCCTCCAACTCCGCCACCCGTGCCTTGAGCGCGTCGATCTCGGCCTGCAGTTCGGCCTCGCGGCCGTCGAACCTGGCCTGGTATGCCTCGCCGAGTTCGCGCAGGTACTCGCGGTCGAAGCGGGGAATGATGGAGCGTGAGCAGTTCCAGTCGAAGGCCTCGACCGCGATCTCGATCTCGCGCTGCGGTCCATCCTCGATGACGGTCCCGCGGCCGAAGACCTTGAGACGGGTGCGTCGCGGGTAGTCCACGAAGAACATCGCCAGCCGGTCGTCGGCGGCCAGATTGCCCAGGGTGACGAACTGGTTGTTGCCGGGCAGATCGATGAAGCGCAGCCGGTCGGTCTCGGGCAAGTACCGCACGAATCCGGCTGGGCCGCTGCGGTATTGGAGGTACGGCCAGCCGTTGGGTGTGACGGTGGCCAGACAGAACTGGTCTGCGCGCCGGATCATCAGCAGCTCGCGGTCGTCGAGGCGCTGCGGTCCGTCGTCGGCGCGCTCGGTGTGCCGGCCGTACGCCAGATAGCTGCCGTTGCGCTGCTGACGATCCAGGGCATCGGGGCCGAATGCCAGGTGGTGGTAGTGATTGTTGGGTTCGGCGGACACAACGGCTACGCTACGCCCGCCTTCGAGCCCGACGATCGGCTAGCGCGGCGGATTGAACGTGTTCGGGGTTTCCGGGTGGATGCGCTGCACCGTGGGGGCCGGGCGCGTGCCCTGTGGGCTGCCGGGATGTAGCGTCACCTGCCAAATACTGCTCAGGTCATTGGGTGTGAAGCACGTCTTGTCCAGGCACGGCACGCATTGCTGGTCGGGGCCGCATCCCGCCACCACGGGAATGCCGAGGAGATTCATGATGCGGAAGATGTTCTCGGTGTTGCCGCCCACGAGTGCGACCGATCCGGCGGGAAGGCTCGAGACTGCTTGGGCCAGCGGTTCGGCGGCCGCGGCGGACGGAGTGCTGGGATCCGCGTTGGGCAACTGCTGAACCGCCAGTCCGCGCGCGGCGGCGGTGTACGACACGGTCTGCTTCGACCGCAGCGCACTCGATGCGTACACGTTGTTGAACCTGATGTCCTGCAGGACCTTGGCGACGGCCTTCGCGTATTGAATCCCGTTGCTCGACAGCGGGAGGGTGGGATCGGAGAACACGGGTTCGCCGTGCTCGACGATGTACACGACGGTCGGCGCCCGGTTGGGTGCGTCGGCTTGCGCGGGATTGCTCGCCACCGCGATCGGTAGTGCGCACACAGTGCCCGCGATCGCGATCGAAGCTCGGGTTGTGAGCTTGCGTCGTGCCGCCATCGTTGTCCTCCTGGCTGTGAATGATGTTTGCAGGCACCATCTTTCGGTGCGCGCTGAACGGTACGACCGGAGCTGACGAGGCAGCGGGAGAGTTCCGCTGGATGGGATCACGGTCCGGCAACGCTACGGCGCGGCGGTCACCACGACCTGAACGAGACCGGTGTCGGCGTCCGACGCGATCACCAATGTCGGTGCGTTCGCGGCCGAGACGACGTGGCCGCCGGTGACGCTGACGGTGTACCCGTTCGGGTAGGCGATGGCCGGCACCGACATGGCGCTCAACGAGCCGGCCGCGAAGTTACCCGAACCGTCCGCCTTGGCGGTCGAGTAACTGAAAGTGAAGGCGCCATTGGCATTTGACAGCTTGAGCGGCGTACCGGACACTGCCTGTGGATACGGCGCGGCCAGCACCTGCAGGTTGCCGGTGTTGATGTTGTCGCCGGTCGGCGGCAGGGCCGGGTCGTAGACCACCGCCTCGCCGTCGGTGCTGCCGCTGGTGGTGATGTCACCGACACCGGAGTAGGCCCATTCGGACCAGCTCATCAGGTACCGGTCGGCGGCATTCATCTCGGCTCTCAGATCCGATGGCAGGTGGGAGGCGCCGAATTCGTCCATGAACACCGGGATGTTGTTGGCTTTCCCGTAGGCGTGCGCGGTGGCGGCCTGCTGCGTGGCCAGCCATCCGCAGATGCTGCTGGTGGCCGAGCCGGCGCAATAGTCATGAAACGCCAGAACGACTTTCGCGTCGTCGATGGTGCCCAACTGGATGGGTAGGCCGAGGATCGCGGGAACTTCGGACACCGCGGGATTGGCGGGTTCGACGAAGAGCGCGGTGTTCGGATCGACGGCCCGGATGGCGGCGGCCACCTGGTTGTACATCGGCGTCAGCTGCTGAGTCGCGTAGAACGGACTCCCCAGCAGCGTCGGCAACCACGACGTGCCCGGGAAGGGTTCGTTCATGATGTCGTACCCGATGACGCTGGTGTTGCCGGCGACGGCGGCAGCGACCGTCTCCCAGGCCTTGGCGTAGTTGTCCTCGAGGCCGATTCCGTTGGCGGCAGTTGTGTTGTTCCAGAAGCCATCCCACGCCGCGGTCTCGGCGGGGTTCAGGTAGTAGCTGCCGGGGAAACCGAAACTCCGGTTGGGCAGCCAACCGGTCTTGGTTGCCCACTCCGGAGCGCCTTCGCCGCCGAGAGATGCGCTGTAGAGGTCCTGGTGCATGTCGATGATCGTGTAGATGCCGTGCGCCGCGAGCATGTCGACGGTCTGCCGGATCGAGTCGACATAGGCGGTGTCGTACACGCCGGGCTGGGGTTCGACCCCGGCCCAGATGACCCCGAGCCGCACCACGTTGAAACCGTTGGCCGCCAGGAATGCGGCGTCGTCCTCGCTGAATCCGCTGGCCGCCGGATCGTAGGGCGCCAGCTTGTACACCTCGTTGAACCCGTGCAGCAGGACGACCTGCCCGTCGCTGTTGGTCAGCCAGACGCCGGTCGGCGTCACGGACAGCATGGAGCTGTTCACGCCGGTCTGCACGAGGGTGGCGCCGGTACCGGACTTGCCGACCGCGCCGTGGTTGCCCAGCAGGCCCGCGTTGCCGCCGGCGCCGCCGAGCGCCGGCAGGCCCGTGGAGCTGCCGCCGACGCCGCTGTTTCCGGCGCCGCCGCCGCCACCACCGATACCCAGGATGAAGGCACCGTTGCCGCCGTTCCCGCCGCGGCCGCCGTCGGCCCCGTCGCCGCCGCGGCCACCACCGCCGCCGGCGCCGAACAGCAGACCGCGCCCGTTTCCGCCCTTGCCGCCCGGCCCTCCGGTGCCGCCGGCCTGGGCACCGCCCGCACCGCCATGGCCGCCGATACCCATCAGCATGCCGCCTGGGCCACCGGCGCCGCCCGATGCTCCGGCGCCCCCGGAACCGCCGCGCCCGCCGTTGCCGACCATGCCCGCCGCGCCGCCGTTGCCGCCGCGGACCGCGGCATCGGTGCTGTCCCAGCCGGCGCCGCCGTCTCCGAACAACCATCCTCCCGCGGTGCCGTCGGGTGCGGTCGCGGTGCCGGTGCGGCCGTTGCCGATCACGTAGGTGCCGGCCAGTCGGTTGATGACGCCGTCCACGCCCTGCCCTAGCGGACTGTTGATCCAGCCTTGGATGCCGGTGTGGAGCGGGTTGTAGATCACCGCCTGGAACCACCCGGCCGCGTTGGTGGGTAGGGCCGGCACGGCGCTCGGCGCCGCCTGTGTCGCCGCGGAGGGGAGCGTCGCGGCGACAGTGGTGGCGCTGGTGCTGGTGGCCTGTGGGGTCACCGCAGGCGCTGCGGACGCCGCCTTGGCCGCTGACTTCGGTTTGGGGACAACGGGATTCGACGGGGTCTGGGGTCGCGATGACGACGCGCCGGTGGTCGGTGCGGCCGTGCGGTGCGACCGTTCACCGGCCGAACTCGCCGCAGGTTTGGTGCGGACGGGGGAGCGGGTGCCGCTCGAGCGGGGCGGTGCGGAACGCGCCGGTCGGCCGGTGGGCGGGGCTGAACTGTCGCTGCCGGCGTGCGCCGCGGCACTGGCCGCCGAGGCGGCGGGACTGCTTGCCCCGTCGTGGCCGGGTTCGTTGTCCGCCCATGCGACGGCGGTCCCGGTGGTGAGTGCTGCCCCGATGATGGCCGCCGCGAGTCCGCCGACGCCGTACCAGCCGGCGCTTACCGTCATTGCTCGTGTATACGTGACGGGTCCGTGCGCTGCGGCCAAAATGGCGCGGCTGTCTGAATTTGAGGACGCCCGCAGCCGCTCGGCCACGAACGGATTCGGGCCCGTCAACCGGAGTTGACGGGCCCGAATCAGTTGTTCAGTTGGCGGGTGCCGGCGGAACCGGCGGCACCGGTGCCCCAGGCGGGGGCGGGACATCGGCGGGGTCCGGACGGAACTCCACCAGGCCCGGCGGGATGTTGGTCCCGGGAGGCGGTGCCGTGCCGGGCAGGGATTCACCGAGCTGTTCGCGCGGCATCTGCCCGAGCAGTCCGCCCTTCAGGCGACCGTCGCGGTACATGTCGATGTAGCGACCCAGCCACGTACGCCCGTTGACGTCGGCGTTCTCCTCACCGGGTTCGACGTCGAACTGCTCGCACTTACCGGGAGCCGACGGCTTGATGCACTGCTGCGGGCCGTAGGCGTTGTTGAAGGCCCGGAGATTCGGTGTCGTGACGGGCGAGGGCCCGCCGGGAGCCGAGGGCACGGCGTACTGGCCCAGGACGCTGCCGAGGTCGAGGCCGGTCAGGTCCGAGGGTGCACCGAGCGCGGCGCCCAGCGGATTCACCCCGTCGCTCTGGGCGAGGACGTTGAGCCCCTGGGGACCCAGGTTGGCGCCCGCGACCGGGACCGCGAGGTTGCCGCCGGGGCCTTCGGGTGCGACGGGCGCCGGTGGTGGCAGGGCGGGGCCAGGCGCGGGAATCGGCGTGGGCACGACCGGATCGGCGGATGCGATGTCAGTTTGCGTCATTGCCGCCGCCGCAGCGAAAACCGCTGCGGCGGTGACAATTCCGCGGGTAACCCGATGCATCAGACCGACTTGGTGATGCCGTAGTAGGCCACGATGTCGTCAGTGTCGGTGGTGGAGCTGGTCAGCACCGCGTACGACCGCAGGAAGGACTGGCCGACGCAACCGTCGATCTTGATGTGGGTGTCCTTGAGCGTCACGCGGACCGGAGCCGACTTGAAGGTCTTCTTGTCGACCGGCACCTGGGTCACGGTGCCCGGCTTGGCGTGGATTTCCAGGGTGCCCGACATCGGCATGCTGACACCGGTCGGGATCAGGCCGGCCAGGGTGGAGCCCGAGGTGCTCAGACCGATCTGGCCGATCAGACGCACCTGGCCGAGCTCGATGCCGCAACCGATCTGGTAGCCGGCCTCCAGCGTGCCGCCGTTCAGCTTGGTCTTGCCGTTGCCGGTGACCGTGCCGGTGAACGTGCCGCCCACCAGGTATTCGCGGGAGCTGACCGCGGTGGTCAGCGGGGCGACGGGCAGCTGGGTCTCGTTCTTGGCCACGACCTCGAGGACCCACCCGTCCGGGCTGGTGATGCGGGCCGGCTCGTCGGAGGCCACGACGCCGTTGTCCGGCGGCGGGCCGTCGAAGCCGGCGGGATCGACCGGGTCGGCCAGGGCGAGCGGCGTAACGGTCGCCGACAGCAGCACGCCCGCTGCGGCAGCCAATGTGGCAAGTCGGTTCAACATGGGGTTACGGCGCCTCTCGTGGGTTGGAAGGGACTTGACCCCGTGTGTTGGACACGCTGAATCCCGCAAGGTTGGCGGGGGAAGCGAGATGATCCACCACGATGGCAAGGAAAAATTACCCTGACGAGTTCAAACGGGACGCGGTAGCGCTGTACCGAGACACCGAGGGCGCCACGATCACGCAGATCGCCGACGAACTCGGCATCTCCGGTGTGACGCTCTCAGCGTGGTGCAAAGCCGCCGGGGTGCCGATCAGGCACCGCAACCCCACCGCAGCAGCACAGCCGAGCCCCGGCGTTGAGACCCCAGAGCAGGAGCTGGCCCGGCTACGGGCCGAGAACAAGGCGTTACGCGCCACGGAGGCTCGGTTGTCTACCGAGCGTGACATTCTGCGGTCGGCGGCCAAGTATTTCGCCGGGGAGACGAACTGGTGAGCCGCTTCCAGTTCGTCGCCGACCACCTGCACACCTTCGAGGTGAAGTGGCTGTGCGCAGTCGTCGAGGTTGCGCGTTCATCGTTCTACGCCTGGTTGGCCGCTGCCGACGGACGCGCCGCCCGCCAGGCCGCTGACAAGGCGCTGGCCGCGCGTATCCGCACCGTGCACGATGAGGACAACACCTACGGGGGCGCCGCGGATCACCGCTGAACTCAACGACGGTGCACCCGACGGTGAGCGGGTCAACCACAAGCGGGTGGCCCGGGTCATGCGCAGTGCCGGGATCGCCGGCTACCGCCGCCGGCGACGGGTGAAGACCACCACGCCGGATCCGGCCAAACAGAAAGTCCCGGACCTGCTCAACCGGGACTTCACCGCCGCGGCACCCAACGTCAAGTACGTCGGCGACATCACCTACCTGCCATTGGCAAACGGTTCGAATCTGTATCTGGCGACCGTGATCGACTGCTTCTCCGGACGGGTGGCGGGGTGGGCGATCGCCGAGCACATGCGCACCGAACTGGTCGAAGATGCCCTCAAAGCCGCTGCGGCGCTGCGCGGCTCCCTGACCGGTGCAGTGTTCCACACAGATCACGGAAGTCAGTACACCTCAAGGGATTTCGCGAACCTCTGCCGTGACTTGGAGGTCACCCAGTCTATGGGTGGCGTCGGGTCAAGTGCCGATAACGCGCTGGCCGAATCGTTCAACGCCGCCCTCAAACGCGAGATCCTGCAGGACCGCAGCCACTGGCCCGACGCTGCTACCTGCCGCCGCGAAGTGTTCCGCTGGCTGGCTCGCTACAACACCAAACGACGGCACTCCCGGTGCCGCTATTCCAGCCCTGCGACCTACGAAAGGACCCTAACACCGGCTACGCTGCCAGTAGCCGCGTAACCACAAATCCCGTGTCCACTACATGGGGGCAAGGCCCGAATGCGAGAACGAGACTGTTTTCGATTCTCGGAGCATTCAATATTCGGATTTCGAATTGGTGAACGGCTGGCCAATTACTCGGAACTGGCTCTGTTTTGTGGATGGATCAAATTCTTTAATCAGTGACAATATTTTTCGTCTGACTGATTAAATTCACGGCCGGTGTCCGTGGCCGGTGCGGGCGGGCTCGGGGAGAGCTTGCTCGCCCGCACCGGGCATCAGGTCAGACGGACTTCGTCACACCCAGGTAGGTGATGACGTCGTCGGTGTTGTCGGTCGAGCTGGTCAAGGTGGCGTACGACCGGATGAAGGACTGACCGGCGCACTGATCGGTCTTGATCCGGACGCCCGTGATGGTCACGCGGGCGGTGGTGCCCTTGAACGACTTCTTGTCGATCGCGACCGTGGTCACCGTGCCGGGCTTCAGGTAGACCTTGCCCTGGAGGCTGATGCCGGTACCGAGGCTGGGGTCAGTGCCCGCGAACGGGATCTTGATACCCGGCGTGAAGCTGATACCGGGGTTGATCTCGGCCTCGTCGGAGATGATGCCGCAGCCGATCTGCTCGCCGGCTTCCAGCGTTCCACCAGCCAGTTTGGTCTTTCCGCCACCGGTGATCTTGCCGGTGAAGGTACCGGCGACCCAGTACTCACGCGAGGAGATCGCGGTGGTCAGGGGCGCGACGGGCAGCTGGGTCTCGTTGCTGCCGGTGACCTCGATGTGCCAGCCGTCCGGGGTGTCCAGAACGCCGGCGGGGCCCGACGGCACGGCGCCCTCGCCCGGAGGCGGCGGGGCCGGGTTGCCGGCCGGCTGCACAGCCGGATCGGCGGGAGGGTCAGCGAGTGCCAGCGGCGCGGTGCCGACCGGGAGCACCACGCAAAGGGCTGCCAACATGGCATAACGGTTCGACATGGTGATGAGCGCGCCTCTCGTATCGGGTAATCAGCAGTGCTGCGGATCGCTGTGCGTTGCTGAATTTGTGTCGCTGCGGAGCATCTACTGTGAACCGCCCCAGGTTTGATGCCGCTGCTGTTTGAGTCCGGAAGGATGAGCAGCATGCCGAAGAAAATCGATCCTGCCTTGCGTGAGCGGGCGGTGCGGCTGGTGACCGAGCATCAGCAGGAGTACTCGTCGTTGACCGCCGCTTCGGAAGCGGTGGCCCGTCAGCTTGGGGTGGGTAAGGAATCGGTGCGGCGCTGGGTGGTGCAGGCCCAGATCGATGATGGTCAACGACCCGGTGTCACCACGGAGGAGAACGAGGAAATCAAGCGGCTGAGGGCTGAAAACCGAAGGCTACGTGAGGATGTCGCGATTCTGAAAGCGGCGACAACTTTCTTCGCGGGGGAGCTGTGCGCCACGAGGCGCTGGGTATATCGAGAGGCGGTGAGAGACCGTCTCCTTCGGGTCGTCGCAGCGGCCTGAGGAAGCATCGGGGCAGCCGATCGCCGGGAACGACGGTGATCGGTGGCAAGCGGTCCCGAGAAGGCAAGCCGTGCCGGCACTGCCAGACGGTGCGGGCTTGTCGAGCAAGGTCAGAAGGTGCAGCGTAAGCGAACCAGTGTCAGACGCTCCGTAACCGCGAAGCCGGCTCCAATCTGGTGGATATGGGCCGGTGTGCAGTGCACGAACCCGAGCGGGTGGGGTTTGACTCCGAAGCCGTTTAGTTCCAGCGGTGGGGAGGCCACGGTGAAGGCCTGCGGCGTAGCCGTGGCGATGCTGCCGGAGTAGAGCTGGGCGCCTCCCTGACCAATCGATGACCTGGTGAACGTGGGAACCACCCTGCGGGACCGCTCATTTCGTTTCCGGCAGCCAGTCGGGGCGGGTGTGACGACTCGGGTTCGGAGTCAAGGAACCGCATTTCAGGGTGGGGGCGGAGGCCTCGTAGTAGTCGCGGGCGGTGACGTGCCCGTCGTGGAGACCGAGAAAGGCGGTCACAGGGCGAAGGGGGCCAGCAAGACATGCAGTGCGGAAACTGGAAGGTCAGGAGAGGAAGTTATGTCGCCGGTGAATACCGACGAGCTGGAGTTGGCGCTGATGCTGGCGCGGCAACGGGTACTGAAGATCCAGACCAAGCTGCACCGTTGGGCACGCGATGATCTTGATCGCCGGTTCGACGATCTGTTCAACCTCGTCGCCGATCCCGCGTTCGTGTTGGTGGCGTGGGATCGGGTCAGCGGGAATAAGGGTGCCGCCACGGCCGGGGTGGATCGGCGCACCGCGTCGTCCATCACTGCCGGGCAGGGCATCGAGGTGTTCCTCGATGAACTGCGGTCGCAGTTGAAGGACCGCAGTTTCCGCCCGTTGCCGGTGCGCGAGCGGATGATCCCCAAGACCGGTGGTGCGTTGCGCCGCTTGGGGATTCCCACCGTGGCCGATCGGGTGGTCCAGGCATCGTTGAAGTTGGTGTTGGAGCCGATCTTTGAGGCGGATTTCCTGCCGTGTTCCTACGGTTTCCGTCCGAAGCGCCGCGCTCATGATGCGGTGGCCGAAGTGCGTTATCTCGCAACACGTCCCCGGTGTTATGACTGGGTTGTTGAGGGAGACATCAAGGCCTGTTTCGATGAGATCGACCACACCGCTCTGATGGGGCGGGTGCGTCGACGCGTCGGTGACAACCGTGTCTTGGGGGTTGGTGAAGGCGTTCCTCAAGGCGGGCATCCTCACCGAGGACGGCCTGCTGGCGGACAGCACCGCCGGAACTCCGCAGGGTGGGATTCTTTCGCCGCTGTTGGCCAATGTGGCGTTGTCGGTGCTCGATGAACACATTGCCGGGTTGCCGGGTGGTCCGGCTACCGGCTCGGTTGAGCGCGCTCGACGACTTCGTCACGGGCAGCCGAACTTTCGGCTGGTCCGCTATGCCGACGACTGGTGTCTGATGGTGCGGGGCACCAGAGCCCACGCCGAAGCACTACAGGAGGACATCGCCGCCGTGTTGGCGACGATGGGGTTGCGTCTGGCACCGGACAAGACCCTGATCACCCATATCGACGAGGGGCTGGACTTCCTCGGGTGGCGCATCCAGCGTCGCCGCAAGCGGGGGCACCAGCTGCAGCTACGTCTATGTTCATCCGTCCACGAAGGCCGTGTTGGCGGTCAAACGGAAGATCAAGACGCTGCGCCGAACAGTTGAACTCAACCAGCCGCTCGATGACCTGCTGCGCCGCATCAACGCGACGCTGCAGGGATGGGCGGGCTATTTCCGGGCCGGGGTGTCCTCGGCGACCTTCTCCTACCTCAGTCACTACACGTGGCAGACGGTGTGGCGCTGGCTCCGACGAAAACACCGCAAGTCGACCTGGAAAGACCTGCGCCGCCAATATTGCGGCGGCGGCTGGTGGCCAGCCACCGAGGACCGTGTGCTGATCGATCTGGAGAAGATCGGCACGACCCGCTACCGCTACCGCGGTGCGGTCATTCCCTCGCCCTGGCCGACCGACGAGGAGGACACCACAGCAGCCTGACCGGGTCTTGTGGAGAGCCCGGTGCATTGAAAGGTGCACGCCGGGTTCGGGAAGCGGCCCGGGAAAACGGAACAGCCCCAACGGTTGTCACCGCGTCCCGGGCCGACTTTCACCGACCCCCGCAACCGGTGATCTTCGCGTTCATCGACGATCAACGCGCCGCTGGGCACGCGGTCGAGTCGATCTGCCGAGTCTTGTGTGAGCAGGGCTGTCAGATCGCCGCGCGCACCTACCGGTCCTGGAAACAACCAGGCCGGACGGTAGCGGCCCGCACCATCACCGACGCCCAGGTCATCGACGCTGTGCGTGGCCTGGCGTGGACCACCAACGCCGCCGGCAAGCGCGTTCTGGCCCCCGAGGGGCTCTACCCCGGATTTTGCGTGGTAATTGGTGTGGGTTCGGTGTGATGCCGAGTTGTGTTGTTGGGTAGTGGTTTTCGTGTGGTGGCGTAGAGGTGCTGTCCCGTGTCGCCGGGTGGGGCGGGCTTTCCTGGGGCCTGTGGGTCCTTCATCGTTGATGGGTCCGATGGGGTGGGGTGTTATCCGAAGGCGGTGCGGACGCGGTGCCAGGCGGCGGCGATCGCCGCCGCCCAGCGCCAGGTGGCATCGATGCGTAGCCGCAGTTGGCGGGCGCCGCGGGTGATACGGGCGGCCACGTGCAGGACCCGGTAGCGGAACGTGGTGATCTCGACGCGGGCCAGAGCGCGATCGCTGGCGAACCCGATGAGGCGGGTCCAGGTGACCAGGTCAGCGGCGGCCAGGACGATTTCGAGCCAGGCAGCATTGGCCCAGAAGGAGTGGCAGGGCAGGTTACGCAGCCCGGTGGCTTTTGAGTTCGCGGATACGGTCCTCGACGCGGGCGTGCTGGCGGTGCCGTAGTTCCAGACCGGCGACCTGACCGGGTACGACACCCGGTGGTGTGTCGGTGATGAACGCGGTGACCCGCATGCCGTCGGCGTCGGTGAACCGCAACTGCGCGCCGGGGTGGGGGCGTTCTTTACGCAGGATCAGCCGGGTCCCTTCGGGCCAGGAGGCCAGGTTGACCAGGTCGGTGGCTTCAGCGACCCACGCGCCGTCGCGGATCCCGCCGTCGGTGTCGATCGCTGGATACCAGCAATCGCCGAGGTTGAGGGTGTCCACGGCGTCCTGGACGCGGGTATCGACGGGGTACCCGAAGGAGAACCCGGCCCCGGCGGCCCGGCACGCTGCGGCGAATTTGTGGGTGGATCCGGCGGTATCGCAGCGCACCAACACCTTCGGGGCCTCGGGGTTGTCGGGATCGTCGGGGTTGGGCCGCCACGCCGCTGGCAGCGATGCCAAAGCCTGGTGCAGGACGATGATGTGGTCGGAGGCGGTGTTGGAGCCGGCGTTACCGTTGCGCAGCAACCCGGCCAGGGCTTCGCCGCCGGCGATGTCGGGGCGGTCCAGAAACGCCAGCAGCGGGTGCAGCCCGAACGTTTTCTTCCAGGTCGGCGCAGCCCCCGGCCTTGTTGTCGGAGTGATCGATCACCAGCGTGGCATCGATGTCGATATGCAGCCAGCCGCCGGTGGTGGGGGGCGGCTCCGACAGCCCAGGCCGCTGCCCGCGCCGCGGCTCGGGCTGCGCGCACCCCCGGGTAGATGCGCGGCATCGATCCGCTCATCGATCAGCCGCCACATGGTGGTCGTTGAGGCCTTGGCCCCCAGGACGTGCTCCCGGTCACCGCACAGCTGACCGACCGCGTCGATGCAGTCCGCGCCGTCGGCGACCGCGGCCGCCAGATCAGCGAACACCTCCCCAGGCGCATACACCCACGGGCCGCGGTAGGTGTCGGCCAACGCGGCCGTGACCTGCGCCGATAAGCCGGTCCGGTCGGCAAGCTCACGCAGCATGCCCATCCCGGCATGCGACACAACGCCATGGCCGTCGGCGGAAACTTTCACCGGCGATGCCGCCGCGATATTCTTCACCTGCGAAGTGCCTTCCCGTCAGGGTTTTTGAACCGTAGAGAAGTCCAATTATTCCTTGCAGGACAGGCACTTTCGCTTATCTACACACCCCCACAGTCAACATTCCACGAAAAATCCGGGCTACGGGCGGCGCAAGATGACGGCCCTGATCCGCCGTGCCGCGCTGCCAGAGGCCTCGGCGGGCTCGGTGCACCGGGCGATGTGCACGTTGGGTCTGCAGGGCATACGGCGGTCAAAGAAGGTGCGCACCACGATCCCGGACACCGACGGGCGCCGCGCCCCGGATCTGCTCAACCGCAACTTCCATGCGAGCGTCCCGAACCGGGTATGGGTCACCGACTTCACTTACGTGCGGTCCTGGGCGGGCTTTGTCTACGTGGCCTTCATCGTCGACGTGTTCGCTCAGCGGATCGTGGCCTGGCACGCGGCCACCACCAAGACCACCGATCTGGTGATGGTCCCGTTGCGGATGGCCGTGTGGCAGCGCCGTCACGAAGGTCATCCCACCGCAGCCGGCGAGCTCATCCACCACAGCGACGCCGGAAGCCAATACACGTCGGTCCGTTTCACCGAACACCTTGAACTGGAAGGGATTTCACCTTCCATTGGCAGCGTCGGGGATGCCTACGACAACGCTCTGATGGAAACGATCAACGGCTTGTACAAGACCGAATGCATCCGAACCACAGTGTTCCACCCGGGGCCGTTTAGGACCATCGCCGACGTCGAGTACGCGACAGCAGCCTGGGTCGAGTGGTACAACAACCGAAGGCTGCACTCCAGTCTCGGCATGGTCAGCCCAACCGAGTACGAGCACGCCCACTACAGCGCCCTCGACCGAGAGCGTCAACCCGTATAGCAGCGGCGGAAAACCTGGGGCGGTTCAACTGGCTGGGTTGCCAGACGGTTAACGGGCTCTTCATGATTGACGGTGTAGTTGGGGTCTGAATCCGCCGGTTTCGAGTAGGGATCGGGCGATGTAGTGGGTGAGGTTGCGAAAGCCCAGGGCGGAGCCACGGAGGTGTTCGAGACGGCCGTTGATCGCTTCGGTCGGTCCGTTGCTGGTGCCGGGCCGGTCGAAATAGGCCAGCACATCGACAGCCCGCTTGGTCAGTGTGCGTCCGAGGGTGATCAGCTCGGTCAGCGGTTTGGGAACGCCGGCGCTCAGCGTGTCGATCAGCGCCGCCATCATGGCTCGGCCTTTCGTGCGGTCGGGTTCGCGGTAGGCGGCCACGGCGCGTTGGTACATGTGCCAGGTCGCTTCGACCTCCACATGAATGTCGCCGGTGAACAAGGCTGCCAGCCGGGCTTTCTGGCGGTCGGTGAGCAGATCGACGCCGGTGTGCAGGGTGCGTCGGCAGGCATAGAGCGGGTCGGTCTTGCGGCCGCGGTGCCCACACGTGGCCACCTGGATACGGCGGCGGCAGTCGTCGAGAGCGTTGCCGGACAACCTCACCACGTGGAAGGGATCCATCACCGTGGCTGCCTCAGGAAGTTCTTCGGTGGTGGCGGTCTTGAACCCGGAGAAGCCGTCCATGGCAACAACTTCGACACCGTCGCGCCAGGGCTGGGGTCGCTCGGACAGCCAGTCGGCGAACGCCTTCTTGGAGCGGCCTTCGACCATGTCGAGCAGCCGGGCAGGGCCGGTCTGGTCGTGGACCGGGGTGAGGTCGATGATCACGGTGACGTACTTGTCGCCGCGACGGGTGTGCCGCCACACGTGCTCATCGACGCCGATCACCCGCACGCCGTTGAAGCGGGCCGGATCGGCGATCAGCACTCGCTGCCCTTCGGCCAGGACGGCGTTGTTGGCGGTGTTCCACGACACCGCCAGCGCTTCGGCGACGCGAGCCACGGTCAGGTGTTGGCAGACAATCGCTTTCAAGGCCCACTGCAACGCACGCCGGGACAGCTTGGCGCGTGGTTCGGCGGCGTTGCCGAGGTCTTGGCGCCACACATGGGCACAGCCGGCGCAGCGGTAGCGGCGGAGGGTGACCAGCAAGGTGGTGGGCCGCCACCCGAATGGTTCGTGGGCAAGCTCGCGTGTCACGCTGTCGCGGCTGACGCCTCGCTCGCCGCAGCGGCGGCACCACGAGTCGTCGTCGCTGACCCGGCATGCCAATACCGCACGATCGGGGTGCAGTTGCTGGCCGGTCACCTCCAACCCGAGGTCGTCGAGGCGGCAGAAAGTAGTCAGGTCAGCGCGGGCGAAGCCCGCCCTACCGGTAGCGTCAGGCACGTCGAGGTCTTTCGGATGAGGCGTGTAGGAACCTTCATCTTCGAGAGACCTCGACCCCTATCCCGGCAACGACGCGCCGATGACCTCTACACCCTCAACTGCGAAGAGCCGGTTAACGGACTGCAAAAACTTGCCCTTGCGTTATCAACCAGTGGGCAACACCGGAATATGCGTGTATTGCTGGAGTCATTTGTCGTGGTAGCCGGCTATTGAATGCCCAGTTCGGCGAGTGTGATCTGGGTCATTGGTCCAGTAGTGAAATACAACCGACGGAGATTGGAAATCGCCGGTTTGTCTTGTGTTAACCAACTGGCCATGTACACGCCTGACCGTGAGAGGGTCGAACGCCGAGCGTCCGTCATTGCCGGGTGACTCATGTCCGGTGGACGCGGCAATCGCACCGAATGACTTGGAGGAAAACGGTGAAGTCTTCACGCACCTGGGTACGTCTGGTTGTCGCATCTGCTGCCGTCTTCGGCGCAGGGGCGATGTACCTGCCCACCGCTGCGGCCGACGATGAAGCCGGGCCGGTCGGCCCGATCGATGCCGGCGCCGGGGTGCAGTCGACGGGCGTGACGTCGTCGAACGCCGACCCGGCCGCGGTCGCCGCGTGCTCGCAGTTCGCGACCGCGCTCGACAGTGCGGCCTCGGGCTACGAGGGCTTCGCCGACAGCCTCGACGCCAACGACCCCTACGTCCACCAGAGCAATGTGGCCGGCCGGACCACTCTGCGGCAGTCCTCGGCGGTCGCGATGGATGCCGCGAACACCCCGGGCCTGAACCCGGCAATCGCCGACCCCATGCGGTCCTGGTCGTACGGCGCCGCCAAGCTGCTCGTGAAGATGGGCATCGGCATGACGGGCGGCAGCCTCGACGACACGGCAACCCAGGTCAACACCAACGCCGAGGCCGTCCAGCGCGAGTGCGCCGCGGCCGGTACCCACGCCTGAGCGCGCCGGTATATAAGGAATACGTGAAGCGACACGCCTTCGGCGTCGCCGTGCTGTGCCTGGCGCTGGCCGCCTGCGGTGGCAAGACCGGTACGCCGACACCCGCGACCCCGTCCGTCGTTGCCGAGTCCAGCATGGACAGCCTGCTGCTGACGCCGGACGAGATGAACAAGACGATGGGCACGACCGGGATGGTGGGCCGTCCGCCGAAAGACGGGATGGACGACCACCGCAACCTGCTGCCGAACCTGAACTGCCTCGGCGTCTGGCAGATCGACGAGTCCGTCATCTACTCCAAGGACGGCAAGGATCTCAAGAGCGGCCAGGACTGGAAGGCCGTGCGGCAGCAGACGTTGCAGGTCCCTGACAGTGACCAATGGGACTACCTGGCAGCGCAGTCGGTCGTCTACTACCCGACATCCGACGCGGCCCGAAACTTCTTCAACCTGTCGGCCGCGCGGTGGGCCAAGTGCACCAACCACCATGTCAACATCCGGCTCAACGACAAGCCGTTGCCGAAGTGGCTGTCGGGCGACCTGGAGCGCACCGACACCAAACTGGCGATGCCCATCACGCGTGGCACCGGGCCCGAAACCCGTTGGTGCCAACACGTTCTCCAGCGCGTCGAGAACCTGATCATCGATGTCGAAGCATGCACGCCCAAGGCGCCGGTGACGGCGGCCGCCGACATCGCCACGAAGATCCAGTCGAACATCCACTGACGGTCGTCCCGCTGGTTGCACCATCTGGTCACGGCGCGTGGTCCCGTGGTCTATGGTCGCGCCATGGCAGTCAGCGCGTCGCACGAAGTGACCATCGAGGCAACCCCTGAAGAGATCATGGATGTCATCGCAGATCTTGCGCAGACACCCGTGTGGTCGCCGCAGTACACCAAGGCCGAGGTCCTGGACACCTACGAGAACGGCCGGCCGAAGCAGGCCAAGATGACCATCAAGGCCGCCGGCATGGCCGACGACCAGATCCTCGAATACACCTGGACCGACCTGACGGGCAGCTGGGTGCTGATCAGGTCGTCGTCGCTGAAGAAGCAGGAAGCCAAGTACACGCTGACCCCGGCCGGCAACAAGACCAAGGTGAAGTTCGAGATCACCGTCGACCCGGTGGTGCCGATCCCCGGCTTCCTGCTCAAGCGCAGTGTCAGCGGTGGTGCCGAGACCGCCACCGAGGGGCTGAAAAAGTTCATGGCCAAGAACAAGAAGGGCTGACGCACACCGGGATTCAGCCGCGTCAACCCATGGGCTAACGTCGCGGGATGACGAATGCGGGGCCACTGGCCGGAGTCAAGGTGATCGAACTCGGCGGAATCGGCCCCGGGCCGCACACCGCCATGATGCTGGCGGACCTCGGCGCCGACGTGGTTCGGGTGCGTCGTCCCGGCGGGCTGACGATGCCCGCCGAGAACGTCGACCTGCTGCACCGCGGCAAGCGAATCGTCGACCTGGACGTCAAGTCCGACCCGGCAGCGCTGCTCGCGCTGGCCGCGAAAGCCGATGTGCTGCTTGACTGTTTCCGTCCCGGCACCTGCGAGCGCCTCGGCATCGGGCCGGCCGAGTGCGAGGCCGTCAACCCGCGGCTGATCTTCGCCCGGATCACCGGCTGGGGCCAGGACGGGCCGCTCGCCCAGACCGCGGGCCATGACATCAACTACCTGTCGCAGACCGGTGCGCTGTCGGCCATCGGCTACCGCGACCGGCCGCCGGTGGCGCCGCTGAACCTGGTCGCCGACTTCGGCGGCGGGTCGATGCTGACGCTCATCGGCATCGTCACCGCGCTGTACGAACGCGAACAGTCCGGCCGCGGCCAGGTGGTCGACGCGGCGATGGTCGACGGTGTCAGCATGCTCGCCCAGATGATGTGGACCATGAAGTCCACCGGCGTGATGAAGGACCAGCGCGAGTCGTTCCTCCTGGACGGCGGCGCCCCGTATTACCGCGTCTACGAGACCTCCGACGGCGGCTACATGGCGGTCGGCTCGATCGAACCGCAGTTCTTCGCTCAGCTACTTGTGGGCCTTGGTCTGGATCCCGCCGAGGTGCCCAACCAGTTCGACCTCGCGCGCTACGACGAAATGCGCGACATCTTTGCTGCCCGGTTCGCGAGCCGGACCCGCGCCGAGTGGACCGAGACGTTCGCCGGGACCGACGCCTGCGTCACTCCCGTGCTCACCTGGACCGAGGCCGCCGCCGGCGAACACCTCCGGGCCAGGTCGACGATCGTCACCGTCGACGGCGTCGACCAGGCGGCGCCCGCACCGCGTTTCTCGCGGACCCCGTCGGGCCCCGTCGGCGGTCCGCCGCAGCAGACCACGCCGATCGGCGAAGTCGGCTGGTAGCGGTTTTGGAAGTTAGCTGACGCATTCTCTACCCGAGGCCGGTAGAGAGGACTAAATTTGCCCTTATGGCAGTTATGGCGTCCCGAGAGCTGGTGATCGACGCCTCGCCCGAAGCCATCATGGATGCGCTGGCCGACATGGACGAGGCGTCGCAATGGCGCAGCTTGCACCGGGAATTACAGGTACTGGATCGGTATCCCGACGGTCGTCCGCACCATGTCAAAGCGACCGTGAAGATCATGGGCATCACCGATAAGGAACTCCTGGAGTACCACTGGGGTGATGACTGGATGGTGTGGGACGCGGCCGACACCTTCCAACAGCGTGGGCAACATGCCGAGTACAAACTGACTCGCGAGGGCGACCGGACCCGGGTGCGTTTCGACATCATCGTGGACCTCGTCGCCCCCATTCCCGAGTTCCTGTTGCGCCGAGCCCGCAAACTGGTGCTCGATGCTGCGGTCGACCGGCTGCGGGCCCGGGTGACTCGTCTCTACGGCTAGTCCACACTCTGTCGACAGGGAGTTCGTATGACCGACCGCCCACCTTCTCCGCTGTTGGAGAAGCTGGTGGTGGTGCGGAACGGCGGGCCGCAGCAGACCGTGGTGACCGAGCTGCGCCGGGTGATCCTGCGCGGTGACGCGCCGCCCGGAACCCCGGTGCCGCTGACCGAGGTCGCGGAACTGTTCGGCGTGAGCCATATTCCCGTCCGCGAGGCACTCAAGACGCTCATCAGCGAGGGCCTGGTGACGCACCGGCCCAACTCGGGATACGCCGTCGCCCGGATGACGAAGCAGGAACTGCACGAGATGTATGTCGTGCGTGCGGCGCTGGAGGGCGCGGCGCTCACGATTGCGGCGGAAAAAGCCACCGACTACGAGCGGGCCGTCGCGATGGAAGCCAATGACCGCATGGCGCAAGCGATTCGGGACTCCGACGGCGCGGCGTTCCAGCGGGAGAGCCGTAACTTCCACATGGCGCTGGTGCGCCCGTCCGGCATGCATCGGCTGCTGCACATCCTCGAAATGTCCTGGAACATGATCGAACCCGTGCAGGCCATGATGCACGTGACGCCGGACGACCGGGCCAAGCTCAACGGCGACCACGAGGAGATGCTCGAGGCGTTCCTGGCCCGGGACGCCGACCGGCTCGGTGCGATCGCGCAGCGGCACAACGACAGCGTCGACGCCGCGATCGGGACCCTGCCCACCGACACCGGGCTGCTCACGCAGGATTCCTAGCGATTTGTGCACGATTTTCCGCGGTGGGCGCGGATTTTCGTGCACAAATCACAGGGTGCGAAGCCGGCTGATCGCTTCGTCGAGGGTGTCGTCGCGCTTGCAGAAGGCGAACCGCACCAGGTGGTTCCAGCCGGCCGAGTCGGGGGAGTCCGGATCGAGGAACGCCGACATCGGGATGGCGGCGACGCCGACCCGCTCCGGCAGCCCGGCGCAGAACGCGGTGCTGTCGTCATATCCCAGCGGGCGGGGATCGGCGCACAGGAAGTAGGTGCCGAAGCTGTCGTGGACGTCGAAGCCGATGTCGGTGAGGGCGCCGGCCAACCGATCCCGCTTGCCGCGGTAGGACTTTCGCAGCGCCGCGACCCAGGCGTCCTCGTGGTCCAGCGCGTGCGCGACGGCCGGCTGGAACGGCGCGCCGCCGACGTACGTCAGGTACTGCTTGGCGGCGCGCACCCCGGCGATCAGGTCGGCCGGCCCACAGGCCCAGCCGATTTTCCAGCCGGTGCAGTTGAACATCTTCGCGGCGCTGGAGATGGTGACGGTGCGTTCGGCCATGCCGGGGTAACCGGCGAGCGGCCGGTGCTGGTGACCGTCGAACGTCAGCTGCTCGTAGACCTCGTCGGTGATGACCAGGAGGTCGTGCCCGACGGCGAGGGTGGCGATGGCCGTCAGCTCGTCGTGGCTCGCGACCATGCCGGTCGGGTTGTGCGGCGAGTTGAGGATCAGCGCACGGGTCTGCGGCGTGATGGCGGCACGGAGCCGGTCGATGTCGATGGCGAAGCCGTGGTTGTCGGGTGCCAATGGAACGACGACGCGCCGGCAGCCGGCCATGGCGATCACCGGGGAGTAGGAGTCGTAGAACGGCGCGATGATCAGGACGTCGGATCCTGGCTCGACCAGGCCGATCACGGCCGCGGCGATGGCCTCGGTGCCGCCGACGGTGACGAGCACCTCGGTGTCCGGGTCGTAGTCGATGCCGTAGTGCCGTGTGCGCTGGGCCGCGATGGCCTGGCGCAGCGCGGGGATGCCCGGGCCGGGCGGGTACTGGTTCACGCCGTCCGCGATGGCCTGCTGCGCCACCGCCAGCATCGGTGCCGGGCCGTCCTCGTCGGGAAAACCCTGACCGAGGTTGACGGCGCCGACCCGTGCGGCCAGCGCCGACATCTCGGCGAAGATGGTGGAGGCGTAGGGCCGCAGGCGGGCGACCATCCCCGGTGGCGTCACCCCTGGATTGTCGCAGAACTCCTGACGTGGTCGACGGCGCGCTCGTGCCGCTGCTGCCGCGCGACGACGGCGAAGTAGAACGCCAGCGCGAAAGCGCAACTGGTGAACAGGCTGCTGACGAAGAACAGCCACGGGTGCCGGATGCCGCGTCGCAGCCCGTCGGCGATGCTGAACAGCGGTAGCAGGATGACGTTGATGATGGTGTAGTCCTGGCCCGCCGACGACGCCGCGGGGTTGACGAACATCAGGCGGATGTAGTCCGACCAGCTGCCCGGCCCGGTGATCGGATTGCCGCCCGGCGGTTGGTAATCCATGACGAATTTGGTGTTGAAGTAGTAGCCCAGCGCTATCGAGGCGATGCCGATCACGTAGTAGGCCGACTCGAGTGCCGAGAACGCGGGTCCGTCGGCCGGCTTGCGGAAGACCGCGGGATTGAGCTTGACGATGAACGCAATGACGAGCAGTCCGAGGACGGCGTGGACGATGAGCGAGACCATGCCAGCGGAGTCTGCTCGCCGCGAAATCTTTTGTCAATCATGACAAAACATTCTGCGGTACCGTACTGGGATGCCCCGGCCGCCGCAGACCGTACGTAGTGAGCGCACACGCGAGGCGCTGCAACAGGCGGCGCTGGTCCGTTTCCTGGCGCAGGGTGTCGAGGGCACCACGGCGGAGGAGATCGCCGCCGACGCCGGTGTCTCGCTGCGCACGTTCTACCGGCACTTCACGTCCAAGCATGAGCTGCTGTTCGCCGACTACGACGCGGGTCTGCACTGGTTCCGCACCGCGCTGGCCGGACGGCCCGCCGACGAACCGGTGCTGGCGGCGGTACAGGCCGCGATCTTCGCCTTTCCGTACGACTTTGGTGCGGTCACCAAGATCGCCGCGCTGCGCGAACAGGAACTCGACGCCGAGCGGATCGTCAGTCATATCCGGCAGGTCGAGGCCGACTTCGCCGATGCCATCGCCGAGTATCTCGAGCGGCGGGGCGGGCCTGACGACCGGCTGCGCGTCGCGGTGACGTCGCGGACCATCGCCGCCGCGGTGTTCGGCGCCATGGAGGTGTGGATGCTGGGCGCCGAGCGGTCGCTGGCCGATCTCGCGCGCATGTGCCACCAGGCGCTGGACCAGCTGGCGGCCGGACCCGTCTGATCCTCGTCGGCATGGTTTTGTCACTATTGACAAAACTTTATACGGGTGCGACTCTGCGGAAATGGCGCAATTCGACGCGATCGTGGTGGGAGCAGGGCACAACGGGCTGGCTTCGGCGGTGATGCTGCAGAAGGCCGGCCTGCGCACGCTGTGTCTGGAGGCCAAGCTCTACTCCGGCGGCATGGCCTCCACCGTCGAGCTGTTCGACGGGTTCAAGTTCGAGATCGCCGGGTCCGAGCAGTTCCCGACGGCGCTCAAAGTGAGTCAGGAGTTGGGCCTCGACGAGGTGCCGAGTGTCGAGCAGGAAGTCATGTCGGTCAACATGCGGGGGATCGGCGACGAGCCGTTGCTCTTCTACTCGGACCCCATGAAGCTGCTCACCCACATGAACGAGGTGCATGGTGCCGAGGCCGTCAACGGCATGGCCGGGCTGATGGCCTGGAGCATGGCGCCGGCGCGGGCCCTCGGCCGGTTCGACGCGGGGCTGCCGCCCAAGACCTACGACGAGATGTATGCATGCGCCACAAACGAATTCGAGCGGTCGGCCATCACCGACATGCTCTTCGGCTCGGTGACCGACGTCCTCGACCGCTACCTGCCGGACAAGGACAAGCACGGCGCCATCCGCGGCATGCTGTCGGTGCTGGCGTGCAACTCCACCTACCGCGGCCCCGCCACCCCGGGCAGCGCCGCCGCGCTGGCCTTCGGCCTCGCCGTCCCGACCGACGGCGCGTCGTTGATGCGAAAGCTCAAGGGCGGCATCGGCGCACTGGGCAAGCACCTCGAGGACACTTTCGTCGCTCATGGCGGTGAGGTCCGGTTGCGCAGTGCGGTCGCGGCCATCACGGTCGCCGACGGCCGGGTCACCGGCGTACGCCTGGACGACGGCACCGAAATCGCTGCACCCGTGGTGGTTTCGTCACTCGCACCGTCATTGACGGTCGACCGGCTCCTTGGCAGCGCCGTGCCCGACGACGTCCGGTCCCGCTACACCCGCGTCGACCACCGCGGCAGCTACCTGCAGATGCACTTCGCGCTCGACGGCAACCCGGAGTTCGCCGAACCCTACGAAATCCTGAACAACCCCGAATTACAGGGAACCATCGGTCTTTTCAGCACGCCCGAGGAATTGCAGCAGCAGTGGGAGGACAGCCGCCGGGGCATCGTGCCGGCCGATCCGTCCATCGCCTGGCAGATTCCGTCGGTGCTGGATCCCGAGCTGGCACCGCCCGGCAAGCACGCGTCGTCGGCGTTCGCGCTGTGGTTCCCGGTCGAAGGTGGCGGTGACTACGGCTCCATGAAACGCGAGATGGGACAACGCGTCATCGACAAGATCACCCGCGTGGCACCCAATTTCGAGAAGCTCATCCTGCGGCACACGACGTTCACACCGCGGCACATGGACCGGATGTTCGGCGCTCCTGGCGGCGACTACTGCCACGGCCTGATCCACCCCGAGCAGATGGGGCCCAACCGGCCCGGCCCGCGCGGGTATCTCGACCAGGAGCTGCCGGTCGAGGGCGTCTACCTGGGCGGCGCCGGCTGCCACGGTGGCCCGGCCGTGAACTTCATCCCGGGCTACAACGCCGCCCACGCCGTGCTTAACACGTGATTCGCTAACCAGGCCGAAACGTCACCGAAACCGGTTCGGCAACAACGCCGACCTAGTGTGCGGGTATGCGGCCCCACCGGCGTTCCGTCCTGCTCGGACAGCTGGTGGCGGATCGGGCCGCGCCGTCACAGCAAGGGGTGCTCAATGAACTGCGCCGTGCTGTCCTCGACGGCGGCGTGCCGCCCGGTACGCCGATCCCCTTGGCCGACGTGGCGGACGTGTTCGGCGTCAGCCAGATTCCGGTACGGGAGGCGCTGAAGACGCTCATCGGGGAGGGGCTGGTGGAGCACCGGCTCAACTTCGGTTACACCGTGGCCCTGCTGACGCCGCAGGAGCTCCGCGAAATGTACATCGTGCGTGAGGCTTTGGAGTCGGCGTCGCTGGGCGTCGCCGTGGCCAACGCCACCGATGCCGACCGCGCGGCCGCGGTCGCGGTCAATGTCAGGCTGCAGCAGGCGATTCGCGACGATGACGCGGGCGCTTACCACCGGCAGAGCCGGGAACTGCATGCCGCGCTCACCCGACCGTCGCGCATGTATCGGCTGCTGCACATGCTGGAGGCGGCATGGAATGTCACCGAACCCGTGCAGTCGATGCTGCATGTCAGCCGCGACGACCGGGCGGACCTGCATGCCGACCATTGCGCGATGGTCGACGCCTTCGTCGCCGGTGACGCCGAGCGCCTGATCGCCGTCGCGGAAAACCATGCCGTCCGGCTCAACGCGGCGATCGCCAAACTGCCCACGGACACCGGGCTGCTGGCGTAGCGGCGAACATATATCTTTTCCGCAATTGCGGCATATCTCAGGGGAAACAGCAGGGAAACGTTGCTTTTTTAGCGTTTTCGAGCATGACTGACACCCTCGTTCCCAAGGACCTGACCCCACCGGGCGCGGTGATCGGCGCAGGTGACATCGTCGAGGCCGCCGGCCACCCCGTCGGCGGCGGCGTCATCAAACCGGATTACGACCCCAGACTGACCAATGAGGACCTGGCCCCGCTGGGCAAGCAGAGCTGGGGCTCGTACAACATCTTCGCGTTCTGGATGTCCGACGTGCACAGCGTCGGTGGCTATGTGACCGCGGGCAGCCTGTTCGCCCTCGGCCTGGCCAGTTGGCAGGTGCTTGTGGCACTGCTGATCGGCATCACCCTCGTCTACTTCCTGTGCAACCTGGTCGCCAAGCCCAGCCAGGTTGCCGGCGTGCCGTATCCGGTGATCTGTCGTACCGCATTCGGTGTGCTGGGGGCGAACATCCCGGCCGTCATCCGTGGACTGATCGCGGTGGCCTGGTACGGCATCCAGACCTACCTGGCGTCGGCCGCCCTGGATGTCGTGCTGCTCAAGCTGTTTCCGGGACTGGCCCCGTACGCCGACCTCGCCACCCACGGCTTCCTCGGTCTGCCGGTGCTGGGCTGGGCCAGCTTCCTGCTGCTGTGGGTGTTGCAGGCCTGCGTCTTCTGGCGCGGTATGGAGGCGATCCGCAGGTTCATCGACTTCTGCGGACCCGCCGTCTACGTCGTCATGTTCGTCCTGTGCGGTTACCTCATCTACAAAGCCGGCTGGGGCGCAATCGATCTCAACCTCGGCGAGGTCAAGTACACCGGCCTGGATTCGATTCCGGTGATGCTCGGCGCCATCGCGCTGGTGGTGTCCTACTTCTCCGGTCCGATGCTGAACTTCGGCGACTTCTCCCGCTACGGCAAGTCGTTCGCCGCGGTCAAGAAGGGCAACTTCCTCGGGCTGCCGGTCAACTTCCTGGTGTTCTCCGTGCTGGTGGTGGTCACCGCATCGCTGACGCTGCCGGTGTTCGGCGAACTGCTCACCGACCCCGTGCAGACCGTGGCCCGCATCGACAGCACCTTCGCAATAGTGCTGGGCGCGTTGACCTTCACCATCGCCACCATCGGCATCAACATCGTCGCCAACTTCATCAGCCCGGCGTTCGACTTCTCCAACGTCAGCCCGCAGCGCATCAGCTGGCGCGCCGGCGGCATGATCGCCGCGGTGGGCTCGGTTCTGATCACGCCGTGGAACCTCTACAACAACCCGGAGGTGATCCACTACACGCTGGAGACCCTGGGCGCCTTCATCGGACCGCTGTTCGGTGTGCTGCTCGCCGACTTCTACCTGGTGCGTAAGCAGAAGGTGGTCATCGACGACCTGTTCACCATGGCCGAGTCCGGAAAGTACTGGTACACCAAGGGCTACAACAAGGTCGCGGTCATCGCGACCGTGGCCGGCGCGGTGCTCGCGGCACTGCCGGTGCTACTGGCGGGCAGCGTGTACGGCATGCACACCGCGGCCCAGTACAGCTGGTTCATCGGCTGCGGCGTCGCCCTCGGTATCTACCGGGTACTGGCCGTCCGCGACCGGTTCGTCGCCGAATCCGTGGCGTGACCGTGCGGGAGTCCTTGGGATGAGCCGGATTTGGGTCATCAACCCCAACACCACCACGTCGATGACCGCCGGGATCGGCCGCTGCGCACAAGCAGTGGCCGGTTCCGGTGTCGAGATCGTTGCCGTGACATCCGAATTCGGTCCGCCCTCCATCGAAAGCCACTACGACGAGGCGATGAGTGTGCCGGGTCTGCTGGAGGCGATCCGGCGCGGCGAACAGGCCGGGGTCGACGGATATGTGATCGCGTGCTTCGGCGATCCGGGACTGGACGCGGCGCGGGAGGTCGCGGCCGGGCCCGTCATCGGCATCGCCGAGGCCGCCATGCAGACGGCCAGCCACCTCGGCCGGGGTTTCTCGGTGGTGACGACGTTGTCGCGCACCATGGGCCGCGCCGCCGATCTGGCGGAACGCTATGGGATGCAACGGTTCTGCCTGGGTATCCATGCCTGCGACATTCCGGTGCTCGACCTCGAGGCAGACCCGACGGCACGCAAGGTCATCACCGAGGCATGCCGCGATGCGTTGGAGTCCGACGGCTCCGACGCCATCGTCCTGGGGTGCGCGGGCATGGCCGAGATGTGCGCGGCCATCACGGCAGAACTCGGGGTGCCGGTGGTCGACGGGGTGAGCGCGGCGACGTTGACGGTGCAGGCATTGGTGCGGATGGGTCTGCGCACCGGCAAACGTGGCGAGTTCGCGACGCCGCCCGCCAAGCAGTACACCGCGCGGCGCGACGGCTAACCGGCCGGGTGCACGGCGCGCCAATGCTCGGCGATGTCGATGCGCCGGGCCAGCCACACCCGGTCATGACGCTGCACGTGGTCCAGGAATCGTTCCAGCGCCGCACTGCGGGCCGGGCGGCCGACCAGTCTGCAGTGCAACCCGACCGAGAGCATCTTCGGGCTGCCGCCCAGACCCTCGGCATAGAGGACGTCGAACGCGTCACGCAGATGGGCGAAGAACTCCTCGCCGTTGGAAAAGCCTGCGGGAGAAGCGAATCGCATGTCGTTGGTGTCGAGCGTGTACGGCACCACCAGATGGTCGGTATCGGCCACCCGCACCCAGTACGGCAGATCGTCGGCGTAAGAGTCCGAGTCGTACACGAACCCGCCATGCTCGACCACCAGCTCCCGCGTGTGCGGTGAGTCCCGGCCGGTGTACCAGCCCAGCGGCGCGGCACCGGTGAGCTCGGTCAGGATCCGTACCGCCTCCGCCATGTGCTCGCGTTCGGTGTCGCGGTCGATCAGCTGGTAGGACTTCCACCGCAGTCCGTGACAGGCGATCTCGTGCCCGAGTTCACCGAACGCGGCCAGTGCCTCCGGGTTGCGCTGCAGTGCCCGCGCCACCGCGAAGATGGTCAGCGGGATACCTCGTCGCTCGAAAATCCTGAGTATCCGCCACAATCCGGCGCGCGAGCCGTACTCGTAGAGCGACTCCATGCTCATGTGCCGGTTGGGGAACGCCTCGGCCGGCGTCATCTCGGACAGGAACGTCTCCGAGGCCGGATCCCCGTCGAGCACGTTGTTCTCGCCGCCCTCTTCGTAATTGAGGACGAACTGCACGGCAATGGCGGCGCCGCCCGGCCACTGCGGGTCCGGCGGGGTGCGGCCATAACCCACCAGGTCGCGTGGGTAACTCACGCGAGGTCCCCGAACAGCCGCAGCCGGGCCAGCCCGCCGTCCGGGTAGATGTCCAGTCGGGCCTCGGACACCACGTCAGCGGTGTCGATGAGGAAGCGGTGCCGCGTGTCGGGCAGCAGGTCGGTGCGGGGCAGCAGATCGATCCACTGCCCGTCGGCGCGCAGTCCGGTCAGGGCCGCGGCCCCTGGGCTGTTGCCGATGAAGTAGGACGTGTCGATCTCGGCGAGTCGCACCCGGCCGGGTCCGGCCAGTCGGATACGTACCCAGTCGTTGGCGTCGTCGCGACGGCGGGCGGTTTCCCAGCCGTCGCCCATCACCTGTGCTTGTCCGGGGAAGATGAGATTCTGCGGTGAGCTGTAGAAGCGATTCGAGGCGTCGAGCACCAGACCGCCGTTCTCCAGCGCCGCCAGGTCGACGGGGCCGACGCCGAGGAATCGCTTGTCCGGGCGGCCTTCCCCGTGCACGCGGAGTCGCGCCACCCCGCCGTCGGGAAAGATGTTGAGCCGCACATGCGTCCAGCGCTGTTCCGAGGACACCTCGAAATTGTTGCGGGTGTCGCCATACACGCGCGAGCGCTCGATGAGTGGAACCCAGCCGGGGTCCGCGGCCAGTTGTTCGGCTGTGGGGTAGCCGTCGACCTCGATGGCGTCGACCGAGACGGCCGGCGGGTAGTTGCCCTTGAACCATGCGGTGTCGACCACCACGCCGCGGATGACACCCGGCACCCCGAGCCGCACGATGGCCGTGTCGTGGCCGGCGTCGCGGCGTCGCCGGGTCTCCCACCCGTCGTAGATCTGGCCCTTGTGTCCGAACGATGCCGGCCGATATTGCGAGGGGCCGGGGGAGATGAGGTTCTCCTTCTCGGCGAACACTTCGTCGTTCGCCCAGATGACCGCGCCGCCGAGGCTCCGCAGCGCGAGGTCCGGCAACCAGGTGAAATCGGGCAGTGATTCAGTCATGACAGCTTTCGGTTCTTGAGGTTTCGTAGTACGTCGATGGTGGCACCAGGCGCGACGTCAAGGACGTCGTCGGCGCCGAATGCGCCGCAGTCCAGCCCACGCAGCACCACGGCTGCCAACGCCTCTGCGGTCGCGGGTTCGTCGACGATCGGACCGCCGGTGCGGTCGAGGTAGGCCTGCAGCCGTGGCGCCGCGGCGGCCATGGCGGCACGGAAGAAGGTGAATGTGGCCAGCCAGCGCGTCACGAGATGGCCGGGGTGCATGTCCCAACCCTGGTAGAAACCGCGCTCGAGGGACCGGGTGACGAGCCGGTGATGGCGCCGGATCGCCTGCACCACTTGATCTTCGGTGCCGACCGGCGCCACCTGCGTCGAGCCGTCGGCGATCCAGACGCCGGTCTGCGCGGCGGCTGCCTGCATCACCGACTTGGCGTGGTCGGCCACCGGGTGATCGAGTGCCTGGTGCTGCGGCGCGATACCGCAGGCGGCGCTGTAATCGTAGGTACCGTAATGCAATCCGCTGCATCGACCATCGGCCAGGTGGATCGCGCGGGCGAGGGTCGCGGTGCCGTCGGGGCCCAGTACCGCCTGCGGGCTCTCGATCTGCAGCTCGAAGCGCAGCGTGTGATCGGCCAGGCCGTGTGCGGCCTCCAACGCCTCACACAGCCAGACCGCCGCCGTGACCTGTTCTGCCGCACGCAGTTTGGGCACGGTGAAGACGAATCCGTCGATGGCGCCGGCGTCGAGTACCAATTCGAGGGTGCGCAGGGCGCGACGGCGCTCGGCGGTGGTCAGCCCCTTGATCCGAATCCCGCTGTGGCTCAACCCGAGCGCGGGCAGTGTCACCGCGGCCCGCGCTGCGTCGTCGTCCTCCACGTCGTCACCGCGGTGGCCGTAGCCGTCCTCGAAATCCAGCCGCAGGTCGGCTATCGGAGCGGCGGTGAGCTGGTCGCGCACCAACGCCACCGTGGTCGGGTCGCCCAGTTCGGCGAAGACCTCCGGGTGCCGGTCCAGCAGTTCGAGCGCCGCCTGCCCCCACTGTGCAGGAGTATCGGGCGTCGCGTCGGCGGCGCTGACATAGACGGTGTGGATCGGCTGGGCGGCTGGGCCGACCCCAGGAAACCGTGCCGCGAGGTCGGCGTCGACGCGGGACAACAGGGTGTCGATGCGCTCGAGGGCATCTGCCGGGATGCGATGGTGGGGGTCCGACACCTGCCTATCGTGCCGTGCTGACTCGATCTCAGCACGTCGAGCCTGAGCCGGTTTTGGTTAGCTGATCTAGTGTTGGCACTGCAACGTCGCAAAAGGAGTCCCGATGACCAGTGCCGAACGGATCGACGATCCCACCGAGAGCTCTGTGCCCGAGCCCGTCACCTACGCGGGTCCGGAATGGATGGGTAAGGCCAACTGGCACTCGGTCGCCGAGTCCTACCTGCTGCGGGCCGTGAAGCCTCTGCTGTACCTGCTGACCAAGCTCATGCTGGCCATCAACACGCGATTCCCGCAGGTCCTGCTGGGCCGCGCGTACGACGGTTCCGAGCGGGTGACGAACTGGATGCCCGCGGTGCGGGGATCGCGCACCGAGAAGATCGAGCTGCCCAATTGCCCGGCGGAATGGGTCTGGAACGAGACCACCCCGCCGGTCGACGGTCGCGTCATCATCTACTTCCACGGTTCGGCGTTCATCGCGCTCGGCATCAACAGCCACCGGCCGCTGGTGAGCCACATCGCCCGGGACAGCCGCGCGCGGGCCCTGAGCGTGGGCTACCGGCTCTGCCCGCGCAACCTCGTCGAGGACGCGGTCGAGGACGGCGTCGACGCCTACCGCCACGTGCTGGCGCAGGGCGTGAAGCCCGAGAACATCGTCCTGGCCGGTGACTCGGCCGGCGGCTTCATCGCGGCGATGACGGCCGTGACGGTGCGCGACCTCGGCATGGCGCCGCCCGCCGGGTGCGTGCTCCTCTCGGCTGCCACCGACAGCGACATGACGCCGAAATACGAAGCCGCGGCCCGTGTTCCGGACGCGATGTTCCCGGTCGACTTCCTCCGGATGATCAATGAGGTCTTCCTGCTGCGCAACGGCGGGCGCGAAGCGACCCCGTCCCCGGTCGATGCCGACCTGCGCGGCCTCGGCCCGTTCCTGCTGCAGGTGGGTTCGGAAGAGGCGCTGCGCCCCGACTCGGAGCTGCTGGCCGAGCGCCTCGCGGCGGCGGGCGTGCCGGTGCGGCTGCAGGTCTTCGACCGCGCCGTCCACGTCTTCCAGGCCTTCGCCTTCTCGAACCCCGACGCCCGTCGTGCGGTCGGCGAGGTCGCGGAGTTCGTGAAGGCCGTCGCCTGACTCAGGCGTTGACTCCGGTGTTGATCAGTCGCCGGCGTTGACGTGTCGGCGCCTTTGACTCTGTGGCGAGGGCGCTCTCTACTCGCGAAAGTTCGCCGTGGGTTCAGGATGAACGGGATTCGGGTCGCGGGTGGCGTTGAGCCTGTGGTGAGGGCGCTGTCCTCTCGCACAAATGCGCCCTGGTTTCAGGGTGAACGAGTTCCCGGTTGGCGGTGGCGTTGACTCTGCAATCTGGGCGGTACCTAGTCGCGAAAGTTCGCCCTGGTTTCAGGATGAACGGGCCAAGGGTGTTGAGCCTGTGGTGAGGGCGCTGTCCTCTCGCACAAATGCGCCCTGGTTTCAGGGTCAACGGGTTCCCGGTCGGCGCCGGCGTTGACTCTGCCCTGAGGGCGCTGTTCGGACGCTGGTTTGCGTCGACACTCGGCGACAGACCTGGCGCTGAACTGGCGCGGGCGTACCGGTCGACGCCGGCCGAAACGGAAGAAATAGCAGCTCAACGCACCTTCGCGGCCGGCGAGAGTGCGCGTTCTGCACGCCTCAGACGGCGTGTTGCCGTACAGACACGCACGCTCGCGAGTGATGGGCCGCACCCTCCCAACCACCTGGTTGGGAGGGCCTGTTACGCTTCCGGGCAGGGGACCGTCTACCTGCCGGTGGATGCACCCACAACCCCATCTCAATAGGACCTGGAGCAAACACATGTCCGAAGAAGCCTTCATCTATGAGGCCATTCGCACGCCCCGTGGCAAGCAGCGCAACGGTGCACTGAACGAGGTCAAGCCGGTCAACCTGATCGTCGGCCTGATCGACGAAATGCGTCGTCGCAATCCCGATCTGGACGAGAACCTGATCAGCGACGTCATCATGGGCGTCGTCTCGCCCGTCGGTGACCAGGGCGGCGACATCGCCCGCACCGCCGCGCTCGTGGCCAAGCTGCCCGAGACCACCGGTGGTTTCCAGCTCAACCGTTTCTGCGCTTCCGGCCTGGAGGCCGTGAACCTGGCCGCCCAGAAGGTCCGTTCCGGCTGGGACGACCTGGTGTACGCCGGTGGTGTCGAGTCCATGAGCCGCGTCCCGATGGGTTCGGACGGCGGCGCGTGGGCCGGTGACCCCGAGACCAACTACCGCATCGGCTTCGTCCCGCAGGGCATCGGCGCCGACCTGATCGCCACCATCGAGGGCTTCTCGCGCGAGGACGTCGACGCCTACGCCGTGCGCTCGCAGGAGAAGGCCGCCGCAGCGTGGTCGGGCGGCTACTTCGCCAAGTCGGTCATCCCGGTCAAGGACCAGAACGGCCTGACCATCCTGGACCACGACGAGCACATGCGTCCGGGCACCACCCTGGAGAGCCTGGGCAAGCTGAACTCCGCGTTCGCGGGCCTGGGCGCCATGGGCGGCTTCGACGACGTGGCGCTGCAGAAGTACCACTACGTCGAGAAGATCGACCACGTCCACCACGGTGGCAACAGCTCGGGCATCGTCGACGGCGCCGCCCTGGTGCTGATCGGTTCCGAGGCTGCCGGCAAGTCGCAGGGCCTGACCCCGCGCGCCCGCATCGTGGCCACCGCCACCAGCGGTGCCGACCCGGTCATCATGCTGACCGGCCCGACCCCGGCCACCAAGAAGGTGCTGGACCGTGCCGGCCTGACGGTCGATGACATCGACCTGTTCGAGATCAACGAGGCCTTCGCCTCGGTCGTCCTGAAGTTCCAGAAGGACCTGAACATCCCGGACGAGAAGCTGAACGTCAACGGTGGCGCCATCGCGATGGGCCACCCGCTGGGCGCCACCGGCGCCATGATCACCGGAACCATGGTCGACGAGCTCGAGCGCCGCGGTGCCAAGCGTGCGCTGGTCACGCTGTGTATCGGCGGCGGCATGGGCGTGGCCACCATCATCGAGCGCGTCTAGGGAGAATCGAAAAACAATGGCTGAGAAGACAATTCAGTGGGACAAGGATGCCGACGGCATCGTCACCCTGACCATGGACGACCCGACCGGTTCGGCCAACGTCATGAACGAGCACTACAAGGAGTCGATGCACTACGCGGTGCAGAGCCTGCTCGCCGAGAAGGACTCCATCACCGGTGTCGTCATCACCAGCGCGAAGAAGACCTTCTTCGCCGGCGGTGACCTCAAGGGCATGATGAAGATCGGCCCCGACGACGCCGGCGAGGCGTTCGCCATGGTCGAGGACATCAAGGCCGACCTGCGCGCCCTGGAGACCCTGGGCAAGCCCGTCGTGGCCGCCATCAACGGCGCCGCCCTCGGCGGCGGCCTGGAGATCGCCCTCGCGTGCCATCACCGCATCGCGGCGGACGTCCGCGGCAGCCAGATCGGCCTGCCCGAGGTCACCCTGGGCCTGCTGCCCGGCGGTGGCGGCGTCGCCCGCACCGTGCGCATGTTCGGCATCCAGAAGGCCTTCATGGAGGTCCTGAGCCAGGGCACCCGCTTCACCCCGGCCAAGGCGCAGGCCACCGGCCTGGTCGACGAGCTCGTCGACACCGTCGAGGAACTGGTGCCCGCCGCCAAGGCGTGGATCAAGGCCAACCCCGAGGGCGGCGTGCAGCCGTGGGACGTCAAGGGCTACAAGATGCCCGGTGGCACCCCGTCGAGCCCGGGCCTGGCCGGCATCCTGCCGTCGTTCCCGGCGCTGCTGAAGAAGCAGCTCAAGGGTGCTCCGATGCCCGCGCCGCGCGCCATCCTGGATGCCGCCGTCGAGGGTGCGCAGGTCGACTTCGACACGGCGTCGCGCATCGAGAGCCGCTACTTCACCCAGCTCGTCACCGGCCAGACCGCCAAGAACATGATCCAGGCGTTCTTCCTGGACCTGCAGGCCATCAACGGTGGCGCCTCGCGTCCCGAGGGCATCGCCAAGCAGGAGATCAAGAAGATCGGTGTGCTGGGCGCGGGCATGATGGGCGCCGGTATCGCCTACGTGTCGGCCAAGGCGGGCTACGAGGTCGTCCTCAAGGACGTCACGCAGGAAGCCGCTGACAAGGGCAAGAACTACTCCGAGAAGCTCGAGGCCAAGGCGCTCGAGCGTGGCAAGACCACGCAGGAGAAGTCCGACGCGCTGCTGGCCCGCATCACCCCGACCGCGGACCCGCAGGACCTCAAGGGCGTCGACTTCGTCATCGAGGCCGTGTTCGAGAACCAGGAACTCAAGCACAAGGTGTTCCAGGAGATCGAGGACATCGTCGAGCCCAACGCGCTGCTCGGCTCGAACACCTCCACCCTGCCGATCACCGGTCTGGCGACCGGCGTGAAGCGCCAGGAGGACTTCATCGGTATCCACTTCTTCTCGCCGGTCGACAAGATGCCGCTGGTGGAGATCATCAAGGGTGAGAAGACCTCCGACGAGGCGCTGGCCCGGGTGTTCGACTACACCCTCGCCATCAAGAAGACCCCGATCGTCGTCAACGACAGCCGCGGCTTCTTCACCTCGCGCGTGATCGGCACCTTCGTCAACGAGGCGCTGGCCATGCTGGGCGAGGGCGTCGCGCCCGCGTCCATCGAGCAGGCCGGTTCGCAGGCCGGTTACCCGGCTGCGCCGCTGCAGCTTTCGGATGAGCTCAACCTGGAGCTCATGCACAAGATCGCTGTCGCCACCAAGGAAGGCGTCGAGGCTGCCGGTGGCACCCACGTGGCGCACCCGGCCGAGGCTGTCGTCGAGAAGATGATCGAGCTCGGTCGCCCGTCGCGTCTGAAGGGCGCGGGCTTCTACGAGTACGTCGACGGCAAGCGCACCCAGCTGTGGCCGGGTCTGAAGGAAGCCTTCAACTCGGGTTCGACCGAACTGCCGCTGCAGGACATGATCGACCGCATGCTGTTCGCCGAGGCACTCGAGACCCAGAAGTGCATCGACGAGGGCGTGCTGACCTCGACCGCTGACGCGAACATCGGCTCGATCATGGGTATCGGCTTCCCGCCGTACACCGGTGGTTCGGCGCAGTTCATCGTCGGCTACCAGGGCGAGCTCGGTGTCGGCAAGGAGGCCTTCGTGGCCCGGGCCAAGGAACTGGCCGCCAAGTACGGCGACCGCTTCCTGCCGCCGGCGTCGCTGGAGAGCTAGCCTCTAGCACCACCAAAAACCCCCAAATCCCAAGGGATTTGGGGGTTTTGCGTTGGTGGGGTGACGCGGATGCATGGTGGTGGCTGGTCAGGTGCCGCAGTCTGTCGCCTGGGGTGCCTTCACGTGAATCCACAGTTTGTCGAGGATGCGCTGCAGGTCCCGGCGCTCGCGCTCGCTCAGCACGTCGATGAGCCCGCCGCACGCCTGCTCGAGGACCGGAAGCGCTTCGGCGACAAGCTTTTCCCCTTCGGGTGTGATGCGGACCGGTGTGCTGCGGCGGTCGGTGGCATGCCGGGTCCGGGTGACCAGCTTCCGGTTCTCCAGCCAGTCGATGAGACCGGTGGCGCTGGCCTTGGTGATGCCGAAGTACTCGGCGATCCCGCTGGGGGTCTGGCGGACAGTCCATTCGGCTTCTGGTTGGGCGAGCTGTGCCGCGAAGATCATCAGGACATCGAGCTTGGCTTCCGAGATGTTGACGCGTTCGAGCTTGCGGTTCACCGCGGCGATGACGTCGTCGGCCAGCCACAGCAGGGACAGTCCCAGCCGGGCCGCACTGACGTCCTTCGCCGGATCGGCACCCTTCATGAGGTTGAGCACGGGCCGCATGGCCTCCGGCGCCGTGAGTTTGACCCGGGCGGCCGAGAGGCCGCGGCGAACGGTGGCGGTGCTGATCTGTGGCCGGCCCATGCCGGCAGTTTAGAAACCTGACAGTAAGGCAACCGAACCGAGTCTTGTCAGGTCACCCCGGCGGCGGGTTCGAGGTCAGCGTGCGGGGTTCGAGTACACCCGCGTCGGTGAGATGAGCACCGCGGCGCGGCCCTCGTCCCGCATGACGCGGTCGTACGTGTCCCAGTCGTCGTGGGTGCCGCCGGCGGCGGTAAAGACGTTGCGCAACAACACCCTCAGCGTCTCGGCATCGGTGTCGTCAGGCCCGATGACCTCCGCCGTGCCTTCGACCGTCAACCACTGCCACCCCGCGTGCGCGACGACCGAAGTGCGCGGGTCGGCCCGCAGATTGCGCAGCTTGCGGGTTGATCCGATGGCGACGAGCGCCACGACCGGCTCCCCGGTCGTCGGATGTGGCAGCACGCCGGCATTGACCACCGACGACTGGATGCTGCCGTCACCACGCAGCGTGTTCAGCACAACCAGCCCGTGATCCCGCGCGGACAGCTCGGCGAATGCAGACAGGTCGGTCATGGCGTCCTCAATCCGCCACGTCAAATGCGGCAATGACTTTCGTCGGTTTGACCCGGACCACCAGCTCGCCGGGGACACCGTTGCGGCGGCCGTATTCCTCGGCGCGGTCAGCGCCCATGTAGCGGCCGCCGGTACGCGTGGCGATGTCGAGCAGCTCGTCGGGGTCCTCACTGATCGCCGCGACGCCCTGAATTTGGACGAACGAAAAGGGCGGGGACGTGTCGTCGACGCACAGCACCACGCGTGGGTCGCGGGCCAACGCCCGACCCTTGGCGGTGTCCTTGCCGGTGTTGAACACCAGCTCGCCGCCGTCCACCACGAACCACACGGGTGCGGCCAGCGGCCGGCCGTCGGCCGCCACCCAGCCGAGCACCGCGGTGCGCGTGCCCTCGGACAGAAACGCGATCACATCGTCAGAAAGTTCGCCCATGTGGCCACGCTACGCCCGGCGACTGACGGCCCGATGCCGGCAAAGTCTGGCCGCGAAACCTCAGGTACGGCGCCGGGCGAACAAGTAGTACCGCGCCGGGTTCTTTCCGTTGTGGTCCAAGCCCGGCTCGTCACCGCTGTCGAGCAGCGTCCACCCGAGCGCGAAGCGCCGCTCCACCTCGGCCGGATCGATCCCCGGCACCCCGAACGAGGCGCCCGGCACGAACGCGACGATCAGCAGGCGCGCGTCCGCGGCGGCGACCGCCGTCACCTCGCCGACGTAAGCGTCACGGTCGTCCGCGCTCATGCCGTGCAGGCACCCGTTGTCGACGATCAGCGTGAAATCGGCGCCGATGCCCTGCCCGGTGAGCCGGGTGGCATCGGCCTGGTCGAACCGCACCGCGCCCGGCGCCGTGACGTCCCGCTTGGCGGCCTTGGCCCGCGCCTTCTGCACCGCCGTCGCGACGTAGTCGATGCCGGTGACGTCCCAGCCGAGCCCGGCCAGATACAACGCGTTGTCGCCGGTGCCGCAGCCGATGTCGAGCGCGGTGCCCGGCGTCAGGGCACCGTCACCCTCGACCAGCTCGCGCAGACTGGTGGCCAGTGGATGCCCGTCCCACGGGGTGAATCCGAGCCGGTAGAAGACCCGGAACAGTCGCTGTCGGGAGGACATGGCATCACAGCGCCCCGAGGTCGGCCGACAGCCAGTGCTTCGGGTCGACGGTGACGGTCACGCTGGGGCCGTGCTCGCGCCGGGCGATCTCGAGGTAGGCCGGGGCCTTCTCCTTGCCGAGGTACCGCTCGGCCATCTCGACCAGCTGTTCATCGGTGCCGGTCTCGATGCTGAGCACCGGGCCGTCGACCGCGACGTAGCGGACCGTCGGCTCCAGCCGCTCGGCCATCAGCGACACGTGCCCGGCCGCCTCGATCAGCTTGTGTTTACGGGAGCCGAGCCCGGTGAGCAGCCAGAGCTTGCCGCCGGGGCTGTATTGGTACCAGATCGGCAACGTCAGGGGACCGCGGTCCGGGCCGGCGTTGACCGACAGTGCCCCGATGTGTGGTTCGGCCAGAAATTGTTCGCGTTCATCCTTGGAAAGGGCCATGAACCCAACGTAGCGAAAAAGGGTGACACCGCAGCGGCTTCGGCCACACGCGCAGACGTCAGTCGGGCAGCGGCATGGTGTCGTACAGCCGGACGCCCTTCGCGTTGAGCCGGGCCAGGCGCCCGGTCAGGCCCCGCGGCAACACCGAGATGGTCCGCGCGACGCCGACGAGTGTTCGTGCGCCCCAATCAGATCCGGGCACGATGGTCCTGGCGTTGACGCGCGCCATGGTGCGGCTGCCGGCCACCGGCGCGGCCATGGTGCGCTCGTAGGCGGCGAACGCGGCAGTGTGATCGCCGCGAGCCGCGGACAACGCGTGGGCCAAGACGTATGCGCCGTACACCGCCAGGCTCGTGCTCCCGCCGACAGCAGGGCCGGGGCAATACCCCGCGTCACCGACCAACGTGACCCGCCCCCGCGACCAGGTGCTCATCTCCAGTTGGGTGATGGCGTCGAAGTAGAACGCCGGGGTGTGGTCCACCTCGCGCAGCCAATGGTCGACTTCGGGAACCAGGCCGGCGAACGCCGCCCGCAGGTGGCGCTGCTGAGCTGCGATGTCGCGGTAGTGGTAGTCCAGCGGCTCGTCGGTGCGAAACATGAACACCGCCCGGGCATCCTCGAGGTGGTCGGCGCTGTACACCATGGCGATCTTCCGCGGTGCCAGGTACCCGCTCATCTCACCTTTGGGCGCAAGCATTTTCGGCACCGACACCACCGCCAGATAGCCGCCCAGAAACACTTCACGCGCCCGATCTCCGAAGGTCAGCTGCCGGACCCCCGAGTGGAGACCGTCAGCGCCGATCACCAGGTCGTAGCGCTCCGGCGCGCCCTGCTCGAACGTCACCTCACCGGCGTCGGTGATCGACGTGATCTGGTCCCCGAAGCGGAACTCGGCGTCGTCGCGGACGGCGTCGTAGTACGCCTGGCTCAGGTCGTCACGCATGATCTCGACGTGCCGGTCGGACATGGCCCCGATGAGCTTGACGTAGTCGATGTGGGTCCACCGGGTGCGGGGTGGACGGTTGAGCGTGAGGGCGGTCGTCCCGGTGGCACGGGCCTCGATGCGGTCCAACACGCCCATGCGTTCGGAGATTTCCATGGCCGGACGGAACAGGTCGACGGCATGGCCGCCGGTCTTGCGCAGGGCCGGTGCGCGTTCGACCACCGTCACGTCGAATCCGTTCCGGGACAGCCAGTACGCCAGTACCGGGCCGGCGATGCTGGCGCCGGAGATGAGCACCTTCATGGAGTCCTCCGCATTTACTTAACGGTCGGTAAGTGATGTGCGGTCAGCTTACCGCCCGTTAAGTAAGTTAGGGTGGCTACGTGGCGAGAACCCCGTCCGAGACTCGATCGCGCATACAGAATGTGGCGCGCGAGCTCTTCAGCCAGAAGGGCGTGCAGCGGACCAGCCTGCAGGACATCGCTGATGAGCTCGGCATCAGTAAACCCGCGCTCTACTACCACTTCAGCTCGCGTGAAGACCTCGTGCGCAGCATCCTGCAGCCGTTGATCGACGAAGGCGAGGAATTCGTCGCAGCCCAGGAACGGTTGCGCGGCGGGGCGCGAGCCACTCCGCGCGAGCTGCTGCAGGGCTACTTCGACTTCCACTACCGGCACCGCGCCGACCTGCTGCTGATCGTCACCGAGCTGACCACGCTGGCAGACCTGGGGCTGATCGACAGGATGCTGGCCTGGCGTGAGCGGCTCGGCAAGCTGGTCTTCGGGCGCGGGCCCACCCTCGAACAGTCCACCCGGGCCGTCATCGCGTTCGGTGGTCTGCAGGACTGCTGCCTGCAGTTCCCGGACGTGCCGGTCGACCAACTGAGACGCGCGACGGTCGACGGTGCGATGGCCGCGCTCGGGCTGCCGGAGTGACGGGCCGTTCGCGTCTCGAACCAGCCGCATCCGGTGCCGCACTCGTCCGCGTCGGTACGATTGCCGCATATCGGTCTGAGCGCCAGACGCCGAACGCAACGGAGAGTGCCTGTTGGAGATCCCCTTTATCGGGCCACTGACGCTGTCCGGGTTCTCGAGCGGTTGGTTCTTCCTGTATCTGATTGCCGTCGTCGGCGCCGTCGCGATCTATCTGCTGCTGCGCAAGGCCCGTCGCAAGCGGGTGCTGCGGTTCGCCAACACCGAGCTCCTGGAGCAGGTCGTCGCGGCACGGCCGAAGACCCGGTCGCGGTGGCGGCACCTGCCGGCGGTGCTGCTGGTGGTCTCGCTGGTCTTTCTCACCACCGCCATGGCCGGACCGACCCACGACATCCGGATTCCGCGTAACCGCGCCGTCGTCATGCTCGTCATCGACGTCTCCGAATCGATGATCGCCACCGACGTCAAACCCAGCCGCATCGAGGCGGCGAAGAGCGCCGGCAAGACGTTCGTCAAAGGCCTGACCAACGGGATCAGCGTCGGCCTCGTCCAATTCTCTTCCAGCGCAACGATGCTGGTGGCACCTACCAGCGACCACGACGTCGTCGCGCGGACAATCGACACCCTGGAGCCGTCCCCCCGTACCGCGACCGGCGAAGGCATCTTCACGGCGTTGCAGGCCATTGCCACCCTCGACGCCGTCATGGGCGGCGGTGACGGTCCGCCGCCCGCGCACATCGTGCTGATGTCGGACGGTAAGGAAACCGTGCCTGCGGATCCGAACGATCCTCGCGGCGCACTGACGGCGGCGCGCGCGGCCAAGGACCAGGACGTCGTGATCTCGACCATCTCGTTCGGTACGCCGTCCGGTGTCATCACCTACGAGGGCCAGGAAGTGCCGGTCCCGACCGATGACCTTTCGCTGCAGAAGATCGCGAAGGTGACCGGCGGTGAGTCCTTCCGTGCCGAGACTCTCGACCAGCTGACCCGCGTTTACGCCAACCTGCAGGAACAGATCGGCTACCAGACCATCCGCGGCGACGCCAGCGGCAGCTGGACGCGAGTCGGTTTCTTCGTGCTGGTCGTTGCGCTGTTCGCGGGCCTGCGGATCAACAACCGGCTGCCCGGCTGATCAGCGTCCCGGCATCGTCTTGCCGATGGCGTTGCCCGCCGCGGCATCGGTGCTCTGGTACTTGGTGGCCGCGGTGCGCAGTGAGTCGGCGAAGCCCGTGATGGCCTTGCCCAGGTTCTGGCAGTCGGTGTTAAGCACCGGGGCGACGCGCTGGCAGGCGGCGCCGGAGGCGAGTCCCGACATGCCGGCCGCGGCCGAGTTCAGGGGTTCTCCCGGCTTGGCTTCGCCGACGGCGGAGCCGCACGAGGTCATGGTGCTCGCCGCGGCAGTCAGCACCTGCGGGTCGACGTGTAATTCGGGGGCCATGGTCTTCAGCTTAAGCCCGTACCGCGACGGTTCCCGGCGCTCTTTCGTGGCGCGGCGGGCTCGGGCCTGGCCGTGCGATCGCCGTTCGGCCTAAAGTCGGGGCCATGCGCTTCGGATTGTTCATCCCGCAAGGTTGGCGTCTCGATCTGGTGGGGATCGCCCCGCAGGACCACTGGCAGGTGATGCGCGATCTGGCCGCGCACGCCGACGCCGGACCCTGGGATTCGCTGTGGGTCTACGACCATTTCCACACCGTGCCGATGCCGACCGCGGAGGCCACGCACGAGGCGTGGACGCTGATGGCGGCCTACGCGGCGACGACCTTGCGGATCAAGCTCGGTCAGATGTGTACCGCGATCAGCTACCGCAACCCCGCGTATCTGGCGAAGGTCGCGGCGACCACCGACATCATCTCCGGCGGCCGGGTCCAGATGGGCATCGGTGGCGGCTGGTACGAACACGAATGGCGCGCTTACGGTTACGGCTTCCCGTCGGCCGGTGTGCGGCTGGCCCGGCTCGACGAAGGCGTACAGATCATGCGCACCGCCTGGCGCGACGGGGTGGTGAGCTTCGACGGCAGGCACTACCAGGTCGACGGCGCCATCGTGCAACCGAGGCCGTTGCAGGACAACGGCATTCCGCTGTGGATCGCGGGCGGCGGCGAGAAGGTGACGCTGAAGATCGCCGCGAAGTACGCGCAGTACACCAACTTCGCCTCTGAGCCCGACGGCTTCGCGCACAAATCCGAAGTGCTGCAACAGCACTGCCGTGAGGTCGGCACCGACTACGACGGCATCGTCCGCTCGGCCAACTTCAACGTGGTGATCGGTGAGTCCGAGGACGACGTCGCGGCCCGCATCGCGCGCATCCGGGATCGCCAGGTCACCGTCGCGCACGAAGCCGCCGTCGACGCGATGGTGAAAAACCTGACATCGCCCGATTCTGCTTGCGGCACAACCGAACAGGTCATCGCGAAGCTGCAGAAGATCAAGGATCTCGGCTGCGCGTACGCGATCCTGTACTTCCCTGAGGCCGCATACGACAGGTCGAGCATCGAGGCTTTCGAGCGCGAGGTCATTCCCGCGCTCAGTGACTAGCCACCGTGGACGGATTTCTGGTCGACGCACCGCCGCTGCGGCCGCCGGTGTGGGTGCAGCAGTTCTGGGGTGACCTCACGTTCCTGCACTGGCCCGTCGACCCGGCGAGCGTCGCGCACCTGTATCCGCCCGGCACCGCGCCGGATATCTTCTACGACGGGCTGACGTACGTCGGCCTGGTGCCGTTCGTCATGCACCGCTCGGCGGTGGCCGGCGGTGTGCCATTGCCGTACTTCGGCACCTTCGCCGAAACCAACGTGCGGCTGTACTCGGTCGACGCCGCCGGCCGGCACGGCGTGCTGTTCCGGTCGCTGGAGACGACGCGGCTGGCGGTCGTGGGGGCGACGCGACTCGGCATGGGTGTGCCGTACACCTGGGCCAAACTGCGCGTCACTCGCGCCGGTGACCGGATCACCTACTCGGGCACGCGCCGGTGGCCCGAGCGCGGCCTGCGCACCCTGGCCGAAGTCGCGATCGGTGCGCCCGTCGAACCCTCGCCGTTGGAGGTGTGGCTGACGGCGCGGTGGGGCGCGCACACCCGCAAGGCCGGCCGGACGTGGTGGGTGCCCAACGAACATCCCACCTGGCCGTTGCGACAGGCCGAGGTGGTCGAGCTGACCGACGATCTGGTGCCGGCCAGCGGGGTGGTGCCGGTGGGTCCGCCGTTGCCCGCGCTGTTCTCGCCGGGGGTGCTGGCCCGTTTCGGGCGGCCGACCGCGCTTCGTTGAGCCTTTACTCGAAGGTGTCCGATTCCGGTCCGGAAGATGAACGGCTGGTAGCGCAAAGGTGCAGTCTCGCTGATCATTGCGCCATGTTGCCGACGATGCGTGATTCCGGACTCCGAGCCGGTGCGGTGCCGATCCCTTCCAACGCCGTGTCCAGTCGGCGCACGGTGCGCCCCGGCGTCGTGAGTGGCCGGCCGCGGGTCAGTGCCGGTCCCGCTCCCGCGCACCGGGCCGACCTGGCGCAATCGCGCCTGTTCGCGGCCCTGCTGCTGGACGAGATCGCCGATCTGGAGGACCAGATGACGTTGGCGGAGCGGCGATCCCGGCGCGCCCAAGCCGCCACGGGGTCGGCGGCCGAACTCCCGTCGGAGACGCTGCTGGCGCTGCGCCGCAGGGTCCTGGAGGTGCAGCGGATGCTCGACGCACTGCGTCGTCGCTTCCCGGGCGAGGGGGATTCGCTGCGCGTGATTTAAACCGCCAAAGGGTCGCCACGGGCATTGCTGAGGCGGATAGTCAGATCATGGAGAAGATCTCTTTGACCGCGCTCGCCCGTCAGCATCTGGACGCCGCGAAGAACGGGAATGGCGGGCGCAGCGCGCACACGGTCTTCGGCGGCCACGAGCACGCGTTGCGGCAGACGCTGATCGCTCTCGCCGACGGCAATGAGTTGGGCGAACACGAGAGCCCCGGCGAGGCCACGCTTCAGGTGCTGCAGGGGCGGGTGCGCCTCGTCGCCGAACAGGCCAGCTGGGACGGCATGGCCGGCGACCACATCATCATCCCGCCCACTCGGCACAGCCTGAAGGCGCTCGCCGACTCGGTGGTGCTGCTGACGGTGGTCAAACAGCCGGCGCGTTAGCCGGAATGAAGGTCATCGCGCGCTCGGCGAGCGCGGTGATCGTCAGGCTCGGATTGGCTCCGACGTTGGCCGGGACTGCCGCGCCATCGGTGACCAGCAGGTTCTCGTAGCCGAAGACGTGGCTCCGGCTGTCGACGACACCGGTCTCAGGAGAGGCGCCGATCACCGCGCCGCCTAGGATGTGCGCCGTCGACGGGATCGCGAAAATGCCTTCTGTCACACCGGAATAGGCGACGCCGCCCATGCGGCGCGCGAACCATTTCGCCGCGTCGTAGGCGGCGGGCACGAAGTCCGGGTTGGGGTTGTCGGGATCCTGCTCGGTGGTCAGGGCGACGTTGCCGTTCGGGAGCCGCATCTTGACCTTCAGGCGCATCGCATTGTCGATGGACTGCATGACCAGCAGGATGATCACGCGGCGCGAAGTGTCCTTGATCTTCCAGGCCGCCAGCGCTGCCTTCGGGTTCTTCGCGGCGGCGGCCAGGAAGTGCAGCGGCCGGGTGCCGCGCTTGCCCGCCTCGATCATCAGGTTGAACAGCAGCGACTGGCTGTCGCCGCCCTTGCCGTATGTGACGACCTCGATGTGGGTGGCGGGGTCGGTGTAGATGCTCGACGTGATCGCGATCGAGTGGGTGAAGTCGTCGGGGTAGTCCTTGGGTGCCATCACGGCCATGATCGATTCGCTGTTGGTGCGCACCACGTACCCGAGGCGGTCGGAGATGTTCGGTAGCGAACCGCCGAGCTTGCAGCGCTGCAGGAGGCGGTTGGTGCCCAGCGCCCCGGCGGCGACGACGACCCCGCGGGCGCGCAGTTTCTCGGCCGACCGCTTGCCGAGCGCGCCGCTCTTCTGGTGTGTCACTTCGTATCCCGTGGCACCACGGGCGTCGAGCGGCTTGATGTCGGTCACCGACCGTTCGCTGAAAATCTTCACGCCGAGCTTCTCGGCGAACCACAGGTAGTTCTTGCGCAGGGTGTTTTTGGCGCCGTGGCGGCAGCCGACCATGCACGACCCGCACTTGATGCAGCCCGTTCGGTCGGGTCCGTCGCCGTCGAAGTACGGGTCGGCCACCGTCTTGCCGGGCTGGCCGAGGAACACCCCCACCCGCGTACGGCGGTAGGTGTCGCCGACGCCGATCGACTCGCCGGACTCCTTCAACAGCAGGTCCGCGGGGCCGTCGTCGTCGTACTCGGTGACGCCGAGCATCCGTTCGGCTTCGTCGTAGTGCGGCGCTAGTTCGGTCTCCCAGTCGGCCAGCCCCTTCCACTGCGGGCTCTCGTAGAAATTCGGGAACGCCCGGTACAGCGTGTTCGCATAGCCCAGGCTGCCACCGCCGACACCGCAGCCGGAGCCGATGAAGATGTCCTTGAACAGCGTCAGCCGGAGGATGCCGCGCATCCCGACCTGCGGTGCCCAGTAGTAGTTCTTGGCATCCTTGGTCTCATCCGCGAAGTCGGCGTCCTCGAATCGGCGGCCGCATTCGAGAATCGCTACGCGATAACCCTTTTCGGCCAGCCGCAGCGCCGAGACGCTGCCGCCGAAGCCGGAGCCGATGACCAGCCAGTCATAGTCGTACGTCATCAGTGACCTCCGCAGGTGGGCGAACTGCGAAGAGCGTATGTCCCGGCGGTCACGGCCGCATCCGATTGCTGGGACTGGCTAAATAGCCGGCCCCAACAGGTCGTCGGCGTCCTTGATGACGTAGCCGTAGCCTTGCTCGGCCAGGAAGCGCTGCCGGTGCGCGGCGTACTCCGCATCGAGGCTGTCGCGCGAGACCACCGAGTAGAACACCGCGCCGCCACCGTCGGCCTTCGGGCGCAGCAGCCGGCCCAGGCGCTGGGCCTCTTCCTGGCGCGATCCGAATGTGCCCGAAACCTGAACGGCAACAGAGGCTTCCGGCAGGTCGATGGAGAAGTTGGCGACCTTCGACACCACCAGGGTGCGGATCTCACCCGACCGGAACTGGTCGAACAGTGCCTCGCGTTCGGCGTTCTTGGTCGAGCCCTGGATCACCGGGGCGTCCAACTCCTGGCCGAGCTCTTCCAGCTGGTCCAGGTAGGCGCCGATCACCAGCGTCGGCTCGTCGGGATGCCGGGCCAGGATCGACTTCACCACCGCGATCTTGGTGTGCGCCGTCGAGCACCGCTTGTAGCGCTCCTCGGGCTCGGCCGTCGCGTACGTCATGCGCTCGTTCTCGGTCATGGTGACCCGGACCTCGACGCACTCGGCCGGCGCGATCCAGCCCTGCGCCTCGATGTCCTTCCACGGGGCGTCGTACCGCTTGGGCCCGATCAGCGAGAACACGTCGCCCTCGCGGCCATCTTCGCGAATCAGCGTGGCGGTCAAGCCGAGTCGGCGGCGGGACTGCAGATCGGCCGTCATCCGGAACACCGGCGCGGGCAACAGGTGCACCTCGTCGTAGATGATCAGCCCCCAGTCGCGGCTGTCGAACAGCTCCAGGTGCTTGTACTCACCCTTGGTGCGCCGGGTGATCACCTGATACGTCGCGATGGTGACGGGCCGAATCTCCTTGCGCTCGCCGGAGTATTCGCCGATCTCCTCTTCGGTCAACGAGGTGCGCGCGATCAGCTCGCGCTTCCACTGGCGTCCGGCGACGGTGTTGGTCACCAGGATCAGCGTCGTCGCACCCGCCTTGGCCATAGCCGCAGCGCCGACCATCGTCTTGCCCGCGCCACAGGGGAGCACCACGACGCCCGACCCACCGGCCCAGAACGAATCCGCGGCCAGCTCCTGGTAGTCGCGCAGCTTCCAGGTGTCCTGCTCCAGCGTGATCGGGTGCGCCTCGCCGTTGACGTATCCCGCCAAATCCTCTGCGGGCCAACCGATCTTGAGCAGCATCTGCTTGACGCGGCCGCGCTCGGACGGGTGGACGATGACGGTGTCGTCGTCGATCTGGGCGCCCAGCATCGGGGTGATCTTCTTGTTGCGCAGCACCTCGGCCAGCACGGCCCGGTCCAGGCTCACGAGCGTCAGCCCGTGCGCCGGGTGCTTCACCAGCTGCAGCCGCCCGTAGCGGCCCATGGTGTCGACGATGTCGACCAGTAGCGGCTGCGGCACCGCATACCGGGAGAAGCTGACCAGCGCATCGACGACCTGCTCGGCATCGTGGCCCGCGGCGCGCGCGTTCCACAGCGCCAGCGGCGTGATCCGGTAGGTGTGCACGTGCTCGGGCGCACGCTCCAGCTCGGCGAACGGCGCGATCGCCGCCCGCGCCGCCCCGGCCTGCTCGTGGTCGACCTCGAGCAGCACGGTCTTGTCCGACTGGACGATCAGGGGTCCGTCAGTCATGCGCCATCCACTCCATCAATTGCTCGCAAGCCATCCGATCCATTATCCAGACGCGCGCGAGTGGTCCGTTTTTCCGCGCGAGCAGACGTAAAACTGTCAGTTTTGGCTCGAAAATGACAGTTTTACGTCTGCTCGCGAGGAGAACGTGACCTCGCAGCGTCCTATTCCGGCGCGACGACCGAGGTCACCCGGTGGATCGCGAATTCGCGGACCCGGCCGGCGGCCGGGTCGTAGGCGGTCAGCTGGCCGCCACGCACGTTCACCGGCGCCACCACGCGCTGCGTGGCAACCCCGGCGGCGTCGACGTACCCGATCACCACCGACGACTGGGTCACCGCGGCGTCGGTCAGCAGCGAGATCGCGGCCGCCGGGTCCAGTCGCTCCCCGTTGCCGCCGCGGCCGGTCTGGCGCAGGACGGCGACGATGGCGCCGAGAGTCTTCTCGTTCGGTGCCTGCGGGTGCCGGAAGGTGCGCCGGTGGATCGGCGTGGACACCCGCGCGCCGAGCGGGCGCAGGTCGACGATGGTGCCCGACCAGTCCTCGGCGGCCGGGGCGAAGCCCGCGGTGCGCAGGCCGGCCAGCACGTCGGCGATCGGCGCTGGTGACACCGCGACGGTGGGGGCCAGGGCCCGCAGGCTCAACTGCTCGAGCGTGGGGGAGGCCAGCGCCTGTGCCAGCAGCGCCGGGTCCTCGCACCGGATGAACGACGACGCCATGCCGACCCGCAGCTGTCCGTGCCGGCGGGCGACGTCGTCGATCAGATAGGTGAGGCCCTGCGGCACCGGCGTCTTGGAGTGCCGGGCGAACAGGGTGTGGATCTCGCTGGCGGTCCTGCCGGTATCGAGGGCACGCCGGATGGACTGCTCGCTGATGCGGTAAACCGTTGCGGCCCCGGCGGATTCGATGTCGGCGACGGTCGCCAGCTGGTCGGCGAGGTCGCGTTCCAGCGGCCCGGGGACGACGACCGTCAGATCGGCCTGCAGCAGGAAATGGTCGATCGGATCGGGCAGTGCCGCCGCCATCGCGGCGACGACGTCTTCTTCGGGTGCGCCGGCCAACAACATCCGGATCGGCCCGGCGAGCGCGCCGCGGCCGACCATGCCCAAAGCGTGTGCCTCGGTGAGCAATTCGTCGGTGGGCTCGGGCTGCAGGCGGGCGGTCCAGCGCGGCCGGCGCCACAGCATCGCCGCCGAGGCGGTGGCGGTGTCCATGGTGCCGCCCGGCGGCAGTTCGGCGAGCACCGTCAGCAGCAGCCGGCGGTCCAGCGGGGCGGCCGACGAATACAGCGCATTGGTCAGGGCGGCATACGGCTTGCCGTCGGGCCCGCGCTTACCCACCAGGCCGGGGCGGCACGGCAGGTCCAGCCAGGTGGTGGCCAGCAGGTGCCAGCGCGTCGCGGCGCTCGACTCGATGAATCGGTCCGCGGCCACGGTCGGTGCCCAGTACGGGCCGTCGTCGTAGTCGTCCGAGTCGGGGATGCCCGACGCGATCAGCGTCGCCGACGCGCACAGTTCCAGGATCAGCGACAGCCGACTCTCGTCGATCCCGGTGACCTTGGTCAGCCGCTTGGCGTCGCGCACGCCGAGGCCGCCGCTGCGCAGCTCGGGAACCGGTGTCGCCGAGAGGGTTTCGAGAACCAGTTCGACTTCACGCAGCAGGTCGATGGCCGAGCCGGCCGCGGCCGCGTCGACATCCTTCTCGGCCAAGACCGGAGTCGAGGGTGTCGGCGGCGTCAGCGTCGTCGGCCCCGGCGTCTGTCCCCGCAGGACCTGGCCGACGAGCCGTGGCAGGATCACCGTCTCGTCGTCGATCGGGCGCAGCAGTCCGGCCGCGATCAGCTGCGGCACCGGACGGTCGGGTGCGGTCCCCGGCGCCGCATCCTTGGTCCGGCCGATCGGCGACCCGTCGGCCAGCCGCTCGAGCAGGTCCCGCTGCGGCGTATCGATGGCGGCCAGCTTCGCGGCGATGCCGTCGGCGTCTGGGTCCTCGACGGTGACCTGCCCCGGATACCAGGGCAGCACCGACGCCGCCTCCGAGACCACCCGCACCGTGTCGGCGCCCCACACCAGCCCGCGGGTGCGCAGCTCGTCGAGCGCCGAGGTGACGACCTTCTTGTTGGCGCGCCCAGCCAGCAACTTGAACAGCGCGCCGGTCGGCACGGCGATGGTGGTGGCCTGCAGCGTCAGCAGCGCGTCCAGCACGGCGAGCTGCAGAAAATCGAGATCGTCGGTCGCGGCCTTGACCGATTGCCGGGACTGGGCGCGGGCCGCCAGCGCGGACAGGGTTGCCGGCGGCGGTTGGGTGAGGTCGGGCCGGACGCTGAGCAGCTGCACCAGCTGCGCGTCCGACATGTCGGCCAGCCAGGAGCCGAGCGGCACACCCGGGGTTTCGTCGATCATTGCTGACCAGCGTAAAGCAGGTGACTTTGTCCTCCGCGCGTCCTCCGGCGCCCGGCCTCGCCAGCGGGCGCAGCGCCTGCCACAATGTCTCCGTGGCTGACAAGAAGAAGAACCAGTACGTCGACAATGGCTGGCCCGAGGTGTCCGGCGACGACCACGCCGTGAGCGAGCTGGCAACCGACCGTACCGGCGCGCTCTCGCCGTTCGGCGACCTGGAGTTCCCGCTGCCGGCCGAGAAGCTGCCGTACATGCACCCGGTCACCGTCGTCAACAAGTAGCCGTGGAGCTCTCGCACCTGGACGAAACGGGTGCGGCCCACATGGTCGACGTGTCCGCCAAGGACGCCACCCGGCGTACTGCGGTCGCGGCGGGCGTCCTGCACACCCGCACCGACGTCGTCGACCTCATCACCAGCGGTGGACTGCCCAAAGGTGACGCGCTCGCGACCGCCCGCGTCGCCGGCATCATGGCCGCCAAGCGCACCAGCGATCTGATCCCGCTGTGCCACCAGCTGGCGCTCACCAAGGTCGAGGTGGCGTTCGAGACCAGTGCGAGCGGTGACGCCATCGGCATCACCGCCACCGTGCGCACCACCGACCGCACCGGCGTCGAGATGGAAGCCCTCACCGCCGTCAGCGTCGCGGCGCTGACGCTGTACGACATGATCAAGGCCGTCGACCCGGCCGCGCGCATCGACGACATTCGGGTGCTGCGCAAGGAGGGCGGCAAGACCGGTCTCTGGGAACGGGCATGACCCGCACCGCCCGCGTCGTCATCGCCTCCACCCGCGCCGCCGCCGGGGTCTACGCGGACCGCACCGGCCCGCTCATCGTCGCCTGGCTCACTGAGCGCGGGTTCGACGTGCCCGCACCCGTCGTCGTCACCGACGGCGCCCCGGTGGGCGCCGAACTGCGCCGCGCGGTCGCCGACGACGTGGACGTCGTCCTCACCTCCGGCGGCACGGGAATCTCGCCGACCGACGCCACCCCGCAGGCCACGCTCGAGGTCCTCGACTACCAGATTCCCGGGCTGGCCGACGCGATCCGGCAGTCGGGGCTGCCGCACGTCCCGACCTCGGTGCTGTCGCGTGGTGTGTGCGGCGTCGCCGGCCGGACGCTGATCGTGAATCTGCCGGGCTCGTCCGGGGGAGTGAAGGACGGGCTGGGCGTGCTGGCCGGGGTGCTCGACCACGCGCTCGACCAGCTCAGCGGAAAGGACCATGCCGGGTGATCGTGCGCCGCGCCGACCTCAGTGAATCGCCGATCGATGTCGCGTCCCACGAGGCGCTGGTCGACCACAGCTCCGCCGGAGCCGTCGTGAGCTTCGCCGGTGTCGTACGCAACCACGACGGCGGCCGCGGGGTGACACGGCTGGAGTACTCGGCGCACCCGTCGGCCGCGGAGGTCCTGGCCGAGGTCGCCGCCGACGTCGCCGCCGCCTCCGAAGGTGTGCGGGCCATCGCGGTCAGCCACCGGATCGGGGTGCTGCAGATCGGCGACGCGGCGTTGGTGGCTGCGGTATCGGCCGACCACCGCGCCGCGGCGTTCCGCACCTGCGCGCTGCTGGTCGACACCGTCAAGGAGCGGCTGCCGGTCTGGAAGCACCAGTTCTTCACCGATGGCACCGACGAATGGGTCGGCTCGGCCTGAGATCGTGTTCCCGCTCGGCTCGCCCGAAGACGGGCACAGAAGTACATAGCGTCAATCACCGCCGCGCGCAGCCGCCGTGATTGAGGCCAGGTACGTATTTCGGGCGTCGGCAGTCCCTGAGTGCAATAACCGCCCGCTGGTCGCTCACCGATTGAACTCACGTACTTCTCCGGCGTCACACGCTGACCAACGAAAAGAAATCGCCCCGGTCGATGACCGGGGCGATTCTCTTTGTATGTGTTACGGAGCCGGCGGGGCGTCGACGATCGGGGCCGGGCCGGGCGCCGGAGCGTTCGGCGGGGCCGGGATGCTGCCGCCCGGGGCGCCGGTGCGCGTCGAGGCGACGGCGAGCAGGGCGTCACGACCGGAGATGTCGTTGTTCTGGACCGCGTGCCACAGCTGCTTGAGGTAGCTCATGTTGGCGCTGTCGCCCGTCTCGGGCGCGTCCATGGTCGAGCCCGGGGGCAGGTTGGTCGGGCTGGCGAGGTGCGGCGTGCCGTTCGGCGGGGTCTGCAGCGCGGCCGGGGCGGCCGGCGCGGGAGCCGCGGCGTCGGCAACCGGGGCCGGAGCCGGAGCCGGGGCCGGGGCGTCGACGACCGGGGCCGGCTCGACCGGCAGGTCCTGCTTCGCGTGCAGGGCCCAGACGCCGGGCTCGGCGGGCGCGTCGGTGGTGTCCCAGTTGGCGGCCTGGATCACGGGCGCCGGGGCCTCGACCGGGGCTTCCGGGGCAGGTGCTTCGACGACGGGCGCCTCGGGGGCCGGGGCCGGAGCCTCGGGGGCGGGAGCGGGAGCCTCGGGCACGTCCAGGGCGGGGGCCTCGGGTGCGGGGATTTCGTTCGCGACGTTGACGATCGCCGGACCCTCGGGGGCCTCAGGGGCGGGCGCGTCCAGCGGAGCGGCGGCCTCCTGCACCGGGGCCGGGTCGGCCGCGGCATTGAGCTCGGGGTTGTCCAGCGGGGCGGCGGCCGGGGCCGGCGCCGGGTTGTTCTTCACGACGTTGCGCGGGGTGGCACCGGACAGGCCCGTGCCGCAGACCGGCCACGCACCGCGGCCCTGGCTGGCCAGGACGCGCTCGGCGACGGCGATCTGCTGGTCCTTGCTGGCCATGTTGGCGGCGGGCGCGTACTCGCCACCGCCGTGGGCGCTCCAGGTGCTGGGCGAGAACTGCAGCCCGCCCTGGTAGCCGTTGCCGGTGTTGATGGCCCAGTTCCCGCCGGATTCGCAGCGGGCTACCTTGTCCCATTCGCCGTCGGTCGCGGCGGAAGCCTGTGCGGCGAGGGCGATGGTGCCGCCACCAAGAACCGCGCCGGTGAAGGCGATCTTGGCGACAGAGACACTGGACGTGGTCGGTTTACGGTGGCGTCCACTCATGAAAAAAGCAGTCCTCTCGTCAACGCCTGCGAGGTCAGCTGTCGGGTTCGGGCTGGAGAGGTTGCCCGGCCTGCAGAGCAGGCTTCACCCCAAGGAGCCGAAGCTCCTGGTCCTGATTTCCTCGGTGGACCGGTTGGGTCCCCCGCCTCCATCCACGGGTTGTCGTCGGCCGCACCTGATGGATGGAGCTAGGCGTTTCAAGTGCGGGTGCCAAAGGGTCGCTCTGGCTTGAGAGACGACGGTATCGGGTCAGTTGGGTTCCGTCACCTCGACGGATTTTGGGCGTTTCGGGCCCGAGCAAATTATGAGAGGACTTTAAAGCCGCTGGCTGATTCGGCGTTTTCGCAGGTGTTGTTGCGGGTCAGAGGCGCCACAGCCAGGTCGTTACCGATTCGTTATGTGAGGCATTTCACAATTAGCCGCCGGCGAAGGGGGGTAGGACATCGAGCGTCTCGGCCGTCGCCAGCGCGGTGTCCAGATCGCGGACGGCGACGCCGTCGCGCAGAAACGAGCAGCGTGAGAGCACTTTTGCCACATCCGCCCCACGCGTACCAATGGAGTTCACCAGATCACGGACGGTTACACCCTCATTGAGCTGCAACGTTTCGGTCTCGATTCCGGTTGCGGCCTTCGCGGCGGCGAAATAGCGCACCGTCACCACCAATTCAGCCACCCTCAGCCGCCGATCGCACTCATCGGGCGGTCCGGCTGGACAAATCCCGGATCGTTTATTCCATGGCCCGCCGGCTTGGCCCACATCGCGGCCCGCCAGGCGGCCTCGAGCGCATCGTCGTCAGCGCCGCCTCGCAGCAACGCCCGCAGATCCGTCTCCTGTTGTGAGAACAGGCAGCTGCGCACCTGACCGTCGGCCGTCAGCCGGGTGCGGTCGCAGGTGCCGCAGAACGCGGCGGAGACGGAGGCGATGACGCCGGCGGTGCCCAGCACCGTGCCATCGTCGTGGACCTGCCAGAGCTCGGCGGGTGCCGAGCCCCGCGGCGCCGGGTCCGGGCGCAAGCTGAATTCGCGGCGCAGGGCCGCGAGAATCTGGTCGGCCTGCAGGACCGAACCGCGCTGCCAGTGGTGCCCGGCATCGAGCGGCATCTGCTCGATGATCCGCAGCTGGTAGCCGTGCTCGAGACAGAAGCGCAACAGCGCCGGGGCATCGTCGAGCCCCGTTGCCGGATCGAGCACCGCGTTGACCTTGACGGGACTCAGGCCGACGGCCTTGGCTGCGGCCAGGCCGTCGAGGACGTCGGGGAGCCGCCGGCGCCGGGTGATGGCGGCGAATCGGTCCGGATCGAGGGTGTCGAGGGAGACGTTGACGCGATTGAGGCCGGCTTTCTTGAGCGCTGCCGCGCGCTTGGCCAATCCGATGCCGTTGGTCGTCACGGCGATGGCCGGACGTGGTTGCAACGCGGCCGCCGCCGCGACGACGTCCTCGAGATAGGGAACCAGGAGTGGCTCACCGCCGGTGAACCGCACGCCCGTGATGCCCAGGCGCGTCACGGCCACCCGGATCAGCCGGGTGAGCTCGTCGAGAGCGAGCAGGTCGGCGCCGGGCAGCCAGTCCAGACCCTCGGCCGGCATGCAGTAGGTACAGCGCAGATTGCAGCGGTCGGTGACCGACACCCGCAGATCGGCGGCGACACGGCCGTACGTGTCGATCAGCGGCCCGGTTGCCGGGGCCGGACCGACAGGCCGCGCGACGGTGGGGAGGCCGAGGGGTGTGAGTGTCATCGTTCGGGGCGAGCGAAGCGACGGGATGATGTGGGCCAGGTGGGTTCGGCATGAATCTGGTCGACGGGGACGATCTGCTTGCCGAGCGGCAGCAGCGACACCGGGATCAGTTTGAGGTTGGCCAGCGCCAGCGGGATACCCACGATCGTCAGGGCCTGCGCGATGGCGGTCGCGATGTGGCCGAGCACCAGCCACCAGCCGCACAACACCAGCCAGATCACATTGCCGACCAGGGCGCCTGGGCGCGGGCCGGGCTTGTCGACGACCGTCTGACCGAACGGCCACAGCGCGTACACGCCGATGCGGGCCGCGGCGACGCCGAACGGGATGGTGACGATGAGAATGAAGCAGATCAGTGCGGCGAGGAAGTAGCCGAGCGCCAGCCAGAAGCCACCGAAAACCAGCCAGATGATGTTCAGGACCAGGCGCATGTCACCTCCCGCAAGTAGAACTCTCAGTCTACTGAGTAATGGGGATGCTGCGATCAGAGGTGGCCGAGTAGAATCAACGACAACGCGTCCTGCGGAGGTGGGGCGCTTTCGTTATGTAACCGTATGTTGAGAACGAGCAGGTGAGACCAGTGCCAAGCGGCCGGGTTAAGTGGTACGACACGGAGAAGGGCTTCGGCTTCCTCTCTCAGGAAGAGGGCGAGGACGTCTACGTCCGGTCTTCGGCGCTGCCCGCCGGGGTTGAAGGTCTCAAGGCCGGCCAGCGCGTCGAGTTCGGCGTCGCTGCCGGACGCCGCGGTCCGCAGGCGCTGAGCCTCAAGCTGATCGACCCGCCGCCGAGCCTGTCGCGCACCCGTCGCGAGGCGGCCGCCCCCGAGCACAAGCACACGCCCGACGAGTTGCACGGCATGGTGTCGGACATGATCACCCTCCTCGAGGACGTCGTGCAGTCCGAGCTGCGCCGGGGCCGTTACCCCGATCGCAAGACGGCCCGCAAGGTGTCCGAGGTGGTCAAGGCCGTCGCGCGCGAACTCGACGCCTGATCCACGCGCCGAACATTGGCTTGTGTTCGAGAGCCGGCTGATTTCTCGTACCCAAGCCAACTGTTCGCGGGCAGACTGGGGACGTGACCTACGTCAAGCCAGGTTCTGAGTACACCCGCGACACCAACTACATCAGCACCCGGATCACGGCCGACGGTCGTGACGGGTACCCCGTGGAACCCGGCCGGTACCGGCTGATCGTCGCCCGGGCCTGTCCCTGGGCCAACCGGGCGATCATCGTCCGCCGGCTGCTGGGGCTGGAAGACGTACTGTCCATTGGCTTTTGCGGTCCGACGCACGATCAGCGCAGCTGGACGTTCGACCTCGACCCCGGCGGCGTCGACCCGGTGCTGAAAATCCCGCGGCTGCAGGACGCGTACTTCAAGCGCGACCCGAACTATCCCAAGGGCATCACGGTGCCGGCGATCGTCGACGTACCCACCGGCGCGGTCGCGACCAACGACTTCCCGCAGCTGACGCTGGACCTGTCCACCGAATGGACGGCGTATCACCGCGAAGGTGCGCCGCAGCTGTACCCGGAGCATCTGCGCGACGAAATCGACACCGTCGCCAAGCGCGTCTACACCGAGGTCAACAACGGCGTCTACCGCTGCGGGTTCTCGGGGTCACAGGAGTCGTACGACGCCGCCTACGACCGGCTGTTCACCGCGCTCGATTGGTTGACCGAAAGGCTCAGCAGCCAAAGGTATCTGGTGGGGGACACCATCACCGAGGCCGACGTGCGGCTGTTCACCACACTGGCCCGGTTCGACCCGGTCTATCACGGGCACTTCAAGTGCAACCGGTCCAAGCTCACCGAGATGCCGGTGTTGTGGGCGTACGCCCGGGACCTGTTCCAGACGCCCGGCTTCGGCGACACCGTCGACTTCGTCCAGATCAAGCAGCACTACTACATCGTGCACGCCGACATCAATCCGACGCAGATCGTGCCGAAGGGCCCCGACCTGGCCAACTGGCTGACGCCGCACGGCCGCGAAGCGTTGGGCGGCAGGCCTTTTGGTGACGGGACACCGCCCGGCCCGGTCCGCGACGGCGAGCAGGTGCCGGCCGGCCACGGAGCGGTGTAGGCCTGGCGAGCTACGGCCAGACGGTCCGTACCGACCATTCGGCGTGGGGCAGCGGGAACTCGTTGCCGTCGGAATCCCTTGCCAGAGTGGGCAGTTGGACGGCGAGCCCGAGCACCTTGCCGTGATGCGGGTCGACGGTCGGGATGGTCACGGCCAGCCGCTGGTTCGGCCGGAACTCGCTGACCGTGGAGCCGCCGTCCTCGTATGCGAGCAGCAGCACCCACGGTGCGCGCGCGACCGGCTGCGGCACCGACAACTGAATGGGGTGCCGCGCCGTCACGTGCAGTTCGCCCGTTGTCGCGGGGACGTCGCACGCCTTCAGGTGGACGTCGCAGTAGCGGTACGGCCCGACGCGGGCCAGCTGGCCGTCCGTGAAGGCGCTGATCTCGGGAAAGTTGGGGCCCTGGTGCCGCGTCAGCCGCCAGACCAGGACACCCGTGGCCGTCGCCGACAGCACCGCGACCACGGCCAGCAGCGCGAGAACTCGTTTCATATCCATCCTTGGCGCGCCCCGGGCATTGCCGCGGGATCGGGCCGTGGTCCTTCCTGCTCGGCTAGTACGGGCCGGTTGCCGCCGAAGCCCGGGATCAGTGAGCCACCGTTGTAGCTCACCAGGGTCTGGGCCAACCCGGGGATCAGCAGGGCGCTGACCGCGGTGAACCCGACCCAGAGGTCGGTATAGATCAGCACACCGACGGCACCGCCGACCACCCAGGCCAACTGCAGCACCGACTCGGACCGGCCGAAGGCCGACGCCCGGGACGCCTCGGGCAGGTCATGCTGCAGCGAGGCGTCGAGCGATGCCTTGGAGATCGCGGTGGCGGCCGAGGTGATGAGCGCGGCGGCCGCGGCCACCATCAGATTGCCGGCCACCGCGGCGGCGATGGCCGAGGCCGTGACGATGACCGTCGCGCGCACCACCACCTGGGCGGGGTGCCCCAGTTTGAGCCGGGCGCTGGCGATGTTGCCGGCGAAGTTCCCGATACCCGCGGCGGCGCCGATGAGCCCGAGGATCTTGAGCTGCTCCCACGCGCCGGCGTCATGCGACTTGGCGACGAACGCGGGGTACAGGAACAGGAACCCGACGAGCACCTTGATGGTGCAGTTGCCCCACAGCGACGTGATGATGTTGCGGCCCAACGGCTGTCGCGGGGACTTGTCGTGATGCGGATGCCGCAGTTGCTCGGTCGGCGCGTGGTACGACAGCGTCGCCGGCACCTCACCCTCGGTGACCTCGACCCACTTCGGGATCCGCATGGTCAGGACGGCACCCGCGACGGCGACGACGGCGACGACGTACAGCGCGCCCGGCAGGTGTATCAGGCCGAAGGTGTACTCGAACGCCGCGGCGAGACCGCCGCCCAGGCCGGTACCGCCCAGCAACCCGAACATGGTGAGCCGGGAATTGACCCGGACGAGGTCGATCGTCGGGGGCAGCACCCGCGGCGTCACGGCGCTGCGCAGCACGCTGAACGACTTCGACAGCACCATCATGCCCAGCGCACACGGGTACAGCACCCAGGGCGGATAGCTGCCCGTCGCACCGTCGTAGTTACCGATCAGCACCAGCGCGAGCACGACGCGCAGTGCGAACGAGACGGCGAGCGCGACGCGCCGGCCATGCTGCACGCGGTCCAGCGCCGGCCCGATCAGCGGGGCGATCACCGCGAACGGCGCGATGGTGATGAGCAGGTAGAGCGCCACCTTGCTCTTGGACTCGCCCGAGGCGGCCGCGAAGAACAGGGTGTTGGCCAGCGCGATGCCCATCGCCGCGTCGAGCGCGTTGTTCGCGACGACGGGCCAGGTCAGCGCAGTCAGGCCGGATTTGTCGGCGCCGTCGGCGGTCGCGGCCCGATGCACCAGCCCGTACACCTTGGTGCCCATCTCCCGGCTGCGTTGGGCGGCGGCACGGGTGACGGTGATCTTCTCGCCGCCGGCGGGGCCGCGCCGCCGGTCGTCGTGATCGCGGCGCCGGTCGTCGTAGTCGTCGTATCCGCGGTCGTAGCCGTGACCGCCCGGGTGCTCGTCGTCGAGCGGCGGCAGCCACCGGTTGTCGCTGTGCGCCGACGACCCGCGCGGCGGCGGCCGGCGGCGGGCCTGACCAGGATCGCTGGGGTAGTTGGCCATGCCCGGATGCTCTTCGTCAGGGCGGCGCGGTGGGCGCGGCGGGTAGTAGCGGGGATCTTCCGACCTCCCGGCGTCCCGCGGTCCACTCATGAGCACGATTGTTCCCCATGCTGCCGACGGCGGCGCGCAGGCAGGCGGTGTGGCCTTGTCCTGGGTGGTCAGGCAGTATTGATCACGATGGACATGCCCAATGACACCGAATCGGCAGCCGTGACGCCGGACGAGTCGACGCCGACCGAGGCGCCGGTCGAGGTGCCGACCCCTGAAGTCACCGCGGAATCCGCCGAAGCCGCCGAAGCCGTCGTCGCTCCCGCCGCGGCGCCGGAGTCCGCCGAGGTGCCCGAGACCGTCGACGAGCCGCAGCCGCAGGCCGCCGTCGACGAGGCCCCGGCTGTCGCGGCCGACGACGAGACCCCGGCCGAAGCGGCCGCTGACGACGCCCCCGCGGCCGAAGCAGTTGTCGAAGAAGAAGCCGAGCTACCCGACCTGACCCCGATCCTCATGGGCGCCGTCGATCAGGCCCGCGCCGCGATCGTCGAGTTCAGTGGCGAGGGCGTCGTCGGTGACTACCTGGGCGCCAGCTTCGACGACCCGGCGTCGGTGACCCACCGCTTCCTCGCTTCGATGTCCGGCTACCACGGCTGGCAGTGGGCCGTGGTGCTGGCGACCTACCCGGGCGCCGACCACACCACCGTCAGCGAAGTCGTCCTGGTGCCCGGACCGGATGCTCTGCTGGCCCCCGAATGGGTGCCGTGGCACGAGCGCGTCAAGCCGGGTGATCTGAGCCCGGGTGATCTGCTGGCGCCGCCGCCCAACGACCCCCGGCTGGTGCCCGGCTATCTGGCATCCGGTGATCCCGAGTGGGACGAGGTGGCCGCCGAGGTCGGGTTCGGCCGCAAGCAGGTGCTCAGCGACTGGGGCCGGACGGATGCCGCGCAGCGCTGGCAGGACGGCGACTACGGCCCGAACGCCGCCATGGCCCGCGCCACCCGCCGGACCTGTCGCGGCTGCGGCTTCTACGTGCCGTTGTCCGGATCGCTCGGCCTGGTGTTCGGCGTCTGCGCCAACGAATTGTCCGCCGACGGACGCGTGGTGTCGGCGGAGTACGGCTGTGGCGCCCACTCGGACACGCCGCCGCCGGAGCCCATCGGCTCACCGGCCTTCGAGCCTTTCGACGACGGCGTGCTCGACGTCGGCTAAGCGCCTTCGGCCGCGGTCTTGATCCGGCTGAGCGAGGTGTTCATGCCCTCGACCAGCTCCACTTCGAAGTTGGGCACGCCGCCCATGAAGCGGTTGATCAGCGTGCTGGAGATCGGCTTGACGGCTTCCGCGCGCCGGCTCACGGTCAGCTTGGTGCCGGTGCCCGCGGGCTCGAGGTCGTAGGTCCACTGGGTGTTGTTGGTGTTGACCCGGAACGACAGCTTCTTCTGCGGGTCGACCGCGGTGATCGTCGAGGTCGTCGGCCAGAAGAGCGCGCCCCGACGGTTGAGGTTGACGGTCTTGGTACCGACCTTGACGGCGCCGACAGCCTTCATCACCCGACACTGCGGGCTCCATTTGGGCATGTTGTCGAGATCGGAGATCAAAGCCCAGACCTTGGCCACCGGCGCGTTGATGGTGATGTCTGCCTGCAGCAGAGGTGTTTCTCCAGCCATCGGACTCTCCCTTGTCGAGATGTGAATGTCAGCGCAGGCCGCGTTGGGCACCTCGTGCGCCGCGCCGGGCCGCGCTGCGTTGCCACAGAAATATAGAGGTCCCCAATACGCCGACACCGAGGCCTGCGACGGTCACCGGCCGCCAGCCGTGCAGCGCCGCGACGGTGAAGGCCAGCACCACTGCCACCAGCCAGCCGGCCGCGATCACCACGATCACCGGAACCGGGTCGAGGAGGCGGTCGGGGAGAGCCGGCGGAACGGGTTCCGCCGGATGTTCGTGCGCGGGCGTGGCCATCTCCTCTAACGCTAGTCGATCGATCGGTACGCTATCTGCTCGTGACGGACGCCGATGACCGCTTGGCCAATGACCTGTCGCTGGCCGTCGTGCGGCTGGCGCGGCAGTTGCGATTCCGTCGTCCCGATTCCCCGGTTTCCCTGACACAGTTGTCGGCCCTGGCCACGCTCGCGAAGGACGGCCCGATGACGCCGGGCGCGCTGGCCACCCGGGAGCGCGTGCGGCCGCCGTCGATGACGCGCGTCATCGCCTCGCTGGTCGAACTCGGGCTGGTCGAACGCAGTTCTCATCCCGACGATCGGCGTCAGGTGCTGGTCGCGGTGTCCCCGGCCGGTGAGGAACTGTTCGAGGCCGAGCGCCGGGCCGGCATGGAATGGCTGCAAGGCCGGCTCGAGAAGCTGTCCGGCCAGGACCGCGGCATCCTGCTGGCCGCCGCTGACCTGATGTTCGCGATCATCGACGAAGCCCAGTGAGCGCTGCCGCAGACCTCGACGCGATGGACGACATCATCGTTGTCGACGTCACCGATCCCGCCGATCCGCGGCTCGACGATTTCCGCGACCTCAACAGCGTGGACCGCCGGCCCGACCTGCCGTCGGGCAAGGGGCTGGTGATCGCCGAGGGCGTGTTGGTGGCGCAGCGCATGCTGGCGTCGCGGTTCAGCCCGCGCGCGTTCCTCGGCACCGATCGCCGGCTCCGCGAACTGTCCGGCGACCTGGCCGGCTGCGGCGTGCCCTACTACCGCGCCAGCGCCGAGGTGATGGCCGAGGTCGTCGGCTTCCACCTCAACCGCGGCGTACTCGCCGCGGCGCCCCGGCCCGTCGAGCTGACGGTGCCCGACGTGCTGCGGGATGCCCGGACCGTCGCGGTCCTCGAGGGTGTCAACGACCACGAGAACCTGGGCTCGATCTTCCGCAACGCCGCCGGCCTCGACGTCGACGCGGTGGTGTTCGGCGCCGGGTGCGCCGATCCGTTGTACCGCCGCGCGGTCCGGGTGTCGATGGGCCATGCCCTGCTGGTGCCCTACGCCCGCGCGGAGTCCTGGCCCGGCGATCTGAAATTAATGCAGGACAACGGCTTTCACCTGATCGCCATGACGCCGGGGGAGGGCTCCGTGCCGCTGGCCGACGCCCTGGCGCCGCTGGCCGGGGAGAAGGTCGGGGTGCTCGTCGGGGCCGAAGGCCCGGGGCTGACCGAACACACCATGCGGGCCTGCGAGGTGCGGGCGCGCATCCCGATGTCGCGGGGCACCGATTCGCTGAATGTCGCCACGGCCGCCGCGCTGGCGTTCTACGAGCGCGCCCGAACGGCGGGCTAGATTGGCTCAGATGACGACACCGTCGCAGACGCCGTGGGGCACCGGACTGACGGTGTCGGCGTTCGTCGCTGCCGTGACGGCCGCCGCCATCATCGTCCTGTCGCTGGGGCTGCTGCGGGTGCACCCGCTGCTCGCGGTCGGTTTGAACGCCGTCGCGGTCGGTGGCCTGGCCCCGACGGTGTGGGCCTGGCGCGTGCGCCCGGTGTGGCGCTGGTTCGTCTGGGGTGCCGGTGCCGGTGTGGCGCTGGGCTGGATCGCGACGCTCGCGATCGCCCTGGGCCGTTAGCCCCGCCCCGCCGTGATTCTGTAACTACGGCGCAGAAGTGCGAGTAGGGGGACCCTCAGTACAGGGTCAACGTGAGAAGCGCAGCGTCAGCGCTGGCCGTTGGCCCGCACGCCGAGCAGGACGTCTTCCCACGCCGGAATTTCGGGCTTCTTCTTGCGCGGACGCGCGGCGGGAGCGGCCGGCTCGGGGGTCTCGACGACGGCCGCCGGCTCCGGCGCCGGGATGGGCTCGGGTGCCGGCGGGGCCACCGGCGCGGCGGGCACCGGGGGAGCGGCCGGGGGCGGCGTCATGACGACGACGGGGGCGGGCGCGGGCTCCGGCGCAGGCGCGGGTTCCGGCTGATGTGCGGGCATCGGGATCTCGGCGACCGATTCCTCGAAATGTAGCTGTGCGAGCGGTGCGACCGACCGCAGGGCCGGGCGGGTGTAGTTCGGGTCGATCAGCTCGGTCGCGGCGTCGTCGAACGCCGTCGTGGTGCCGCCGTGGGCGCCGGGGCTGAACCGGAAGTGTGCGACGTTGTCGGAACGCCCGGCCTTCCAGCCGAACTGCACGGTCCAGCGGCTGTCCTCGTTGCGCCAGGCGTCCCACTTGGTGGCTTCGGGGTCGAGGCCGCGGGAGATCAGGGCTCCGGTCACCGTCTCGAGCAGGGTCAGCACCGATGGGCCGTCGGGCAGGATCGGGTGCGACGCGCTGGCGAGTTCGGCGGCGCGGGAGCGCTCCAGCAGCACCGGGTGGGCGAAGCGCATGATGCGCTCCGGGCTCACGCCCGCGGCTGCGGCGAGCTGCTCGACGGAGGCGCCGGCCCGGATGCGGGACTGGATGTCACGGGGGCGCAGGGAGTTGGGCACCTCGACCTCGACTTCGATCTCCGTCTGATTGATGGCGGCCCGGTCGCCGCGGACGGCGGCCTTCAGTCGATTGTCGACGCGCAAGACAAACTTGTCTGCGGTGGCCGAACCGTTGGGGGCTTCGCAGATGATGCGCTTGCCGTCGGCGTCGAGTCCGACGACCTTGAGTTCCCTCATTGGTGACCTCCTAGGACGCGGCTTAACGGCTCACCCTAGCGCGTTATCGACTCGTAACCGTGCTGACACACCGAGGCGCGCAGCCCTTCATGGACTACGCGCCTCGGTTACGTGTCAGGTGGTGCTCAGAGGCGTTCCACAACCCAGTCGACGCACGCCGTCAGGGCGCTGATGTCGTCGGGGTCGACGGCCGGGAACATGGCCACGCGCAGCTGGTTGCGGCCCAGCTTGCGGTACGGCTCGGTGTCGACGATCCCGTTGGCGCGCAACACCTTTGCGACCGCGGCGGCGTCGACGTCGTCGTTGAAGTCGATGGTGCCGACGACCTGCGACCGCAGCGCCGGGTCGGCGACGAACGGCGTGGTGAACGGACGCGACTCGGCCCACGAGTACAGGCGCTGCGACGAGTCGGCGGTGCGCTTCACGGCCCAGTCCAGACCGCCGTTGCCGTTGAGCCAATCCAGTTGCTCGGCGAGCAGGATCAGCGTCGCGATCGCCGGGGTGTTGTAGGTCTGGTTCTTGAGGCTGTTCTCGACCGCGATGGGCAGCGACAGGAAGTCGGGCACCCAGCGGTCGGTGGCGGCGATCTGCTCGACGCGGGCCAGCGCGGCGGGGCTCATCACGGCGATCCAGAGGCCGCCGTCGGAGGCGAAGTTCTTCTGCGGCGCGAAGTAGTAGGCGTCGGTGTCGGCGATGTTGACCGGCAGGCCGCCGGCGGCCGAGGTGGCGTCGATCGCGACGAGAGCGTCACCGGCGGGACGCTGGATCGGCACCGCGACACCCGTCGAGGTCTCGTTGTGGGCCCACGCCACGACGTCGACATCGGGGTCCGACTGCACGGCTGGCGCGCTGCCGGCGTCGGCCTTGATGATGATCGGGTCGCCGACAAACGGGTTCTTGGCGACGCACGACGCGAACTTGCTGCTGAACTCGCCGTAGGTGAGGTGCAGCGAGCGCTTGTCGATCAGGCCGAACGCGGCGGCGTCCCAGAACGCGGTCGAGCCGCCGTTGCCGAGGATGACCTCGTAGCCGTCGGGGGTGGAGAACAGTTGCTTGATGCCGTCGCGCACGCGCCCGACCAGGTTCTTGACCGGGGCCTGGCGGTGCGAGGTGCCGAACAGGTCGCCGGCGGCCGCCAGCGCGGTCAGCTGCTCGGGGCGAACCTTGGACGGGCCGCAGCCGAAGCGTCCGTCGGCGGGCTTGATGTCGGCGGGGATGGTGAGCTCAGCCATGACCCTCAGCGTAGTTGCAGGTCGACGGCCGGTGACGTGGGGATCCGGCTGCTCGCCCGGCAGATCCGCATGCAGGTGTGATGACGGTCACAATAGGTGTCCAGATGTGTGACGGCGGGCACTAGTTTTTAGGTGGTACCTCCGGTACCGTTCGACACAAGACAGCCGATTGTAAAGCTGACAGAAAAGCCTTGGGAGGCTCGAAATGGCTCGTACCCGGATGATCCGTCGTTGGCGCCGGAACATGGACGTGCTGGATGACACTGTCTACGTGGAGAAGCTTGCCACGCTGTCCGAGGGGTCGGTGCGGCGCAACTTCAACCCGTACCAGGACATCGCCTGGGACTCTCCCGAGTTTGCGGTCGTGCCCAACGACCCGCGCTGGATCCTGCCGGACACCGACCCGCTCGGTGGCCACCCGTGGTACCAGTCGCAGTCGCAGGAACGCCAGATCGAGATCGGCATGTGGCGCCAGGCCAACGTCGCCAAGGTCGGCCTGCACTTCGAGAACATCCTCATCCGTGGCCTGATGGAGTACGCGTTCTGGGTGCCCAATGGGTCGCCGGAGTTCCGTTACTGCACCCACGAGGCCATCGAAGAGGGCAACCACACCCTGATGTTCCAGGAGATGGTCAACCACATGGGGGTCGACGTCCCGGGTATGCCCAAGCTGCTCAAGTGGATTCAGCCGCTCATCCCGCTGGCTGCCGGCCCGGCGCCCATCCCGTTCTTCTTCGGTGTCCTCGCCGGCGAGGAGCCCATCGACCACACCCAGAAGAACATCCTGCGTGAGGGCACCGAGCTGCACCCGATCATGGAGCGGGTCATGGCCATCCACGTGGCCGAGGAGGCCCGGCACATCTCGTTCGCACACGAGTACCTGCACAAGCGCGTGCCGGAGCTGACCCGCTGGAAGAAGTTCTGGCTGTCGCTGTTCGTCCCGGTCACCATGCGCATCCTGTGCTCGGCGATCGTCGTGCCGCCGCGCGCCTTCTGGAAGAAGTTCGACATCCCGAAGTCGGTCCGCAGCGAGCTGTTCTTCGACGCTCCCGAGTCGCGCATGTTCCTGCGCAACATGTTCTCCGACGTCCGCATGCTGTCGTACGACACCGGTCTGATGAACCCGCTGGCCAAGCTCATGTGGAAGATCTGCAAGATCGACGGCCCGCCGAGCCGGTACCGCAGCGAGCCGCAGCGTCAGCACGTCGTGGTCGCCGCCTGAGCATTTAGATAACTCATGCCGCACGTCATTACTCAGTCGTGCTGTAGCGATGGTTCATGCGTCTTCGCATGCCCGGTGAACTGCATTCACCCGTCCCCGGACGAGCCGGGTTTCGCTACCGCCGAAATGCTGTTCATCGATCCCGCCGCCTGCGTGGACTGTGGTGCCTGCATCACGGCCTGCCCGGTCGGCGCGATCAAGCCGGACACCAAGCTGACCGAAGCGCAGCTGCCGTTCATCGAGCTCAACGCGTCCTTCTACCCGAAGTACGAGGGCAAGCTGCCGCCGACGTCCAAGCTGGCGCCGGTGCCCGACGCCCCGGCGGTTGACCAGCGGCCGCACGGCCCGCTGCGCGTCGCGATCGTCGGCTCCGGGCCGGCCGCCATGTACGCCGCTGACGAGTTGCTGACCCAGCGCGGGGTCCGGGTCAACATCTTCGAGAAGCTGCCGACGCCCTACGGGCTGGTGCGCGCCGGGGTCGCCCCCGACCACCAGAGCACCAAGGGTGTGACGCGGTTGTTCGACCAGATCACGAAGCGCCGCGGGCTCGACTTCTTCCTCAACGTCGAGGTGGGTCGGGACATCACGCACGCCGAGCTGCTGGAGCACCACCACGCCGTGCTGTACGCGGTCGGTGCGCCGAACGACAAGCGCCTCGACATCGAGGGCATGGAGCTGCCCGGAACCGGAACCGCCACCGAGGTGGTCGCCTGGTACAACGGGCACCCCGAGTTCTCGCATCTGCCGGTCGACCTGGGGCACGAGCGGGCGGTGATCATCGGAAACGGCAATGTCGCGTTCGACGTCGCCCGCATCCTGACCACCGATCCGGATGTGTTGGCGCGCACCGACATTTCCGACCATGCGCTGGCCGCACTGCGCGACTCGAAGGTGCGCGAGGTGGTCATCGTGGCCCGGCGTGGGCCCATCCACTCGGCGTTCACTCTGCCGGAGCTCATCGGCCTGACGTCGACGTGCGACGTGGTGCTCGACGCCGCGGACCACGAGCTGGTTCGTCGGGATCTGGAAGCCGAGACGGACGCACTGACGCGCCACAAGCTCGAGATCCTCACCAAGCTGCCCGACAGCTCGGCCCCGCCGACGCGGCCGCGGATCCGGCTGGCCTACGAGCTGACTCCGGCCCGCGTGCTCGGCTCGGACAAGGTCACCGGCATCGAGTTCACCGTCACCGGCACCGACGAGGTCCGTCAGCTCGACGCCGGCCTGGTGCTGACGTCAATCGGCTACCACGGCAAGGCAATTCGTGGTCTGCCGTTCGACGATGCCGCCGGCGTGGTCCCCAACGACGAGGGCCGCGTCATCGATCCGGCCACCGGTGAACCCGTCCGCGGCAGCTACGTCGCGGGCTGGATCAAGCGTGGTCCGACGGGCTTCATCGGCACCAACAAGTCGTGCGCGGCACACACCGTGGACCGGCTGGTCGCCGACTACAACGCCAGCCGGCTTCGTGAGCCGACCGCGAAAAGCGGTGCGCTGCAACAGCTCATCCGCGACCGCCGGCCCGACGTGGTCGACATGGCGGGGTGGCGGGCCATCGACGCGGCAGAGATCGCGCGCGGGGGCGCCGAACGGCCGCGGGACAAGTTCATCGACGTGTCCGACATGCTGGCCGCTGCCGCGAGCGCGCCCAAGCCGACGCTGCGTCAGCGACTCCTCAGCGCCTTCTCCTGAGTGGTTCGTGCACGATTTTCCGCGGTCACCGCGGAAAATCGTGCACAAATCACTGGTCGCTAGCCCTGCTGGGCCGCCATCGCCTCGGCGATCTCCTCCGGGCTGACGACGCGCACGGTCTGCGCCAGCGACCAGTGGTGGCCGAACGGGTCCTCCACCTGGCTGTAGCGGTCACCCCAGAACATGTCCTGCGGGGCCATCAGTTCGCGTGCGCCGGCGTCGATGGCGCGCTGGTAGGCCGCGTCGACGTCGGGTACCTGTAGGTGGATGGTGACGGGCGTGCCGCCGAAGGCCGTCGGGGTCTGCGACTTGCCGCCACACATTTCCGGGAAGTCGTCGTTGAGGTAGACGTTCGACCCGTTGATGGTCAATGCGGCGTGCATGAGCTTGCCGTCGGGCCCGGGCACCCGGCCGAGCTCGGTGGCGCCAAAAGCCTTGACGTAGAAGTCGATTGCAGCGGCGCCGTCGCCGACGACGAGGTGCGGGGCGAGGAAGGTCTGGGACTCGGTCATCGTGTTCTCCTCAGAGCGGTACTGCGTGGATTGGGGTCATTCGTTATGACCATCTCCAACGCTACTTCTCATCGGTGACAAGAAAACGGGTCTGAAGTGTCAGCTGTGCGCGATGCTGTCCCAGCCGGCCACCGAGTCCGCGGGGCGCGGCTGCGGGCCGACATAGATGGCCGCGGGACGGACCAGCTTGCCCAGCCGCTTCTGCTCCAGGATGTGGGCGCACCAGCCCGCGGTGCGGCCGCACGTGAACATGGCGGGCATCATCGCGCTGGGCACCTGGGCGAAGTCCAGGATCACCGCGGCCCAGAACTCGACGTTGGTCTCGATGGCCCGGTCGGGACGGCGCTCACGCAGCTCGGCGAGGGCGGCCTGCTCCAGCGCGGCGGCGGCCTCGAAGCGCGGTGCGTCCAGGCGCTTGGCCGTGGCGCGCAGCACGCGGGCCCGCGGGTCCTCGGCGCGGTACACCCGGTGCCCGAAGCCCATCAGCTTTTCCTTGCGGTCCAGGATGCCCTTGACCACGGCCCGGGCGTCGCCGGTGCGCTCGGTCTCCTCGATCATCGGCAGCACGCGGGCGGGGGCGCCGCCGTGCAGCGGGCCGCTCATGGCGCCGATCGCACCGGACAGGGACGCGGGCACGTCGGCCCCGGTGGACGCGATGACGCGCGCGGTGAACGTGGACGCATTCATGCCGTGCTCGGCGGCGCTGACCCAGTAGGCGTCGATGGCCTCGATGTGCCGCGGGTCCGGCTCACCCTGCCAGCGGGTCATGAAACGTGCTGTCACCGTGGGGCATTCGTCGACGATGCGCTGCGGCACCGCGGGCCGGTAGATGCCGCGGGCCGACTGCGCGACGAACGACAGCGCCGTCACCGACGTCAGCGCCAGCTGCTCGCGGGCGGTGTCGTCGTCGATGTCGAGCAGCGGCTGGAAGCCCCACAGCGGGGCGAGGGTGGGCAGCGCGGCCTGGACGTCGACGCGGACATCGCCGGAGTGCACGTGCAGCGGGAAGGGTTCGGCGGCCGGCAGACCCCGGCCGAACTCGCCGTCGACCAGCAGCGCCCAGACGTCACCGAACGTGACGCGGCGGCTCACCAGATCCTCGATGTCGACGCCGCGGTAGCGCAGGGCGCCACCGTCCTTGTCCGGTTCGGCGATCTCGGTCGTGAAGGCGACGACGCCTTCCAGGCCGGCGACGAAGTTCTCGGGGATCTGCGGCGTCGACACTGACGTTGCCTCTGTCATGCCGAAATTGTTCCACTAGCCCGTGGACCGATGGCTACCGGCCGGTAACAAACGGTCAGACGACGGAGAAACCGGCAGGTAGAGTGCCGCGTCCGGTGAGCGCGGGCAGCACTGCGGCGGCCTGACCGGTCAGGGCCGCGATCTGTGCCGCCAGCACGGTGGCGTCGCGCAGTGCCTCGTCGGGCAGCGTGACGTCCAGCCCGGTGGCCCGCGCGATGTCGAGGCTGTGCACCGTCAGCTCGAACACCCGGGTCGGCAGGTAGTTGCTCAGCCGGATGCCCAGGCCGCCGATCACGGCGATCAGGGGGTCGCCGGTCCCGTCCAAGTCGGTCCGCACCTGGGCCAGCAGGTCGGCGACTGTGGCCGCGGGATCCGTCCCAAGATTGCGCCCGGCCTCCCGCCCACGTTCGACGATGCCGGGGCTGCCGGCGGCGTAGGCGCGCATCAGCGCGTAGTAGTGCGCCGGTCCGGTCACGTCCTCCCGGTCGGCGGGTGTGCGCAGGTAGGTGCTGACGGTGATCAGTGACCGTGAGGTGTGCCCGACCAGCGCCCGCAGGTCCCAGTCACCGAGTCCCGGACCGTCCCACGCCGTGGCCGGGATCTGTGCCACCAGGTCCGCGAAAGCTGTTGCCGCCGAGACGAATACTGAATGGTCCGGGGGTGCGTCCGACGCCATGTCTGCATTGTGTCACCGTATGGGCGTACCGTCGCCGATCATGGTGTCCGACCACAGTGATCATCTCGCCCGGATGCGGGTCGAATACGGCTCGACGGAGAAGGACGGCAGCGTCGACCTCGACGTCGACTGGCTGAGCCGGGGCTGGCTGGCGCTGTTCCGCGACTGGATGGCCGAGGCCGTGCAGGCCGGCGTCTCCGAACCCAACGCCATGGTGCTGGGCACCGTCGATGCGCAGGGCCATCCCGTCACGCGCTCGGTGCTGTGCAAATCGATCGAAGAGACGGGCGTCTCCTTCTACACCAACTACGACTCCGACAAGGGCGAGCAGCTGGCGGCGGTGCCCTACGCGTCGGCGACGTTCCCCTGGTACCGGCTGGGCCGTCAGATCCATATCCGCGGCGCGGTGACCAGGGTCGACGCCGAGCACACTGCCGAGTACTGGTCGAAGCGGCCGCGGGGTTCGCAGCTGGGGGCATGGGCGTCACACCAGTCAAAATCGATTGCCTCGCGGGCGGCGCTGCTGGAACAGTTGCGTGACGTGACCGAGCGATTCGCCGACGTGCCGGAGGTACCGGTGCCGCCGAACTGGGGCGGCTACCTCATCGCCCCCGAAGTGATCGAGTTCTGGCAGGGCCGAGAGAACCGGGTGCACAACAGGATTCGCATCACGGGCGACCGCATCGAACGGCTCCAACCGTGAACTTCACCGTCGCTTCGCTCGCCCGCCGATGAAAGGCCTCATCGCCGACACCACACCGCTGCGCAACCCCGACTACCGCCGCCTGTGGGGGTCCAGCGTCGTCACGGTGATCGGGGCCAACCTGACGATCTTCGCGGTGCCGGTGCAGCTGTACGCGCTTACGCAGAACTCGGCCTACGTCGGGCTGGCAGGTGTGTTCAGCGTGGTGCCGCTCATCGTGTTCGGCCTCTGGGGCGGCGCCTGGGCCGACGCGATGGACCGCCGGCGGCTGCTGATCATCGCGTCCTGCGGGCTGGCGGTCGCGTCGGTGCTGTTGTGGGTGCAGGCCGCGGCCGGGCTCAACAATGTCTGGCTGGTGCTGTGCCTGCTGTCGGTGCAGCAGGCGTTCTACGCGATCAACTCACCCACGCGTTCGGCTGCGATCCCCCGGATGCTGCCGGCCGAGCAACTGCCCGCCGCCAACTCGCTCAACATGACGGTGTTCCAGGCAGGCGCGATCATCGGCCCACTGCTCGCCGGTGTGCTGCTGCGGTGGGTCGACCTGTCGACGCTGTATTTCATCGACGCCCTCACCACGATCGCGCCGATCTGGGCCACGTTCCGGCTCACGCCGATGCCACCCGAGCACTCGCCCGACGACGACACCTCACGCTGGGGCTTCGCGGCCGTGCTGGACGGTTTTCGCTATCTGTCGGGTAACCGCGTCGTCCTCATGTCCTTTGTGGTCGACCTCATCGCGATGATCCTCGGCATGCCGCGGGCGCTGTTCCCGCAGATGGCCCACGAGAACTTCGGCGGGCCGGTCGCGGGCGGCACGGCGATGGCGTTGCTGTCGGCGGCCATGGCGGTCGGCGCGGTGGCCGGCGGGGTGTTCTCGGGGTGGCTGCCCCGGGTCCGCAAGCAGGGTCTGGCGGTGGTGGTCTCGATCGTGGTGTGGGGCGCCGCCATGGCCGGTTTCGGGCTCGCTGTCGGCCACGCCACCGGCCGGCCCGACGGGTTCCTCTGGATCGCGCTGGTGCTGTTGGCCGTCGGCGGCGCCGCGGACATGGTCTCGGCGGTATTCCGCAGCACGATCCTGCAGGAAGCCGCGTCCGACGAACTGCGTGGCCGTTTGCAGGGCGTGTTCACCGTGGTGGTCGCAGGCGGGCCGCGGATTGCTGACGCGGTGCACGGCGCGGCGGCCGCGGTGGTGGGGACGACGGTGGCCGCAGCCGGCGGCGGTGTCCTGGTGGTGGTCGGCGTCGTCGTCTCGGTTCTGGTGGTACCGGCGTTCGTGCGCTATCAGGTGGCTCGCAAATGATGCTTGACAGCGGGGTTATGGCGACCCGAGCAAGCACATAGTTCTCTTAACGACTACCGTCTAGTCCCGGACGTTTCACCTGCCGACACTGCAAGTCGACACCGCAAAAGGGGTTCAAGTGGCCGACACCTCCAGCTCTGACGACGTAGCCAACCTCCGGTATCCCGGGGGCGAGGTCGATCTCAAGATCGTGCGCGCCACCGAGGGATCGGACGGCATCGAGCTCGGCTCGCTGCTGGCCAAGACCGGCTACACCACGTACGACGGTGGTTTCGTCAATACCTCGGCCACCAAGAGCGCCATCACCTACATCGACGGTGATGCCGGCATCCTGCGCTACCGCGGGTACCCGATCGAGCAGCTCGCCGAGAAGTCGAACTTCATCGAGGTCAGCTACCTGCTGATCTACGGTGAGCTGCCGACGGCCGCCGAACTCGAGGCGTTCACCACCAAGATTCAGCGGCACACCCTGCTGCACGAGGACCTCAAGCGGTTCTTCGACGGCTTCCCGCGCAACGCGCACCCGATGCCGGTGCTGTCGTCGGCGGCCAACGCGTTGAGCGCCTACTACCAGGACTCGCTCGACCCGAAGGATCCCGAGCAGGTCGAGCTGTCGACCATCCGCCTGCTGGCCAAGCTGCCGACCATCGCGGCCTACGCCTACAAGAAGTCGGTCGGGCAGCCGTTCCTGTACCCGGACAACTCGCTGAACCTGGTCGAGAACTTCCTGCGCATGACGTTCGGCCTGCCGGCCGAGCCGTACCAGGTGGACCCGGAGCTGGTCCGCGCCCTGGACATGCTGTTCATCCTGCACGCCGACCACGAGCAGAACTGCTCGACGTCGACGGTGCGTCTGGTCGGCTCGTCGCAGGCCAACCTGTTCACCTCGATCTCCGGTGGCATCAACGCGCTGTGGGGCCCGCTGCACGGCGGCGCCAACCAGGCCGTGCTGGAGATGTTGGAGAAGATCCGCACCGAGCACAGCGACGTCCGCGACTTCGTCAAGAAGGTCAAGAACCGCGAGGACGGCGTGAAGCTCATGGGCTTCGGCCACCGGGTCTACAAGAACTACGACCCGCGGGCGCGCATCGTCAAGGAGCAGGCCGACAAGATCCTCGGCAAGCTCGGCGGCGACGACGAGCTGCTGGACATCGCCAAGTCGCTCGAGGAGATCGCCCTCACCGACGACTTCTTCGTCGAGCGCAAGTTGTACCCGAACGTCGACTACTACACCGGCGTGATCTACCGGGCCATGGGCTTCCCGACCCGTATGTTCACCGTGCTGTTCGCGCTCGGCCGCCTGCCGGGCTGGATCGCGCACTGGCGGGAGATGAGCGCCGACCCGAGCACCAAGATCGGCCGCCCGCGCCAGATCTACACCGGCTACACCGAGCGGGACTACCCCAACCACTGAGTTTCACCGAGACGGCCCCTTGCGCATTCGCGCCAGGGGCTGTCTCTTTTCCCGCGAGTGGCCGTGTCTGTACGGCAACACGCCGCTTTTCACGTGCACTTCGGGGCCGCTCGCGGGCGCCGAGCGCGCGCGTTCTGCTCATGTCGCCAATGTCACTCCGGTACGACGTTGCGTCAAAGACAGTTGTAGTTTCACAATGGTTGTGTGAATACAACTATCGACGCGCTCGACTCGCGGCGCAAGACGATCATCCTGATCTCCTGCTGCCTGAGTCTGCTGATCGTGTCGATGGACTCCACCATCGTGAACGTCGCCATCCCCTCGATCCGCCGCGACCTCGGCGCGAGCGCCGCCCAGATGCAGTGGGTCGTCGACGTCTACACGCTGGTACTGGCCTCGCTGCTGATGCTCTCGGGCGCCGCCGGTGACCGGTTCGGCCGTCGGCGGGTGTTCCAGATCGGCCTGACGATCTTCGCGTGCGGGTCCCTGCTGTGCAGCCTCGCGCCGACCGCGGACGCGTTGATCGCTGCCCGCCTGGTTCAGGGCATCGGCGGCTCGATGCTCAATCCTGTTGCCCTGTCGATCATTTCGCAGGTCTTCACCGACCGGGTTGAGCGGGCGCGGGCGCTCGGTTTCTGGGGTGCTGTCGTCGGTATCTCGATGGCGCTGGGCCCGACCGTCGGTGGCCTGCTGATCCACGCCGTCGGCTGGCGGTCCGTGTTCTGGATCAACCTGCCGATCTGTCTGGCCGCCATCGTGCTGACCGCGATCTTCGTCCCGGAGAGCAAGTCGGGCACCATGCGCGACGTCGACCCGGTCGGCCAGGGACTGGCGGTGCTGTTCCTTTTCGGTCTGGTCTTCACCCTCATCGAGGGGCCGGGCATGGGCTGGAGCCACCCGCGCACCGTGGCCATCGCGGTCATGGCGGCGGTCGCCCTCGTCGCGTTCCTGCGCTACGAGCGCCGGCGTCGCGACCCGTTCATCGATCTGCGCTTCTTCCGCAGCATCCCCTTCGCCGGCGCGACCGTCACAGCCGTGATGGCGCTGACCGCCTGGGGCGCCTTCCTGTTCATGATGTCGTTCTACCTGCAGAATGAGCGGCACTACTCGGCGATGCACACCGGCATCATCTATTTGCCCATTGCCATTGGTGCCCTTGTCTTTTCACCGTTGTCCGGACGAATCGTCGGGCGCTACGGCGCCCGGCCGTCACTGATGGCCGCCGGCGTGTTGATGGCGTCCGCGGCACTGATGCTGACGACGCTGACTGCGACGACGCCGATGTGGCGGGTAGTCGTCATATTCGCGGTGTACGGCATAGGGTTCGCGATGATGAATGCGCCAGTGACCAACGCCGCCGTGAGCGGCATGCCGGTGGACCGTGCCGGCGCCGCGGCGGCTGTGACCTCCACCAGCCGGCAGGTCGGCGTGAGTATCGGTGTGGCACTGTGCGGTTCGATCGCCGGTTCGGCACTGGCCGGCAGTGGCGTCGACTTCGCCGCGCAGGCCCGGCCGCTGTGGTGGATGTGTGTCGGGGTGGGTGTGGCGGTCACCGTGCTCGGATTCGTCTCGACCTCGCCACGGGCGCTGCGCTCCGCGGAGCGGCTGGCGCCACTGATCGAGGGGCCGCGCGAGCCGGAGCCGGCCGGTGTCCACTGATCCGCTGGCCGACGAGGTCTGGCAGACCATGGCCGCCGTCGTGGTCGAGAACCGCGACAGCTGGAAGCGCGCGGTGGTCGAGCAGACGGGGTTGCCCTTCAGCCGTGCCCGGATTCTGCGCCGGCTCGATGCCAAGGCCATGACGGCCAAAGAGATCGCCGCCGCGACCGGCATGGACGCGCCGGCCACCACCGTCGCGATCAACGATCTGGAAGAGCGTGGATTGGTTGTGCGCCAACCAGATCCCGAGAATCGGCGTTGCAAACTGGTGTCCCTGACGGACGCCGGTGGCGCAGTGCTGCGTGGCATCGGCCAGCTCGACGACCCGGCCCCGCCCGTGTTTGCCACGTTGGACGCCGACGAGCTCGCCACGCTCCGTGACCTGTTGAGCCGGCTGCGCCGCCACTAGGGTGCGGTTCCTGTCCGCCCGCGTCGGGTGCCCGACTACGGTGGTCCCCGTGGCTAACACCAAACCTGAGATCGAATTTCCGGACGGCCCGGCACCTGACTCGCTGGTGATCGAGGACGTCATCGTCGGCGACGGTGCCGAGGCGGTGCCGGGCGGCAACGTCACGGTCCACTACGTCGGCGTCGAGTACGACACCGGTGAGGAGTTCGACAGCTCCTGGAATCGCGGCGAGACCATCGAATTCCCCCTGCGCGGCCTGATCCAGGGCTGGCAGGACGGCATCCCCGGGATGCGTGTGGGCGGCCGGCGCAAGCTGACCATCCCGCCCGCACAGGCCTACGGCCCCGCCGGTGGCGGGCATCGCCTGTCCGGCAAGACGCTGATCTTCGTCATCGACCTCGTCGGCGTCCGCTGACCTGATCGACTTTCTGTCGGGCTTAGGGTCCGGCGGTTGTGGCGTGTCATGGCGGCAACGTGCCGTCTCCACAGCTGCCGGGCTCTAGGCTCGAACGTGTTTCAGGGAGGGTTTTGCAATGCCGGACACAGCTGACGTCATCGAGCCGTCCGGCAGCGGCGGTCGGCTCGGCATGCGCGGCAGGGTCGCCGTCGTGGCTGTCGCGGTGGCTGTCGTGGCAGCCCTCGGCTGGGTGGTGGTCGGCACCTCGGACGAGCACCGGGCCCCGAGCTCCATTGCGGCCTCGGCGGTGCCGACACAGGCACAGCCCGAGCTGACCTCCGCGCCATTCGCGCTGACCCGCGACGGCAACACCGTCACCCTGACGGGCAGCCTGGCCAACACCCGGTCGAAGTCCGAACTGGCCGCCGCCGTCAAGGCGCAGTGGCTGAATGCCACCCTCAACGACAAGACGACCGTCGTCGACGGTGCCGGCACTCCGGACATGGCGGCCATCGGCAACGTGTTCTCGGCGGCCGATGCCATCGCGGATTTCGGGCTGGCCATCGATGGCGCCACCGTCACGCTGATGGGCACGGCGCCCAACCTCGACGTGGCCGGCGAGGTGCAGAGCGCCGCGGCCCTGTCGTTCCCGGGTGCGAAGCTGGCCAACAACATTCAGATTCCGGCGCCCGGTGGTCCCGTCGCGCCGCCCGTGCCGGAACCCTCGTCGGCTCCGGCTCCGGCTCCGGCTCCCGCGGGTGGTCCCTGCGCGAAGGTGCAGGCCGACGTCACGGAGCTGCTGCGGACCCCGATCAGTTTCGTCACCGGTGGCTCGCAGATGACGGGGGAGTCCCGGCGGCTGCTGGTGCAGATCGCCGACAAGATCAAGGGCTGCCCGAATGGTGCGGTCACCGTGATCGGCTACACCGACAACCAGGGCAGCGATGCCGTCAACCTCAAGCTGAGCGATACCCGCGCCAAAGCCGTTGCTGCCGCGCTGGTTTCGAACGGTGTGCAAGCGGCGAAGATGACGGCCCGCGGTGCCGGCGCGGCCAACCCGATCGCCGACAACAACACCGAGGAAGGCCGGGCGAAGAACCGCCGGGTCGAGATCACCGTCGGCTGACGGGCACGACTGCTTGAGAGAGGCCGGACCAGGGAAGTACGTGGCTTCAATCAGGTGGCGCGTGCGGTAGCAGTGATTGAACCCAGGCGCTTTTCTGGGCTCGCGGAGGTCCCTGAGTTCAATAACCACCGGCGGATCACCACTACGATTGAGCTCACGTACTTTCCGCTCTCGCGTGGCATCGGAGTCACAGGCCAGGACGGGATTCGGCTGCTTTCCCGCTCAGCGGTGCCCGGGCAGACGCAGCAGCAACCGCGTCCCGCCGAGGGGGCTGGTCTCCAATGTCGCGGTGCCGCCGTGCAATTCGGCTTGCTGGGCCACCAGTGCCAGGCCCAGCCCGGAGCCTGAGTGCGACGCGGTGGAGCCCCGGTTGAATCGGCCGAAGACCTTCAGGCGTTCGTCTTCGGGTACGCCGCAGCCGTCGTCGTCGACGGCGATCTCGACCCCGGCGCGCGAACTGACCGCTGACAGCTGAACTTTCGACGCACCGCCGTGCTTGACGGCGTTGGCGATCGCGTTGTCGACCGAGAGCCGCAGCCCGGCAGGCAGTCCGACGATGATGATGGTCGGCGCCGGTACCAGTGACACCTCCAGGTCCGGGTACACGCGCATGGCGTCGTGCGCGGCGCGATCCAGGAGTTCGGTGATGTCCACGGGCACATGGTCATCGACGGTGGACAGCTCGCCCTGTGCCAGGCGCTCCAGTGCCCATAGCGTGGTCTCGATGCGCGACTGGGTGCGCACGACGTCGCTCAGCACTTCCTTGCGCTGCTCATCGGGAAGGTCGAGCGTGCTCAGGATTTCGACGTTGGTGCGCATCGCGGTCAGCGGCGTGCGCAGCTCGTGCGCCGACACCGCGGCGAAGTCACGCGCCGACGCCAGCGCGGCCTTCGTCCGGCCCTTCTCTTCCCACACGCGGTCCACCAGACCTTTGACCGCGTCGGCGATTTCGACGGCCTCGGTGGCGCCGCGGACGTCGATGTGCGGGGCCTGCCCGTCCTGGCCTTCGGGGTCGATATCGCGCGTCTGCTGCGCCAGCCGTTTGAGCGGACGCACCGCGAACGCGGCCAGCGCCCAGCCCGCGACGGCGGCCGCGCCAATGGCGAACGCGCACAACGCGATCACTCGGCGATGCAGGTTGTTGGTGTCGATGATCGTCGCGTCGTACGTGGCGCCGACCGCCACCAGCATCGGGTCCGGCATGTGGATCTGCACCGTGCGCACCCGGTAGCGGACGCCGTTGACGTCGGTGTCGGCGTAGCCGACGGGTAGCTCGGGCAGGACGACGTTCGAGTTCGAGCTGACCTGGCCGCTGCGGCGGGCGGTGATGACGACGTTCTCGTCGTGTGGTGGCCGCGGAATCTCGTCCAGTCCGCGCGGCAGGAACGGGATCGCGAAGCCGGCGGCCTCGTCGAGGCGGCGGTCGAGACGTTCCTTGCGGTCGTTGGTGATGCCGATCCACACGATGGTGCCGACGATGCCGACCACGATGGCCGCGGCGATACCGGTGGCGAACGCGACGCGCGACTGCAGCGACGGGGTGCGACGGAAGACGCGCGCCAGGATGTTCACGGGCTACTGCTGCCTGAGTACGAACCCCACACCGCGGACCGTGTGCAACAGTCGCGGCGCACCGTTGGCCTCCAGCTTGCGGCGCAGGTAGCCGATGAACACGTCGACGACGTTGGTGTCGGCGGCGAAGTCGTAGCCCCACACCAGCTCGAGCAGCTGGGCGCGGGACAGCACGGCGGTCTTGTGCTCGGCGAGCACGGCCAGCAGGTCGAACTCGCGCTTGGTGAGGTCGACGTCGGCGCCGTTGACGCGGGCCCGCCGGCCCGGGATGTCGACTTCGAGCGGCCCGACGGAGATGGTCTCCGACGAGAACGTCGCCGTCGCGCCGCGGCGGCGCAACAGCGCCTTGACGCGCGCCACCAGCTCGGCCAGCACGAATGGCTTGACCAGGTAGTCGTCGGCGCCGGCTTCCAGCCCCGCCACCCGGTCGTCGACCGAGCTGCGGGCCGAGAGCACACACACCGGCACGTCGTTGTCCATGGCGCGTAGCGCGGTGACGACGCTGACGCCGTCGAGCACCGGCATGTTGATGTCCAGAATGATGGCGTCCGGCCGGAATTCGGTGGCGCTGCGCAGGGCTTCGGCGCCGTCGACGGCGGTGGAGACCTCGAAGCCGGACAGCCGCAGGCCACGCTCCAGTGAGGCCAGCACGTCCGGGTCGTCGTCGACTACGAGCAGGCGGGGGGAGGCGCTTCCGCTATCCATGTGCCTCATCTTGCCCGATGGCCCACTGTTATTGACGGAGGCACGTCTGGCAGCACCTATTCGGTGCTAGCATCCGGCGCTTATGGGGCCTGTGTCGCCGCGAGTCATCGTCCAACCCGATGATGGCGTGCAGCCGGTGCGGGATTTCCTCGCATCGGCGCAGAAGTCGTTGCTCATCAAGCAATTCACGTTCACCGAGCCGTCCCTCGTGGCGGCGGTGATCGAGCGGCATCAGGCGGGTGTCGCGGTGCGCGTCATGCTGAACCCGGCCCGCTCGGGCGGGGACCGCGCCAATGACGAGACGTTCGAACAATTCTCGGCTGCCGGTGTCAACGTCCAGTGGTCCAATCCGACGTTCTACGTGACGCACGAGAAGTCGATCGTGGTCGACGAGACGGCGGCGCTCGTGGCCACGTTCAACCTGTGCGAGAAGTACTTCACCCTCACCCGTGACTACGGCGTCATCACCACCGACGCGGAGCACGTCGCGCAGATCGTCGAGGTCTTCGACGCCGACTGGTCCCACACCGATTGGGAGCCGTCGCAGTACCACGGGCTGTTGTGGAGCAACTCGAATTCGCGCTACCACATGGCGAAATTCATCGATACCGCCGAACACCGGCTGCGCATCCAGCATCCCAAGTACGTCGACGCTGTCATCCTCGACCACATCGCGGCGGCGGTGGGCCGGGGCGTGAACGTCCATGTGCTGTGCGGTGGCAAGCACGGCATCAGCGACTGGGACATCCTCGACACGTTCGCCTCGCTGCGGACCCTGCGCCGGTTCGGCGCGAAGGTGCGCAAGCAGAAGAACCTACGGGTGCACGCCAAGTTGGTCATCGTCGACGATCATGAGGCCCTCGTGGGCTCGATGAACATCGACCGCAGCGCCTTCGACCTGCGCCGCGAGCTGGGCGTGATGGTCAAGGACTCCGACGCCGTGGCGCAGCTGTCGCAGGTGTTCGACGCCGACTGGGAGACCTCGCACCACTACGAGCCGCCGGATCCGCTGGACTCGTCGCAGCATCACGAAGACGACTTCCCGCATGACCCCGAGCTGGTCCATGAGTGAGCAGGTCGACTCGACGGCCCAACGGGTTTCGTTGTTCGAGTTGGTCCTGACGTTCAATCACATCGCGCTGGCGTCGTTCGGCGGCGGGCTGTCGGCCTGGTCGCGTGAGGTCCTGGTCGTGGAGAAGGGCTGGCTCGGGGACGCCGAGTTCCTCTCGGCCACAACGATGTGCCGCATCCTGCCCGGCGCCAACCAGGTCAACATGGCGGTGTTCGCCGGCACCAAGATGCGTGGCTTCCCCGGCGCCGCCGCCGCGGTATTCGGCTTGTGCGCCATGCCTCTGGTCATCGTGCTGGTGCTGTCGTTCGCCTACTTCCGGTTCAAGGAAGTGCCCGCGGTCAAGGGTGTGTTGCACGGCGCGTCGGCGGCCGCGGTGGCCCTGACGCTGACGATGGTGCTCAAGACGGGCCAGAAGTGCCTGACGGGCGTCGTGCCGGTGCTGCTGTTCGCCGGCGCCTTCGTGCTGAACGGCGTGCTGCGGTTCCCGCTGCTGGGGACGCTCGCGATTCTGGCCCCGCTCAGTCTGATCTGGGCGTGGCCGCGGGAGCGCGCCGCGGCGTCGACATGAGCGTCAGCGAGAAGCCGGAGGCGGATCGCGCATGAGCACAGCGGCGCTCTCGACGTACATCCAACTCATCGGGCTGTTCGGCATGCTGTCGCTGCTGTCCATCGGCGGCGGCAACGTGGTGCTGCCGGAGATGCACATCAACGCCGTCAACGGCAGGCACTGGCTCACCGACAACCAGTTCGCCGACCTGTTCTCGATCTCGCAGACCGCGCCGGGGCCGAGCATCCTCATCGTGTCGATGGTCGGCTACGGCGCCGGGCTGAAAGAGGGCGGCATTCCCGGCGCGATCATCGGCGGGGTCGTCTCGATGGTCGCGATGGTGGTGCCGGCCGCGGGCTTCGTCTACGTCATCACGCTGATCTGGCAGAAGGCCGAACGCTCCAAACTCCGCCGCGCCGTCGAAAAGGGTTTCGCCCCGCTGACGGTGGGCCTGATCCTGGCGGCATCGTTGGTCATGAGCCGCGCCGCCGACCACGACTGGCGGGCCTACACCGTCACGGCGGTCTGCACGGTGATCTTCATGCGCACCAAGCTCAACCCGCTGATCGTGGTCGCCGCGGCGGGCCTCGTCGGGTACCTGGGCTTCATCTGACCTGGTCGCGCCGACGCGCCGGGTGGTTGTCGGTGGCACGTGCGAGCATTGAAGTTGTTGTGTCTGATGTAGCCCAGCCCCTGCACTCGGCTCCGGCGATAGCTCCGGTGCCGCAGCGTCGGCGTGCGTCGACGGACCTGCTGCGTCTGCTGCCGTACCTCGGCCCCTACCGCGGTCGCTGGGGCGCCATGCTGCTCACCGCGTGCGCCGGTCTGGGCGTGACGGTCGCGATTCCGCTGATGACGAAGGCCGTGATCGACGGTCCGGTGCGGCATCAGGATCAGCACGGCCTGTGGGTTCTCGGTTCGGCGGCGCTCGCATTGGGCCTCCTCGAGGCGGTGCTGTGGTTCATCCGGCGCTGGCTCGGGGCGCGGGCGACCATGGGCGTCGAGGCCGACATCCGCAAAGAGCTCTACGCGCGGCTGCAGATCCTGCCCATGTCGTTTCACCGGCAGTGGCAGTCCGGGCAATTGCTGTCCCGGGTGATGAACGACCTTGGCACCATTCGCCAATTTCTCGGGTTCGGCCTGCTGTTCCTGGTGCTCAACTCGATTCAGATCGTCGTGGTCACGGCCATCCTGCTGGCGATGTACTGGCCGCTGGGTGTGGTGGTCCTGGCCTCTGTGGTGCCGGTGTCGGTGACGGTCTTCAGATTCGAGCGGCAGTTCAGCCGGCTGTCGCGGCTGGCGCAGGACCAATCCGGCCATGTCGCAACGCATGTCGAGGAGTCGGCGCTGGGCCTGCGGGTGATCAAGTCGTTCGGCCGGGAGGACTACGTCTACCAGCGGTTCGACGAGCGGGCCACGGCCCTGTACGACGCCGAGGTCGGCAAGGTGGCGGTATCGGCCCGGTTCTGGACGCTGCTCGAGGTCATCCCGAATCTCACGCTGATCCTGGTGCTCGGATTCGGCGCGTACGCGGTCGGCCACGACCTGGTCACCATGGGCACGCTCGTCGCGTTCATCACAATGATGCTGTCGCTGGTGTGGCCCATCGCGTCGCTGGGCTTCCTGCTGTCGATGATGCAGGAGTCGATGACCGCGGCCGATCGCGTCGCCGAGATCTTCGACGCGCCAGTGGATGTCACCGACGGCCCGGTCACCACCGTGCCGCGCGGCGGTCACCTCGAATTGCGTGACGTCGGCTTCCGGTTCCCCGACGCCGCACCCGACGACTGGGCGCTGCGCCACGTGTCGGTGACGGTCGAACCCGGGCAGACATTGGCGTTGGTCGGCGCCACCGGCTCCGGGAAATCGGTTCTGGCCGCGTTGTTCTCACGGCTGTACGACGTCACCGAGGGCGCGATCCTGCTCGACGGCCGGGACATCCGCGAGCTGTCGCTGCCCGCCCTGCGGACCGCCGTGGCCACCGCGTTCGAAGATCCGACGCTGTTCTCGATGTCCGTCGCCGAGAACCTCGCCCTCGGTCGTGGCGCCGACAATCCCGCCACCGACGACGAGATTCGCGAAGCCATCGACATCGCCGCCGCCCAGTTCGTCTACGACCTGCCGTTCGGGCTGGACACCCGCATCGGCGAGCAGGGGATGAGCCTGTCCGGCGGTCAGCGGCAACGCCTTTCGCTGGCCCGCGCGATCCTCGCCGCGCCGTCGCTGCTGGTGCTCGATGACACCCTGTCGGCCCTGGACATGCACACCGAAGCGGAGGTCACCGTCGCGCTCCGGCGGGTGCTGACGTCGGTGACGGGCATCGTGGTGGCGCACCGGGCGTCGACTGTCCTGCTGGCCGATCGGGTGGCACTGCTCCAGGACGGCACGATCACCCGCATCGGCACGCACGCCGAGTTGCTGGCGGAGGCACCCGAATACCGCTATCTGTTGTCGGCCGACGACGAGCTCGACGACGGTTGCGAGCGCAGCTGTGATTGGGAGCAGGACGCCGAGCGCGAACGGCTCGAGCAGCTGTATCTCGAGCAGACCGATGAGTCCGAAGAGGTGCGGAGGCGATGACCACCGAGAGCTGGCGCGGCCAGACGGTGGACAAGGCCGAGGACCTGCCCATCGACGAGAGCGTTTCGCGACGCCGCGAGGCCCGCGCCCTGTTGGGCTCGCTGCTCAAGCCGTACCGCGTCGCGGTACTGCTGCTGGGTCTGGTCGTGGTGGTGGAAAACGGTGCGCGGCTGTCCGTTCCGCTGCTCGTCCAGCGCGGCATCGACCACGGCATCCCGCCGATCGTGCAGGGCGGGTCCGCCCGTGAACTGTTGCAGATCGTCGCCGCCCTGTGCGGCGTCGTGGTGCTACAGGCCACCTTCCGGTTGTTCTTCCTGAACCGCTCGGGCCGGATCGGGCAGAAGGTGCTGCTCGAACTGCGCCGCCGGGTGTATCGACAGTTCCAGCGGCTCGACGTCGCCTTCCACGACCGCTACACCTCGGGTCGCGTGGTGAGCCGGTCCACCAACGACATCGAAGCCATCCAGACCATGCTGTCGACGGGTTTCGACAGCCTCATCACCGCGGTGCTCACCCTCGGCGGCACCGCGGTCCTGCTCGTCACACTCGACGTGCGGCTGGGCCTGATGTGCCTGGCCGCCTTCCCGCTCCTGGTGCTGCTGGTCGCCTGGTTCCGCCGCGAGTCGTCCAGGACGTACCGCACCGTCCGCGAACGCGCGGCCCTGGTGATCGTGCAGTTCGTCGAAACCATGACGGGCATCAAGGCCGTGCAGGCCTACCGGCGCGAGCCGCGCAATCAGGAGATCTTCGACGACGTCGTCGACGACTACCGCGTCATCAACGAACGCACCATGACCCTGCTCGCGGTGTTCATGCCCGGCGTCAAACTCGTCGGCAACGTCACCACCGCGGTGGTGCTGCTGTACGGCGGCTACCTGGTGCTGCACGGGCAGATGACGATCGGCACGCTGACGGCCTTCCTGCTGTACCTGCGCATGTTCTTCGAACCGATGCAGGAGATTTCGCAGTTCTTCAACAGCTTCCAGTCCGCGGCGTCGGCGCTAGAGAAGCTGGCCGGCGTGCTGGGTCAGCAGCCGGCGATCATGGACCCCACCGACCCGGTCGAGCTGACGACGGTCAAGGGCGACATCGCTTTTCACGGCGTCAGCTTCGGCTACACCCCGGACCGTCCGGTGCTGCCCGAACTGAATCTGACGGTGCCCGCGGGGCAGACCGTCGCCCTCGTCGGTGCCACCGGTGCGGGCAAGACGACCATCGCCAAGCTCATCGCGCGCTTCTATGACCCGGTCACCGGCACGGTCACCCTCGACGGCATCGACCTGCGGTCCATCGGCCAAACCGAGCTGCGCCAGCACGTCGTGATGGTGACGCAGGAGAACTTCATGTTCGCCGGCACCGTCGCCGACAACATCCGGTTCGGGCGGCCCGACGCCACCGACGCCGAGATCCGCGCGGCCGCGGAAGCCGTTGGCGCGGACCGGTTCATCGACAATCTGCCGGAGGGCTACGACACCGATGTCGCGAACCGGGGCGGACGGTTGTCGGCGGGGCAACGCCAGTTGGTCGCGTTCGCCCGGGCGTTCCTGGCCGATCCCAAGGTGCTGATCCTGGACGAGGCGACGTCGTCGCTGGACATCCCGACCGAGCGGCTGGTGCAGCGCGCGCTGGCCACCGTGCTGGCCGGGCGGACCGCGCTCGTGATCGCGCACCGACTCTCCACGGTGCAGTCCGCGGACCGGGTCCTGGTGCTCGACGGCGGGCGCATCGTCGAGGACGGCGCGCCCGACGATCTGGTCGCGCAGAACGGTCGGTATGCGGCGCTGCACCGCGCCTGGGTCGACTCGCTGGCCTGACGGGTCAGGGGATCAGCCGCAGCTGCCGTGCCTTCGACACGGCCTCGTGCCGGCTGTGGGTGCCGAGTTTCGTTGCGGCGCTGCGCAGATAGCTCTTGACGGTCTCGGGTTTCAGCGAAAGCCGCTGGGCGGCTTCGGTATTGGTGCACCCCAGCGCGATCTGCGCGAGGACGTCGACTTCGCGCGGGCTCAGCGGACCGACCGGCGCGGGCCCGCCGGCCAGGGCTTCGGCGAGCCGGTCGGCGAGGCCGCCCAGATCGCCGGGCGCGACGGGCTCGCCTCCGGCCGCCAGCCGGCGCAGTTCGGCATGCACCTGGCGGATGTGTTCGGTGTTCACCGCGGTGTCGGCGGCGGGGGCCTGTTGCAGCCGCAGCCGGCGGTCCACTTCGTCGCGGATCGTCAGCTCGTCCGACAGACGTTGCGCCGAGGCCAGCATCAGGTCCACGGCCCGGCCGCCGAAGGGCGCGCTGGACCGGTAGGCGCCGTAGAGCACGGCCCGGGCGCGGCCGTCGACCACGACGGGCACCGCCAGCACCGACCGGATGCCTTCAGAGAGCACAGGCATGTCGTAGTCGTGCGTGATGGACGGCGCGTGCCGGTAGTCGGCCACCGCGAGCGGCTGACCCGAGACCATGCTGGCGCCGCCGAGCCCGCACATCGAGCGCACCGTCAGCCCCCGGAGGCCACCGCCGCGGGTGCCGTAGAACTCGGTGATCAGCAGCGCGTCGTCGTGCACCTCGCCGCCGAACATCACGGGTACCGCACCCTCGGAGCCCAGACGCCGCAGCTCAGCGCGCACCGCGTCGGTGTCGCGCGGGCGCAGCAGGGATGGGCCGGTGGTCACGGTCAGTACCCTCTTTCGGGGGTAGCGGGCGGAGGGGTGTGACGTAGATCCTACGTTCATGGCGACAGACGCTGGGATCACCACCAACACCGAGCAGTACCGAGCGGCGCGGGACCGCCTCGTGGCGTCGATCGGTGACTCCGCGCAGGCCGCCGATTCGTTCAGTTGGCCGCGGCTGACCGGGACCTTCAACTGGGCCACCGACTGGTTCGACGTCATCGCGCGCAGCCCCGAACGGGCCGGGCAGGCGGCGTTGTGGATCACCGAAGAAGGCGGCGACGAGCAGCGGTACACCTTTGCGGAGATGGCCGACCGGTCCGACCAGGTGGCGACGTGGCTACAGGCGCTGGGCGTGGGCAAGGGCGACCGCGTCATCGTCATGCTGGGCAACCAGGTCGAGCTGTGGGAGTCGATGCTGGCGGTCGCCAAGCTCGGCGCGGTGGTGATGCCGACGACCGGGGCGCTGGGTTCGGCCGATCTGGCCGACCGGATCACCCGTGGCGGGGCGGGCTTCGTGGTGACCAATGCGGCCGATGCGGACAAGCTCGCGTCCGTGGACGGGCAGTATGTGGGGATCGTCGTCGGGCATCCGGTACCGGGGTGGCACCGCTACGCCGACGCGTACGACGTGGTTTCGGCGGGACCGTTCGCCGCGGTCACCGAGGTCGACGACCCGCTGCTGGTCTACTTCACCTCGGGCACCACCAGCAAGCCCAAACTCGTTGAGCACTCGCAGATTTCGTACCCCGTCGGCCATCTGTCCACGATGGCCTGGATCGGGGTGACGCCCGGCGACGTCCATCTGGCGATCAGCTCGCCGGGCTGGGCCAAGCACGCCTGGAGTTGTGTGTTCGCGCCGTGGATCGCCGAGGCGACGATCTTCGTCTACAACTACAGCCGCTTCGACGCCGCTGCGCTGCTGGGCCAATTGCGTCGCGCCGGCGTCAACACCTTCTGCGCGCCACCGACCGTGTGGCGGATGCTGATCCAGGCCGACCTCGGCGCCAAACCCGAAGGGCTGCGCGAGATTCTGGGCGCCGGCGAACCCCTCAACCCCGATGTCATCGCCAAGGTGCAGGACGCCTGGGGGCTGACCATCCGCGACGGCTTCGGCCAGACCGAGACCACCCTGCTGGTCGGCAACGCCCCGGGGCAGCCCGTCAAGGCCGGCTCGATGGGCCGGCCCATGCCGGGCGTGCCGGTGGTGCTGGTCGACCCGGTGACCGGTGAGCTCACCGACGAGGGCGAGATCTGCCTGGACCTCAGGTCCGAGCCGCTCAACCTGATGACCGGTTATCTTGCTGACCCGCAACGCAATGCGGCCGTCATGGCGGGTGGTTACTACCACACCGGCGACGTGGCCTCCCGTGACAGCGACGGCTACATCACGTACATCGGCCGCACCGATGACGTGTTCAAGTCGTCGGATTACAAGGTGTCGCCGTTCGAGCTGGAGAGCGTGCTCATCGAGCATCCCGCGGTGATGGAAGCCGCGGTGGTGCCGCAGCCCGACGACACCCGGCTCGCCGTGCCGAAGGCGTACGTCTGTCTGGCCACGGGCTGGGACGCCGACGCGGACACGGCGCGGTCCATCATGGAATTCGCCCGTGACCACCTGGCGCCGTACCTCAAGGTGCGCCGGGTGGAGTTCGGTGACCTCCCCAAGACGATTTCCGGCAAGATCCGGCGCGTTGACCTGCGCAAGCGCGAAGATCAAGCGCATGCGGCCGGCACCCCGATCGCATCGGAATACCGCTATGAGGACCTGGTGAACTTATGCTGAGCTACGACGCGGGGCCCACCGACACCCCGATCCTGGAAGAGACCATCGGGGCCAACTTCGAGCGCACCGTCGCGGCCCATCCGGATACTCTCGCGTTGGTCGACCGCGGGCAGGGACTGCGGTACACGTATGCCGAGTTGAACGCCGAGGTCGACCTGATCGCGCGCGGCCTGATGGCCCGCGGCGTCGACAAGGGTGACCGCGTCGGGGTCTGGTCACCGAACTGCGCGCAGTGGATCGTCACGCAGCTCGCGACGGCCAAGATCGGCGCCATCCTGGTCAACGTGAATCCGGCGTACCGGGTGCACGAACTTGCCTACGCGCTCAACCAATCCGGGATGCGCGTACTGGTCTCGGCGACGTCGTTCAAGACATCCGACTATGCGGCGATGATCGACGAGGTGCGTCCGCAGGTTCCCAGCCTGAGTGACGTCGTCTTCCTGGACGGCGCGGACTGGGACCGGTTGCGGGCCGACAGTGCGGCGGTCGGTGCCGATGCCCTGGCGGCCCGGCAGGCCACGCTGGCCAACACCGACCCGATCAACATCCAATACACTTCGGGGACAACCGGATTCCCGAAAGGTGCGACGCTGTCGCACCGAAACATCCTGAACAACGGCTACTTCACGACCGAAGGCATCAACCTGCGGGCGGGCGAGCGGTTGTGTGTCCCGGTGCCGTTCTACCACTGCTTCGGCATGGTGATGGGTTTGCTCGGCTGTATGAGTCATGGTGCGGCCGTGGTGATCCCGGCCCCCGGCTTCGACCCGGCGGCCACCCTCGACGCCATCGAGTCCGAGCAGTGCGCAGGCGTCTACGGGGTGCCGACGATGTTCATCGCGATGCAGCACCACCCGTCGTTCGCCGGGCGGGACCTGTCGAGCCTGCGCACCGGCATCATGGCCGGCTCGGTATGCCCCGTCGAGGTGATGAAGCACTGCGTATCCGACATGCACATGGCCGAGGTGGCCATCGCGTACGGCATGACGGAGACCTCGCCGGTGTCCTGCCAGACGCTGATCGATGACGACCTGGACCGCCGCACCGCGACCATCGGGCGGGCGCATCCGCACCTGGAGGTCAAGGTCATCAACCCGGAAACCGGCGAGACCGTCGAGCGCGGCGAACCGGGGGAGTTCTGCACCCGCGGCTACTCCGTCATGCTCGGATACTGGAACAACGACGAAAAGACCCGGGAAGCCATCGATTCCGACGGTTGGATGCATACCGGCGATCTCGCGGTGATGCGGTCAGACGGCTACTGCGCCATCGTCGGGCGCATCAAGGACATGGTGATCCGCGGTGGGGAGAATGTGTATCCCCGCGAGATCGAGGAGTTCCTCTACACCCACCCGGACATCGAGGACGCCCAGGTGATCGGCGTGCCCGACGCCCGGTACGGCGAAGAGATCTGCGCCTGGTTGCGGATGCGGCCGGGAGCGCCGCCGCTGGACGCCGCCGCCATCCGGGAGTTCACCGCGAATCGGCTGGCGCACTTCAAGATTCCGCGCTACGTGCACATCGTCGACGAGTTCCCGATGACGATCACCGGCAAGGTGCGCAAGGTCGACATGCGCGCCGAGAGCATCCGCATCTTCGGGCTCGAGCAGCCCTAGCGTCCGGCTTTGTCGCCACGAACGTGCAGCCAGGTCATGCCGGCGGCAACTTTTGCGGTCTGGTGGCACGTTCGTGACGTCGCCACGTGGCCGTCGTCACGAATGTGCTTGGAGATCGCGATGTTCGACGAAATCGCGCACTGTTGCACGCTCGCGGGGAAGCGGCCCAGGTAATCGAGTTGACGGGTCAGTGCACCCGGGTTACCTTGGCTACGTCAGCACCTCGCTAGGCGAGGCTCCTGGACGAACAGAAGCCACTGATCCGACGACGTCGAGAGACGCCCAGGGTCAGGACAGGTCTCCCCGGATTAAGGGGTTACCCAAAGTGGCTATCCACCTCGGTGGATTACGTCGTCCAGTGCCGAAGCTCTGACGAGAGGGGTGCGGCAGCGCCAGGTTTTAACAGCCTTTTAATGGGTACACGGTCGCTGCCATCTCCCTTTTGTGTTGTCATGGGATAGCTGCCCCGACGCGGGCCCGACGGCTAGGAGGTGAGGTACGACGTGAGATCTGGCGATGGCGATAGGTCCAGTTTGGGACGAAAACATCACGTAGACACCATCATCCGCGCACTCCCGTCAACCTGCCGACCGGCCGGTTCCGCCTGACCGACAGGCCACGGGAGTCCGATCCCGACAGGAGCTCTGTCATGACCGTATTTCGCAACCGCGCCGTCCGTCGTATCGCCCGACTGGTGCACTCCCGCACGCACCTGACGCCGCAGGAACGCTACAACCTGCAGTTGTCGCACACGCCGCTCGCGGTGATCTCGGCGTCTCTCGGGGCGCACCCCAACTTCTGATCCGTTCGGCCGCACGGTCCGCCCACCGATTCCGGTGGGCGGACCCCTGTTGTGCTGCCATTTTCCCGGGAGGAATCTCGACATGGCCCTCTTCGCTCGTACCCCGCGCCCCGCCGGCGAAACGTCAGTGCGGCAACGTGATTCACCAAGCACCGCGGTGCTCGACACCGCGCACGTCGGCGACATCGTCGGCGCGCTCGGCACCATCCGTACCGACGAGACCACCACCGGCCGCAGCCGCCGGCAGCGACTGAAGATGCTGCTGGTGGTGATGGGGCCCGGCCTCATCGTCATGGTCGGAGACAACGACGCCGGCGGCGTCGCGACCTACGCCCAGGCCGGCCAGAACTACGGCACGGCGCTCATGTGGACACTGGCGCTGCTGATTCCGGTGCTCTACGTCAACCAGGAGATGGTGGTCCGGCTCGGCGCCGTCGCCGGGGTAGGGCACGCCCGGCTGATCTTCGCGCGATTCGGCAAGTTCTGGGGTGCCTTCAGCGTCGGCGACCTGTTCATCGTCAACGCGCTGACCATCGTCACCGAATTCGTCGGGGTGTCCATGGCGTTGAACTACTTCGGGCTGCCCAAGGCCATCTCGGTGCCGCTCGCGGCGGTCCTGCTGTTCGCCGTGGTGGCCGGTGGTTCGTTCCGCCGTTGGGAGCGTTTCATTTTCGCGCTGATCGCCATCAACATCGTGATCTTCCCGCTGGCGTTCATCGTCCACCCGTCGGTGTCGGAAACCGCGCACGGGTTGATCCCGTCCTTCCCGGGTGGCCTGAACTCGACGCTGTTGCTGCTGATCGTTGCCATCGTCGGCACCACGGTGGCGCCGTGGCAGTTGTTCTTCCAGCAGTCCAACATCGTCGACAAGCGCTTGACCCCCAAGTGGATTCGTTACGAGCGGGTCGATCTGTGGATCGGCATCGTCGTGGTGATGGTCGGCGCGGTCGCGATCATGGCCGCCGCGGCGTTCGGGCTGGGCGGCAGTGCCGCGGCCGGCAACTTCACCGACGCCGGTGACGTGGCAACCCAGCTGGGCCGGCATGTGTCGCACACGGCGGGTGCACTGTTCGCGATCCTGCTGCTGGACGCGTCGCTCATCGGGGCCAACGCCGTCGGCCTCGCCACCACGTACGCGCTGGGTGACACCATGGGTAAGCGGCACTCGTTGCACTGGAAGGTCAGTGAGGCGCCCGCCTTCTACCTGGGTTACGCCGCGTTGTTGGCGGTGGCCGCCGCGGTGTCGTTCAGCCCGGACCACGTGCTGGGGCTGCTCACCCAGGGCGTGCAGGCGCTGGCCGGGGTGCTGCTGCCGTCGGCGACGGTGTTCCTGGTGCTGCTGTGCAACGACAAGGCGGTGTTGGGGCCGTGGGTCAACACCATGCGGCAGAACATCATGGCGGGCGTGATCGTCTGGGCGTTGGTGCTGTTGTCACTGGCGCTGACGGCGGCGACGTTCTTCCCGAATCTGACTGCCGGACAGCTGGAATGGGGCTTTGGGGCCGGGGTTGCCGTCGGCGTGCTCGGTGGCGGCGCCATCGCGGGGGTGACGCTGCGGTCTCGGCGGCGGGAGCGGAAGCAGGACGCTGTCCAGGTGGCCGCCGAGTTGGGTGGCCTGGATCCCGAGCAGGTGGAGGATCTGGATGAAGAGCCAGACGACCGCAAGGTCCGCAAGGCACTGCGGAGCCAGGAGCGCGACAGCTTCCGCACGCCTGCGCTGGAGACGCTCGATCGGCCCGCCTGGTCACCGCTGCGGGTAGCCGGGATGGTCGCGCTACGCGGCTATCTGCTGGTGGCAGTGGTGCTGGTCGGGGTGAAGGTCGCCGAAGCCATCAGCGGTTGACTGTGGTGGGGCGCGGTGCCGGTGGCGCCGCGCCCCGGCTCACAGGGAGTCACGTGCCGGACAGTTCGAAGGGTCGCCGTCCCCGCAGGTGCACAGGTCCGTGTGCCGGCGCTCCGGATCGATGCCAGCAACGTCAGCTGCCGAACTCCGCACAGCGGTGACGATCGAGGCCGTCCCGGCCGCCGCGGTGAGCAGCAACTCGAATTGATTTGCCGACTGCAGCAGAACGACCAAATCATGCACTGTGAGCAGCCGATTTACCATGCTGACCGTCCGATGCATTGCATTGCTGTGCGTACCTGGATTCGTTCCCGACGACTGTCGCACAGTACCGACGTGGGCGTCAATTCCGCAAACGGTGTGTCCCGGGTCGAGGAACCTGGCGACAGCTGATCGCCAGCGCCGGAGGCCCCGCCGACGGGCGAAGCGTGACGCCGGCAGTGGCACCAATTGTGTTGCGTCGTCCAGCGATACGGGACGTACGCTGCCGCCGGTCCAGGCGTCCCGGACGGCAGATTCGTGCCCCTCGGCATGCCGGGCGACGTAGGCTGAGTGTCCGACTCTCGGGTCGGCGTGGCGACGACGAAAGGTGTTGGCACAGTGAAGGTGACAGTCATGGGGGCCAGTGGCCTCATCGGGAAACTGCTGGTCGACCTCTTGACCCGGGAGGGCGAGGACGTGGTCGCCGCGTCCCGGCGCTCCGGTGTCGATGTGCTCAGCGGCGTGGGCCTCGCCAAAGCCCTGGCGGGCGCAGACGCCCTTGTTGACGTCACCAACTCGCCGTCCTTCGAAGAGGACGAGGTGATGGATTTCTTCGTCAGGGCGACCACCAATCTGGTGGCCGCGGCCCGGGCGGCCGGGGTGGGCCATTACGTCGCACTGTCGATCGTGGGCGTCGACGGACTGCCCGACAGCGGCTACCTGCGGGCCAAGGCCGCGCAAGAGCGGATCATCTCGTCGTCGGGGTTGCCCTACACGATCGTGCGTGCCACGCAGTTCCACGAGTTCGCAAGGGCCATAGTCGATTCGATGGTGGTCGAGGCCGACACCGATGAAGGTGACGAGCACGATGTGCGGGTGCCGGATGCCTTGATCCAGCCGATCGCGGCCGACGAAGTGGCGGCGTACCTGGCCGAGGTCGCGATTGAGCCACCGCGCAACCACGTCATCAACATCGGCGGGCCCGAGAAGTTCCCGTTCTCGAGGCTGGCTCGGGAGGTGCTGGCGCTCCGCCACGACGATCAGCGGGTGGTGATCGACCCGCACGCGAAGTACTTCGGCACGACGCTGAAGAAGGAGAGTCTGGTCACCGGGGCCGGGGCGATGATCGCGTCGATTCCCTTCTGAGCGCCATCACGCCAGCAGCGGCGCCAACTGGGTCGCGCAGTCCTGCAACGCCGGAACCTGCTTCCGCAGAAGCTGTTCCTGTTCGGCCCGTCCGGACATCGCCACCGCGGCCACCAGGGTCGCGGTGGCGGACCGGACCGGCACCGCGACGCACGCCGAATCGGCCCGCAGTTCCCCGGTCTGCGCGGCGTATCCACACTCCCGGATCTCGGCGAGCTGTTCGGCCAGAGCGGATTTCGAGGTGATGGTGCGGTCGGTGAGCGCCGCCGGGGTCAGGGCCAGCAGCGTGTCGGCATCACGCTTCTCGGCGAGCAGCAGCTTTCCGACGGCACTGGCGTGCAGGTGGCGGTTGAGCACCGATTCGTCTGCGGGCGGCGGATATTCGCTGTCGGCGTCGGCAAGTCGCACCGAGGTGTTGGTGAAGTAGAACAGGTGCACCCCGAACCGCACCGACAGCCGCAGTTCGGCCAGCGTCTCGCGGGCCTTGGTGCAAACGGTGGGGGAGACCGCGGCGTCGATCAGCAGGCCCATCCGCGGGCCCAGCGCGAACCCCGACAGGTCCGGCAGCCGCACGATGTAGCCGTCGGCGACAAGGAGATTCAGCAGCCGGTAGGTGGTGGCCGACGGCATGGACAGGTGCTCGGCGATGTCTTTCGCGGTGACACCCGTGCCGGCCAGCGCCACGGCCTCGAGCACCTGGAGGGCGCTCTGGACGGCTTTGGGCTGGCGGCCGGACAGCGCGCCGTCGGCGGGGCTCACCGGCGCACCTCCCACGGGTTGTAGTCGGCGAAAACGTCACCGGCGACGGTCTCGTCGAACACCCCGACCCGTTCGGCGAGGTCGGGCACCCGGCGGCGGCGAACCAGGAATGCCGCCAACCCCAGTGCCAGCAGCGCGGAGTAGACCGCGGTGGCGATCCATACCGGCGACGCCACCGACAGTGCAGCCCAGATGATGATGGCGATCATGGTGACGGCCGTGGCCAGCCCGACGATCAGCGGCACCGTGGTGAGCTCGCCGATCCGGCGCAGAAATGCCGGAGTGGCCAGGCACACCAGCAGATACGCCACGATGTAGCCGTGGGCAGACACCGCCAGCAGCCCGATGAGGACGTCGCGGCTGGAGTCCGCGGCGAACAGGTAGGCGACCGGCACCGCGACGATCACCGGCATCGCGACGCTGAGTGCGACGTGCGGTGTGCGATAGCGCGGATGGGCATGGCCCAGTGCATCCGGCAGTAGCCCCTCGCGGCCCATCGCGAACAGGGTCCGGGACAACGCGGTGGTGGAACCGATCACGCACGCGATCCAGGACGCGGTGATGCCGACTTCCATTGCCACGGACAGTGCGCCGGCCAAGGTGTCGGCCGAGTCGGGGAGTGAGAGCACGATCGGCGTCGACCCGGTTCGGGTCTGGATCGTGCCCGTGGTCTGCAGGACGGCGGCGAAGGTGTACAGCGCTCCCAGCGCCAGTGGCGTCCAGCGGATGGCCCGGGTGACGGTGACGAACGGGCGTTGCGCCTCGCGGGCCACAGTGCTGGCGCTCTCGAAGCCCACGTACGAGGTGATGGCGAGCAGCAGAGCGAAGCCCAGCGCGGAATGTGGCGCATCGGCGACGGTTTTCGATGATGCGGCGCTGCCGGTCACGGCTCCGCCGAAGGCGATCATCAGCACCACCCCGGCCACCACGATCGCGAACAGTTCGACGGCCAGCGAGATGCGCGCCGACAGCCTGATGCCGCGCGTCATGAGGATCAGCGCGGCACCGCCGACGAGTACGGACAGGCCGGCGATGACGGGTTTACCTGCCGGCACGCCGACGCGGCCCAACAGCGTCGCGAGGTAACTGGCCGCGCCGAGCGCGCTCGCCATCGCGGCGGCGGCGTAGCCGATGACCAGCGACCAGCCCGCCGCGATCCCCGGAACCGGGCCGAGGCCCTTGACGGTGTAGCTGTACAGCCCGCTCACCGCGACCATGCGGGTGGAGAACTGGGTGATGCAGTACCCGACCGCGGTCATCATCAAGGCGGTCAGGACGAACACCGCGATGGTGGCGTGACCGGCCGCCGGCAGGACCAGTGCCGGCAGCGTGACCATCACCGCGGACGGCGCGACCGCCGAGACCGACTGCCCGAGAACCTGGGTGAACGTCAGCTGCGCGCGCTGAAGCCCGGCGACCGGCGAGCGGCTCCGGATGGTTCGGGTGTGGCCCATTTGTCGGAAGGTAGCCGATCGCCCCCGGCCTCGGCGGCGTTGTCGGGTAAACATCGAGAATCTTCAAATGAGAATCCGCGACCCGGCGGGCCGCGGTGGCGCCCAGGGCACGTCCGGAAATCGAGGCGAGCTGCGATTATCAACGGTCCCGAATGAGAATGCCGAAGCCATTTCAAATGAGAATCGGAATTCGCGAAATACCCATTCCGAATTAGTGGTGACGCGCACCACATCAAGGCGTAGACATGATTTCCATGACAGCCACGCTCAGCGCCGATCTGGACCCGCGGACCACCGAATTCATCGCCCGCCCGCAGCAGATGTACGTCGACGGACAGTGGGTCGAGTCGGCGACGGGCCGGCGGTTCGACACCGTCGACCCCGCCACCGAGCAGGTCATCACGACGGTCCCGCACAGCGACGCCGAAGACGTCGAGCGTGCGGTACGGGCGGCCCGCCGCGCTTTCGAGAACGGCCCGTGGCCGGCCATGACGCCCGCCGAGCGGCAGCGCATGATCTGGCGCATCGCCGAGGGCATCACGGCCCGGGCCGATCAGTTCGCCGAGCTGGAGAGCATCGACAACGGCAAGTCGGTCGCGGTCGCCAAGGCCGTCGACGTCACCTGGGCCGCGGAGATCTTCTACTACTACGCGGGCTGGGCCACCAAGATCGAGGGCCGCACCGTCCCGGTGTCGGTGCCGTGGGCTCCGGGCAGCAAGTTTCACGCCTTCACGCTGCGTGAGCCCGTCGGCGTCTGCGCCCAGATCACCCCGTGGAACTTCCCGCTGGTCATGGCCGCGTTCAAAGTCGCACCGGCCCTGGCCTGCGGGAACACCGTCATCCTCAAGCCCGCCGAGCAGACCCCGCTGACAGCGGTGCTGCTCGCCGAGGTGATCGCCGAGGCCGGCGTCCCGGCCGGGGTGTTCAACCTGTTGACCGGTTTCGGTGACGTCGGCGCCGCGCTGTCGGCGCACGACGGCGTCGACAAGGTCGCCTTCACCGGGTCCACCGAGGTGGGCAAGAAGATCGTCAACGCCGCGTCGGGCAACCTCAAGAAGGTGTCGCTGGAACTGGGCGGCAAGAGCCCGCAGGTAGTGTTCGCCGACGCCGATCTCGAGGCCGCGATTCCCGGTGTGGCCAGCGGTTTCCTCTTCAACCACGGCCAGACCTGCACGGCGGGCACCCGGCTGCTGGTCGAGGACGCCATCTTCGACGAGTTCACGCAGGGCGTCGCTGAGCATGCCGCCGGTCTGCGCATCGGCCCCGGGCTGGATCCCACCAACGACATCGGCCCGCTGGTCTCGCGTGAGCAGCTCGCCAAGGTCACCGGTTACCTCGACGACGGCATCGCGCAGGGCGCGCGGGCCTTGGCCGGGGGTGGCCGGCACGGCGACAGCGGCTTCTACGTGCAGCCCACGCTGCTGGTCGACGTGAACCGTGACTTCACCGTGTACCAGGAGGAGATCTTCGGGCCGGTCGCCGTGGCCGTGCCGTTCAACCGCGACCGCGGCGTGCGTGAAGCCGCCAATGACACCCCGTACGGGCTGGCCGCCAGCGTGTGGACGCGCGACGTCTCGACGGCGCACCGGGTGGCACAGCAGATCAAGGCCGGCACGGTGTGGGTCAACTGCCACAACGCGTTCGATACCGCCCTGCCGTTCGGCGGATACAAACAATCGGGTTGGGGCCGTGAACTCGGTGAGGGTGCCATTGCCGAATACACCCAGACGAAAGCCATCAACATCGCGCTGTGAATTCCGTCGTCAAATGAGAATTCGCGGATTCGGCAATTCTCATTTGAACTCACCGAAGCCTTACCGCACCGCAACCAATTCACATTCAATTCCAGCGAAGGTGCTGTCATGACAACTGACGCAGTTCTCGATGCCGGTCGACGCACCGGCGCTCAGCCCAACCGATTGACGGGTCGGCTCGGCCCGGTGGCCATCGTGTTCATGGTCGTCGCCGCCGCCGCTCCGCTGACCGTCGTCGCCGGCACCTTCCCGATCGGCATCGCCGCCGGCAACGGGGCGGCCTATCCGGGGTCGTACGTCGTCTGCACCGCGGTGCTGCTGCTGTTCGCGGTCGGCTTCACCGCCATGGCCCGGCACATCACGGGAGCCGGCGCGTTCTACACCTACATCGCGCACGGCTTCGGCCGGCATGCCGGTCTCGGCGCCGCGTTCCTGGCGCTGCTGTCCTACACCGCCGTCCAGGTCGGGGTGTACGGCTACATCGGCGCGTCCATCAACGAGCTCGTCACCGCGCACGGCGGACCCGCCGTGCCGTGGTACCTCTACGCGCTGCTGATGATGGCGGTCACCGGGTTCCTGGGTTACCGGCACATCGAGCTGTCGGGCAAGGTGCTCGGGGTCCTGCTGGTCTGCGAGGTCGGCATCGTGCTGGTGATCAACGCCGCCGTCATCGGACATGGCGGCGCACAAGGGCTTTCGACGGCCGTGCTGCACTCGGGCAACTTCTTCTCCGGGGCGCCGGGCATCGCCCTGATCTTCGCGCTGGCCGGCTACATCGGTTTCGAGGCGACGGCGGTGTTCCGCGACGAGGCCCGCGACCCGGTGCGGACCATCCCGCGGGCGACGTACGCCGCGCTGTTGCTGATCGGTGGCTTCTACGCGCTCAGCAGCTGGGCGTTGGTCAGCGCGTGGGGTGACGCCGGTGCGGTCGACGAGGCGACGAAGAACCCCGCGACCATGCTGACCGAGACCGCCACCCGCTACGTCGGTGCGGTGGCCGGTGACCTCGTCCAGATCTTCTTGATCACAAGCCTTTTCGCGGCACTGCTGTCCTTCCACAACGTACTGGCCCGCTACATCTTCTCGCTGGGCAACAGCCGGGCGCTACCCGAGCGCTGCGGCCGCTCGCACCCGCGGCACGACTCCCCGCACATCGCCTCGTTCGCGCAGACCCTCTCGGCGCTGGTGCTGGTCGCGGCCGCGGTCCTGGCCGGGCTGGACCCGGTGACGCAGGTGTTCACCTGGTTCGTCGGCGCCGCCTCGGTGGGCATCGTGGTGCTGATGACGCTGACGTCCGCGGCCGTCGTCGTCTACTTCCGCCGCACCCGCCTCGACACCCGGCCGTGGCACACCGTCATCGCGCCGAGCCTCGGATTCGCCGGTCTGGCAGTCCTTTCGGTGCTGACGGCGATCAACCTGCCGCTGCTGGTCGGCGGCTCCGGAACCTTGGCCGCGATCATCGGCGTCCTGCTGGTCGGTGCCTTCGCCGGCGGCATCGCGGTCGCGGTGATGCGACCGCACGCCGGAACTCAACACAACGAAAACCCTGATATCGCAAAGGAGATCGCACGATGACTGCCACTATTGAACCTCAGGTGACCACAGTTCCGGACCACCCGCTCACCCCGCTGAGCGCCGACGAAATCCGCGCGGCACGCCGCATCGTCGACGCGCACGGCCTGCTCGGCGACAGCGTCCGCTTCGTGTTCGTCGCACTGGAGGAGCCGCACAAGAGCGAGGTGCTGGCCTTCCGCCCCGGCGACGCCATGGACCGGCGCGCCCGGGTGCTGCTGCTCGACCGGGCCACCGGCCAGGGCTCCGATCTGGTGGTGTCGGTGACCGAGGGCCGCGTCGTCAGCGAGGTAGCGATCGACAGCACCCGCGACGGCCACGTGCCGATCCTGGATCAGGAGTTCGAGGACATCGAGGCGTTCCTGCTCGACTGCCCCGAATGGATCGAGGCCATGACCAAACGCAAGCTGAATCCGGCTGACGTGCGGGCGGTTCCGCTGTCGGCCGGCGTCTTCGGCCACGAGGACGAGGTCGGCCGGCGCATCGTCCGGGTGCTGGCGTTCTACCAGTACGACGCGGCCGACCTGCCCTGGGCGCACCCGATCGACGGCGTCGTCGCCTACGTCGACCTGACGGGCCGCAAGGTGGTCAAGGTGATCGACGAGATCGAGCTGCCGCTGCCCACCGAACGCGGCGAGTGGGATGCCGCGCCACACGCCGTCCCGGCCCGCACCGACCTCAAGCCCATCGAGATCACCCAGCCCGAGGGCGCGAGCTTCACGGTCGACGGCAACCAGATCACCTGGGCCGATTGGTCTTTCCGCTTCGGCTTCGACGTCCGCGAGGGCCTGACCCTGCATCAGCTGTCGATCGACGGGCGGCCGGTGGTGTACCGCGCGTCCATCGCCGAGATGGTGGTGCCCTATGCCGATCCGTCGCCGGTGCGCTACTGGCAGAACTACTTCGATCAGGGGGAGTACCTGTTCGGCCGGTACACCAACGCCCTCGAACTGGGTTGTGACTGCCTCGGCGAGATCAAGTACTTCGACGTCACCATCGCCGACGAGAACGGCGAGCCCAAGCTGATGAAGAACGCAATCTGCCTGCACGAGGAGGACTTCGGCGTGCTGTGGAAGCACACCGACATGTTCAACGGCATGGCCGAGGTCCGTCGTTCGCGCCGTCTGGTGATCTCGTTCTTCCTGACCATCGGCAACTACGACTACGGCTTCTACTGGTACCTCTACCTCGACGGCACCATCGAGCTGGAGGCCAAGGCCACCGGCATCGTGTTCGCCTCGGCCTACCGTGGGCCGGAAGGTTTTTCCACCGAGATGGCACCGGGCCTGGGCGCGCCGTTCCACCAGCACATGTTCTCCGCGCGGCTGGACATGGCGGTCGACGGGCTGACCAACACCGTCGAGGAAGTCGACGCCGTCGGTGTTCCGATGGGCCCGGAAAACCCGTGGGGCAACGCGTTCCGCCCGCAGAAGACCAAGCTGACCCACGAGCTCGAGGCCATGCGCACCGCCGACAACCTCAAAGCCCGGGTCTGGCACATCACCAACCCCACCAAGCAGAACCGGCTGGGGCAGAACGTCGGCTACGCGTTGCACCCGGAAGGTCAGCCCACGCTGCTGGCCGACCCGTCGAGCTCCATCGCCAAGCGCGCCGCCTTCGCGACCAAGCACCTGTGGGTGACGAAATACGATCCGGCCGAACGGTATCCGGCCGGGCAGTTCGTCAACCAGCACCCGGGTGACGCCGGACTGCCGTCGTACGTCGCGCAGGACCGCAACATCGAGGGCGAGGACATCGTGGTGTGGCACACCTTCGGGCTGACGCACTTCCCGCGGCCCGAGGACTGGCCCGTGATGCCGGTGGACTACGCCGGATTCAAGCTCAAGCCCGTGAGCTTCTTCGATCGCAACCCGGCGCTGAATGTGCCACCGTCGCCGAAGAAGTCGCACTGCTGCAACGGCTGAGCGGAAATTGAGCTGCCGGGCCTGGTCACCCCCGAAGACCGGGCTCGGCTTTTCCGTTGTCGACGACTGCTCAGCGGTTGGACAGCCCGGACAACCGCCACGCGAGCTGGTGCTGCACGGCAGGGAGTCGGCCGGCCAGGCCGATCAACAGGTTCCGGAGCGGGCGGACCGGCGCGGGCAAGGTGGCCAGCCGCGTCAGCCGGTCCGTCAGGGCCACCACTTGCTGTGCCAGGGGACGTCGGGTCGCGCTGTATTCGTCGAGCACGCCGTCGCGTCCCGTCGTCAAAGCCGTTGCCAGCGCCTGACTCAACGCGAGGGCGTCTTGGATGCCCAGGTTCATGCCCTGTCCGCCGGCGGGGCTGTGGACATGGGCGGCGTCGCCGGCGAGCAGCACCCGGCCGGCGCGGTAGCCGTCGGCGACCCGATGGTGAACCCGGAACCGGGAGCCCCATTCGACATCGGTCACCGTCACCCGGCCCGGGCCGAAGGCGCGGGTGTCGAGCAGTTCTTGGACGAAAGCGGTGGACGGCTCCTCGGGCGCCGCGTCGACGGGCGCGACGATCCGGTACGTGCCACCGGGCAGCGGCGCGACGACCGTCAGGCCGGCGGCCGCCCAGAAGAGGACCACCTCGTCGTCGGCGACGTCGCCGACGAGGCGGACGTCGGCCAACGCGAACGACTGTCCGTACTGGCCGCCGCTGAACCCGATGCCGGCCTGCTCCCGCACGACGCTGTGCATGCCGTCGGCTCCGACGAGGTACCGCGCGTGGATCGTCTCGCCGTCGTCGAAGGCGGCCGTGACGCCGTGCGCGTCCTGGGCGACGCCGGTCAAGGTCTTCGGCCGGATGACCTTGCCGCCGAGTTCGGCCAGGCGGTCCAGCAGCACCTGCTCGGTGGTGCATTGCGGCAGCATCAGGCTGTAGGGGTACTGCGTCGGCAGCGTGCTGAAGTCGACCGGGATCAGCGTCTCGTGGCGGTCGCGGATGGTGAACCGCGGGGCCTGAATGCCCAGCTCGACCAGGCGCTGCGACACGCCCAGTTCTTCGAGAACCTCGAGCGTGCGGGCATTGACCACCGCCGCACGTGAGGTGTTGGCCCCCGCCGACAGCCGGTCGACCACGAGGGCGTCGACCCCGCGGGCCTGCAGTGCGGCGGCGAGGGCGAGTCCGGTGGGGCCGGCTCCGACGATCAGGACATCGGTGTCAGTCATCTGCGTCTCCTTCCGCGTATGCCAACAGTTGTTGGCATAACCATGGTTGCGCGATTCAAGCCCAAAGTCAACAAGTGTTGGCATACAGTTGTTGGCATGCGCAGATCGTCAGAAGAGACCAAGGCCGTGATCCTCGCGGCGGCCCGCGAGCGGTTCGCGACCACCGGTTACCAGGCGGCGACCATCAGGGCCATCGCCGCGGACGCGCACATCGACCCGTCGATGGTGATGCGCTACTTCGGCAACAAGGACCAATTGTTCGCTGCCGCAGCCGAATTCGACCTGCGCTTCCCGGACCTGTCGGCCGTCCCCAGAGCGCAGCTCGGCGCCGCGCTGGTCGCGCATTTCCTGGATCGCTGGACCCAGGACGACGGACTGATCGTGCTGCTGCGCTCATCGACCACGAATGCCGAAGCGGCGGGGCGAATGCAAGCCATCTTCGCCGACCAGTTGGGGCCCGCCATCGCGCGTCTCAAACCCACCGACCCCGCGCGGTGCGCCGGCCTGATCGCCACCCAGGTGCTCGGCATGGCGATGTGCCGGTTCGTGCTGAAACTGCCGCCCATCGTCGCGATGAGCGACGACGATCTGGTCCACTGGCTCGCGCCGACGCTTCAGCGCTACCTCGACGAGGCGTGAATCAGCTGTCAGGGACGCCGATCCGCCGGTAGCGCTGCAGCCGCACCCCGAGGCGCTGCGCGGCAGGCACGGTGTGCAGCGCGTGCAGCTCGGCGGCGATAGCGGCAGACATCCGTTCGGTGAACCCGGCCGGGTCGTCGGCGGCGTCGATTTCCTCCGGCACGATGACGTCGACGATCCCGGCCTTCAACAGATCCGCGGACCGAACGCCTTGGGCGGCAGCCAGTTCCGGGGCGTGGTCGACGTCGCGGTAGACGATGGCGCTGGCGCCTTCCGGCGGCAACGGCGCCAGCCAGCCGTGTTGTGCCGCGAGTACCCGGTCGGCCGGAACCATCGCCAGCGCGGGTCCGCCGCTGCCCTGGCCCAGCAGCACCGACACCGTCGGGGTGTCGAGCGTGACCAGCTCGGCAAGGCACCGGGCGATCTCCCCGGCCAGCCCGTCCTCCTCGGCCTGCTGGGACAGCGCGGGCCCGGCGGTGTCGATCACCAGCACCAGCGGCAGTTGCAGTCCGGCCGCCAGCGCCATGCCGCGGCGGGCCTCCCGCAGCGCACGGGGCCCGACCAGGCCGCCGATCACCCGGCGCTGACCGACCACGACCGCGGGCTGCCCGCCGAACCGGGCCAGCGCCAGCAGCGTCGTCCCCGATTCGCCGCGCCCGGTCCCCGACAGCAGCACCCGGTCGGTCGCCCCATGCTTGAGCAGGTAGTCCACGCCCGGCCGGTCTTCCCGCCGCGACGCCTCCACCGACTCCCACGCCGGCACCTCAGCGATTTGTGCACGATTTTCCGCGCCCACCGCGGATTTTCGTGCACAAATCCCTGGGTCGGGCGGGTCCGCGACCACCGTCAAAACCCGATTCACGACGCCGCGCAGCTTGTCGAGCGGGACGACGCTGTCGATCACGCCATGGGCGAACAGGTGCTCGGCGGTCTGCACGCCGTCAGGGAACGGCTCGCCGTACAGGTGCTCGTAGACACGCGGCCCGAGGAACCCGATCAGCGCGCCCGGTTCGGCCGCGGTGAGGTGCCCGAGCGATCCCCACGACGCAAACACCCCGCCGGTTGTCGGATGCCGCAGATACACCAGGTACGGCAGGTGCGCCTTCTTGTGCAGCTCGACGGCCGCGGCGATCTTCACCATCTGCAGGAACGCGACGGTGCCCTCCTGCATGCGCGTCCCGCCCGAGGATGGCGACGCGATCAGCGGCAAGCCGAGGGCCGTCGCGCGCTGCACGGAAGCGGTGATCCGCTCGGCGGCGGCCACCCCGATCGAGCCGGCCAGGAAGTCGAACTCGCAGGCCAGCACGGCCACGCGCCGACCGGAGACGGTGCCCTCACCGGTCAGGACCGACTCGTCCAGCCCGGTGCGCAACGTCGCGTCGGCCAGCTCGGCGCGGTAATCGTCGCTGACGGCCACCTCCAGTGGCGGGCCGTCCCAGCTGCGGAACGATCCGTCGTCGAGGATGGCGTCGAAGAACTGACGGGCTCCGGTCCGACTCACCCGGACAGGCTAATCGGCTACCGCCCCGCCCCGGTCCACACTTCGTCGTTTCGCGTCCGGCGTCTGACCTCGGCGGCCTGATCCTTCACCCACATGTCTTCGAACCGCTGCCCCTCCGGCTCGCGGCGAATGCGGTTCATCGCCCGGCTCAGCCACTTCGGCGGGGTGGCCGGCTCGTACATCGGCAGCGCCGAGGCGAGGGAGTACAGCGTCTTGAGCACGACGAACACTCCGAACATCCGGGCGGGTGAGTTGGTCACCGCGGCGGCGAAGATGCCGAAGATCAGCGCGAGATGCACCACCCCGACCCGCCCGAAGCTGCGGTTGGCGGTCTGCTCGAGCACGCCGAATGACCAGCGGCGCAGGTACGGCACGTCGACGAGGAAGTCGACGGCGACGATGACGAGCATCTGGAGGCAGCCGATGCCCGCACTGCGCCAGTTGAGACCGACGAGCTCGGCGTTGCCATTGTGCGTCAGGATCAGCAGGATCACCGCGATGAAGACGCCGTGCGCCGCGCAGAACACCGCGTTGATGAAGAAGAACCCCTTGATGAAGGAACCGGGCTTGCCTTGGGGCCCCTTCGACTGCGGCGCTTCGTACCGGAAATGCCCGCGGCGCGGGTTCCACCGCTGCTGCAGGACGCCGCGGGCGTAGATGAACAGCAATCCGGCGACGGTCTCGAACCAGTAGACGATCAACGTCGTCGCCGCGGACCACTCCTGCGTGAACCAGCCGACCGCGGGGATCGCGTTGGCCGCGACCAGCGTCAACAGATGGGCGAACTGATTCGCCCGGGGTTGCTCGGGTGGACTGGGCGGCACGCGCCAATCGTCGCACCTGAACACCGGCGCTACTCCGCAACGCGGCTCGGCGCTCGATCGGCGCACCGCCTAGGCTGGCCCAATGATCGGAGTGACCCGGGACGGCAATGTCCTGACCCTGGAAATGCAGCGCCCCGAGCGGCGCAACGCGCTCAACGCCGCGCTCGTCGACGGCGTACGTGAAGAAATCGAGAAGGCCTCGCCGTCGGACACCCGCGCGATCGTGCTGACCGGGCAGGGCACCGTGTTCAGCGCCGGCGCCGACCTGTCCGACGCCGAGGGTGTGGCCAAGGAACTGCCGGACAAGGCGCTGGCCCTGAACCTGGCGATCGACGCCAGCCCGATCCCGATCATCGCGGCACTCAACGGCCCCGCGATCGGCGCCGGCGTCATCCTGGCCATGATCTGCGACCTGCGGGTCGCCGCGCCGGGCGTGTTCTTCCAGTTCCCCATCGCCAAATACGGCCTGGCGCTGGACAACTGGAGCATCCGCCGGCTGACGTCCCTCGTCGGCCACGGCCGCGCCCGCGCCATGCTGCTCGCCGCCGAGCGTCTCGAGCTGGAGACCGCCCTGCAGACCGGCATGGTCAACCGCACCGGCTCGCTGGCCGACGCGCAGGCCTGGGCCGCCGAGATCGCCGGCTACGCGCCGCTGTCGCTGGCACACTCCAAGCGCGTGCTCAACGACGACGGTGCCTACGACACCGTCCGCGGCGAACACACCCGCATGTTCAACAAGGCCTGGGCCAGCCCGGACGTGATCGAGGCGCAGGTGGCCCGGTTCGAGAAGCGGGCGCCGAGGTTCCAGGGCGCCTGATGCTGCGACGGGCACTGCGGCTGATGTGGGGAACGGCGGCGCTGGCAGCCGGAGGCTGGGTGTTGCGGGCGCTCAATGGGGCGCCCGCCGCGCTCGGCGCCGGCCCCGTGGACATCAACGCGGTGGCGGCCAACTCGCCCAACTATCACGACGGGGTGTTCGTCAACCTCGAGCCGCCGTCCGGCACCGAGCTGAGCCGGGAGCAGCAGGCCGGGCTGGTGCGCGAACTGCTGACCAGCAGCGCCGTGCAGCGCCCGCCCATGCCCATCCCGCTGGTGGTGCCCGATCCGGGCCTCCCGGCGGGCGACCTGGCGGTCACCTGGTTCGGGCACTCCTCGGCGCTCATCGAGATCGACGGCTACCGCGTGCTGGCCGACCCGGTGTGGAGCCGACGATGCTCCCCGTCCCGGCGGGTCGGACCGCAGCGGCTCCACGAGGTGCCGGCGCCGCTGGAGGCGCTGCCGGCCGTCGACGCGGTGATCATCAGCCACGATCACTACGACCACCTCGACATCGACACCGTCACGCAGCTGGCGGGTATGCAGCGGGCCAAGTTCTTCGTGCCGCTGGGTATCGGCGCGCACCTGCGGTGGTGGGGCATCCCGGCCGAGCGGATCGTCGAACTCGACTGGAACCAGAGCGCCGCGCTCGGCGAGCTGACCCTGGTCTGCACCCCGGCCCGGCACTTCTCGGGACGCTTCCTGACCCGCAACACCACCCTGTGGGCGTCGTGGGCCTTGATCGGCCCGCAGCATCGCGCCTTCTTCGGCGGCGACACCGGCTACACCAAGAGCTTCGCGGACATCGGCGCCGACCACGGCCCGTTCGACCTGACCCTCATGCCCATCGGGGCGTACCACCCGGGCTGGCCGGACATCCACATGAACCCGGAGTTCGCGGTACGGGCGCACCGCGATGTGACCGACAGCGGCCTGCTGGTGCCGATCCACTGGGCGACGTTCCGGCTGGCGCCACACCCGTGGTCCGAGCCGGTCGAGCGGATGATCGCCGCCGCGCGCGACGAATCGGTGGACGTGGCCGTGCCCATGCCGGGTCAACGGCTGGAACCGGCGCGGCTGCCGGGGCTGGATGAGTGGTGGCGGCCGTCTCAATAGCGATTTGTGCACGATTTTCCGCGCCTGCCGCGGATTTTCGTGCACAAATCCCGACTCGGTGGGGGGATGACGGGTGACTGTCGGTGATCGGGAACGTACGACGGATCTCAGCGGACTGTCGGATGCCGACGTCGCCCAGCGCGTCGCCGCCGGCCAGACCAACGACGTCCCGACGCGGGCGGCCCGCAGTGTCTCGGAGATCATCCGCGCCAACGTCTTCACGCGGATCAACGCGATTCTCGGCACGCTGTTCCTGATCGTCCTGGCGACGGGCTCGGTCATCAACGGGCTGTTCGGGCTGCTGATCGTCGCCAACAGCGCCATCGGCATCATCCAGGAGCTGCGGGCCAAGCAGACCCTCGACCGGCTGGCCATCGTCGGCCAGGCAAAACCGTTGGTGCGCAGGCAGTCCGGCACTCAGGAACGCCCCGCCGGCGAGGTCGTGCTCGACGACGTCATCGAACTCGGCCCCGGCGATCAGATCGTGGTCGACGGCGTCGTGCTGGAAGCGGCCAACCTCGAGGTCGACGAGTCACTGCTCACCGGTGAGGCCGACGCCATCGACAAGAGCGCCGGCGACACCGTCATGTCGGGCAGCTTCGTGGTCGCCGGTAGCGGTTCCTACCGCGCCACCAAAGTCGGGCGCGCGGCATACGCCGCCCAATTGGCCGCCGAGGCAAGCAAATTCACCCTGGTGAAGTCCGAGCTGCGCAGCGGTATCAACACCATTCTGCGGTTCATCACCTACCTGCTCTGGCCGGCCGGTGCGCTGATCATCTACACCCAGCTGTTCACCGTCACCGGCGTCGGCTGGAAGGAATCGGTACTGCGGACGGTCGGTGCCCTGGTGCCGATGGTGCCCGAAGGTCTGGTGCTGATGACGTCGCTGGCGTTCGCCGTCGGCGTGGTCCGCCTGGGCCGGCGGCAGTGCCTGGTGCAGGAGCTGCCGGCCATCGAAGGTCTGGCCCGCGTCGACGTGGTGTGCGCCGACAAGACCGGGACGCTGACCGAAAACGGTATGCGGGTCAGCGATCTCAGCACGTTCACCGCGGACGACGCCGCGTCCGTACTCGCGCAGATGGCGGCCGACGACGTACGGCCCAACGCCAGCATGGCCGCCATCGCCGAGGCGTACAAACTGCCGCCGGGCTGGACGCAGACCGCCAGCGCGCCGTTCAAATCGGCGACCAAATGGAGCGGGGTGTCCTACGGCGAGCACGGCAACTGGGTGCTCGGCGCGCCCGACGTCCTGCTCGAGGCCGGTTCCCCCGAAGCCGAGCAGGCCGAACAGATCGGCGCCCAGGGTCTGCGGGTGTTGCTGCTCGGCTCGTCGGACCGCCCCGTCGACGCACCCGACGCGCCCGGTGTCGTCACTCCCGCGGCATTGGTGACGCTGGAGCAGCGTGTCCGTCCCGATGCCGGTGAAACGCTGGACTACTTTGCGCAGCAACATGTCTCGGTCAAGGTGATCTCGGGCGACAACGCGGTGTCGGTGGGTGCGGTGGCCGGTTCGCTGGGGCTGGACGGCGAGACGCTCGACGCCCGTCGGCTCCCGGACGATCCGGAGCAGTTGGCCGAAACCGTCAGCGAATACACCACGTTCGGCCGGGTCCGGCCGGACCAGAAGCGCGCCATGGTGCATGCCCTGCAGTCCCGCGGCCACACCGTCGCGATGACCGGCGACGGCGTCAACGACATGCTGGCCCTCAAGGACGCCGACATCGGTGTCGCGATGGGATCGGGCAGCTCGGCGACGCGGGCCGTCGCGCAGATCGTCTTGCTGGACAACAAGTTCGCCACCTTGCCGTATGTGGTGGGGGAGGGCCGCCGGGTGATCGGCAACATCGAGCGCGTCTCGAACCTGTTCCTCACCAAGACGGTCTATTCGGTGCTGCTGGCGGTTCTGGTGGGCCTGGCGGGTCTGTCCGCCAGGTTCTTCGGCACCGAGCCGGTGCTGTATCCCTTCCAGCCCATTCACGTCACCATCGCGGCGTGGTTCACCATCGGCATTCCGGCGTTCATCCTGTCGCTGGCGCCGAACAATGAACGCGCACACCACGGTTTCGTGCGCCGGGTGATGACGGCCGCGCTGCCGTCGGGCCTGGTGGTGGGTGCCGCGACGTTCGCGTCCTACCTGCTGGCCTATCACGGGAAGTACGCGGACGCGGTCGAGCAGAACCAGGCGTCCACCGCGGCGCTGATCACGCTGCTGGTGTCGGCGGTGTGGGTGCTGGCGGTGGTGGCACGGCCGTACCAGTGGTGGCGTGTCGCGCTGGTCGCCGCGTCGGCGTTGGCATATGTGGTGATTTTTTCGATTCCCTGGGCGCAGCAACAGTTCATGCTCGACCCGTCGAACCTGGCGCTGACCTCGGCGGCCGTCGGAATCGGGCTGGTGGGCGCCGGTGCGATCGAGGTGTTGTGGTGGCTGCAGGGCCGCTGGCTGGGCGAGCCGCGACGGTTGTGGCGAACCGAGGAGCAATGAAGAATGAGCACGTTCACCGGACAATCCGGCAATAGATAGGGTGGGAATCATGGGATTTCTGGACAAGGTGAAGGACCTGGCGGCGCAGAACGCCGACAAGGTCGAGGCCGCTATCGAGAAGGTCGGCGACATCGTCGACGAGAAGACCGAAGGCAAGTTCAAGGGCGCTGTCGACAGCGCCCAGGAAGCGGCGAAGAAGGCCGTCGCAGGAGACCAGCCTGCTGCTGAGGCTCCTGCCGAGGGGACGCAAGAACAGCAGTAGTCATGGCAAAACTCGCAAGTTCCATCGAAGTACCGCTGTCGCCCGAAAAGGCCTGGGAGGCAGCGTCGGACCTCTCCCGGTATGACGACTGGCTGTCCATCCACCGGATGTGGCGCAGCCCGTTGCCCGAGACCCTGGGGAAGGGCACGCAGATCTCGTCCGTCGTCGAGGTCAAGGGCATGCTGAACCGGGTCGACTGGACCATCGTGCATTACAACCCGCCGGGATCGTTGACCCTCAACGGCGTCGGCAAGGGTGGGGTCCGGGTCAAGTTGATGGCCAAGATCACGCCGGCCGGCGACGGTTCGAACGTGGCGTTCGACATCCACCTCGGTGGCCCGGCCCTGTTCGGACCCATCGGTATGGTGGTGGCAGCTGCGCTGCGGTCCGACATCCACCAGTCACTGGAGAAGTTCAAGGCGCTGTTCGCGTCGGTGTAGGCCCGTCAGACGAAGGTGGCGAGAATTCTCGAATTCTCGCCACCTTTTTCATGTCGGCTTTCTTGTCGACGCCGCCGCGATGAGTTTTCGGTGGGGTGCTTGTCTGTATCGGTGACCACTCCGTCACTCGTCTAGGGAGAACACCATGGCCACTCGTACCGCGACCCCACTGGGCGCGCCCATCTGGATCGACCTCGCCACCTCGGATGTGGCTGGCGCCCAGCGGTTTTACCGCACCGTGCTGGGCTGGGACTACGAAAACCCGGGACCCGACTACGGGGGCTACATCAACGCCCGGCGCGACGGCCGCTACGTCGGCGGCATGATGGCGAGCGACCCGGCCTGGAACGCCCCCGACGCGTGGACCGTGTACCTGCACACCGCTGACATCCAGGCCACCGTCGACGCTGCCGTCGCCGCCGGCGCCACCAACTGCATCCCGGCCATGGAGGTGCCCGAGAAGGGCTGGATGGCCATGCTGACCGACCCGACGGGCGCCTTCTTCGGCCTGTGGCAGCCGACCGGGCACCAGGGCTTCGAGGCGTACGAGGAGGCCGGCGCCCCGGTGTGGTTCCAGCTGACCACGACCGACTTCGCCAAGGCCACCGAGTTCTACACGACGGTGTTCGGCTGGCAGCTGCAGGTCGAGGCCGACAGCCCCGAGTTCCGATACAGCAACGCCATCTTCGACGGCGAGCCGCTGATCGGCGTCATGGACGGCTCCGTCATTCCCGGCCTGGAAAGTTCCACGTGGAACGTCTTCCTCGGCAGCGACGACGTCGACAAGACCATCGAACTGATCACCGCCAACGGCGGCTCCGTGGTGCGCGCCGCCGAGGACACCCCGTACGGCCGGCTGGCGGCCGTCACCGACCCGACGGGCGCGGCGTTCAACCTGTCGTCGCTGAAGGACTGACCGGCGAGCCTGAGCTTGTGTCCGAAGATCCCACGGATTCTCGGACACAAGCTCATTTTCGGCCCAAAAAACTGTCCCGATCCGGCCCGCTCGGTGCTCCTACCGATATGAACATCCACTGGCGGCACCAGCACCCCGCGACTATCACCGATGGGCCGACCTACGAGATCGTCGACCAGCTCCACGATCGTCACGCCGTAGGCGTCACGGCGGACCGCTTGGCGGCGACGGTCGCGGGCTGGCTCGCCGAACTGGATGTGCAGAGCCCATTGACCGAGGAACTGGCCCGCGCGACGCAGCGCGGTGACTGGCCCACCACCCACGCCATCTGCGACCAGCTGTCCATCGATCTGATGATCGCGGCCTGACGTGGCGCTACGGCGTCCGCTGACCGGTCAGCAGCGTCTCGATCAGTTCGCGGTACGGACCGACCAGATACGCGGTGTCGCCGGCGCACAGTTGGGCGTCGCGCCGCGGTCGCGGCAGCGTGGTGCCCGCCCGCGCGATGGCGATGACCCGAATCTGCGTCGGCACCTCCGCCATCCGCATCCCGTCGAGCGCGCTGCCCGCGTCGATGTGGACGCCGCCCACCATGAACGACTGCTGGCCCACCGAGAAGGTGCCCACGACCTGTAGTCCCATCGCCGCGCCGACGAACCACGGGGCCGCCAGCTCGACCGTCGAGCGGACGTGCGCGAAGCCGAAGCGCCCCGCCACCGCTGCTCCGAGGGTGCGGTCGTAGATCCGCAGCACCAGTGGGACGTCGGGCCGGTCGATCTCCGGCAGCACCCGGGGACTGAGCATCTCGCGCAGCACGATGCCGGTCTCGATGTTGACCATGTCGTCCTGCGTCAGCACCGCGATGGCGCGCGCCCGGTCCAGGCGGGCGAGCTCGAGGGTCTGGCGCAGGGTCGCGTCGCCGAAGATCACCGGGACATCCAGCTGGGCGGCCTGGGCCAGGAACCGGTTGGTCTCGTCCCGTTCGATGACGGCGACGTCGTAGCCGGCCGCAACCAGGTCGCTGACCACCCGGATACCGAACGAGCCGAGGCCCACCACGACGATGTGGTTGCGCAGGTGCTGCACCCGCCGGCGCCCCGACGAGTTGCCGAGCCGACGGGACAGCAGCGCGTCGGCGACGAACGCGACCAGGATCGCGGTGGTGGTGACGCCGGCGAACATGAGCCCAATGCCCCACAGCCGCAACCACGTTGGTTGATGCATGAAGCTGAAATCGCCGTAGCCGACCGTCGCGATGGTCTCGGTCGAGAAGTACAGCGCATCGATCCAGCTCATGCCGGCCGGGTTGTGATAGGCGAAGCGCAGCAGCACCGTCGACCCGAGCAGCAGCGACATCGACGTGCCCAGGGCCCACCAGAAGATGGGGTTGATGTCGTCGCGCAGGACGCGCAGCGTGTCGATCACGCGGCGCGGCCATGGGCGGTGGGTTCGGTTGCTCAGCGGACGCGGCACGGTGATGCCGGCGTCCGCGAGTTCGTCGGCGGTGCCGATCATGGCGGTCCAGTCGCCGGCGCGCACCTCGAAATCCCTACCGGGACAGGGCGTCACCTCGCCAGGCGCGTCCGAGTTCTCCCCGCGGACGACGGCGACGGGCGCCAGGTCACCGAACATCTCCCGCAGTGTGGCGTCGCGCGGGGCGTCGGTGCCGGAGATGACGTAGTCCACGCCGGCCACCGAGATGGTGTGGGTGGTGCGGGCCAGGCAGGCCTCGACGACCGACGGCGCGGCCAGGTCGGCGACGTCGAGAACTGCGCCCGGTCCGTTGTCCTGCGCCACCGCGGCGCGCAGCACGCTGTTGGCCAGCCGGGTCACCACCCGGACTGTGGGGTTGAGTTCCCTTGCCAGCAGCGCTATTTCGAGGTTGACGGCGTCGTCGTCGCCGGCGCACACGATGGCGGCGGCGCTGGTGACGATGGCCGCCTTGAGGCCGGCGGGTTCGTGGATCGTCACGACGGTGGCGCCCGCCGTCTGCAACCCCTCGGTGATCCGGTTGGCCAGCGCGTCGGTGCCGCAGACGATGACGTGCCCTTGCATGTGCCCTACTGACCAACCAGCGCGAAGTCTGCGAAGTCGAAGCCGGGCACCACGACACAGCTCACCAGGGTGGGTTCGTCGTCACGGGGGCGCGCCCGCTGCCAGTGCCCCGGCGGAACCAGCGCCTGCGGCCGTTCGCCCGCTGCGACGTCCGCCCCGAGCAGCACGGTCTCCGCGTTCGCCTGCTCCGGTCCGACCTCCAGTAGCAGCGGACTGCCGCGGTGGAACAGCCACAGTTCGGCGCTGTGCACGGTGTGCCAGGCGGACTGCTGCCCGGGCATCAGCAGGAACAGGATCGCGGTCCCGGCGCTGCGCGGGCCGGAATACTGCGCGGGCAGCGCGGATTGGGGGACGGTCAGGTCGCTGCGCCAGGTCTCGCGGTACCAGCCGCCTTCCGGATGCGGCGACAGGTCGAGCTGCCACGCCCAATCGGGGAGATCGGTCATGGCTCTTGAGGCTACGGCTGATCAGCTGTGTCGGCCTGCCGGATGGTCGATAGGCTTTTGCCATGGAACGGTTGCGGCCCGCCTGGATCGTCGCGCTGTGCGCGTTGGTGCTGTTGGTCAGTGCCTGGTTGCCGTGGCTGTCGAGCCCCGCGGGGCATGCGAACGCCATCGGCGGGAAGGTCGGTCATATCACTGTTCCGCCACCGGGTTTCGGTGTCGGGCAGCTGATGGTGCTGTTGTCCTCGTGCCTGCTCGTGGCGGCCACGATGGCGGCGCGTCACCTGTCATCGCGCGCTGCTTCCGTTGTGGCCCTGGTGCTTTCGGCCGGGCTGGCGGCGCTCGGGGTCTGGTATCACGTGCTGTACGTGCACAGCCCGGTGGTCGCGTCGTACGGGTTGTATGTCGGGCTGGTCGCGGCCGCACTGGCGATAGTGCTGTCAGTGCTGGCCTCCGTCGTCGCCTGGCGGTCGTGATGGGGTTCGTCGAACCCGTCGTGCTGACGGGGCGGCGGTGGGTGACGCTGGAACCGCTGACGACCGATCACATTCCCGAGATCGCCGCGGCGGCCGCCGACGGTGACCCGGGCCGGTTGTGGTTCACCTCCGCGCCCTCGCCGACGACGGCGGGGGAGTGGGTGCAGGCCCGGTTGGCGGTGCAGCGCCCGGATACCGGCCTGACGTTCGTGGTGCGTGCGCTCGACGGCCGGCTCATCGGCTCGTCCAGCTACCTCAATGTGGACGGTCCCAACCGGCGTCTGGAGATCGGTGCCACCTGGTACGTGGAGTCGGTTCGGCGGACCGGGGTGAACACCGAAACCAAGCTGCTGCTGCTCGGGCACGCTTTTGAAGCGCTCCACTGTATAGCAGTTGAGTTCAGAACCCACTTCTTCAACTCGGCGAGTCGCGCGGCAATTGAGCGGCTCGGAGCCAAGCTCGACGGGGTGCTGCGCTCACATCAGTTGCTCGGTGACGGTTCTCGCCGGGACACCGTGGTGTATTCGATCCTCGACATCGAATGGCCCGCGGTGCGCAACAACCTGCAATTCCGCCTGAACCGGTAACTTCGCCCACCCCGGTGATCAGCATCTCTTGAGCAAAACTTGACAGTTTGCCAAGCTATGTTTTTGAATTCGTGTCTAATCGTGACCGAATTGTGATTTGATCCAAGCATCGGTTCGTTCGCTTGATCGGGGGGACGGATGTACGCAATGAGCTTCAAGTCGTATGCGGGTGTCGCGCTCGCGGCCGCTTTGATCGCCGCCGGCGGGATGATGACGGCGCCCGCGAGCAACGCTGATTCGGCGTCGTACGTCGACCCGATGTCCTACGGTCAGCAGACCGGTCAGCCTGCCGGCCAGCAGTACGCCGGCCCCGCCCGGACCATGGGCGCGGTCCAGGCCTCGAACTCCGGCTGGCCGGGCCAGTGCACGTGGGGTGCGCTGCAGATGGCTTTCCAGAACGTGGGCTACTACCCGGACATCCATGGCAATGCCAGGGTCTGGGCTGACGCCGCCCGGTCCCGTGGCTGGACCGTCGTGGACGAGCCGCAGGCCCGGTCCATCGCGGTATACCCGGCCGAACTGCCCGGGGTGAGCCAGTACGGCCATGTGGCATGGGTGAATTCGGTGTCCGGTCGCTGGATCAACATCACCGAGATGAACAACGAGTCCCACGGCGGCCCGTTCGCCTGGTGGACCCGCGACACCCAGCACATCCCGGGGATGAGCTACATCCTGATCCCCTGACGCTGTTACGGCCGCGCTTCGAATACGAGGTTGAACGGCGTCTCGGTGGCGCGCCGGAACCGGGTGAAACCGCCTTTGTCGACGACGACGTCGCGCAGCCTGGCCTCGCCGGCCTGCGCGCCGAGCGCCGGCCCGTTGCGGGCCAGTGACACCGGCACGCAGATCTGCGACGAGGCGCCGTACATCATGCGACCGACCGGATTCAGGTTGTCCTGCACCCGATCGTTGGCGAACGGCTCGACGAGCATCGCGATGCCGTCGGTTTTGAGTGCCGCGCGGGTGTGCTGCATGACCCCGACCGGATCAGCCATGTCGTGCAGGCAGTCGAAGAACGCGATCAGGTCGAAATCCTTGTCTTCGTAGCCTGTCGCGTCGGCGACCTCGAAGCGCGCGTTCGTCACCCCGGCTTCCGCCGCGCGTTCGGTCGCGACGTGTATCGACTCGGGGTGGTAGTCGTAGCCGATGAACGTCGAGTTCGGGTACGTCTTCGCCATCAGGATCGTGCTGACGCCGTGGCCGCAGCCGACGTCGGCTGCCTTGGCCCCGGACTCGAGGCGTTCGATCGCGCCGTCCAGTGCCGGCAGCCAGGAGCCGACGAGTTCGGCGTTGTAGCCGGCGCGGAAGAACCGCTCGGTGCCGGCGAACAGGCACGGATGGTGCTCGCCCCATTCCAGGCCGGCGCCGGTTTTGAAGTTCTCGGTCGTGCGGTCGAGGACGTGGAACACCGCTTCGACGATGTTGTAGGCGCCGGGGATATCGACGGGGCCGTTCGGGTCGGCGAGGCAGGCGGCCTGCTCCGCGCTCATCGACCACATGCCGCTGCCCGGATCGAACTGGACGTAGCCGCCGGCGGCCTGGTTGGCCAGCCACTCGCGCACGTACCGCTCCACGGTGCCGGTCTTCTCGGCCAGCTGCGTGGCCGTGAGCGGCCCAGTCGCCAGGGCCTTGTACAGCCCGAGCCGGTCCCCGATCAGGACCAGGCCGGCACTGATCGCGGCACCCATGTCGCCGATCGCCATGCCGAGAAATTGGTTCAGCTTGTCTTCGTCCACAGGCATGTCTGGACCTCCAGAAATGTGGTTGCCAGCTTGACTGTACGACTGCGGAAATTCCTGAACAATGCGTAGTTTTTCGACGGTCGAATGCGTGCTGGGGCAATAGCGTGGCGGCGACGTGCGCTCCGGATTCGGGGCATCTCCGACCGATCCGTGGCGGCGAATGTTATTGATCAAGGGTGTTCGTATCGGTCGGCGTCGTTCAGGTTCGCCAGTGACTCATCAGATGTGGATCGTTGTCGGCATCCTGGCCGGCGCCATCGGCCTGTTCGTGTGGGGCCGTCCGCGCGCCGACATCGTCGGAGTACTGGTCGTCGTCGCGTTGATGAGCACCGGCGTGCTGACGCCGACCGAGGCGCTGGCCGGCTTCGGTTCGCCCGTGGTGATTCTGTTGGCCGGCATATTCATCGTCAGCGCGGGCTTGGTCAACACCGGGATCACCCAGCGGCTCGGTGAGTTCGTCGTCAAGGTCGGCGGCCGCAGCGAGTCGCGGCTGGTCGCGCTGATCATGGTCCTGTCGGCCGGTATCGGGTCGGTCATGAACTCGTCGGCGATCGTCTCGATGCTGATCCCCGTGGTGCTGACCGTCACGGCCGCAACGGGTTTGAACCGCAAACGCATGCTCATGCCCTTGTGCGTCGCCGTCATGATCAGCGGCATGATGACGTCGATCGCGTCGTCGCCGAACATCATCATCGAGGGCATCCTCAGTCAGCGCGGCATCACGCCGACGCTCGGCTTCTTCGGCTTCACGCCGTTCGGTGTCGTCACGCTCGCGGTCAGTCTTGTTTTCATGCTCCTGGTCGGGCGTAACCTCTTGAGCCGCAACCGGACCGGAGTGGCCGACGCACAGCAACCCTCCACCTTCGACGTCATCGCGTCCTACGGGCTGCGGCCCCGCTGGCACCTGCTGCACGTATCCGCTGACTCACCACTGGTGGGGCAATCGGTTGCGGCGCAACGCCAACCGCTGCGCGAGCGTTACGGCCTCGATCTTCTCGGCTTCGAGAAGCACACCCGCGGCCCGGCGCAATACCTGTCGGCGCGGCCGGAAACCGTCTTCGAGGCAGGCGATCTGGTCTTCACGCTCGTCGATGAACAGCAGACCGCCGCGGTGGCGGCCGACCTGCGCTGTCAGGTCACCGGCCCGCGTGCCGAAGACGAGCGCCGCGAAGTGCTGCAGAACGTCGGGGTGGCCGAGGTGATGCTGGCACCCGAGTCGAAGTCGATCGGCATGACGCTCGGCGAGCTCGATCTGGCCGCTGCCCATAACGTGACGGTCCTGGCGGTCCGGCACCGCGGCCAGAGCATCACCGCGGACCTGTCGGGCCGCACCCTTGACTTCGGTGACGCGATGTTGGTGGGCGGCAACTGGGACGACATCGAGCGGCTCAGCGATTCGCGCCGGAACTTCATCCTGTTGAACCTGCCCGCCGAGTATCAGCAGCGGTTGGTGGCGCCGGGCCGGGGTCGTGCCGCAGTGGTCATCCTCATCGCGATGGTCACGTGCATGGCGTTCGGCTGGCTGCCCAGCGCCGATGCGGCGCTGCTCGGGGCACTGGCCATGGTCGGGGCGGGCTGCGTTCGCGTCGACAGCATCTACCGGTTGATCAGCTGGAGCACGCTCGTCCTGATCGCCGGGATGCTGCCGTTGGCCACGGCGCTGGCCAAGACCGGGACGACGACGCTGATCGCCGGTCACCTGGTCGACACGTTGGGCAGCCTCGGTCCGACCGGCATGCTCGCGGTGGTGTTCCTGGTGACGGCGGTGGTCGCCTTGTTCATCTCGAACTCGGCGACCGCCGTGCTGATCGCGCCCGTGGCCATCGAAGCGGCGCAGGCATTGCACGTCTCGCCGCAGGGATTCGCGATGACGGTCGCCATCGCCTGTTCGGCCGCGTTCGTGACGCCGGTGTCGTCGCCGACCAACATGCTGGTGATGGAGCCGGGCGGCTACCGGTTCTCGGATTACGCGAAGGTCGGCGTGCCGCTGCTGGCGCTGACCATGGTGATCACGGTGGTGATGGCCCGGCTGATCTACCTGCCGGGCTAGCGTCCTACGTCGAGCGTGGCGGCTGACGAGGCGACACGCGAGACGGAATCTCGGCAAGCCACACGTTCGACGCAGCGACCCCATGTCGGACTTCGGTTGATGGGTGACGGATCTGTTTCGGTTGATCCTTGACACTCGTGTTGGTGGTCAGGCCTGTTCGCGGGTGCGGCAGGCCTTCTTGTTTCGTACCGCCCCGGTGCTGTTGCGGGCTGCGGTTTTGACCAATTGCTCACCGACCCAGAACCTCAGCAGGTCCCCGTCGACATGAACGTCGCAGCGTTGCCCGGCCCAGTGCCTGCCGATACTGACCTGCTGCCACGACACGCACACCACCCCGTTGGTGGTGACCCGCCGCGAGACCCAATCTGAGCCCTGGCGCTGGTGCTCGCGCGCAGCCGTGGAGTTCGAGGGCGCCGCCGCCGGCGCTGATGCGGTGAACCGCTGAGCTGGGGTGTCCATCTTCAGGGACTGGTGCGGCCGGGCGGTGTTGTACTCGATCACCCACTCATCGAGCGCCTGCTGCGCCGCCTTCAAATTGGGGAAAGGTGCTGCGGTAGAAAGGAATTCCGCGCGCAGACTCCGGTGAAACCGCTCGATCTTGCCTGTAGTGGTCGGCGAGCGCGGCTGGGTCAACAAGTGCTCGATGCCGTGCTCGCGGCAGATCGCATCAAAGAGCACCTCCACCGGTGGATGGTTGAACCGGCCGGTGAACACCTTGCCGTTGTCGGTCAGGATCTGTTCTGGTGAGCCGTAGGTCGCCAACGCACCGCGCAGTCCATCGCACACCGCGCGGGTGCGCTCGCGAGTCATCAGCCGGGCGCACACGCACATCCGGGAGTGGTCGTCGATCCCGGTCAAGGCCTTGGCGCTGGTCCCGTCGGCCAGCGGGAACCCACCGACGACATCCATCTGCCACAACTCCATCGGCGCGCCCCGCTCCCAGCGTTTCCACTTGCGGGCCCGCCGGTCGCGCAACCGCGGATCGATCAACCCCGACCGCACCAACGCCCGGTACACCGCCGACTCCGAGGGCACCGGTGACACCTTGCGTTTGGTCAGCTCGAACACCAACCGCCGCGGCCCCCAATACGGACGTGAGCGCCGCAACTCCAGCACCGCCGCTTCAACCTCGGCTGACATCTGATGCGGACACGACACCGGCCGATGCGACCGATCAACCAACCCGTCCAAACCCTCGGCCTCATACCGGGCCAACCAGGCATGCACCGTCTGACGCGACACCCCCGCCTTCTCGGCCGCCTGCGTCACCGACAACCCATCACTGATCACTGCCAGCACCGTCTGATACCGCTGCTCAGCCACGCTCAACTCCCTCATTCAGGGAGTGTCAAGGATCAACCGAAGCAGGAGTAAAGCATCAGCCGAAACACTGTCAGGCATCACCCGACAGAGAAATGTCAGCCATCAACCGACGTAATACACCCGGATAAGTGCCCCCGGCAGGATTCGAACCTGCGACACCGGCTTTAGGAGAGCCGTGCTCTATCCCCTGAGCTACGGGGGCGGCGGGACGTCTTTGGATACCTGACTAAAACCTAGCCGGTGGGAGCGCGGGGTGGTTTTCGGCGGTGTTTCGTGGCGTCCTGGTGTTGTTCCCGGCGAATTAGCTGGTCGTCGGGGAGTAGCGGGTGTGAGTGTAGCGGGCGCGACGATAGCCACGCGACGCGCTGGCGTCCGTGGCCGGCCTGAGTGAGCCTCGCTGTCGTGGTGGCGGCGTTAGGCGGTTCGCTCTTCGGGGTGTCGTCGGCGGTGCAGGTAAGCCGCTATTGCGTTTCGGCCCAAAGCGAATCCGAGCATCACGGTCAACTGGCGAACCGCAGCAAAAGCGATCATCCGCCCGCCATAGAGGGTGCGGTCGAGGGTGTTGTTGAGGCTTTCGCTGTCTTCGCGCCAGCCATAGCAACGGTCGTAGACGCTGCCGCGGTCGTCGGTCTTGACGTGCTGGCGTAGGTGCTCGGCGCGGTTGTAGCCGCAGCTGCGGTCGGCGTCGGTGGTGTCGATACGCGTACGATGCACCGTGCCGCAGGATGGGGTGGCGAACTCGATGTACCAGCGGTGGCTGTCGTCGGCGTTGCCGCGCGGGTAGATCTTGGCCACCGGGCAGGGCTGCATGTGTCTGTCGCCGGCGTCGAGGATCTGGCGTTCGCAGATCCGTCCATCTTCGGTCCACAGGTCATGAACGTCGCCGCACGAGCACTCGAGTCGGGCGAATGCGGTGGGTACGCGGGTGCTGTCGTGCATCGGTGAGAGCACGGTCAACCCGAGCTTCATGGCGCGGTCGATGTGCTTGCCGCGGAACGCTCCGTCGTAGCAGACGCCGTCACACCGTACGTCGGCGTCGGCGACGACGCGGTCGATCATGTCGAGAGCGACACGAGCTTCACCGCCGTAGCCCTTGCCCGCTGGCACGGCGTCGACGTCGAGGATGACCCTGTTGTTGCGGATGGTGTCGGGGCGGGTACTGAGCATGGCGAACTTGGTGCCGTAGCGGAATTCGGTGTCGCTGTCGCCGTTTTGGGCTTCGATGCCGGCGTGCACGTGGCGTCCGCCTTGTTCGGCCCAGTGGTCGGCGGTGGCCTTGCGCACTGGTGCGGCGACAACGGTGCCATCGCCGACGACGTACTGCCCGCGCGCCGGGCTGGTGTGGGACACCCCAGCGTCTGGGTCGAGACAACCGAGTTCGCGCGCGAGCCGCCGCGCGAGCAGGCGAAACGTGTCAAGCAGCTTGTCGGTGTACTCGTCGAGTAGCCGTTGGGCGTAGTTGTGGTGCCAGCGCTGTGGTGGGCGCCGCGGCGCCCTTGGTGGCTGATGTTTGGCGGCCCGGTGGCGGATGGTGCGCCAGTAGGTGGGGTGGGCCATCGCGCGGGCGGCCTTGCTGTGCGAGCCCAGCACCCCGGCTAGGGCCTTGTGCAGCACGTGCACCCATGGGGGGTAGTGCGGACGCCGGCCCGGGGTTCCCGGCTCGTGGACGGGCAGGACCGCGGCGAGTTGATAGATGACCTCGTGGGAGGCGATCGCCTCGATGGTGTCGATCTCCAGCAGCGTGAGATCCATTGGCGTTTCGACCCGGCGCAGCTCGCGTTGCTTGATGCGTTCGGCGCCGTAGGCGCCGGCCTTTTTACGGGACCGGTCTTTGGGGTTCATAACGGGCCCGCCCGGTCATGCCAGTGGTAGCCGATGAGGGCGGCGGTGGTGTCCAGCGAGGGTGAGCCGATGAGACGCGCGGCGTCTTCGATGCGGCCGGTGCGGTCGAACTCGCGGCGCGCCGCGAAGGCGGTCAGCGATGCCGGCCGCACCCCGGAGTCGTCGGATAGCTCGGCGCGGGAGAGGATTTCGCGCACGGTCACGCACACCCGGGCCTGCTTATGTGCGTCGCTTCCGCCGGCGCCGGTGCACAACACCGGCGAGGGTTTGGGGCTGGGTAGCGGGCGGGTGAGGTGGGCGGCGCGCTCGGAAAGCACTCGCATCGACCAGCGGTCCAGCGTCAGTGTGCGGGGGCGATACTTGCTCGAGCCGTGCATCCACACGGTTGCGGCCTGTGGATCCAGATCGGCGGCGGTGATGTGTCCCAGCTCGGAGGTGTGCGCGCCGGCGAGTAGCAACGCCGCGGTCGCGGCGTGCCGAGTCGGGGCGGTGCGTTCGGAAAACAACCGCACCAGCGCGGCCTCATCCTCGGACAGTGGGCGCTGGCAGGACGACTGTCGGGCGGGGACGGCGATGTCGATAGTCGGGTCGTCCAGCGTCAGCCGCAGCCGGCGCGCGGTGCGAAAGAACGCGCGCAGCGCCGCACGGCGGTTGTGCATGGTCGCCACCGCCGCGTCCGATACGACACCGTGGCGGGTACGGCCTTTGGCCGCAACGAATTTCGCGACCAGCGCGTGATCGACTGCGGCGAGGGTGGTGACGTCGTGCACTGCGGCGAATCGGCTGAATCGGCGGATCAGCAGACCGAACTTGTCCAGCGTCTGCGCGGCCAGCACCCCATCGGCGATCCACGCACCGGTCACCGCCTGCACCGCCGCGGCCAGGCTCCCGTCAGCCATGGCCGGCCCCCACTGCAGCGGCAGCAGCAGCTGCACCCCGGGCCTCAGCATGCGGCGCCGCCGTTGATGACAGCTGGATCATCATGGTGACCCCTTCCCAAGTGGTGCGTGTATGCACCATTGGAGCAGAGGGGTCCGACACGTCGGCCTGCGGCGACGGTGGGGCGGGATATCGTGGGCCTGTGTCGCGCAGCAATGGTGACCGCCCACCGAGCGCATACGTCTTGCGGGGGTTCTGGCCGGACGCCGACCTGGACCCCGACGCGCCACCGTCGGCACCTGCCGCGCAGCAGCTCGCGCGTGCATTGCGCGCAGCCATGACCGAGACCGCCACCGGCCAGCGAGCACTCGCGGCGACCAGCGGAGTGGCCCACACCACCATCGGACGGATCCTGGCCGGCACCGTGCTCTGCGACATCGGCTCCCTGGCCCGCCTGGAACAGGCCCTGGGCCGACGGCTGTGGCCCGAACGTGACGACGTGCAAAGCCGCCCCCGCTCCAAGCACCGAGCGACCACCCGAAAGGCGAGTGGCGTCTGACACGTGAGGCAGGTTACAGGGTTGTAGTTCGATTGCAGGCCCGCCGATGCGGTGTGTTGCGCTTGACTCACGTTACAAGTGGCAGAACACTAGGTGTCGCGCGAACATACAGACGCGTCAACAGACCGAGCTAATGGGCGGTGGGCTGACTATGGGTAAGACCAGCAGATCGCTGATCGATTTGATCGACGTCGCCGCGCAACGTTACGGTGGGGCGTCCGGGCGCAGGCTAGCCGAGCTGGCGCAACACGGCGGGCATGACATTTCGCACGCGACGCTGAACCGGCTGCGGCAGGGCACGTATGCCACCCGGCCCTCGGATGCGTCGATTCGGGCGATCGCCTACCTGGCCGACGTGTCGGAGAATACCGCGTTCGCGGCGGCTGGGGTGAGGGCGCCGGGTGCGGTGGGGTATGAGCCGCCGTCTGAGGCCCAGCGCATGAACACCCGCCAGTGCAAGGCGATCGACGAGCTGATTCGGGCATTCATCGCCGACGACACCGGCGCGGTGGCGACCCGCAGCGACCTGACCAACCTCGTCGATGCGCGGCAACGGCTTGGGGCCGCGTTGAGCGCGGTCGACGTTGCTCAGCCCGCGACGGGCCAACTCGTGGCCGCCGCACAGGATGCGATGCGCTGCATCGACGAGACGCTGGACATTTTGAGCAACACCAGCGCGATGCCTCCGTCCTGGCACGGCAAGCCGCCGGAGGAGATGACCGACGCCGAACTGGACGAGGCCGCCGCGGCCGGGGACCCCTGGCCTGCGTACATTCGCACCAGGACGAAGGAGCGGATCGACGTCGACGGGGGGTAGACATGCTTCCGCGCTGCATGGGCGAGCACGGAACACTACCGCCGGGCATCCATCGGGCGACGTTGGACGAGGTACGCTCTCGATTCGTCGATGACGCTGCCGATCACACGCGCGAGCGGCGTGGCTTGATTCTGGATGCGATCCGGATTCACATCACCCTTGTCAGACAGTTGTTCTATCGTCACGAGATCACGATTTGGCTCAGCGGCGGCTTCTGCACCTATAAAGACGACACGCCCGGCGACGGCGATTTCGCCTGTCTGGTGCCAGCTCACGCGTTGGAGCAGGTACACGGTGATGCCGCACTGCCGCTGTGGACTCTCGGCTCGGTCACCGGCACCCTCGGGCACAGTGACCTGGTTGTGCAGACAGACAAGCTGCATTGCATGGGCGGGCTCACCGACGCCCTGGTGGTGAACCGCGACAACCCATATGCCGTTGAGCGGCAACGCCGGTGGTGGTCACGGGTGATCGGCCCCGATGGTGAGATAATCGACAGTGCGACAAAGGGCTTCGTGGAGGTGATCGATCAATGACCGGTCTCGGCCACCTCTCCGGCCTCAGCGACGACGACCTGCTTCGAGCCGCCATCCGCTATGAATACGAGCATTTCCCCGACACCGCGGATTTCGCACTCGGCCAGCTGTATTCGGGCACGGTACAAGGTGATCCGGCCGCAGAACGCGTCTGGGCCGAAGAAACCGCGCCTGAACAAGTCGAGCTCGACCTGCACTTGGAGGGCGCCGGGGTGCGGGGCCATGCCACCCGCGCGGACAAACTCGCAACCTTCGTCGCCGGAGTCAACGACGCCACCAAAGCGATCGTTCGAGAGAGACTTCAACTGAACGCGCTGAATCGAAACCTTCTCATACACGGGCTCGGTCCCGGCTCGGTGCGGGTTGTGCTGCGCGCCGACGCCCCACTTGACGGAGATGCGAAGCATGTACCACTCGGCGGCACAAGCCAATTCGCCTCAAGCCCCGATTCGGAGGCGCTGCGCACAATCGCCCGGCTGTTCACCAACGCTAGCTCCAGTGCCGCCGGAGTCGGCAGCGACGTGCGTGACCTACCGATCAAAGCGCGACGAGGCCTGCTGCGCTCCACATCCGCAATGAGAACAGCTGGATGGGACATCGCCGGACAGATACGCCAGCGCGGCCTCGGATCTACCGAAGTCGCCTTCACCCAGGCCGGAGCCGCGCTGCTTGGCAGCGAACTGAAAAACTACAACTACGACAGCGAACGCGGATGGGCGATCGGCACCATCGACGGTTTCCGCCGCAGCCTCGGCAGCCTATACCTCACCCCGTCAGGCACCAAAACCCCTCTGGCGGTCAACGTCAGCGACCCCGACACCCTCGCCGCCGCCGCGCGGCTGGCCGCCGAGGAGGGAGTGGTCGTGCAGGTGCAGATCGAAACCGTGCGCGCGCTCAGCAGTGAGGAATCGACTCGCATGACAACCAGCCGCAGCCTGCTGCAGATCGAACGTGCCGCCGAATCACTGCCCTACCCCGAATAACCTTGCTGCTGTCGGGCACGCGACGCGGCGGGCGGCCGCTGCCGTTAAACCACATCGAGCGGTTCATGAGGCACATCAGCAAGTCATGGGGCAGCGCAGCCGCATTGGCCGTTACCGCAACCCTGCTCGCGGGATACGGCGGGGGGCCGCCAGGTGATGTCGCCGGTGGCGACAAGCGGCCGACCGGTGAGACGACGCTACGCGTGGTGCCCACGCCGCGCCGAAGCCCGGCTGGAGCAAGACCATCCACGCCTTCGCCGCCACGCCGGAGGGCAGGGGAGTGGCCGTGACCACGTTCTACTACGGCGCCTCGGGTGATCAGCCGCGCGCCGTTGTCGACCGCAAGCCCGCCGACATCGTCAACTTCTCGGTGGAGCCCGGTGTCACCCGACTGGTCAGGGCCGATGAGGTAGCCAAGGACTGGAACGCCGACAACATCAAGAGCATCCCATTCGGATCAAGAGCATCCCATTCGCGGGTGGGCTCTGGGATTTAACGCTTTACGGTGGCTGGCATACCACGCCCGAGGAGTGTGTGGTGGCAGTGAAGCGCTATGACCGCGACTCAGACAGCTCGAATGCGCGGCCGCGAGGACTGTATGTGCGAGGACGAGGTCTGTGAGCTGGAGCAGGTACGCCGTGCTGTCTGGTGTGTCGAGACCGTCTGACACTATCGGGCTTCGGGCCCGTCGGGCATGTGTTCCCCCTCGGGAGTCGACTCAGGTGGTGTGCCGTCTCCAAACGGCCTACCGCCTAACTCTTCCCGGCCGTGCGGCGTGAGCCAGTTTGACAGGTCAGGACCCTTCGGCACGACTTGTGTCGGATTGATATCCGTGTGCACGATGTAGTAGTGCTGCTTGGTCTGCACGAAGTCGATGGTGTCGCCAAAGCCCGGTGTCTGGAACAGATCCCGCGCGTAGGCCCACAGCGTCGGCATCTCTGTGAGTTTCGACCGATTGCATTTGAAGTGGCCGTGATATACGGAGTCAAATCGGGCCAGTGTGGTGAACAGCCGGATGTCTGCCTCGGTGATGGTGTCGCCTACGAGATAGCGTTGGGTCTGTAGGCGCTCAGAAAGCCAATCGAGTGCGCTGAATAATCGGTCGTAGGCTCTGTCGTATGCATCCTGTGAGCTCGCGAACCCGCATTGGTAGACGCCGTCGTTGACCTCGGTGTAGATGCGCTGAGCGACGTCGTCGATCTCGTCGCGCCGTCGCTCGGGATAGAGCTGGGGGGCGCCCTCGCGATGGAAATGGGTCCACTGCGTCGAGAAGTCCACGGTCATTTGGGCGAAGTCGTTGGTGACCACTGCGCCCGTCGGCGCGTCCACGATCGCGGGCACCGTGACTCCCTTCGGATAGTCCGGTATGCGCTTGTTGTATGCGTCGCGTAAGAAATGGATCTTCAGCACTGGGTCGAGGCCACCTGGGTCGAGGTCGAAGGTCCAGCTGCGTGTATCGTGCGTTGGTCCGCAAAAGCCAATAGACAGAACCTTTTCCAGGCCGAGCAGTCGTCGCACAATGATCGTGCGGTTGGCCCACGGACAGGCCCGCGCGACGATCAGGCGGTAGCGGCCTGGTTCGACGGGATAGCCGTCGCGGCCGTCAGCGGTGATGCGGCTGCTGATGTAGTTGGTGTCGCGATTGAATTCGCCGGCCGCGGCGACATAGCTCATGGTTTACTCGTCCTTTTCAAGGGGTTACCCGATCTGGAATCGTGTGGGATTGATGTGGCCGTAGGTTTAGACGAGGGGTGCCGGTCAGGGTTTCGACCTGCAATCGGTTAGCCACCTCCGGCGTCCAAAGAGCGTCTTCGACCGATTGGGTATTAATGCCCATCAACACATCTCACGTTTTTACCTAGAACATTGGTGTAGCTCGCATGCGCTGCGCTCCACGTCGGATCGATCAGTCACCACCGCGTGGGATGAGCAAGTCCTGCCACGCGCGCGGCCGCCCGTCCCGAGCGAGATCGGTCTGCGTGTACTGCTTACCGTCGGGCCCGGTGTACGTGCCGGTTGCGGGGTCATACTGGGCGACCGCGATGGGTGGCGGTGCGGGGGGACCGGCTGGTGGCGGCGTCCCCGGCGGCTGCTGGGGTACCGACTGGCCGGACAGCGTGGCATTCGGGTCGCCCTTCCAGTTGTAGCCGTCGTTGAGAGGCACATAGTCCTCGTCGCTCTCGCACAACTTGACGGTGGGTGCACGCTTGCCTGGGCGTGTGATGCATGGGGCGTTACGCGCACCGCGCACGTCCAACGCCGAGTCTTGCGGCACCCGGCAGTACATGTCGCCCGCCGGCCGTTCGGGATAGTCCACTTCGCTGGGCGAGCGTACCTGTTGAGCGGGGAGGAAACCGGTGGTGCACGGCGGAGGGAGGTTTGAATCGCCCCGTGTTTGATGCACACCTTCTTTCGAGGGAAGGTAGTTCGCATCATGCCGAAGAAGTACGACGACGATTTCAAGACCCGGGCGGTGCGGTTGGTCACCGACCATGCCGAGGAGTACGACACCCGGACGGCCTGCGTGGCTGCGGTCGCCAAGCGACTGGGTATCGCGCCGGAGACGCTGCGCCGGTGGATCACTCAAATTGAGGTTGATGCCGGGGTCCGCGACGGGGTGCCCTCCGAGATCGCACGGGAGAACCGGGAACTCAAACGCAAGAACCGCGAGCTCGAGGAAACCATCGAAATCCTCAAAGCCGCAACAACTTTCTTCGCGCGGGAGAGCGACCCGCGACACCGTTGATCTGTGCGTTCATCGCCGAGCATCGTGCTCGGTTCGGGGTCGCTCCGATCTGCCGCGTGCTCACCGAGCACGGCGTCACGATCGCCCCGAGAACGTTCTACGCCTGGTTGTCGAGACCCCCATCAGCGCGGGCGCTGTGGGATACGGTCATCACCGAGGTGCTGGCCGGCCATTACGAGCCCGACGAGCACGGCCGCCGCACACCCGAGTCGCTGTACGGGGCCACCAAGATGTGGGCTCACCTGCAGCGTCAGGGCATCATGGTGGCCCGTTGCACCGTGGAGCGCCTCATGCGTGCCAACGGCTGGCGCGGGGTCACCCGCCGCAAGAAGGTCCGCACTACGATCGCCGATCCAGCCGCAGCGCGTGCCGCCGATCTGGTCAAGCGTCAATTCCGGGTGCCTGCACCCAACATGCTGCTCGTCGCGGACTTCACCTACGTCCGGCTGGCCAGCGGGGTGTTCGTCTACACCGCGTTCGCGATCGACGCCTACGCTGGTCGCATCGTGGGCTGGACCTGCTCGGCGGGCAAGAGTGATGCGTTCGTGCGCCGGGCGATCCGCCACGCCGCGCAACTCCGCATCGGGGAAGGTAACCCACTGTCGGGCAACACTATTCACCACAGCGATGCCGGCTCGCAGTACACGTCTGTACGCCTTGGGGAAACCCTGACCTTGTCGGGGCTGGTGCCCTCGATCGGCTCGGTGGGCGACGCCTTCGACAACGCCCTGGCCGAGACGACGATCGGGTTGTACAAGAACGAAGCCGTCCGCGACGACTCACCATTTCGACGCGGCCCGCTGCACCGGCTGACCGACGTCGAATTGCTCACCGCCGACTGGGTCGGCTGGTACAACACCGACCGCCTCATACACCGCCTGGGTCGCATCCCACCAATCGAATACGAAGCCAACCACTACGCTGCAATCACAGCCCCATCCGCGGCTGCACACCAGTAACCACGTGTGCATCGAACCCGGGGCGATTCAGTTGGCGTTGAGGTTGAACGACAGGAACAGTCCCTTGTAGTCCTGCTTGGTATCGCGGTTGGCGAGTTGGGCCGCCTGGAGCATTTCGATGTCCTTGGGGAACAGGACAAGGATCTGTTCGAGACTGGGTTGGTAGGTGACTGCCACCTGTTCGAGGTTGACGAGGTTGGCCAGGACCACGGGCAGCGTGGGTTTGAGCCGGTCAATCAGCTGGCGTGCTTCGGTTGTTGCGGCAGGCCCTCTGTCCAGCACGCCTTTCAGCGCGGGATCCTGTTCTTGCAGTTGGCGGGTGACCTCAGCGACGTTGGCCGCCCAGGCCCGGATCGAGTCCGAGGAGTTGATCTGACTGTCCAGCACGGGCTTGGATTGATCGATCACGGTGGTCAGCGAGTCGAGGTTTGCGCGCGCATCGGCGGCAAGGGTAGTTGCCCCCTTGACGATGCGCGCCAGTTCTGGCCCTAATCCTCCTATCGCCGTGTAGGACTCGTCGATCACAGTCTTGAGATCGCCGTGGGGGATGGCTTGCAGTCCGGCGTTGGTCTGAGCCAGCAGGGTGTTGATATCGGGGGGCAGCGTTGCGTGGTCGGCAGGTATGACGTCACCGTCCTTGAGCTTGGGGCCGTCGCCGGAGCGGGGGACGAGCTCGATGAACAACTCGCCGACAGCTGTCTGACTGTGCACATTGGCGTCGACGTTGGCGGGAATCTTGGTGTCAGACTTCAATGACAGCACCGCGTCGACTCCGCCGCCGTTGAGCCGAACGTCCTCAACGCGGCCGACTTCAACCCCGCGGTAGGTGACGTTGCCGTCTTTGTACAGCCCCCCAGACGATGGCAGGTTCACCGTCACCTGGTAGTGGCCGATTCCGAACAGCGCCTTGGGCAGGTCGAGGTATCCGATGGCCATCGTGCCTCCGGCGACGACTGCGACGACGGAGAAGACCGACAGTTGGCGTCTGACCAGCTTGCTGAGATACACGGTTACGGTCCCTGGTTGTAGCGGTAGGGCGCCAGTAGGGGGTTACCGGCGCCGTTGGGCGGCGCACTGTTGGTGCACGGACTGGGCAGCTGGCCAATGGTTCGGCCCCACTGCATCTCCAGCCATGTCAGATCGCATTCCCATCTGGTTCCGGTGAAGATGGAGCTGTCGATCCGGCTCAGCGTCAGGTCGACGACCAGACTCACGTTGGCGTAGTCGCCGCGGAACCACTTGGTCAAGGTGGATTTCGGGAACGGGAACGTGGGTATCAGGTCCAACGCATGTGTCAGCGCCGGGCCGGCGTTGGCCAGTGATTCCAGCACCGGCCCAAGGTCTTTGAGTTCCTGGACCAACGGTGCTTTGGTCTTGTTGACCGAATCGGCAGCCAGCGCGCTGAATTTGCCCAACTGGTCGACCGCGTCGATGAGATTCTCCCGTTCTCGATTGACCACCGCCAGGGCGTCGGGGATTGTGTCAAGGCCCTTGTCGAGAACCGGCTTCTGCTCGGCGAATTGGCCCAGCAGGCGGTTGAGACTGTCGCTGGCCGCGATGATGTCGCCGGTTTGATCGTTGACCCGGGTGACGAATGTGTTCAACTGATCCATCAGGCTGCGGAGGTCTCCCTCCCGCCCGGATAACGCGGTGCTCAGCGCGGTGGTGATGTCCTGTACCTTGGCGATACCTCCGCCATTGAGCAGCAACGAGGCGGTCGCCAGTGTCTGCTCGGTCGATGGGTAGGCCTTTCCCGATGACAGCGGTATCAGCGAGCCCTGATGAAGCCTGCCCTCAGGCGCTTCGTCGGTCGGCGGCGCCAGCTCGATGTGCAGCGATCCCAGCAATGCCGTCTGGCCCAGTGTCACTGTCGAATTGGCGGGTAGCGTGACATCGCCGTTGAGCTTCATGGTCACCAGCGCGTGCCAATCCTGGCGCTCGATTTTGGTGACTGTGCCCACCGTGACGTCACCGACGCGCACGCGTGAATTGGGCTGGATGTTGTTCACATCAGGCATCTGCGCCTGGATGGTGTAAGCCCCGGGCCCACCGCCTTCGGTTCCGGGGAGTGGCAGGGAATTCAGCCCTCGCCACCCACAGCCTGCGACCGCGGTGGCCGCCAGGATGCACGTCAGGACAGCGGCCGGTATCCGTCGCCAGCTGCGCATCGTCATGACCCCGTCCCCGCAGGCAGCATCATTCCCGCCAGCCCGGCTGCCGGGTCGGTGGTCTGCGGCGCCGGCCCGCCGACTATGGCCGCCGCATCTGTGGGTGCTGCCTGTTCGGCGGCCAACGGGGGGCCGGGTGGGGCGGGCGGCGCAGCTGGAGCCGGTTGCGGCGGAACGTAATCCGGGCGCATCCAGTCCTCGCTGTAGGAGATCTCGTTCGGGCGTGCCGTGGCGCCGACGAACGGGTTGAAGCCAAGCGGCGGGAAGTTGTACTGGCGGTTTTTCACGATCGGCGCCAGGTACTGCACGCACAGCTTCGCCGACTGTTCGGCACCCAGGCGTGATGCCGCCTGAATGGCGCCGCACAGGAAATTGATGGGGTCGGCGAAGTTGTTGACCGCGGCGATGCCGGTGAGGCTGCCTTGTGCGGGCTGATAGAGGTTGGCGGCGTTGGCCGCCGTCGTCGGCAGGATATGCAGGAGCTGTTTGATGTCGTCCAGGCTCTCGTTCAGAGCAGTCGAAACCGATGCGAGTTTGTCGGAGGTGGTGCCCAGCGCTTCGCGGTTGTCTGCAACGAAACTGCTGACCTTGCCGACCACATCATTGAGGTCTTTGACGGCGCCGGCGACCTCGCCGGGCTCGTCCGCGAGCAGTCCGGTGACCGAAGCGAGGTTTCCGTTGAGGGTCTCGAGCAGTCCGGCGCTGTCCTTCAGCGCGGTCACCAGCGTTGCGATGTTCTTGACGCTGGTGAAGATGTCGCCGCTGTGATCGCCGAGCGCCGAAAGTGCCTGGGACAGTTTGATGACCGCGTCCCGGATCGCTGGGCCCTGACCGCGGAGATTGTCCGCGGCGGTGTGAACCAACGCTCCCAAGGTGCTGCTGCCGCCAGGCTCGGTGGGCTGCAACGCCTGGGTGAGGCGTTCAAGCTGAACGCGGACGTCGTCCCATTCCACCGGAACCGCGGTGCGCTCCTGGGGGATGACCGCGTCGTTCTGCAGGGTGGCGCCGCCGGTGTAGGGCGGGGTGAGTTGGACGGCACGTGCGGTCACCAACGTCGGCGATACGATCACGGCCTTGGCGTCGGCGGGAACCGCGTACTCGCTGTCCAGCCAGAAGCTGATTTTCACCCGGGTGGGTTCTGGCTCGATCTTGTCGATCTTGCCGACGTTGACACCACGGATGCGGACATCGTCACCGGGGAAGATGCCGTTGCTGTTGTCGAAATAGGCAACGACATGCGTGCGATTCGAAGCTCGAATGAATTGCACGACAACGTATCCCCCGACCACGACGAGGACGACCAGCGCCGCCGTCAGCGCTGCCTTGACTCTGCGGTTATTGATCATTGCCCGCCTCACTGGAGGCCGTCGGTTCGCCGGGTGCGGGTACGAACACCGGGCTTGGCGTCGGCGGCGTTGATGCGTTGGGATCGGGTACCTGCTTCGCCGGTGGACCGGGAGGTGGACCGCCAGGCGCAGGCGCGGGTGACGGCTCCCGGTAGGGATAGCAGCCGGGACCAGGTAGCGCAATTGCGGGCGGACCACATGCCTGGTCGCCGGGGTTTCCGGTGATCGCGTCGGGCAGCGTCATCCGCGGTTCGCCAGCCTGCCCGGTGCGCGGGTAGGGCGCCGGAAGAGCCGGGGTTCCCGGCTGACCCGTCTGCGGGTCGGTGCGTTGCGACGGCAGCAGGACGTTGGGGTCCAACCCGAGGTCGGAGAATGCGGAGTCGACAAATGGCTGAATGAATTGGCCTGGAATGAGATTGGCGATGTAGGCCTTGAAGAAGGGCCCCCCGGACAACACCTCGCCGAAACTCATCGCATAGGAGTTCAGTCCCTTGATCGACTGCTGGATCTCAGCTTTTCGGTTGTCCAGCGTCGCCAGTACGCCGTTGAGTTTGTCCAACGCGGGTTTGAGGGTCGCCCCCTCTCCCACCACATCCTCAGCACAAGTGACGAGAAACCCCTCCACCGTCATCACCTGACGAGACGTCCAACACCAGGCCATGTGGGGGGCCGCGCAGTTAGGTCGTTGGAAGTGGCATGACCCTGACGTGCACGTACCGCTGCTTGTCGACAATGACACCCGGTTGTGGGTCTACAGCCCATCCACTCTGACATGCAGTGATCCGGCGGCGATGATCGGCCATTGCGATCAGGCGCAGGGCTCGAATCGATCCTTTTATAACCACTACCGCAGCGCAGGCGGACGCAACGGGCACTTTGACATTGCCCAGGGTGGGCAACACGACTGGAACAGCTGGGCTCCCCAGCTGGCAGCCATGGCCCCCGACATGACCGCTACCATCCGATGACCATCGATCGCAACCGGGCGGCCCAAGTACTCCGGCGCGGACGAACTCCGGCCGCCACTACCGCAGGTGCGCTCGCCACGATTCTCACATGCGCGGCGCCGTCTACGGCACGCGCCGACACCGATAATCCGTGTTCGTTGGCGGCGACGTTCTTGTGCCAGTTCATACCAATCGTTCCGGAACTGGAGGACGACGTGGATCTGACTCAGGAAGAGCCACATATGCCGGTGGTCGTCCCCGGATCGGCGACACCATCGGCATCGCCGATGTGGCTCACGGGTGAGCACACAAGGCAACTGGTGGTAAGGCGGTTGAGGATAGGCGCCATGCACGAAGGGATGTCCGGTGGGTATTGATGTTTCGGTTGAGGGGTTGACGAAGTCGTTTGGGGCCCAGCGAATTTGGGAAGACGTCACGATGGAGATCCCCGCCGGTGAGGTCAGCGTCCTGCTGGGCTCGGGTACCGGTAAATCGGTGTACTTGAAGTCTTTGATCGGTCTGCTGCGCCCCGAGCGCGGCAAGATCATCGTCGACGGCACCAACATCATCGAGTGCTCGGCCAAGGAGCTCTACGACATCCGCACACTGTTCGGCGTCATGTTCCAGGACGGCGCGCTGTTCGGTTCGATGAGCCTGTATGACAACACCGCGTTCCCGTTGCGTGAGCACACCAAGAAGAAGGAAAGCGAGCTCCGCAACATCGTCATGGAGGAGCATGAACCACCAGGATCCTTCCCAACCCGGGGAACTCGATGTCGATCAGATATCTCGAGCCATGGACGCTCGACTTAATGCGTGATCCGTCGACGGTGCGGAATGGAGGAACCGATGGTCGGTTAGGCATGTGCCGACCCCTGGCGAGAACGTTGCGGTCACTGAATCATTCATCACCTCGTCGACCGCGCGGGTCGCGACCATGGGGTCAGCGCTTGGTCTGTTGTTGGACTTGCACTTTCGAAAGTATGGGAAAGTATTATGCCGAAATTCTCCGAGAAGACTGTGATCATCACGGGTGGCGCCGCGGGCATCGGTCTCGCCGCTGCTAAACTATACGCCGCCCAGGGGGCCAACGTTCTTATCACCGGCCGCCGACAGGACAGACTCGACGACATCGCACGCGATGACCGAGCCATCGTGGGGCTCGTCGCCGATGCTGGCGATGCTGACGACGTTTATCGGACCATCGATTTCGCGATGGCGCGGTGGGGGCGCCTAGACGTCATCGTGAACAACGCCGGAGCGGGCGTCCTCGCCGCGCTCGCCGACGTTTCGATCGAAGCAATATTCAACACATTCCGAATCAACGTGATCGGCCCTACTCTCATGGCTAAGGCGGCCCTTCCGCATCTGGCCCGATCACACGGCAGCATCATCAATGTGTCCAGTACATACGGGTCGAAACCTGCTGCTGGCTTGTCTCACTATGCGGCAAGTAAAGCCGCGGTCGAGCATCTCACGCGCTGCTGGGCGCTTGAACTGGCCTCCACAGGCATCCGGGTGAATGCGATCGCATCGGGGCCTGTCGAAACGGCATTTCTAAAGGAAAGGATGGGACTCAGCGAGGACGCGATAAAGGAAGTCAAAGCCCTGGAGACGGCAACCATTCCGCTGGGGCGGCGCGGCGTCCCCGACGACGTCGCAGCCTGGATCATCAAGCTGACCGATCCCGGTTCGGACTGGGTCACCGGTCAAGTTCTCGCCGTGGACGGCGGCCTCGCCGTCACATAGCTCCTCGTCACGGCTCCTTTTCGTACTCCACTATTGATTAAACCTTTGCACCCGAGTCCTATGACCGCGGCCCTGGCACGGCGAGTCGGTCGCGCTCGCTTCGAACAGCACAACACCTTCGAAGACTTCGACTTCACCCTCAGCCCCAAGCTGCCCGCCGCGATGCTCGATCTCCGCTGGGAGCTTACAGGTCACCGGGTTGGCAGTGTGCCCGGCGCGGCGCGGACGTCGTTGATGTAGTCGCCGAGTGTGAGCTCGAGTGGGCCGGGCTGTTGGAAGCCGTCTTTGAGTGCTTGGGCGATGATCGATGCGGCGGCGGGGCGCGCAAAGGCCCCGATGAGTGTGTCCATTTCGGAGAGCAGGGTCGCGTCGGCAGGTAGTGACGCGTTGTTCACGAACCGTTTGATGTCGGCGAGGGCGAGCAGGTCGAAGCGTGACACCCGATGTGCGAATGCGTCGACGAATGCGTCGAATTCGGCATCGGGGATGGCCCTGTTGACGTATCCGTAGCGCTCGGCCAGCTCACCGGTGAAATCGTGGCCGCCGAGGAGGATCTCCAGGGCCCGTCCGCGGCCGACTATCGTGGGTAGCCGGCTGGATGGACCACCGCCTGGGATGGCGGCGAAGCCGACTTCGAATTGTCCGAGGATCGCCCGTTCGCGGCTGGCGAAGCGGATGTCGGTGGCCAGCGCTAGCTCGCTGCCGGCGGCACGCGCTCGGCCGCGGATGGCGCTGATCGTCACGGCTGGCAATTTGCTGATCCGGATCAGCAGATTGGTCCAGTGATGAAACGGCGAGGGCGCGGTGGGCAGCGCCGTGAGTGGTGAGGGGTCGGCTGCGACGTCAACGTGGTTAAGGAAGAAGTCGGGGTTGGCGCTTTCGAACACGATGACGGCAACGTGGTGGTCTTGTTCGATTTCGGTGAGGAGTTGGTGAAGTTCGACGACCATCAGCGGGTCGACGAGGTTGATGGGCGGGTTGTCGAACGTGACCCGCCACAGTGCAGGGGTGGTGCGTGTGACGCTGAAGCGTGGCGAAGTGTCGGCTTGGGTGCTCATCGCGTTTCCTTGGGGTTGTGGGTGAAGTCCTGCGCGCCCGGTGGGCGTTGTTGATGGCGATCACTGTTGGCGTGCGGTGGCGAGTATTTCGTCCACCGTCCATTGGTCGTAGGCGTGGCTGCCGTACTTGGCGGCGAGGATTCGTCCATCGGGCCCGATGAGCAGATCGGCGGGCAGTCCGAGGTTGCCGTTGGTCGGTGAGGCGGGCAGTGGTGAGCGGCGTTTGGCGATCGCGGTCTTGATGGCGTGCCAGTATCCGCCGGGCAGCGCGCGCCAGGCCGCGAGTCTGAGGGCTTTTGTCGAGGCTTCCACCCCGAATCGGCGGTAGAGATCCTTGTCGGGGTCGCCGACCACCGCAAAGGGCATATCGTCTTGGTATTTGCGCAGCTCGGCGGCGGTGGAGTGGAACACCACCACTTCGCGGATGCCTGCGGTGTTGATCTCCTCGATTCGTCCGCTGATCGAGCGCAGGTGCAGATTGCATACCGGGCAGCCTGCGAAACGCCGGAACTGCAGGTGCGTTAGCGCGCCCGTGGGGTCGGGAATCTGTACGGGTTCGTCGTTGAGTCCCCTAAGCAGCAGGGTGGGGAACTGCTCGCCGACAGTGACGCGCTTGGATCGTGCTGGGGCCGTGCGGGCCATGATGATCTCCTTCTACTGATGGGCCGATGGTCAGGTCGGGCGAGCAGATGCCCACCGTCGACGATCAATTCGGTGCCGGCGGGCGTTCACTCGCCTCGTCGGCTCGTAGTGTGCCGGGCGGGGAGTTCGTTGGGGGGCCGGAGGGTCCACGCCCGCGTCGTCGTCGTCGACCACGTTCGGACCCGGCCCCTTTCCGCTAGGGCCACACCGCACTTCGATGTGTCTTGCCCCGATGTGTTGCTTTGGTTGCGGTGCTCATCCGGCTTCCGTTGGGTTGTGGGTGAAGTCCAGCGTGTGCTGGTTGGCGTTGTCGATCGCGATGACAAAGCACACGCGTCCGGGGCCGCGGCTCGGGAAGGCGGCGCCGGTGTATTTGATTGAGATCGGGTCCATGTAGTGGCAGGCGGCGTCGTCGCGGACTGCGATGACCCTGCCCTGCAGGGCGGCCATCCGGTAGGGGTTGTCGAACGCGGTGATCGACAGGCCGACGCGAGGGTCGCGGCGCATGTCCTTGGCCTTCGGGGCCTTGGCATGGGTGCAGATCAGGACGTTGTCGTCCTCGCGCGCGACCCACACCACCCAATTGCGGGGATGACCGCCGGCCGAAACTGTGGACAGGTGCGCGTAATTCGGTCCGTCAATAAGCACCCGGATGCTGGCCGGGATCGGGCTCGACATCCTCACCGCCCGCGCCGCTTGGCCGGGGAAGAGGCGGCGGGCACCAGGCGGCTCGGCTGCATGTGTTCCGTCGGGCTGGTCTGGCGGCACGGCAGCGGCCTGCAGCGGTGTGCGGCGTTGCTCATCGCGCGTCGGGGTGCTCGGACAGGTACCGGACGAAACCGATGACGTCGTCGGCAACCAGCCGCCCGATGGCCCCGCTCGAGTACACCGCGAGCCGCACCGTCCCATCAGGTGCCAGCACGAAGCCCGTCGATTGCAGATAACGGGGATGGTCGTTGACGTAGGCACCCGTCGCCGCAGCGATCGCGTCGGCGTCGGCGCTATGGCCAACCGGGAAACGCAGCTTGTGCTTGGCGACCAGCGCAGCCGAGGTCTGCTCATCATCCACCGACAAGGCGATCACCTTGACGTTGAGTTCACTGAGCGTGTCGAGCGCGCGGGAGAACCCGGCCAGCTGGGCATTGCAGTATGGGCACCACGACCCGCGGTAGATCAAGATGACGCCGTAGGACCCGGCGAGATCGCCGGGCAGGGAGATCGTGGCGCCGCCGACGGCGGGAACCTCGATCCGGGGAAACAGCTGACCATAATCGAGTCGGGACATCGGCATCCTTCCGAGGGGTTGGGTGGACTACTCGGTCCATCATGATGACATAGGAGTGGACTGGCAAGTCCAGTGTCGGTAGGCTGCGGTCATGGTGTCAACGGAGGGCCCTGCTGGTTCGCGGCTGACGGCTCGCGGCGCGGCGACTAGAGCCCGCATCGTCGCGGCGGCGGCGTCGCTGGTGCAGGAGCACGGGGTGGCCGGAACCAGCCTGGACGATGTCATGGCCGTCACCGCCACCAGCAAGTCGCAGCTGTATCACTACTTCGCCAACAAGGACGCGCTCATTCGCGAGGTGATCACCATCCAGCTCGGCCGCGTGATCGCCGCCCAGGAGCCCGACCTTCGCGAGGTCTCGTCGTGGGAGGGTCTGCAGCGCTGGTGTGATCACCTCGTTGCCATGACCCGCGCGAGGCAGGGTGTCGGCGGCTGCCCCCTTGGCTCGCTGGTCGGTGAACTCGCTGAGCGATCCGAGACTGCGCGACACGTGCTCGCGCAGTGCTTTGCCGAATGGGAATCGTATCTGTCCGCGGGCTTTGTGGCCATGCGCGACAACGGCGAACTGGCCGCCGAGGCCGACCCGGCCGAGCTCGCGTTGACAATGATGAGCGCGCTGCAAGGCGGTCTGCTGATGGCGCAGACCATGCGCAGCGCCCGCCCCGTCGAACTCGCCCTGAACATGGCGCTCGGGCACGTCAGTGCTTACCGGCGCAACCCATAGGCGCGACGGCGCTGATCAGCCAGCAGCCTGCGACTCAGTCGACGTCAGCTCGCCGGCAGGGCGGCCCCACCCGAGAGGCTGGTTCGGATCGGCAGCGACGCCACGGCCAACCCGACGCTGTTGTGCCGCGACCGTCTTGGATGGATAGGTGCGGCTCAACGGGCTGAGATCGCGAGGATGCGTTCGGCGTTGGCGTGGGCGATCTTTGCCCGGTCACCGGCACTGAGCGTTGTTCGCTGCAGCCGGGCGACGGCCTCTTGCGAGGACTCATACGGGTAGTCCACGGAAAACATGACAGCATCGGCGCCCACCTCCAGCACCGCCCCGGTCAGGGTCGCCGGCGAGAACACCCCGCTGGTGGTGAACACGATGTTGGTGCCGATGTAGGCCGATGGTGGTTGCTTGAGCGGTGTGCCGGGTTGGATGGTGCGGACACGCGAGTCGAGCCTGCTGCGCTGCAACGGCAAGAACGCGCCCATGTGGCCCAAGATCAGGGTGGCCGAAGGGATGGCGGTCGGAAAACTCCGGCGAAGAGTATCCGCAGGGCGTGGCCGCTGACCGCGGCGCCCCAACTCCCCGTCGGGCCATACAGTTCGCGCCGACCGTCCAGGGCATGCCACCGATCGGCCGGCGGGGCGCCCGGGTGCAGATACAGCGCTACGCCCAGCGCTTCCAAGGCGGCCCAAACCTCGTCGTACTCGGGTGCATCCAGGCAGTGTCCGCCCGGTCTGTGGATGCAGTCATTGACCAGCGCCCCGGACAACCCGAGCTGTCGCACGCAGCGTTCCAGCTCGACCGCCGCCCCGGCCGGGTCCTGCAGCGGCAAGGCCGCAAAACCGCGGAACCCAAGGGTGTAATTTCATCGTTTCGGCGCCGATTCCGTCTGAAGTCCTCACGCCCAACGGCTGTGTCGCCGCCGTGGTGGTGACTGCTGGGGCCGAAAGTACTGGCGCTCCTAAAATCCTTAGCGGTCGGGCGCGATGCGCTGATTGTGCCGTCGGCGCTGGCGAGTTGGCGGCGTGCACATTTTTGAACGAACAGCGGATGAGGTCGCACAGGGGGCTGGTGTCCAAGCGGGCGTAAGCATGTTTGGTCGCGGCCGACAGGCCGATCTTGCAGACAGCATGGCTTTTCGGCAGTCGAAGACGGCGACAGAGCGTCCGGGTTCGCAAACGGCGACGGCCAGCTGCAGGAGCGCGGCGCGAAGGACTTTAACGTGGTCGCCTATTCCCCCCTGCACGGGGCAACGCCGCGGCATCCCGATTCCGAGACCAATCTCCTTGTGCCGCTAGACCATACCGCGGCTGCCGCGAAGTCCAGTATCCACCGTGTCATCGGCGTCACCGTCACGATGTGCACGTCCGATTCGGATATCGAACTGGCACAGGCGTTCTGTTCACACCGCATCCCACTCGAAGCCACTGTGATGATGGTCAGCGGACGGCGGACGTTCGCGCTCAGCTGAAGGAGGCGGCGGTCGGGATTCCGATGCTGTCCTCGGTGTTGGCGCTTTTGTTGCTGTCGTTCGCCCGGCAAGCCAGGCCGGGCTGGCCGTGGTGGCGTGTCTGGGGGCGACTCGGTGAACGTCGATACCAGCCCGACTACTTCCGCTTCTCCGTAGGCCCGCGGTAAGACATTGTTCAAGCTTGCGGGAGGGGCGTCTGTGTTGCTTGTGGTGGCGAACCCCGCAGATTTCTAGGGCAGTGCAGGGCGGTGGACGAGGCCGGGTTTCGACTCGCGGTGATCATAACGGTGGCCGCTCGCAACAGGAACTGCAAACTTATTGTGCGGGCGCCACGGTTTGTTGTCGGGTGGGCGCATGGACTCTGACGATGCAGGAGAACATCGATACCCACCGCACTGCGACGTCCGCGTGGCCGGATCGTCTATCAGGTCATCGAGCGCTGTGCGGGACGGGAATGCGGTGCCAGCAGGCGCAGTTCATTGCGCAGACCCGATTGCGCAGACCCGTCTGCCTCGGAGGGTTGAAGTCCTTGGAGCCGGGCTTGTTGATCCGGTTCAGCGATACGAGTGCGCTACAGCTACGTAATGGATCCATAACCAGGAATATCTATCGTGCGACAGATTGGTAGCAAGGGAGTCTGCAGAATGTCGACGCTCCGAGTTCGCGGCGGCCGGCTAGCCCGGTTGGTCGGCCGCATTGGATTTGTTGTGGCACTCGTGCTCTTCGTAGGTGGCTGTGGCGGGGGCGGTGGTGCCCCGGATACAGTCCGGATTGGGACTTTCGCCAGCGCAGTCGATTACGCACCGTTCTATATCGCGCGCAAGCAACGGTTGTTCGAATCCGCCGTCGGCGCCGGCACGAAAGTCGACTACGTGGAATTCGACTCGGCGCCAGCCGTCACAGAAGCGTTGGCGACAAACCGGGTCGACATGGTCTTCATGGCCGAGCCGCCGGCTCTAATCGCCGCGGCGGCGGGAGTTCATTGCAGGATTGTGGCTCTGGGCGCGAGCCTGGTCCAGGACATCCTCGTACCGATCGACAGCAAGATCGCGAGCGCTGCCGATTTGGGCGGAGCGCGCGTCGGTGTGTTAGCGGGTACGTCGTCGCATTACGCCTTGATCAAGATCGCCAAGGATGCCGGCGTCGATCCCAAGTTAATTCAAGTGATCGATATGGCCCCGCCGGACGCGAAGGCGGCGTTCGAATCAGGTCACCTGGATGCGTGGGCGGTGTGGCCGCCGTTCGTGCAGCAGCAGCTTGTCCAGAAGACCGCCAGGCTGCTACCGGCAGGCGATGCTGCGATCCAGTCCATCGCGGTTGCACGGCCCGGGCTGGCCGAAGATGCACTGGCCGTTTACTCCGCTTTGGTCGCTGCCATCGGCAAAGCAAAGGAGTTCATCCGCGCATCACCGGCAGAAGCGAAATCGATTGTGGCCACTGAAGTTCGGGTCGATCCGGAGGTGGTCGAATTGGCCTGGCCGCGCCACGACTTCACCGCCACGCTGACTCAGGAGGTCATTGCCGACATCCAGGCGAAGGCCGATTTCCTGGCCGATGCTGGCTTCATTCAGCAGAAGGTCGATGTCAAGGACCTGGTCGGACCTCCGCGATGACGATGATGGTGACTGCGCCCGTGGCGACAAATGCGCCCCGTCGACGCCGGCGGTTCTTCGATCGTCTGACAAGCTGCGTACTTGCGCTGGCCGTACCGATCGGACTGGTCGTGGCATGGCACGTCGCGGTGGTCAGCGGCGTCCTGCCGCACACGCTCGTTGCTGGACCGCTCGACTCACTCGAAGCGTTCGTCAGGCTGGCGATGGATGGAACGCTGATCGAGCACGCGTGGGTCAGTGTGCGCCGCATAGCGATTGGCTTTGCCATCGGCAGCACGGTCGGCATTCTGGCAGGGGCGGTGATCGGCACCAGCCCGTTGGCAGCCAAAATCCTGGAGCCCACCGCCTTGACGTTGATTCCGGTCCCGGCGGTGGCGTGGATTCCGGTGCTGGTCATCGTGTTTGGCATCGGAGAGCTCTCAAAGGTGACCTTGGTGGCGATCGGGTCCGCCACCACGCTGATCCTGGCGACCGCTGCGGGGATTCGTTCTGCCTCGCAAGATCTCGTGGAGGTCGCGCAGCTCTACGAGAAGTCGCGCTGGACAGTGCTGCGGACGGTGTTGCTGCCGTCGGCGGCTCCGTCGATTGTCGCATCGGCGCGCGTTGCGATGGCGCTGTCGTGGACACTGTTGGTCGCGGCGGAGGTCATCGCGTCGGCTAACGGGTTGGGATGGCTCATCTGGGATTCGCGCAACTTCGCACGGCCCGCTGCCATGATCGCCGGAATGCTCGCAATCGGCATTCTCGGAAAGGCCACCGATGGGCTTCTCGCCCGCTTCGGCCGCTACCTCACCCGCTGGGACCGCTCCTACCGTGGCTGACGTGAATGGCGCGGAGGTGCCGGCCCTGCAAGTACGAATTCGCGAGAAACGGGTCACGGTCGGCAAGCGTCCCCTGGATGTGCTGAGCGAGGTCAACTTCGACGTCCGCCGTCAAGAGGTTGTCGGCATCGTGGGTGGCAGCGGAGCTGGCAAGACGTCGCTGCTGCGCGCGATCGCGGGCCTTGACACCACGTTCGTTGGCGAAATCCGGGCCTTCGGTCGACTCGTTCGGGGACCCGGCCGGGACCGGGGCCTGGTCTTCCAGGAGCACCGACTGATGCCGTGGATGTCGTTGTCTGACAACGTCGCCTACGCGCTGCCGTTCCGGAGACCGGCCGCCCAAATCGAAAAGCAAGTCGTCCATGCGCTCGACCTGGTCGGGCTGGCCGGTTTCGGCAAGGCGTGGCCGAATCAGCTTTCCGGCGGCATGGCGCAGCGAGCCTCCTTGGCCCGCGCCTTGGTCACCACTCCCGAGATCCTGCTGCTCGACGAGCCGCTGGGCGCGCTGGACAGCCTGCTGCGCAGTCAAATGCAAACCGAACTCGAGCGGATCATCCTCGACGAGGCGCTCACCGCGATCCTGGTGACCCACGACGTCGACGAGGCCGTGCTACTGGCAGACCGGGTGATTGTGATGGCTGGTCCACCCGGACGGATCATCGCCGACATGGCGCACCCCCAGCCCCGCCCGCGGGACGTGGCGGACCCAGCACTTCAGGCCCTCCGCGCCCAGATCCTCACTGTTTTGCATCAAGGAGGCAGGAATGGACATCTACTGGTACATCCCCACCCACACCGACGGCCCACACCTGTCGACGATGCACCGGGCGCGGGCGGCTAACCTGCGTTACATCACCCAAATCGCGCAGGCCGCAGACGATCTGGGCTATGTCGGAGTGCTGGTCCCGACGGGCTCGGTGTGTGAAGACGCATGGATCACCGCGTCGTTTCTGGCACCCGAGACCACGAGCCTGCGATTCATCGTCGCTGTCAGGCCCGGGCAGTCGACCCCGTCGATGACGGCTCGAATGGCCTCGGCCTTCGACCGCTACAGCAGGGGTCGGCTCACCGTCAACGTGGTCTGTGGAGGCGATCCGGTCGAACTGGCCGGCGACGGTGTCTTCCTGTCGCATGGCCAACGCTATGAGCAGGCCGACGAGTACATCCAGGCGTGGACCGACCTGCTGCAGGGCAAGACCGTGGACATGAACGGCCGATATGTCCGCATCGAAGGGGGGCAGCTTCACTACCTTCCCCTGCAGGAGCCGCACCCTCCGCTGATGTGCGGCGCCTCCTCTGGCGCTGGGCAAGCGTTCGCCGCGAAATGGATCGACACCGTGCTGACGTGGGGCGAACCACCGGAGCAGGTGCAGCCGAAACTCGACGAGATGCGGGCCAAGGCACACGCTGCCGGGCGACGAGTCACCTTCGGCATCCGGCTACACACCATTGTGCGGGAAACGAGCAGAGAAGCGTGGGCGGCCGCCGATGACTTGATCCGCTACGTGCGCGACGAGGACGTCGCCGCCTCCCAGGCGGCGCTGGCCCGCTCTGAGTCGGAAGGCCAACGCCGCATGGTGGCCCTGCACCGTGGCTCGAGGGAGCACCTCGAGGTGAGCCCCAACCTCTGGGCAGGCGTCGGTCTGGTCACCGGCGGGGCCGGCACCGCGCTGGTGGGCAGTGTCGAGGAGGTCCGTGACCGGATCATGGAGTACCACGACATCGGCATCGACACGTTCATCCTCTCCGGGTATCCGCACCTCGAGGAGTGCTACCGGGTCGCTGAGACGCTGTTCCCGCAGCTGCCCTTCGAACCGAAGGTGAACAGCCTACAGCCGAAGGTGATCCCCGGCGGCTGGTGATCGACTGTCAGGACAAGGTGTTGGCCTCGCTGACCACAGCGGCGCCCGCCAGGTTGACCGGAAATCGCCTCAGCTGCAGTCGCTTCCGTCATGGAGCGGGTATTCAGGCCCACTCGCCGCGACACGATGGACGTGTGACGACGTGGGCGTGATAGCCGTCGCCGTCAAGTATCGGGCTCGGATTCTGGCGCCTCTCCGTTTCACATCGGAGAGGCCGCCCTGCCGCGGTCTTCGAGGATGACCCCGGCACCGCACGTGTCGTGTGACGGCTGGCCTGGCGGGCCGCGGTCGCGTGACCCGCCAGGCCGTGCGGTTCACGGCTGCACGATTGGGAAGTCGATTTCGGTGTGCGCGACGTTGTTGAAGTAGTTCGTCAGCACGTTAAGGCCCACGTGGCCAATGACTTCGGCGATCTCGGCGTCGGTCAGACCTGCGCGGCGCGCGTTTTCCAGATCGGCGTCATCGATGTGGCCGCGGTGTTCGTTGACGGCCACCGCGAATGCAAGGATCGCGGCGGTTTTGGGGTCGTCCGCATCTGCTTTGCGCGCCGACCCGATTTGATCGGCGCTGAGTCCCGCCGCCTTTTCACCCAGGTAGCTGTGTGCGGACAGGCAATACGAGCACCCATTGGCCTGTGCGATGGCGATGGCGAGGCGTTCGCGGGTGGAGCCCGGCAGCGTTCCGCGGTCGAGAGCGCCGGCCAAACCGAGATATCCGCGCAGCAGCGCCGGACTGTGCACCATCGCGCGGGTGAGGTTGGGAATCGTGCCCAATGCCTGCTGCACGGAGGCCAACGCCTCGGCCTGGTCGTTGGTCGCGTCGGCGTCGGTGACAAGGGACAGCGTGCTCATTGGTTCTCCTCCAGTATTGTTCGGGTTGATGGCCTTACACCGCATGCCAGATCGATGAGGCCACTGGTTAGACGCCCGTGCAGCTGATCTGTTACACGGGCCGCAATTTCGGCTGGGGAGCGGTGCTGGGTAATGGGCGAACACATCCGCACGGTCGTCGACGACCGGTGGGCTAGCGAGGACGAGTTCGTCGACGCGTTGCGGGCCGGGGACACCGAAGCATTCCGCCTACTGGTCGACACGATGCATGCACCCCTGGTCCGCATGGCGCGGATCTACCTGTCGGCGTCCATTGCAGAAGATGCCGTGCAAGACACGTGGACGTCGGTGGTTCGCACGATCGGGAGCTTCGAAGGTCGTTCGACGGTCAAGACGTGGGTGTTCCGCATCATGCTCAACCGAATACGGACGCTGGCCCGAACACAGGGGCGCACCGTGCCATTTGCCGTCGCAGGTCCGGAGGCGGATCCGTACCCGTCGGTAGATCCCAACCGGATGGTTCACGCCGAACTGGGTGCCCACCACTGGTCTGACGTGCCCGCAAGGTGGGACCTGTTGCCAGAGCAACGACTGCTTTCTCGCGAAGTGCGCACCTTGATCTCGCACGCCTTGGCCAAACTGCCAGACGCGCAACGCGAGGTGGTCTCGATGCGCGACGTCGAGGGCTGGACGAGCGAGGAAATCTGCGACGCGTTGGGGATCTCGGCGGTCAATCAACGCGTGCTGCTGCATCGTGGGCGCGCCGCCCTGCGGGCTGCGCTGGAGGAGTATCTCGATGACTGACGAATTCATCACCAACGAACTGCAACTGGCGTGCAGCGACGTGATCGAGCTGGTCACGACGTATCTCGATGACGCACTGAGTAACACAGACCTGCGCCGGTTCGAACAACACCGACGCGGCTGCGAAGCCTGCCGAGTCTTCATCGACCAGATTCGCCGCACCGTCAAGATCACTGCCGCCGCGCGCGACGACGCGGTGCAGGTGCGCCCGGCGAACTTCGACGCTCTGGTCGCCGAGCTGCGACGGCGGGGCCGTAGCTAGGGCCATCGTGTGCAAATCCACGCCGAACTCGATGCCCCCGAACGTCGCATGCCGCCGATGATGGCCCATGGCTGCGCGGGGGACAACGAAACTCGAGTCCCCGCCAGTTGTGCGTTCGGACCCGACAGGGCTTGGTGCTCAAGCGAGTTCATCGTCTGTACTGTTTGGTACACTAGGCGAGATCGCTGTCGACAGGCTCGATGACACCACCGACGGGGAAGGCGTGCTATGACAAGCTCTAAGTTCACCACTTTCAGCGAGAAGGTCGCAGAATTGGCGGAGCAGTTGGCCGGCGTGGCTCCGCCTGAGGTGCTCGAGGTCTTCGCCGCCGACCAGCGCGAGCTCCAGGCGGCCGGGGTGCCGGCGTCGGTGGCCGTGCCTGGGACGCGATTCCCGATCGCTGAGCTCATTGGGGCGGACGGGACGTCAGTCTCGTCGGCCGACGTGCTGGCCGGAGCACCCACGGTCGTGGTCTTCTATCGGGGGGCGTGGTGCCCGTATTGCAACATCGCGCTGCGCGTTTACGAACAGGATTTGGTGCCGGCGCTGGAGGCCCGCGGCGTTCGTCTGGTGGCCATCAGCCCGCAGAGCCCGGATGGTTCGGTGTCGATGCAGCAGGCCAATGAGCTGAGCTTCGCGGTGCTCTCCGATCCGGGCAACCGCATCGCCGCCGCGTTGGGCATCGTTATCGCGCCCAGCGACGAAGCGCAGGCCGCGCAGAAGCAGCTGGGGCTTGATCTTGCGGCGGTGAACGCCGACGGCACCGTTGCGCTGCCGATGCCCACGGTGGCGATCGTCGATGCCGAGTCGGTGTTGCGGTGGATCGACGTGCATCCTAATTACGCCACGCGCACCGAGCCTGAAGACATCTTGGCGGCGGTCGACCGTGTTCTTGGCCGCGCGGCCACGTCAGCGGCGACCACACCTTCTCTTGCCCCGGTGGCGCCCCGCCTGGAAGAACTGGCCGACGAACTCGGTGTCAAGTCCGTTCTGGTCATGCGCTCGGACCCCGATTCCATGGTCGTCGCGGCGACGGCGGGCCCGGGCACCGCCTTCTATCGGGTGGGCGCCGCAGGCTCCAAGGCCGGCGCCGCACCGGATCGGGTGCCGCTGTATTGCGAACGGGTGGTCGACGGCGGGGAGGCGATCTTCGTGCGTGACTCCCGCCTCGATGACACCTTCGCGGGCAACGAGGATGAGACCGAGTTCGGCTTGAGTAATTACCTCGGGATGCCGGTCCGAGACGCCGGCGGGCACGTGGTGGGGACGGTGTGTGTTCTTGATGACCACGCACGCGACTATGACGGGGCCGCCCGCGACCACCTCGACGCGCTGCGCATCGAGGTGGAGGCGATCGTGGCAGCCGACCCGTCGGCGCTTGTCACCGATGATCGGTAGTCAGCGAGCGGCGGCGACAAATCGGTGGATGGCTTCGTCGGCGCGATCTTGGATCGTGGTGTCGGCGAAGTCTGCCAGGATCGTCGCCTGGTCGACGACGGGCCCGGTGAGCTTCCCGGCGCCACTGGCGTAGAACACTCCGCTGCGGTACGAGTCATCGACGATTGCGTCAACCAGACGTCGCGCGCCGACGTCGAGCTTGTGCGCAAGGCCGAACAGCGGTGCGATGTAGGGCATCACGACGCGGCTCATGACGGTCCTCACTATCGGGTTGGTGTGCTCGAACGCGTTGGTGCCTGCGGTGTTGCCCGGGCTCACGGTGAGCAGACGAAGGTCGGGATGGCGGCGTGCCAGGGCCGATATCCACAGTGCACCAAGATATTTCGCGTGGGCGTAAGCCAGCATCGCGGTGGCGCGCCTGCCGGTGTAGAAGGATCCGTCGATGACGCCGGCGAACTCGTCGGCGGAATGGTGGGCGAAGGTTGGGGGTGGGATGCGCAATTGAACAACACCACGGGCAGCCTCGCTGCCGGTCAGCACGGCGGCGGCGGTTAACATTTCACGCTGGATCAGCGCCTCCAGCAGCATCACGTGCCCCAGCACGTTTGCGGCGAAGACCTCGGTGACACCATGGTCGTTGAGCGCCAATGGTTTTGGCCCGCCGAGGCCGCCAGCGTTCAAGACGACGGTGTGCAGCGGTTTGGTGATCGTGTCGAGGGCCGATTGCACAGATCCGGGATCGGCGACGTCCATGTGCAGGATTTCGAACAGCGCGGTGTTCGTGGCGCGCTCGAGGTCGGATCGTGCCGACGCGGCTCGCGTGAGGTTGCGACACGCGAGGAAGATTGTCGAAAATGCGCCGCGCAGTGCCAGTTGCCGTGCGATCTCCTTGCCGATCCCGGAATTCGCGCCCGTGATGAGAATGGCCCGATCCGTCCGTGTCATCGCCGCTCCGACCGCCGAAAGTCTGACTTTACCGTTCGGTACACTACATCACGATCACCTGCCTCACACCTGGAGCTGCCCGATGAGCGTTGGCCTGCCTGAAGTTTTTCGGACCCCGGAGGGCCGATTCGCCCACCTGCCTGGCTATGACTTCACGCCGCACTATGTCGACGTTGACGGTCTGCGGATCCATTACCTCGACGAGGGCCCGCGCGAGGGCACGCCGATCGTGTGTTTTCACGGCGAGCCGAGTTGGGTTTACCTGTACCGCAAGATGATCGGCCCGCTGGTGGCCGCGGGCCACCGTGTCATTGCGCCGGACTACGCCGGCTTCGGGCGCTCGGACAAGCCGACTGACCCGAACTGGTACACCTTCGACCGGCACGTGCAGATCGTCAGCGCGGTGCTCGATCGCCTCGACGTGCAGCAGGCGACGGCCGTGGTGCAGGACTGGGGCGGCCCGATCGGCCTGCGCTGGGCCGTCGAGCACTCCGATCGCGTGGCTGCACTGGCGATCTTCAACACCGGGCTGTTCACGGGGCGGGTGTCCAAAGGGTTCCTGTCCTGGCGCGAGTTCGCCGAGAAGAACCCCGACCTCCCGGTCGGAATGGTGATCCAGGGTGCGACGGCCACCGACCTGGCCGACGACGTCGTCGCCGCCTACGACGCGCCCTTCCCCACGCCCGAGTCCAAAGCCGGGGCGGCCCGCTTCCCGCTGCTTGTCCCCATCACGGGCGACGACGTCGGGGCCAACGAGATGCGGGCGGTCATCGACCAGCTGTCGCGGTGGCAGAAGCCGGCCCTGGTGGCGTTCTCCGACCAGGACCCCATCTTCCCCTTCCCCCGAGCTGGTCAGGTGTTCTGTGACCTCATCCCCGGCGCCATCGATCAGGTGCGCATCGAAGGCGCATCGCACTTCCTGCAGGAGGATCGCGGCGAGCTCCTCGCCCACGAGGTGCTCAAGGTGGCGCCGTGACGAAAGTGTGACGGCTGGTGGCAACGACCCGTTGGCCGTGTCACGCTGAATTCATCGGCCCGGCATTCCGCCGCGCCGACCGGGGATCTGGGGACCCGATGATTGTCGAGGGCGAGAAATGACGTCTAAGGCTGGCCGGATGCGGTGGTGGTGGCGGCGGCGCGGGGTGATGCGGTCGCGCCCGCTGCGGTGCGAGGAGATGGTCGAGCTGGTCACGGCGTATCTGGAGGACGCGCTCGATGCCGACGATCGCGCGCGCTTTGAGACGCATCTGCACGGATGTGAGGGCTGCGCCGCTTATTTGGACCAGTTGCACGCCACGGTCGGCACTCTGGGCGGCATCCGTGAGGAGCACCTCGATCCGGTCTACCGCGCCCGGCTGCTGGCCGCCTTCGCCGAGACGGCGGGCTCATGGTAACCCGGATCGCCGGTGAGCAGGCGTTGGTCACGGGGCTTCGCGCGGGTGATCAGCGTGCCTTTGCTCAACTGGTCGACGAGCACACGCCCGCCCTGTTGCGTGTCGCACGCGCCTACGTCTCCGATCACCCGACAGCCGAGGACGTGGTGCAAGAGACTTGGATCGCCGTGGTGAAGGGCATTAGGGGTTTTGAGGGCCGATCCTCGCTCAAGACGTGGCTCTTTGCGGTGTTGACAAACATCGCCAAGCAGCGCGGGGTTCGCGATCATCGGCGCAACGAGACCCTCACCGACTTCGGTGCGGCCACCGTGGATCCAGCGCGCTTTCACCGTCCCGGCGAGCCCGGCGCCGGCTCGTGGAAACAGCCGCCGGCGCCGTTCCCGGACAGCCCGGAGGGCTCGGTTCTGCATCGCGAGTTGTTGGAGGTTGCCCGGCGTGAGCTGGACAAGTTACCCGAGGGACAACGCGCCGTGGTGACCCTGCGCGACCTTCTCGGGTTCGACGCCGCGGAGGTCTGCGAGGTGCTCGACATCACCGCGGGCAATCAACGGGTGCTGCTGCACCGCGGACGCGCAGCGATCCGTCAAAGTCTTGAGGATTACCTCAGCGCAGGCCAGCGAGAGTTCTGACGGCTCAACGGGTTTGGCGCTTGCGGCGGGCCGATCCGGGTTTGGCGGGTGCTGAAGTAGCCGCCCAGCGGTGAAGTTCGGTGACCGCGCCGTCGAGGGTGTCGCGTAGCACGGTGACGTTTCCGCGCACACGGGCGAGCAACATCCCGCCCTGCAGGGCGGCGATGACCATGGCGGCCAGGCGCGCCGGTTTCGCCGTGTGCACCAGGTCGCCGCGATCCTTCATCGCCTTCAGCCCGCGCGCCAGGGGGGCTTCCCACCGAGCGAACGCGGCATCCAGGCTGGGGCCAAACGTGTCATCGTTTTTCAACTCGGCCGCGATCGTTCCCAACGGACACCCGAACGGGCCGCCCCTTCGGGATTGCTCGCGCACGATGCGGGCCATCCACGCGTCGATGCCCTGCCAGGAGTCGGTGTGGTCGAGTTCGGGTTGCTGCGCGGCGAGCACCAACTCCAGTTGCCGCTCGATCACCGCGGCCACCAGGTCGGCCTTGCCGTCGAAATAGTGATACATCTGGCCCTTGCCGGCGCCCGCGGCGGTCAGCACGTCGTCGAGGCTGGTGGTGCTCACGCCGTTGTGATACGTCAACGTGGCCGCGGCGTCCACGATCTGTGCGCGCGCACGCTGACCGCGCGCGGTCGCTGGGAGCGGGCGCGCCCGTGCCGGTCGGTCGCAATGCGGACATCCCGAAAAGGATATAGAAGCAACCCTGGCCGACCGGCACGGCGCGACCGCGGCCGGTGTCACCGCACGTGGGCCAGCAGTTCGTCGACCGACCACTGGTCGTAGGCGTGGATTCCGCGTTTGGCGGCGACCACTTTGCCGTCCGAGCCGATCAGGAAGTCTCCCGGCAGCCCCAGGGTGCCTCCGATCGGGTCGTTGTTGTAGACCGGTGTCGGGGTCGGGTCGCCCCGCTTGAGGAGTTGGCGAATCCGCTGGGCCACGACCGGGGCGAGGGCGCGGGGGTCGAGGATGGCCCGCCGCGAGGAACCCACACCGAACTCGTCGTAGAGCAGCTTGGCCGGATCGCCGATGACCGCGAACGGCAGCTCGACCCCGTGGCGGCGCAGTTCGTCATCGCTGGAGTGGAACACCACCACCTCACGGATGCCGGCCGCGGCGATCTCGTCGTAACGCCGCGCCATCGACTGAAGGTGCACGTTGCAGATCGGGCAGCCCGCGAAGCGACGCAACTGCAGATGGACAAGGCGGTCGGGATCCGGGATGCGCACCGTCTCTCCGGATACGGTGACCAGTTCCCGGGGTGCCACCACAGTGCCCGGGCCGACGACGTTGGCTTTTCTCATGAGAAGTACTGCCTTTCAGAAAGTTCGTGGCGGGCCCGCAAGTGACAAAGATAGTGTACTAAACAGTACAGTCGAGGCTGCGGTGGGTAATGGGCGATTTCGCGGCTGTCGGCGTTTCGTCACCATGACCTGACGGTGTACGACAATGCTTGCCGCCCAGGGCCGAATCGCACTTCGGTGGTGGCGTGCCGAGTCGGCGTCGACCATGGCGCCCATCGTCGATCGCGTGGGGGTCACCCACGTAGGGTGTCGGCCAGGGTCCACAGCGACACCCCGAGTAGGACGACGTCCTTGAGCAGGAACTGACCGGTCGACGACAATGCGGGGAATCCGCCGCCGGCCGCTTCGGCGACGCCGGGGGTGCTGAACAGGAAGCTGATCGTCGTCAGGAACAACAGCGTCGCCAGGACGCTGCCGAGCACCGAGAGTTTGGGCGCGATGGGTTTGGCGGCCAGCAGGATCGCGGTGAGGATCTCGAAAACCCCCAGCAGATTGGAGAAGGTCTGCACCGAGAACAGGTTGTAGAGCCAGCTCAACAGTGGGCTGTTGGCGACCAGTGGCTGGATGCCCTCGGCCTCGTAGGCGGTGAACTTCAGCGCACCGATCCAGGCGATCACGACGACCAGGCCGTAGCGGGCGACGAAAGACGCGAGGCCTTCGAGCCTCGCGTGGATGCCCGGATTGGTCAGGACATTGTTGGTAGCCACGAGTTTAACCTCCAAACGGGAGTCTGCTGTCGTTGGTGTGGTGTCGGCCAACCCGGCTTCCGTTACACAGAACAGGGTTTCGGCTCCAAGTTGACCGAATGGTCAACTACGACTCAGGCGCGAGGCGCCTGTCCGCGTGGTCGCTGCCTGTGTGTTTGACAAGGAGTGGACGCGGGCGCCGTAACGGCTGTTCGTGGCGACTGTCAGGTTCGCAACGGTGTCGGGTTTACCGACGCTGTCCGTCAACGGCCGAAGCGAGACGGCAGACGGCGTCGGCGATCTGTTCTGGGTAGTCCTCTTGGAGGAAATGTTTGGCGGGCAACAGGATCGGGTCGTCGATGCCTGATGCCAGTTGCGCGTGAATGCCGTCGTGGCGCAATGTCAGGGCGTGGTCTCGGGCGCCCCAGACGATCTGCACCGGATACGGGGTGTTCCGTACGGCGGACACGTAGCGCCGTTGCTTGTCGGCGGTCGGCTCGAAGCCTCGCATGATCTTCAGGAACGCCCGCCCGCCGTCGTCGCCGAGCAACAGCGGGACATACGCGGCGATTTCGGCCGCCGGAACCTTGCGGCTGACACCCGTGTAGCGCATCAACGACAGGAACACACCGGGCAACTGCAGCGACGCCAGCCACGCCTCGCCCACGCCCGTGTGTGCAAACGGCTCCATCATCCACGGGCGCTGAAAGCTCTCAACGGCCACAGTGGTGTTGAGCATGGTCAACGACCGGATCCGGTCAGGCTGTGCTGCGGCGACTTCGAACCCGATCGGCCCTCCGATGTCGTGCACCACCAGGTGGAAACGTTCGAGCTCCAACGCGTCGACGGCCGCGAGCAACCAGCGGCCAAGGCCGGTCCAGGTGTAGTCGAAGTCCGCCGGACGTTCGGCGTAACCCAGCCCGGGCAGGTCGACGGCAATACCGCGCAGACCCCGGTGCGCCACGGCCGCTACGACCTTGCGGTAGAGATAGCTCGACGCGGGAACCCCGTGCACGCACACCACCGGCTCGGCGTCCGGCGCACCGGCATCGAGGGCAAAGGAGCGCACCCCGGCGGCGGTGAACTCTCTGCCCGATGCCCGGTACCCGGCCAATAATTGCTCGACGGCAAGCGACATTATCCTGTGGATCCGTTCATCTCAGCCTACCCTGTACTGGACAGTACACTACCGGGCGCTGCATACCGTCGCACCGTAGCGTCCGGTGCGGTTGGCGGCCTCGTCAGCAGCCGGTCGGGCAAGAAATGTCGACGTAGGCGGTCGGGTTGGCGCCCCCAGCGTCCTTCTTGACGCCGGTGACGGTGCACGCCGAGAGGTTGGCGCTTGGTGTCCCGTTGATTTGCACGTTGTAGCCCTCGGATTTCAACGAGTTGACGGTGTCGTCGGCCGTCGCCCCCGCGGGTCCGGCTGTGGCAACACCGGCCACGGCCAGCAGGCTGGCGCCGACGATGGAGAATGCGATTCGATTCATGAGGGAACCTCCTTGGTTGGCATGCGTTGGTTGGTTGGCATGCGCTGGGGCCGGCGCCTTCGGCAGCAGCCCTGATTGTCGCACCGCGGCAAAGCAATTGGATCACGCCAATTGTGACGGAACGGTGACCGCCAAGTCTCGACCGGTGGTGAGCGCGTAGGGTTCGATTCAAGACAGCACGATTTTCGAATCAGTGAGTTGATCAGATTCCTTCGGCTGCAAGGAGTTACGGACATGCATACCCTCGCGTCAGCATCGCTTGCTCCAAGACGAGTGTGCTCGCGATGCCCGAAAGACGTTCTGCCTCAGCCGACATCCAACTTTGACCGATCGGTGAACCATGGATGATCTGATGATGAACGACTCGTCGGGCGCTTCCGCTGCGCGACGCCCGCGAGCCTCGGGCACCCTTGGGCGCCGGCTGGCCGGGCGTGCACGGTGGTGGCTGGGTGCGTTGAGTGTGGTCGCGGTTGTGGTGGTGCTTGCTGTGGCCGGTATCCACCATTCGTCCGAACCACAGACGCAGCACGGTGCGTCACGATCCACCGCCGCGTCCTCGGCGATTCAGACGTGGCGCGGCGCGCATCAGCCGTCCGAGGGCGATGCCCTCGCGAGGGGATCGGTGTCGGCGCCGGTCGTGGTGGCGGAGTGGGGTGATTTCCAGTGTCCGTTTTGCCGGGCGTTCGATCTGGACAGCCAGCCGGTGCTGATCGGCGATTACGTGCAGACCGGCAAGGTGCGCTTCGAATGGCATGACCTGGCCAAGTTGGGTCCGGAGTCGGTGCTGGCCGCGCGCGGCGCGCGCGCAGCAGCGCGCCAAGGGGCGTTCTGGGCGTTTCACGACGCGTTTTACCGCGACCAGGCCCCGGAAAACAGCGGGGCGGTGACCGAGCAATCGCTGATGGCGATGGCGCGCAACGCGGGACTCGACGTTGACAGGTTCGTCGCCGACTTGGCTGACCCCGCCATCGCCGACGCGGTCGAGCGCGACCGCAGCGACGCACGGCAGCTCGGCATCACCCACGTGCCCTCCTTCCTGGTCAACGACGAGCTGCTCATCGGTGCGCAATCCTTGGACACGCTTCGTCGGGTCATCGATGCCGCCGCGGTGAAGGCGCCTTGACGTGCTCGACATCGGCTACCTGGCTGCGTTTCTGGGTGGGGTGCTGGCGCTGCTCAACCCGTGCAACGCGCTGCTGTTGCCGTCGTTCTTCGCGTACGCCTTTTCTAGTCCGACGATGATGGTGGCGCGCACCGGTGTCTTCTATCTCGGCCTGGCCGCGGTCCTGGTCCCGTTGGGTGCGGGCACAGGCGGACTGGCGGCCATCCTCACCGAGCATCGGAGGGTGTTGATCGTTGCTGCCGGGACGGTGGTCATCGTTTTCGGCCTGGTTCAGATCCTCGGCGGCGGGTGGACTCTGGCGCCGGTGGTTCGCCTTCAGGCGCGAATGGCCCAGCGCAGCACCTGGATATCGACCGCCGGCCTGGGAGCGGCATACGGCCTGGCCGGCTTCTGTTCCGGCCCAATCCTGGGTGCGGTACTCACGGTGGCGGCCGCCGGCGCGGCCCCAGTGCGCGGTGGCGTGCTGCTGGCCGTCTACGCCGCCGGTATGACCGCGCCGCTGTTCCTATTGACTGCGGCGTGGCAGCGGTTCGACCTCGGGCATCGGAAATGGTTGCGTGGGAGGGCATTTCAGGTCGGTCGGCTGCACCTGCACACCACGTCTGCCATCGGTGGGCTGCTGTTTGTCGCGACCGGGGCGGTATTCGTCTTCTTCGGTGGCAGCACCGGCATCCCCGCCGTCGATCCCAGGATCGCACTGCGGGGCGAGACGGCCGCCGCGGCTCTGGCCGCTCACGTTCCCGACACCGTCGTGGTGCTGGTCGTGCTGGCCGTCGCGGTGCTCACGCTGCGGTGCCGGCGGCGACACCCGCGGGCGGGGGCCGCCGACTCGACACAGCCGCCGGACGGCAGGCCCGCGATCGTCGGTGGTGTCGAGCACTCGGTCCGGCACACCGCGGTGGCAGACCCCGACTGAGGCCGCGGGCTCGACGAATGCGGGTTTCGCTGGACATAGCATCTATCGCATTGACCGTCGGCCTGGCCGTCGGTGTGACGGTCGGGTGTGGCCGCGATGCCGGCTCGCCGGTGTCCACGTCGAGTCCGCCTCCGACATCGGGCGCGGCGCGGCCGGCTGAGCCCGCGACCGCGGGTCAGTTGCGCACTCCGCCCGCGGGCCGGGTGGTGTCGATCGGAGCTGCGCCGGAAGGAATCGTGGTCGGGCGGTCCGGAGTCGGGGCCGTGGCGGTGCGCAATCCCGATGGCGTGGTGTTGTTCACCGCTGCGACAGGTGTGGTGCGTCGACGGATCTCGACCACCGCAGCGGCGCGGCACCTAAGTCTGGCCGGACCGGACGGGCCGGTCCTGGTGCCGATGGAGGGGTCCAACGAGCTGCTGCAGGTGTCGCTTTCGCAGGGCGCGGTTGTTGCCAGGACGACCGGAGTCGGCCACCAGCCGCACGACGCCGCTCAGACCGCGGATGGAACCATCGTGGTCACCAACGAACTCGGCGGCGGTGTCGTTTTCGTCCGCGACGGCCAGGTCATCGGTTCGGCTCCTGGCGGCCCGGTGCAGCCGGGAGGCGTTGCGGGCGTGGGCAAGTACGCGGCCGTCGCCGATGTGCGGGGAAACGGATTATGGGTCTACGACGGCGCCGCGCAGCGGCTGGCCGCGCACGGCCCGGCCGGTGTGAAACTGACCCACGTGGTGGGGTTGTCCACCGATCTGGTTGCACTCGCCGACACCGACGGTGGTGCGGTACTGATCGAGCGAATCGAGCCGCAGATCTCGCAGGTCTCCAGGATCGAGGGTCCCGGCAACCCGTACGGGCTGGCCTACGATGCGCGCCGTGCCCGCCTTTATGTCACCCTGACCGCATCGAACCTGATGCGCGTGATCGACACGACCGACGCCGCGACGCCGCGCATCATCGCTGACGTCCCCACCGTCCAACAGCCCAATTCTGTTGCAGTGGATCCATCTTCAGGCACCGTGCTGATCACCGGCAGCCACCCCGTCGGCCAGGACAACTTGCAGATCGTGTCGCCCGACCGGCTGCCTGCCGGCTAGCCGACCGATTTTCGGCAGGTCCAGAGCCGATCACCGGGTGAACGTATCGCGCCGCTGTGGCCGACGCGCGGCTCGCTCATCGAGTCTTGCTGTTGGCCGGCAGAACATTCACTGCCGCGGTCCTGCCTCGCCGATGGCCAGAAGGTCATCAGGGGTTTGCATCAGCTGCCGCGCCGGGGTGCAGGCGTTGTGGTGGGGGACCGATGGCGGGCGTGATGCTCAATGGTGACCGCACCGTGACGTCGAAGCGGTGTGCGAGCGAGCCACCACGACGGACCGACACCCTTGTGTGTAAACCCTGTCGGCCCGATCCCGAAGGGACTGCAGACTTGGAGTCACAGCGTGCACGCGAGGCGACTCCCGGCTGGCTGGCTCTGCTTGTCGGCCTCGTGGGCATCGTTGCCGGCCTCGCGCTGCCATTCTGTCCGGTGCGGGCCCAAACGACGACGCTGACCTGGCCGGTGCCCGGCCAGCCGGTCGTCTCCAGCAGCGCGATCGTGGTGCCCTACCGACCGCTGCACCTGCAGGCGACGATCCCCTGCGCGGCCCTGCGCGCCGCGACCGCATCTGCCGTACGTGTCATTGCGCTGAGCACCGGTACCGGGCCTGCAGGCCTGACCGTCGGCGGTGATCGCACCGGGATCAGTGTTGCCGCCGACGGGCGCAGCGTGCATTTGCCGGTCGCGCGCCACGACGTCGCATGTGACGTGCACGTCGCAGCCGGACCGGCCGGGATGTCGGTGCGCGACGCCGACTCCGGGCGCACGATCGAGCTGCCCGGCCACCCGGTTCCTGAGGTGTTCGGGTTCCGTACGGACCTCGACGCGGCCGATGCGACCGGGATGCAGGTGCGCCTCGAGGTCGGTGATTCCTTCACCACGTCTCCCGGTCCACTGAAGAACGCCCTGATCGGGGTGCAGCTGATCGCGGCTGCCGCGGCGCTGTGGTTGTTGCCGCGACCCACCGCGCCGCGTCGACGGTGGCTGCGGCAGCGGGATCGACTGTGGTGGGTCGACGTCGCGGTGGTGGCGGTGCTGGCCGGGTGGGCGGTGATCGGTCCGCTGGCCGTCGACGACGGCTGGGCCGCCATGATCGCGCGCAACCAGGCCGAGACGGGCAACCCGGGTAATTACTATCGATGGTGGAACGCCGCCGAGGCGCCGTTCGCGTTGAGCCAGCAGCTGCTGGCACCGCTGACTGGGGTCAGCGTGGCGCCGTTTTGGCTGCGGGGCCCCAGCACCGCATTGGCGATCGCGACCTGGTTTGTGTTGACGCGGGGGGTACTACGCGCGGCTTTGCCCGGGGTCGCGGCGAGCATGCGGGTCCGCAGTTTGGCGGCGTTGTTCCTGCTGGCGACCTGGCTGCCGTTCAACCTCGGTACCCGTCCGGAACCGTATGTGGCGCTGGGTGTTACGGCGGTTCTTGCGCTGGCAATACGCGCTCGCAGTCCGGCCGGTGTGGGCTGGCTGCTGCTGGTCGTCGCAGTCACGGTGCCGATCAGTGCCAACGGCCTTCTGGTCGTGGCCCCGATGATGGTGTTCGCCCCGCGGCTGATCGCGGCAGTGCGCGCGGCATCCGCTCGCATGCACCTGTCGGCGGTTGTCGCGATGCTGTGCTGCGTCGCGGCTGTGGCTCTTACCGTCGTCTTCGCCGATCAAACCTGGGATGGCGTGGTGGTGGCCACCGACTGGCACAACTTTTTCGGGCCGTCGCTGCGGTGGCACGAGGAGCCACTGCGCTATCGGTACCTGTTGGGGTCCGACCAGCAGGGCAGCTTCGCCAAGCGGCTGCCCGTCTTGTTGTCCGTCGCGATGGTGCCGATCACCTTGTGGGCGGGGCTGCGCCGCGGCGATCGGATCGGCCGGCCCGGTGCTCGGCTGGCGGGGGTGGTGGCGACGGCGCTTGCGTTGCTGGCGCTGTCACCGTCGAAGTGGTCCTACCACCTGGGGTCAGCGGCGGGACTACTCGCCGCGCTGCTCACTGTGGGCGTCGTGATGCTCGTCCAGCGAGTCGCTGCGGCCGATCGTTACGGCGTTCTTGCCGGGGTTGTGGGATCGGCGCTGGCCGCCGGAGCGGCGGCGCTGGCCTTCGCCGGGCCGAACGCTTGGTGGCTGCCTGCGGTCTATGACGTCCCGTGGGCCGACACGGCGCCCCGACCGCTCGGCCTGCCGCTGGCTCATCCGGTGTTGTGGCTTGGGCTGGTCGCGGCGCTGTCGGCTGCAGCGGGGATCGCCGCTCGACGGCCGGGTGCCCTGCGGGTGGTGGTCGCGGGTCCCGCCATGATCGCCGTGACCGCTGTCGGTATGGCGCTCGCCCTGCTGGTTGGCTCGTTTGTCGCGGCGCCCATCCGCCGTCCGGCCGGTTCACTGGCCCTGATGAACACGCACTGGATCGGCGGCAGCCGGTCGTGCGGGTTGGCCGATGACATCGAAGTGTTGCCCGACGGCGCGATCCTGGACACCGCGCCCGACCCCGGCGGCGCGATCGCCGGATTCACCGCCCACGGCGGCTTCGTGCCCGGCGCCCCGCCGCCCGACCCCCCGGGGCGAGGCACGTCGACTTTCCTGTGGGGTAGCCGCGCGGCCGGTGTCGCAGCCACGGCAGCCATGACCAGCCCCTGGTTCGTGTTGCCGGTGCTCTCGCCCGACGCCGGCATCGCGGTGTCGGTCTCGGGGCGCACCAACGGCGGCAACGCGCTCGCCTTCGAATTCGGCCGCAGCCAGGGGGCGGAGGTCAGTGTGCTCAGCGACCGCGCCCCGAACGACCGGCCGGCCGCCGGCGAGGATCCCGACCATCCACTGTGGCGCACGATCGGTGTCGATGCCGCCGAGGTGCCCCGCGGCGCTGACCGGGTACGGATCCGGGCGGTCGACGCCCGCACCGACGCCTTCGGTTGGCTGGCGTTCACCGGACCGCGGCTGCGTTCGATCGTGCCCTTGAACCGGTTTCTTGCCGGCCACGGACCGGTTCTGCTCAGCTGGCCGCAGTCGTTCGTGTTTCCGTGCGTGCGCGACATCGCCACGATCTCTGGCGGCGTCGCCCAGACACCCGTCGTGGTGATCGAGTCACCACGACCCTGGCTCACCGAGGACAGAGACCCCGACGTCGGGGGCACCTTCACCGAGCTCGCCCAGTTCGGGAACCTCTACGAGATCCCCAGCCGTCTGGTCGGGCACCCAGAGGTCGACTGGGGAACGGTGAAGGTTTCAGGGGACACAGCCAGCCGCGACGCCTACCAACGCACCGTCACCGAGGTGATCGTCCCCGGCAGCGGAGGTGTCGCGCATCAACGACCCGAACGCTGAGCGCGCAGACTGCCGCCCGCGCGCGATACCGACCGTTGCTGACGGAATCCTCACATGCCCGGCGCTCGCCAGGCAACCAACGCCACCCGGACATAACAATGACCGTGCGCGTCAGGCACCGCGATTGGGTGCAGACGCATCCCGAGCCGACGACCGATCGGCGACTCAACACCACGGGCGTGCCACGCCCTCTACTCGTACCTGGAGGGTGGATGCTGGGACCGCAGTACGAGCGCGCGCTTCTGGGGGAGCGCTGCTGGCTTCGCCACGACGACGGTGAACGCGTAGAGCTGCCGGTGGATCTCTGGCTCGGCCATCACGGCGCGGACCACTCCTTCGACGAAACGGTGGTGTCTTTGTGCACGGGTCCGACGATCGACCTCGGCTGCGGACCTGGACGTCTGGTCGCACAACTGATTCGACGCGGGCTACCCGCACTGGGAATCGATCAATCCGCGACCGCCGTGCGGATCGCCAACCAGCGTGGCGCGCCTGCCCTGCGCGGCGACGTGTTCAGTGCGTTGCCCGGCGAGGGTGGTTGGGGCACCGTGCTACTTGTCGATGGCAACATCGGCCTCGCTGGCGATCCCGTGCGGGTGTTGGCCCGCGCCGCGCGGTTGCTCGCTCCCGGCGGGCAATGCCTTGTCGAGTTCGACCCGGCGACATCGGGTGTCAAGCAGCGACGGGTTCGCCTGGAATCCGACAGCGGGATGGGTCGCTGGTTTGACTGGGCCTCGGTCGGCCTCGACAGCGCCTCGGAGCTGACCGAGCGAGCGGGCCTGACCTTGACCCATACCCACCGCGTGGGCGCACGATGGGTGGCGCAGGTGTCCAAGCCGCGATGATCGGCCCACAACCCGCGACGGACGAAAGACCGGCGCGGGCGGACATCGCGGGTTCTCACGATATGGTTGCTATCGGCCGCCCGATGAGTCATCGAGACTTCGTGTTGAGCACAAGCAGTGTGTTCGCGGTGGCGTCTCGGCATGCGCGGCCGGCGAAGTTGGCATCGGCGCGGTTGGCCGGGGCCCGGGTCAGTTGCGGTGGTGGCGGTGGTAGTGCCGGGCCACTCGTGTCCTGTTGGCGCAGATGTTCTGGGTGCAGAACTTGCGGCGGGGGTCGGAGGCGACGAAGAGCATGCTGCAGGTCGGGTTCTCACATCTGCGCAGGCGATTGTGCGCAGGCCCGACCAGCAGATCGATAAGGCTCTCGGCGACGGCAGCTAGCGCGAGTTCGTACAACCGGTCGGCCGGTGGATGGCGAGTGGTCAGGGCGGCCCACCCGGCTGGGGTCTGCACCAGCTGCCGGGTGCAGGCCACGCTTGATGCGATGTCGTTGACGCGATTGACGACCGCTGCGCTGGGACTGATCCCGGCGATGTGTGCGTCGAGTATCTCGCGAACTGCTTGACGCAGCTCAATGGTGAGCGCAAGTGACGGAGCCGGCGTCCCGTCGGGTAGTCGATCCTGCTGCAGGCCCCACCAGAACCGACACGCCGCCTCGTCGGCAAGCAGATCGACGACTGGATCCCGACTGGTGATGATCGTGTCGGCCAAGTCCACAGCCAAGGGCTCTCCCGCCACGACGAATCCCGCCGCCTGCGCCCTTTGGAGCCGTGACCCGGTATTCATTTAACTAATGCTATCAAGATGTTGACAACGTTAGGCAGCGCGAGTACAAAATCTAACGGTAAACATTGCTGTCAAACGTTAGTTGACGAAAGGAACTCGGATGAACTCGTTGGACCTGCTGCAACAGGCCGATAAGCGCCTGGTCGACCTGGTCTCCACTCTGAGCGTGTCGAATCTGGACGCCCCCAGTCCGTGCTCAGGGTGGAGCGTGCGGTCGCTGCTCAGCCACACTGTCGCCACGATCGACGCCTTTGCGGCGGCCCTCGACGGACAGGGCGGCCCGACCGAGCAGGAACTTTTCAGCGGGGCCGACATCCTCGGTTCAGCGCCGCTCACGGTCGTCGAGAAGTCCGTCGACCGCTCACAGCAAGCGTGGACCACCATCACCGACTGGGAGCGTCCCATCCTGACCGTCATCGGGGAGATGCCGGCCCGCCAGGCCATCGGCATCATCACCTACTCGACGCTGATCCACAGCTGGGACCTGGCGGTGGCCATCGGCAAGCCGATCCACTTCGACGAGGCCGAGGCCACCCTGGCCGAAGCGGTCGGATCGCAGCTCGTCCCGGCGCTGCGACCTCAAGATCTCTTCGGTCCGGAGGTCGCGGCCGGCGCGGACGCGACCCCCACCCAGCGAGTCGTCGCCTTCGCCGGTCGTAACCCCCTGTGACCCTGCAGATGACGAACGAAAACCGGCCCGCCGCTGTGGGATTCCACAGCGGCGAGCTGGCCGTCCAGACACGCGCCGGAGTGCGCACGCGTGCCGAGCGGCTGGCCCCGATGGCGGCCCGCGGCCAGCTCCGCACCGCCACAGCTGACTTCGTGGCGGCGGCGCAGCTGGCGGTCCTGACCGCACGCGACGCCGCAGGCCGACTGTGGACCTCACCGCTGCTGGGACAACCCGGCTTCCTCCGGGCGGCGACACCGACCACACTGCACATCGAGGACCCCTTTCTCGACGCCGACCCGCTCCACGACCTACCGGCCCGCCAGCCCGCGGGGCTTATCGTGATCGACTTCGCCACCCGCCGCCGAGTGCGCATCAACGGCGTTCTCGCCCAGGCTGATTCCGGCGGTCTGACAATCGATGTCGACCAGGCATACGGCAACTGCCCGAAATTCATCCGGAACCGCCACCTGCGCCTCCCCGCCAACGCTTCCGGCCCAGACCGCACACCGGTTTTCACCGGCGAACTTCTGCGACCGGAGGACGGTCGGCTGATCGAACACGCCGACACATTCTTCCTGGGCACCAGCCATCCGACGTCAGGCAACGACGCCTCCCATCGAGGCGGGCCGACCGGCTTCGTCCACATCGAGCACGATCGCCTCTGGTGGCCGGACTACCCGGGCAACAACCTGTTCAACAGCCTGGGCAATGTGACGGTCGACCCGACCACAGCCTTGCTCTTCATCGACTTCCCCACGGGGACAACGCTGCAACTAACCGGCACAGCCACGTTAGTGTGGGAGGACGAAAGGCCGCGCGACGAAAGTCAAACCGGACGACGAGTCACCTTCACACCCCAGCGCGTCGTCGTGACCGGCATCGCGGCGTTGCGTGCCGAGCACTGACGACAGTGCACGGCATCCGTTCCAATCCGTTACCTGAGGGACACCCGACGAACGCTCAGTACCGGCTGCGTTGTGGGACCCGTCCGGGCCCGAATTGCACGAACTGGACTCTGCGTCGTCCTGACGCGCCCAAAAGTTGCACTATCCGCGAGCTGATTCCCCAGCCGACAGTGTGCACGTTGGTTACAAGTCGTTGATCTACCTGCTTCTTGCCTGCATTCTCCCGGTGTGGCGCTGGTGAGCGTGAGCAAAGCTGGGTGAGCGTCAACGTACGTACTGAAGCCCGTACACGATCTATGGGGTTGTGCCGCCTCCCTCTGAGTGAAGTCTCTTCAGATGTTGTCATCGCCTGTGGAGCATGCAGCCAATGACGATCCGCTTGGCCTGCTCGTACTCGACCTAGGCGGTCTAGTGCTCCCGCGAGGGTGAACTTACGCCGCCCGACGCAGGCTGCGACCTCATGCCCAGAGTTCGCATTGCGCCTGGACTATCCACTATCCAACGGCTCTTCCCGATCGCGTCCGGAATTACTGCCATGCAGGCTTGTCGGCGTCGGTGCCTGGCTTGTTTACTCCCAGTGAGCCGTGGAGTTCTTGTGAGGGATCGGTAATCAATCGTACGACGAGTGCCGCGATGCTTTTTCGGGATACCTCGGTGCCTTTGAAAGGTTCTCCTTTTTGGGTGATGAGGAATTGTCAATACCTGTGGATCGGCTTGTTTCAGGCGACCTCCGTTCCAGTTGATTCGGTCGGTGCCGAGTCCGCCGACGGGGTGATGTCGGTGGGTCGCTCGAGCAGTTTGCCTTTGTGGAAGATCGCGCCGGCCCGGACCAGAGCGACCAGGTGCGGTGCGTTGACGGCTCGCCAGCGGGCTTGCGCGGCGTCGATCAGCTTGTAAGCCATGGCCATTCCGGCGACGCGTGAACCCGGCCCCCTTGGTCACCTTGGTCCTCAAACGTACCGTGGCAAACGTTGATTCGATCGGGTTGGTAGTGCGCAGATGGACCCAGTGCTCGGCCGGGTACTTATAGAACTCCAGCAGCACATCGGCGTCATCGACGATCTTGGCGACCGCCTTGGGGTACTTGGCGCCGTAGTCCACCTCGAACGCCTTGATCGCCACCTGCGCGTGGTCGATATCCTCGGCGTTGTAGATCTCCCGCATCGCCGCGATCGCCCCCCGGATGAGCCGACTTTGGCAGGCAGGCAAGAACATTGGCCTGCTTGTGAAACCAGCACCGCTGCTCGCCGGTGGCCGGGAACACCTCACGCACGGCCTTCCAGAACCCCCAGGGCCCCATCGCCGACGGCCAGCACCGGTGCGGTCATCCCGCGACGTCGGCACGACCGCAACAGATCAGCCCACGACTCGGCCGACTCCCGGTACCCGTCGGTGAGCGCGACCAGCTCCTTGCGGCCGTCAGCGCGCACACCGATCATCACCAGCAAACAGAGCTTCTCCTGCTCCAGGCGCACCTTGAGATGGATGCCGTCGACCCACAGGTAGACGTAGTCGGTGCCCGACAGATCACGGGCCTCGAAGGCCTTGGCCTCGTCCTGCCACTGCGTGGTGAGTCGGGTGATCGTCGTGGCCGACAAGCCGGCACCCGAGCCCAGGAACTGCTCCAACGCCGGACCGAAATCACTGGTCGACAAGCCATGCAGATACAGCAACGGCAACACCTCGGTCATCTGCGGCGACTTGCGCACCCACGCCGGCAGGATCGCCGAGGAAAACCGTTGCCGCTCACCAGTGTCCGGGTCAACACGTTTGTCATTGACCCGCGGCGCGGTCACACTCACCGCGCCCGCCGCGGTGAGCACCTCGCGCTCGCGGTGATAGCCATTGCGCACCACCAGCCGGTGCCCGTTCTCATCAAGCTCACCGGCATGAGCCTCGATGTAGGCGGCGACCTCAGCCCGCAACGCTGCGGCCAGCATCTGGCGGGCACCGTCGCGGACAATCTCATCGAGCAACGACCGCGACGAGCCAGCATCCTCGTTGGATGAATCCGCATCGTGAACTACCGTGAGCATGGGCGTACCTTCCCGAACCAGCGCGCCAACGCCGGCTCTTGATCAGACCTTCGACATTCAGATCATCCTCGGGAAGGTGCGCCCTTTCCTACGCCGCCTCGCCGAGGCTCATCCACAGGTTCTGATCATTGCTCGTCGAGCCTTGACAGTGACCACCCCACCGGACAACTCGCCCTTATCCGGGGCAGGGAGGATGAGAGCTGAAAAGAACTTAGCCGCAGCACTTTCCGTGCCTGCGATGGAAAATCAGCGCGCCACTGCACCCAGCCCACCGGCGGGCGGCGGGAACCGGTACGCGATGATCGCCAGAGCCACTGCCACCACCACTGCGACGACCTCTTTATCAGCGCCTGGCCACGCCCGCATCACACCTACCGCGACGGCACCGGTGCCTATAAATAGGCACAACACAAGCCAGCGCCGCCAGGGAATTTCCCGGGGCCTCTTGTCCCCATCACGTCGGAATCGCTGTAATGTCATGGGCGGAACCTCTCCTTTCGTCGTTGCTGGTGGTCGGGGAATCCATCGCGAGGCCCCTGCTGGTACCAGGGGTCTCGCCGCATAACGGGCGCAAAGCCGCCGGTCTTCGTTGCCGCGCAGTACTCATCTTGTTCTCTCCTACTGTTGGGTTTCGTGGACCAGCCTCTATTGATGCCCACACGTCGCGAAATATCCATCAACCGAGCCACATTCGCGTGAAACTCGTTCACCCCCGGACGTTCCTCCTCTCAGCCTGAGCTCTGCGGGGCATTCCTCTCATCTAAAACCCACCCCACCGCTTGCAGCCACGTCCCAAAACCATTTCTTCAAACCCACTTTCGGGTACCAGCTGTAGATATCGCCGACCATCGTGGACATGGTGCGTACTTAGCGCAAGCAGCAACGGCACCGCGGGACAATCAGTTTCGTAGAGGTTGCCTGCCTCCAGCCCCAGCGCATGTCGAGTTCTCACAGGCACAAGTGTGCAGCTTTCCGAACTGTCGTGGGGGTGACACGCCGTACACGAATCGGCGGAACGCTAGACCCGCTTGCCATCACACGAGACATGCCATACCCATTCCGCCACAGCACCATTCGGACTCCCCTATCGTCGCATGCGATTCTCGGTACTTGTCCGCATAAAGGAACCTTCGAGGCCACATCGTGGGCGGGCAATCGATTGAACGCAACAACCAGGCCCCGACCGCGCTCAGCGTCGACCGAGCCACACCCTGGCCCATTTCTAAAGAAACGAGCTCGATCAGATAGATCGAGTTGACTGACCTTTGACGGCGCGCCCCGCAAGCCTGTCTAGAGGTCAGGGCTGCGGGGTGTTGATCGCGCCATCTCGGTTATTCGGGGCCCATCAGATGGTTGAGCCACACCGTGGCGGCGCCGAATGCGCCACCACCCGTGAGGACCGCTGCGGCGGCCGATTTGGTGATCAAGTAAGACAGGATGCCGGCCACAACTCCGACGATGGCCGCGAACAGCAGCACGACGACGGTACGGAGGGGAATCATGCCGCCGTCGCCAGCGGCTTTCTTCGGTGTGGACATCGGGGTTTCTCGCTTTCTCGGGTAGGTCCGGGTCTAGTACCGGGCTCATCTGCTCTGGGCGCTCGCGGCGCGGTTCACATTGAAGCGGGATGGGGTGCAAACCCGCCCCTGTCGGGGAAGTACCGACTGCACTGGCGGTTTCCGTCAGTCAGGAGCCGATCTGATTGCCCCCGGCGCCAGAGAATGGGTCAACATGCTGTGAACGGTAGGGCGATTAATCGTGGTGGAGGGCGCCGCTCCGCGAGGAATTCCCTGGTTGTGGACCCAATCGGAGTTGGAGACGTGCAGCCGCGGCCGTAGGCCGGCGCGGGGAGCTAAGGGGAATCGAACCTTGACTGCTCGCAGCGCGGACAATCCACTACCAACCGCCGTGCTTGCGATGCGATTTCTGGCCCGTCTCAATTTTTCACGGGCGAGAAACGGCGACTCGGCCGGGTCGATACCAAGCGAACGAGCATCGCTAATTGCGATGATCGACGGATGGCGGACAAGGTGTGGCCCTTCGAAGGCCATTTCGTAGTCGGCGGCTCCGGTCTCTATGTGACGACAGGATGTTTGGGTCAGACGGTCGACTCGCACACCGCGGGTTATGACCTCACCATCGGTTTACCTCAAGTCGATAGGACGCCCGATCCGTTTCCGGCAGAGATCCGTTCACAGCTGAATGAGCCCCCCCGTGCCCCGGTTAAATCTCATGCCGCCGACCTGGACGTATGGTCCCCGGAACTCGACGGAGCGCAGGGAAGAAGAACACATGATGAACCCTGTCTGGGGCGGCGTATTGGACGACGGGAGGAGTAATTGTCAATACCTGTGGATTGGTGTTTTTCAGGCGACCTCCGTTCCGGTCGGGGTGGCCGGGTTGTCGGCCGGTTCGGGTGGGGTGATGTCGACGGGTCGTTCGAGCAGTTTGCCTTTGTGGAACACCGCTCCGGCCCGGACCAGGGCGACCAGGTGCGGGGCGTTCACCGCCCGCCAGCGGGCTTGTGCGGCGTCAATGAGCTTGTAGGCCATGGCGATACCCGCCGCGCGGGAACCCGGCCCCTTGGTGACCTTGGTGCGCAACCGGACCGTGGCGAAGGTCGACTCGATCGGATTGGTGGTGCGCAGATGTACCCAGTGCTCGGCGGGATAGTGGTAGAACTCCAGCAGCACATCGAGGTCGTCAACGATCTTGGCCACGGCCTTGGGGAACTTGGCGCCGTAGTCCAGTTCGAAGGCTTTGACCGCGACCTGCGCGTGGTCGATGTCCTCGGCGCCCGCGATTTCCCGCATCGCCGCGATCGCCCCCGGATGCGCCGACTTCGGTAGTGCGGCAAGGACATTGGCCTGCTTGTGAAACCAGCACCGCTGCTCACGGGTATCGGGGAACACCTCACGGACCGCTTTCCAGAACCCCAGAGCACCGTCCCCGACCGCGAGCACCGGGGCGCGCATGCCACGGCGCCGGCAGTCCCGCAGCAGATCCGCCCACGAGTCCGCTGATTCGCGGTACCCGTCGGTCAGCGCGACCAGTTCCTTGCGGCCGTCGGCGCGCACCCCCAGCATCACCAGCAGGCACAGTTTGTCCTGCTCCAGGCGGACCTTGAGATGGATGCCGTCCACCCACAGGTACACATAATCGGTGCCCGACAGGTCCCGGCGGCCGAACGCGGCGGCCTCGTCCTGCCACTGCGCGGTCAGTCGGGTGATCGCCGGAGCCGAGAGCCCCGCCCCCGAGCCGAGGAACTGCTCCAACGCCGGACCGAAGTCGCTGCTGGACAGGCCATGCAGGTACAGCAACGGCAGCACCTCGGCCATCTGCGGGGACTTACGCGCCCACGCCGGCAGTATCTTCGACGAGAATCGTTGCCGCTCACCGGTTTCCGGATCGACCCGTTTGTCGTTGACCCGCGGCGCCTTCACCTCGATCGCCCCAGCGCCGGTGAGCACCTCCCGGACGTTGTGGTGGCCGTTGCGGACCACCAGCCGGTGCCCATTCTCGTCGACCTGATCGACGAACTGGTCGACATAGGCGGCGACCTCGGCCTGCAAAGCGGCGGCCAGCATCTGCCGGGCACCGTCGCGGACAATCTCATCCAACAACGACCGACCGGCACCGCTGCGGGTGTCGTTGGCCTGCGCGACATCGTGAACTACGGTGAGCACGGGCGTGCCTTCCCAACCAGCGCGCCAACGCCGGTCTTGATCAGAAACGAACTGGACTTGTGATCATCCCCGGGAAGGCGCGCCCACATTCACGCCGCCCTACCAAGGCTCATCCACAGGTTCTGATCATTGCTCTTGGGTGATCTCGTAGTCCACTTCGTCTTTGTCTGTAAGCCATGCGGGTCTGATGATTGTGTAGTCAAGGCGCGAAGACTCGATCACTTTCGCCGCTGCGGCGTAGGTTTCGAGATAGCCGCCGTCGAGCATCCGATGGTTCCAACTGGCGTGTTCCCTGTGAATGAGTCCAGCGTGTTTTAGAGTCCCGTGGCCCGGTTTCGGGCCTAGAAGGGACGATGAGATACATGGCTGGACGCAAGCGGCATTCCGCGGAGGACATCGTGCGCAAGTTGCGCCGCGCGGACGAGTTGGCTGCCGAGGGCAAGACTGGCGAGGAGATCGCCGCCGAGCTGGGCGTATCGCCGGCGACGTTGTACAACTGGCGCCGCGCCTACGGCGGGATGGACACCGACGCCGCCCGCGAGCTCAAGGAGCTGCGCGAGCAGAACGCCCGCCTCAAGCGGCTGTTGGCCGAGGCTGAGCTGGAGAAGGACGCGTTGCGGGAGGTTGCGAAGGGAAAATTCTGAGCCCAGCTGCCAAGCGCCGCGCCGTGGACATGCTCAAGGACACCTTGAGCATGTCGGAACGGTTGGCGTGCAAGGCCGTTGGGCTGGCCCGCTCCACTTACAGAAACCTGCCGATGGCGCTGACCCCGTCCGATCCGGACGCCGATATGCGGGTTTGGTTGCGCTCGTACGCCACCAAACACCCGTGTCATGGGTTCCGGCGTGCCTGGGCGGCGTTGCGGTACGACGAGCGCCGTGAGGTGAACAAGAAGAAGATCCACCGGCTTTGGCGCGAGGAAGGTCTGCAGGTGAAGGTCACCTCGCCGCGCAAGCGGTCGGGGGTGTCATCGTGCCCACCGGAGGTCATCGCGGATGCGCCGAAGGTGGTGTGGGCCATCGATTTTCAGTTCGACTCCACCGTCGACGGCAAGGCCATCAAGATCGCGTCGATGCTTGACGAGCACACCCGTGAGTCGCTGCTGAACATCGTCGAGCGGTCGATCACCGCGCAGCGACTGGTGGCCGAGTTGGAGAAGGTGTTCGCCGCGGCCGGCGGGCCGCCGATGGTGTTGCGGATGGACAACGGCCCTGAGTTCATTTCGGCTGCGCTGCAACAGTTTTGCGACGGCAAGGTCGGGTTGTCCTACATCCCGCCGGGCACGCCGTGGAACAACGGCTACATCGAATCGTTCAACAACCGACTACGCAAGGAGTGCCTCAACCGCAATCACTGGAACACCCTGATGGAGGCCCGAGTGGTGATCGGGGACTTCAAGGCTGACCACAACCTGCGGCACCGGCACTCGGCGCTGGGCTACCGAACACCCGCCGAGTACGCTGCCGTCTGTACGTGCAGTCACACCCCGATGGCCTGCGAAATCAACTGAATCTGGATCAACAAACCCGACTCTAATTCCGGGTGGACTCAGAATCGGGGACTCGCCACAACGGCCAAACTCGCCGGGGACTTCGTCGTAGATCCCTAGCGTCGAGATCCAAATGAGCCTTCGCACGCGAGCGCCCTCAAGTGCAGTGACGACCCCACGCGCTTGGTCCACGATATCTTTACCGCCAAGGTTGGCATAGACGATGTCTTGTCCCGCGACCGCTTGTTTCAGGAGACTTCCGTTAAGGACATCACCTTCTACTGCCGTTGCGCGGAGGTCGGGCAAGTCGTGCAAGCGTTGGTCGTTCCGTAGGTAGAGGGTGAGATTCACGCTCTCGTCGTGGAGCAGTTCGCGTACTACGATTTGCGCGATTCTGCCTCCGGCACCAAGTACAAGAACTCGTGTCATGAATGCTGCTCCTTCTGTCGTCGTGTGTGGTGGGCGTTATAAGCGGCGATCAAGGTATTTCCTACTCGGCCGAGTCCGGCACGACAGTTACTGGCGAGCTGGCGGCCCCTCGGTTGTGCTGATCGCATGCTGCGGGAGAGCACGTGCCTATCGTGCAGATAACCCGTCAGCTAGCGACTATCCCGCACTGCTCCAGCAAAGGGGAGTTAGCGATTCACGTCAACGATGATGCGGCCCCTCACTCGGCCCTCAAGAAGATCTGTTGAAGTGGAGATAGCGTCAGTGAGGCCGATCTCGTGGCTGATCTCGCCTAGGTGTCCGGTGTCGAGGTCGCTGCTCAGCCGGCCCCACGCTGTGACGCGTTTGGCGTGGGACTGCGTGACACTGTTGATACCCAACAGGCTCACTCCGCGCAGGATGAATGGCGCAACAGTGCTTGGGAATTCCATGCCTTGAGCCATGCCACACGCGGCGACGGCTCCCTCGGCACTGGTAGTGGCACACACATTGGCCAGTGTGTGGCTGCCCACGGAGTCGATAGCGCCGGCCCAGCGCTCGCTGCCCAAGGGGCGGCCCGGTTCGGCGAGTTCGGCTCGGTCGATCACCGTAGCCGCACCCAACCTCCGCAGATAGTCTGCCTCAGCGAGGCGGCCGGTTGCCGCGACGACCGTGTAGCCGTTGCTCGCGAGCAGCGTGACCGCGATGCTTCCGACGCCGCCACTGGCACCGGTGACGAGTACTTCACCGTCGCTAGGGGTGACCCCGTGTTGTTCGAGTGCCATCAGGCAAAGCATCGCTGTATAGCCCGCAGTGCCGATGGCAGTGGCCTGCGCCTCGGTGAACGAGGGGGGGAGTGGCACTAGCCAGTCCGCCTGGAGCCGAGCGATCTGTGCAAGCCCTCCCCAGTGGGTCTCGCCCAGTCCCCAACCGTTCACCAGAACGTGATCACCGGGTTTGTAGCGCGCGTCATTGCTGGCCTCAACGACGCCGGCTAAGTCGATTCCCGGGACCATCGGGAAGCGACGGACGACGGGGCCCCTACCGGTGATGGCCAGGGCGTCTTTGTAATTGAGGCTGCTGTATGCGACCCGGACGGTCACTTGCCCCTCAGGTAGGTCGTCGCTGCCGAGCCGCCGCATTTCCGCACGGTAGTCCGTGTTGGTCTTCTCAACCACAATCGCGCTGAACATCGTATTCCCTTCTCCTACGCGCGGGCACATGCGAGGAATCCACTGAAAAACACGTCGAGCGGTTCGACTGTCCGAGCGAGTTTGGTGCGCAATACCGCTCCCTCCCAACCGATCCAGAAGAACCGTGATAGCGCGGCGCAGTCGGTGTCGGCCGGAAGATCTCCTACGTCAACGGCCAGTCGCAGGCAATCCTGTAAGCGCTGCTCCCAGTCCTCAAGTGTTTCTTCGAGTTTCGTGCGATAGCTCTCGGGAAGTGTCCGAACTTCTTGCCCAAGATTGCCAACAAGGCATCCACGATCAAACCTGTGTCTGGCCATTCCGGCTTTCGCGTCCTCGACGAAAAGGGTCAGACGTTGCAGTGGTGGCAGACTGTCGTCCAACAGCCAGCGATCAAGTTTGCGCGCGAAATACTCCGCGTAGCTCTGCAGCACCTCCAGACCGAATGCGTCTTTGCTGTCGAAGTAGTGATAAAACGAGCCCTTCGGTACATCGACGCGCTTGAGCACCGATTCAATACCTGTCGCAGTGAGGCCCTGCGCAGTCAGGATTTCCATCCCGCAGCGAAGCAATGCTCCCCGCGTGTCTTCGTGGTCACGGCTGACTTTTGGCGGCCGTCCACGACGAGGCCGGACAATGGGAGCGCTCATGGTGATGAGATTAGACCGACTGTCTCTAAATGTCCACGGGCGCGTTCAGCGCCCGGTGAGTTCGCGCTACGCAATGGCGCACCAAAAATGCTCACTTGACCGGATATGTGCGTCTGGACGCGCGTGGTCGAGTTGGTGCCGTGCACGGCCAAGGTCGTCCTTGTTCGGTCAGTTACTCTGCTCCTGTGCCTCGCCCGGGGAACCCGGATATCCGCAGACGGTTACTCGCTAGTGGACTCGAGCTCTTCTATGCCCGTGGCGTCAACGCGACAGGTGTCAAGGAAATTGCCGATCGTGCCCACGTACCGAAGGCGGCGTTCTACACGTACTACGAGAGCAAAGAAGCCTTTGTTGTCGCAGTGCTAGAACAGTACTGGCTCGAACTTCGAGCAATGATCAATACCTGTGGATGAGGCCCGGGGAGGCGGCCTGAAAGTGGGCGCACCTTCCCGAGGATGATCATCACGGAATCAGGTATTCGATCAAGACCGGCGTTGGCGCGCTGGTTGGGAAGGTACGCCCATGCTCACCGTAGTTCACGATGCCGAGGAGGCCAACGGCGGCGAGGCCGGCCGGTCGTTGTTGGACGAGATCGTCCGCGACGGAGCCCGGCAGATGTTGGCCGCTGCACTGCAGGCCGAGGTCGCCGCGTACGTCGCCGCATTCGCTGATCAGCTCGACGAGAACGGTCACCGACTGGTGGTCCGCAACGGCTATCACCAGCCGCGTGAGGTGTTGACCGCGGCCGGTGCCGTGCAGGTGAAGGCGCCGCGGGTCAACGATCGCCGTGTCGACCCCGATTCTGGTGAGCGGCAGCGGTTTTCCTCGGCGATCCTGCCGGCCTGGGCACGCAAGTCTCCGCAGATGAGTGAGGTGCTGCCGCTGCTGTATCTGCACGGCCTATCGACCAGCGACTTCGGGCCCGCACTCGAGCAGTTCCTCGGCTCGGGTGCCGGGTTGTCGGCCACCACGATCACCCGTCTGACCGCGCAGTGGCAAGACGAAGCCCGTACGTTCGCTGCCCGGGACCTGTCCGGCAGCGACTACGTCTACCTGTGGGTCGACGGCATTCACCTCAAGGTCCGCCTGGACCAGGAGAAGCTGTGCCTGCTGGTGATGCTCGGCGTGCGCGCTGACGGCCGCAAAGAGCTCGTGGCGATCACCGACGGCTATCGGGAGTCATGCGAGTCGTGGGCGGATCTGCTGCGCGACTGCAAACGCCGCGGCATGACCGCCCCAGTGCTGGCCGTCGGCGATGGCGCGCTCGGGTTCTGGAAGGCGGTGCGGGAGGTATTCCCGTCGACCAAGGAGCAGCGCTGCTGGTTCCACAAGCAGGCCAACGTCCTGGCCGGGCTGCCGAAGTCAGCGCATCCGGCCGCGCTGGCGGCCATCAAGGACATCTACAACGCCGAAGACATCGACAAAGCTCAGGTCGCGGTCAAGGCCTTCGCGGTTGCCTTCGGCGCGAAGTACCCGAAAGTGGTCGCCAAGATCGTCGACGACCTCGATGTCCTGCTGGAGTTCTACCACTACCCCGCCGAGCACTGGATCCATCTGCGTACCACGAATCCGATCGAAAGTACCTTCGCCACAGTGCGTTTGAGAACGAAGGTCACCAAGGGTCCGGGATCGCGGGCCGCTGGATTGGCCATGGCCTACAAGCTGATCGACGCCGCGCAGGCCCGCTGGCGGGCCGTCAACGCCCCACATCTGGTCGCCCTCGTCCGCGCCGGAGCGGTCTTCCACAAAGGCAAACTGCTCGAACGACCCACCGACATCACCCCACCGACACCACCGTCAGACGGCGATCAGCACACCGAAACGGAGGTCGCCTGAAACACCCCGATCCACAGGTATTGACAATTGCTCTCGAACTTCAGGACCGGTCCGGATCCTTGCTGCTAGGTCGCGGGAGACCGGTTCGCCGCCTGCAACGCTACTTCGCGGTGATTGCCGACGAGCACGAGCGCCATACCTTTATGCGCGGCTGCCTAATTGGCAATCTCGCGCTCGAAGTCTCAGCCACCAGTGCGTCGGTCCACGAAAAGCTACGCGGCATTGTTTGTGCTTGGGAGCACGAACTGGCCGCTGTTTTCACAGAGGGAACGCCTCAACGGCGTCGCGAAGTCGCAGGTTTGATTATCGAAGCGTGGGAAGGGGCAGTGCTTCGCGCCAGGATCGATCGCACCCGCGCTCCATACGACCGTTTCTCACGAATAACCTTGCCGCAGTTGGTGGGTTTGGTCGGCACGTCCTGAAGTCCCGCCTCCATCATCGAGGTCCGAAAGGCCGGACTTGTTGATATCCGACCGGTCGTCTATTTATACTTTCCGGGCGCTGCCGTGTGTCGCGCACTAGCGCCCGATAGGAAAGGGACTCCCATCCAATGTCGACTTCATCCGTGTACGACGAGCCCGCAGAGCCCGGACTTCCGCCATCTGGCTTCCAGCTTGACGTGACGCACGCTGCGCTCGTCGTGACTGACCCGCAGAACGACTTTCTCAGCCCCGATGGTGCAACATGGTCGGTGTTCGGCGCCAGCGTCGAAGACAACGGCACTGTCGAGCACATCGACCAACTACTGTCAGCTGCCAAGAGCGCGGGGATCACGGTTGCGATCTCTCCGCACTATTACTATCCATCCGATCAGGACTGGCAATTCGGCGGACCGCTTGAGCGCTTCATGCACAGTGTCGGCATGTTCGCGCGGACGCATCCGCTGCAGCTGGAAGGGTTCGACGGTTCGGGCGCGGACTATCTCGAGCGGTACAAGAACCGCATCCTGGACGGAAAGACGGTGGTCGCTTCTCCCCATAAAATCGTGGGTCCGCAGTCCAACGATCTCGTACTTCAGCTTCGCAAACGCGGTGTGACCCAGGTTCTTCTGGCTGGAATGGCCGCGAATCTGTGCACCGAAAGCCATTTGCGCGAGCTGATCGAACAGGGTTTCGAGGTTGTCGTCATCCGTGACGCGACTGCGGGTGCACGGTTGCCCGAAGGCGACGGATACTTGGCTGCCCTGATTAATTTCCGATTCCTCGCCTCAGCTATCTGGACCACCGATCAAGCGGTGGCTGAGTTGGCGCAAGCCACCTAAAGACCGATGGGCGCTGACGGCAGCAAAGTTGGTGTATCCATTGTTGCTGAGCTGAACTCGGTTGCCCTGCGAAGCTCAGCGGCGCCGTTGGTGAAAGTGCGCCGATAACGTATCGCGCAGCGTGCGCTTGAAGCCGGCCACGGGGATCTGATTCAAGATTGCGATCGTCGATATGTATTGAGTGCGATAGTTTGCGCATCCGGCGCACTCGGACAGGTGCGTTTCGAGCCTCACGTGGTCGCTCGAACCGAGCGAGTCGTCCAGGTATTCGGTGAGTAGTTCGGCGAGTTCGTTGCATCTCATCTGTCTGCATCCTTTCATGTAGTGCATGAGCGACCGGCTCGCCGGCGACCATGCTCCCCGGTGCTTGAGGAAAAATTCCCGAGGATGGCTTCGTTGCTCCGACTCCTCGTCCAGTTTCTCGTCGTCGAGGGACTGCGACCTTTCCTCCTATGAAAGTTCGCAGACAGCTCTGTGAACCGAGGTGACTGATCCTGGGAAGAGCCGATTCCTTTGTGTAAGAGGCCTTCCTGTAGGGGGCCTTCGGCGATCTGGTGTCCTGACGTAGTCGCGTGCGAGGCGTGGCGTCGTGGGGCTTGCAAGTCGACAACTTGCACGAAGCCGCCCTCGTCACCCGCACGAAGCGAGGTGACGAGGGCGGCTTCGGCCTCAGCGGCGTGTGAGTGCATCGACCAGCGTCCAGGCAGAGATTCCGAGCAGTGCGACGTCCTTGATCAGGAACTGACCAGTCGACGACAACACCGGGAAACCTCCTGCTGATGCTTCGAATGCACCAGGCGTACTGAGCACGAATGTCAGTGTTGTGGCGAACATGCCGATGGCCATGAGGCTACCGATCGCTGAGAGTCGAGGGAACCACGGTTTGACGGCGAGCAAGACCGCGATTGCGATCTCGACTACACCGAGTAGCGACGAAAAGGTGGTGATCGAGAAAATGTCGTACAGCCAAGACATGAAAGGGCTGTTCGACACGAATGGCGCGATGCCGTTGGCTTCGTACTCTGTGAACTTCAGCATGCCGATCCAGGCGATGACGACGGCCAGCCCGTACCGTGCCAGGCCCGCGCCGCCACGTGCTACTGGCGACTCTGGGCGCACGCCGGCTTGAATCTGCTCGCGGATGGTAGCGATCATGATGACTCCCTTGCTAGTTGGGTTGACTACACCACTGAGTGCTATGCACTTCGGAAAGCGTTACAGCGCTTCCGTTTAGGTGGGTGGAGCAATGATCAATACCTGTGGATGAGGCCCGGGGAGGCGGCCTGAAAGTGGGCGCACCTTCCCGAGGATGATCATCACGGAATCAGGTATTCGATCAAGACCGGCGTTGGCGCGCTGGTTGGGAAGGTACGCCCATGCTCACCGTAGTTCACGATGCCGAGGAGGCCAACGGCGGCGAGGCCGGCCGGTCGTTGTTGGACGAGATCGTCCGCGACGGAGCCCGGCAGATGTTGGCCGCTGCACTGCAGGCCGAGGTCGCCGCGTACGTCGCCGCATTCGCTGATCAGCTCGACGAGAACGGTCACCGACTGGTGGTCCGCAACGGCTATCACCAGCCGCGTGAGGTGTTGACCGCGGCCGGTGCCGTGCAGGTGAAGGCGCCGCGGGTCAACGATCGCCGTGTCGACCCCGATTCTGGTGAGCGGCAGCGGTTTTCCTCGGCGATCCTGCCCGGCCTGGGCACGCAAGTCTCCGCAGATGAGTGAGGTGCTGCCGCTGCTGTATCTGCACGGCCTATCGACCAGCGACTTCGGGCCCGCACTCGAGCAGTTCCTCGGCTCGGGTGCCGGGTTGTCGGCCACCACGATCACCCGTCTGACCGCGCAGTGGCAAGACGAAGCCCGTACGTTCGCTGCCCGGGACCTGTCCGGCAGCGACTACGTCTACCTGTGGGTCGACGGCATTCACCTCAAGGTCCGCCTGGACCAGGAGAAGCTGTGCCTGCTGGTGATGCTCGGCGTGCGCGCTGACGGCCGCAAAGAGCTCGTGGCGATCACCGACGGCTATCGGGAGTCATGCGAGTCGTGGGCGGATCTGCTGCGCGACTGCAAACGCCGCGGCATGACCGCCCCAGTGCTGGCCGTCGGCGATGGCGCGCTCGGGTTCTGGAAGGCGGTGCGGGAGGTATTCCCGTCGACCAAGGAGCAGCGCTGCTGGTTCCACAAGCAGGCCAACGTCCTGGCCGGGCTGCCGAAGTCAGCGCATCCGGCCGCGCTGGCGGCCATCAAGGACATCTACAACGCCGAAGACATCGACAAAGCTCAGGTCGCGGTCAAGGCCTTCGCGGTTGCCTTCGGCGCGAAGTACCCGAAAGTGGTCGCCAAGATCGTCGACGACCTCGATGTCCTGCTGGAGTTCTACCACTACCCCCGCCGAGCACTGGATCCATCTGCGTACCACGAATCCGATCGAAAGTACCTTCGCCACAGTGCGTTTGAGAACGAAGGTCACCAAGGGTCCGGGATCGCGGGCCGCTGGATTGGCCATGGCCTACAAGCTGATCGACGCCGCGCAGGCCCGCTGGCGGGCCGTCAACGCCCCACATCTGGTCGCCCTCGTCCGCGCCGGAGCGGTCTTCCACAAAGGCAAACTGCTCGAACGACCCACCGACATCACCCCACCGACACCACCGTCAGACGGCGATCAGCACACCGAAACGGAGGTCGCCTGAAACACCCCGATCCACAGGTATTGACAATTGCTCAGGTGGGTGTGCCGTACGTCATAGTTCCTGCGGGGATCTTGTGGGTCGAGACCGACGACGCGGATTGCGAGGTCTCGCCCTCGACCATTTGGGTGCCCACGCCCTTCCGCGCGGCGCTGCGGTCGTCGACGCCAAGTTCCTTTAGTCGCGGTAACCCCAGAAGTCGGCTTATCCGCCCCGTGTCGGCGCAATCGACCAGCAAAGCACGGACCATTTAGCAGCGCAGCGCGGTCAGGGAAAACGCCGGCGTGGTCTGTCGGCCCTCGTAGTGCCGATTTGCTGTGTCGCGACTAACTAACGGCCGAACAGATTTGGCGACCAATCTGCTTTGAGCAAGGCGATGAACGCAACCCTAAGGCTAAGTCCCCTGGGGTGGTGGGAATTCGGGGACGGGGCTGAGGTGGGCGGAGATGTTCAGGCCGTGTCGGTGCCGGTGTTGGGGTGGGCCATCGCGTAGTGGTCAGTGAGTTACGTACCAAAGTGACTCACCGAAGGAAACCGCGCGATGACCCTTGACCATTCTGCCCTGCTCGCTCAGCTCGATGCACTGAAGTCCGCTGACTCGGGTGCGGTGTTCGCCGAGTTGATCCGTTCCGGGTTGCAGCAGCTCATCGAGGCCGAGGCCACCGCGGCGATCGGCGCGGGCCGTTACGAACGCAGCGACGGCCGCACGGTGCACCGCAACGGGCACCGCCCCAAGACCGTCTCCACGACCGCCGGGGACATCGAGGTGCAGATCCCCAAGCTACGGGCGGGATCGTTCTTCCCGTCGCTGCTGGAACCCCGCCGGCGTATCGACAAGGCGCTGCACGCGGTCATCATGGAGGCCTACGTGCACGGGGTGTCCACCCGCAGCGTCGATGACCTGGTGACGGCGATGGGCGTGCAGACCGGGGTGTCCAAGTCGGAGGTGTCGCGGATCTGCGCCGCCTGGACCGCGAGATCACAGCGTTTCGGGAACGCTCGCTGACCCACACCAGCTTCCCCTACGTGTTCTGCGATGCCACCTTCTGCAAGGTCCGCGTGGGGGGCGCACGTGGTCTCCCAGGCCCTGGTGGTCGCGACCGGCGTGTCGATCGACGGCACCCGTGAGGTGCTGGGCACCGCGGTCGGTGACAGCGAGTCGTTCGAGTTCTGGCGCGAGTTCCTCGCCTCGCTTAAGGCGCGCGGCCTATCGGGGGGTGCACCTGGTCATCTCCGATGCGCACGCTGGGTTGAAAGTCGCTGTGGCACAGCAGTTCACGAACTCATCGTGGCAGCGGTGCCGGGTGCATTTCATGCGGAACCTGCATACCGCGGTATCGGCCAAACACGCCCCGGCGGTTACCGCGGCGGTCAAGACCATCTTCGCTCACACCGAACCCGACGAGGTCGCCGCGCAGTGGGACCGGGTCGCCGACACCCTGGCCGCGTCGTTCCCGAAGGTGGCCGCGATGATGGGCGAGGCCAAGACCGACGTGTTGGCGTTCACTGCGTTCCCGAAGGCGCATTGGCAGAAGATCTGGTCGAATAATCCGATAGAGCGTCTGAATAAAGAGATCAAGCGTCGGGCCGATGTCGTGGAGATCTTCCCCAATCCGGCGGCGTTCCTTCGCCTGGCCACCGCGGTGGTCATCGAATCCCACGACGAGTGGCAGGTCACCCGCCGCTACCTCTCCGATGTCTCCATGGACGAACTACGCGCCGTGATCGCCGCCAAACACGCCGCGGCAGCACTTGCCAAACAACACCAAATCGCCTAGCGTTCACCATGACTCGTTGATCACAACGCGTGAACCACGCCAGATCCGAAGTCCACCACTCCCCGGGACGCTATCAACCCTAAACGCACTGACCGCCACCAGACAGTGCTGGGTCTCTCCAGTTTTGGGCGACCTTGAGAGGCTATCGACGGCTAGGAGCGATGGTCCGACCATGTTGCGCAATCGCAGCCTGCGACAGCTTCTCCGACCGATACAGCCGGCGAATCTCCGCCCAATCCTCCACAGTGATCACTCTCCAATCGAAAGGTGAAGTGCTCACTTTTCAACCGGAACTACCTGCTCACTTTTCGACCGGAGCTGACAGGCATGGTGCACATGACGAGGTCGACGATGCTCGGCAAGCTTGCGGCGTGTTGACCGTCTCTCTGGATGGCTATCACGGGGTGGCCATTCGTCATTGATCTTGCCGATGTGATCGGTGGCGTGGCCCGCCGGCTTGAGCTTGGTGGTGTGCACCATCAGTGTGATGAGGAACTGATGGGTGCGCGGCACCCCGCCGAAGTCTTGGCGGGCTCGCAGGGTGCCGCGCTGTAGTGCACGGAGGCACTGATGGTGACGGTAGAGGCTGATCTGGTCTGCGTCGAGTCCCGGTTGGCAGCTGGCCAGATCAGCTGCCCGGCGTGCTCGCAGGGTGTTCTTGGCGGCTGGGGATTCGCCCGCACTCGCCGTGTCGTCGGTCTGGCCGGTGCGGTTCGGCCGCGGCGGGCGCGGTGCCGGTCGTGTCTGGTGACCCATGTGTTGTTGCCGGTCACGGTGTTGCTGCGTAGGGCTTATGCGGCACAGGTGATTTGGGAGTCTTTGTCGCTGCGCGGCCACGGGCAGGGGTATCGGCAGATCGCTGAGCAGTTGCGGGTTCCGGCGGCCACGGTCCGCGGCTGGCTACGTCGGGCCGGCGGGCGACTTGAGACGGTTCGGGCGCGGTTCCTCATGGTGGCGGTTCGAGTCGGGATCGATGTGACGATTCCCGACGAGCGGAGCAGTCCCTGGGGTGACGTGGTGGCGGCGGTCAACGCGGCGGCGGCGGCGATCCGGCAGCGGTTCGGACCGGCCGGATTGGTGGGCGCGGTGACGCCGGCACAGGTGCTGGTCGCGGTCAGCGGCGGCCGGCTGCTCTCACCGGGCTGGTCCTGGATGCGGTAGGTCCGGTACGCAACACCAGTTGCCTCTGACGCGGCGCGGCGTGATCGGTGATCCTCGCGAAGGCACCTGCCCGGCATTGGTTTCGGGCAGGGCCTTCGACTGCGAGGAGGGCACTGCGGTGTCATTGGAGGAGCACAAGCGTCGGGAGCGGGCCCAAGCGATCGGACTGTTCCGGTATCAGCTGATCTGCCCGGCGCTGGACGAGGGGTTATCGACCCGCCAACGGGGTCGGCTGGTCCGCGAGATCGCCGAACGTCGCCATATCGACCCGTTCGGCACCCAGGTCCAGATCGCGCGAGCCACCCTGGACCGTTGGATCCGTCGCTACCGGGCCGGCGGGTTCGAAGCGTTGGTGCCCGAGCCGCGCCGGCTGGCCACCCGCACCGATGTCGGGGTGCTGGAGCTGGCCGCCTCGTTGAAGCGGGAGAATCCGTCACGCACCACCGCCCAGGTGGCCCGCATCCTGCGCACCGCGACCGGATGGGCACCCTCGGAATCGACCCTGCTGCGCCATTTCCATCGCTGCGAGCTGATGGGCCCGGCCGCCGGTGGCGCCAGGGAGGTGTTCGGCCGGTTCGAAGCCGCCGACCCCAACGAACTGTGGGTCGGCGACGCTCTGCACGGTCCGCGGGTCGGTGACCGCAAGACCTACCTGTTCGCCTTCCTCGACGACCATTCTCGGTTGGTGGTCGGTCACCGGTTCGGGTTCGCCGAGGACACCGTGCGTCTGGCGGCCGCGCTCAAACCCGCGCTGGCCGCCCGCGGCGTGCCAGCCTCGATTTATGTCGACAATGGTTCGGCGTTCGTCGATGCCTGGCTGCTGCGGGCGTGCGCGAAACTCGGTATCCGACTGGTACATTCGGCGCCCGGGCGCCCGCAGGGACGGGGCAAGATTGAACGGTTCTTCCGCACCGTGCGTGGGCAGTTCCTCGTTGAGGTCACCGACACCACCACCGAGGACCTCGCCGCCGCCGGGGTCGACCACACCGGTGCGCTGTTGGAGCTCAACCGGCTGTTCATGGCCTGGGTCGAGACCGAATACCACCGCCGCACCCATACCGAGACCGGGCAATCCCCACTGGAGCGCTGGGACACCGGCTGGGACCGCCTTGGTCACACTCCGGAGTTGCCGACGGCGGCGGATCTGACCGAGGCGTTCTTGTGGTCGGAATTTCGGGTGGTGACCAAGACCGCCACCGTCTCCCTGCATTCCAACACCTACCAGGTCGACCCCGCCCTGGCCGGGCGCCGCGTGGAGCTGGTGTTCTCCCCGTTCGACCTGCAGACCGTCGAGGTCCGCCACCGCGACCAGAGTTTCGGTGCCGCGACACCGCACACCATCAGCCGCCATGCCCACCCGAAAGCCCGACCCGAGACCGTCGAGACCCCGCCGGCAACGACGGGGATCGATTACCTGGCGTTGACCGCTGCCGCCCATCACGAGCAGCTGCGTGAGGATGAACGTATCGGCTATCACGCCCTCTACGGAACCGACTCCGACGGCGACCAGGTCGCCGCTCAGCTCTCGATCACCGACCTCGCTCCCACCGAGGACGAGTTCGAGGACGGGGTGTCGGCGTGAGTATTCAACGGTTGCAATCACATTGGGGCTTCACACGGATGCCGTTCGGGCGGGATCTGGCGCCGTCGATGCTGCACCGCCACCCCGGCCACAGCGAAGCGATCGCCCGCATCGGCTGGTGTGTGGACCAATGCGCCATCGGCGTCATCACCGGCGAAGTCGGCGCTGGCAAAACCGTCGCGATCCGCGCGGCAGCCACCTCCTTGGATCCGGCGCGGCACGTAATCATCTACCTCGCCAACCCCACCATCGGGGTGCGCGGCATGCTCACCCACATCGTGGCCACCCTCGGGCACACCCCGGCGTTTCACACCGCCCGGCTGGCTCCCCAAGCCGCAGACGCCTTGGCCGCCGAGCACGCTGAACGTGGCCGCAACCCCGTGTTAGTCGTCGATGAAGCCCACCTGCTCGACAACCATCAACTCGAAGCGATCCGGCTGCTGACCAACCACGACATGGACAGTGGTTCACCGTTCGCCGTGGTCCTGGTCGGGCAACCCACCCTGCGGCACCGACTGCGTCTGGGTGTTCTGGCCGCGTTGGATCAGCGCATCGCCGTGCGCTACACCCTGCCCGGCATGACAGCGGCCGACACCGCCGACTACATCGGGCATCACACCAAGATCGCCGGCCGCTCCGATGCGCTGTTCGCCGACGACGCGATGACCCTGATCCACAACGCCTCCCGTGGACATCCGCGTGCGGTCAACAATCTCGCCCTGCACGCGCTCACGGCCGCGTTCGCCGCCGGGCACTCCATCGTCGGGGAGAAAGCCGCCCGCATCGCCATCAGCGAAACAGCAACCGACTGAACCCGATCCGCTTCACCACGGCGACGACCACGTCACCGCGACGAGGATCCCGTCACCGAGATCACAAACGCCCCGCTCGCCACAGTCGAGCGGGGCGTTCTCATCAGTGCATCGTCATCAACACCGATGACGCCGACATCGTCATCTTCAACGACGGCCAACAGCGGCGTTGCAGCAGACCTCGGCCCAGGAAGTAGACGCTGCGCGAGAATCGATCAAGTGGCCACCGCACCTACCCCCGCGTCACCAAACGAGCAGCCGCCACCAAGTTCCCACGAAAAGCACTACACCACAGGAACATCAGACACAGAGCGCCACCCGAGATCCGACTCATCCACCTACAAAGTTAACGGCATTGGGTTTGATGCGCGTCAAACCTGGGGTGGTTCACGGTTTTCGTATCGTTGCCGATTTCATTCGACTGCGGGTTCCTGGCCGGATGGCACGGTCGAACCTGCGCAGTTCGGCGAGTCCCTATTGAGTGGGGATCGTCCGAGTTAAGCCGCGCAGCAGAGCGCACCTCAAGCACGGTCACGCACCGACGGCCACCAACCAGCCGACCCGGCGGTGTTAGCGCAGGAAGACACCCCCTTTACGCCCATCTGAATATCGTGCTATTGGGATATTGACGTATCTCGATATCTAGGTTAGGGTTGGTGGCACCACGTCGTCAGGGGTGGTGAACAACGAAAGGGTCTGCTGCACGATCAGGTGACAGTTTCGGTCACGCGGCCTGACTGGCCGGTGTGGTCATGATTGCTTCGAATTCGATCGGGGTCAACCGCCCGAGGCCGGACTGGCGGCGGCGCCGGTGGTAGGTGCGCTCGATCCAGGTGACGATCGCGATGCGGAGTTGTTCTCGGGTGTCCCAGCGGCGGCGGTCGAGCACGTTCTTCTGCAGCAGGCTAAAGAAGCTCTCCATGGCGGCGTTGTCGCCGGCGGCTCCGACACGGCCCATAGAGCCGACCATCTCGTGTTGATTCAAGGCGTGTACGAATTTCCTTGACCGGAACTGAGATCCGCGATCCGAGTGCAGAATGCACCCCGCGACATCTCCGCGTCGGGCTACCGCGCTGTGTAGTGCCCGGATGGCCAGTTGTGACTTCATTCGGGAGTCGATGCTGTAGCCGACGATCCGGTTGGAGAACACGTCCTTAATCGCACAGAGGTAGAGCTTGCCCTCACCGGTGCGGTGCTCAGTGATGTCACTGAGCCACAACTGATTTGGCCCTTCAGCGGTGAAGTCACGCTCGACAAGATCGTCGTGCACCGGCGGCCCGACTTTGCCGTTCTTGCCGCGTTTCTTACCAAACACGCTCCACAGTCGATTCTGCGAGCAGATCCGCCATGCGGTGCGCTCGGCCATCGGCTCGCCGGCATCGCGCGCCTCCTCCACGAGGTAGCGGTAGCCGAACTCCGGATCGTCTGCGTGCGCGTCGAACAGCGCATTGGCGCGGTAGGCCTCGATGAGTTCGGCCTCGGTGATGGGGTCGGCCAGCCAGCGGTAATACGGTTGGCGGGAGAGCTTGAGTACCCGGCACGTCACCGCGACGGGGATCCCGTCGGCGGCGAGCTCTTTCACGAGCGGGTAGACCCTTTTCCCGGCAGATTGGCCTGCGATAAATACGCTGCGGCCCGACGCAGCACCTCGTTCTCTTGCTCTAGCAGTTTGATCCGCCGTCGGGCTTCGCGCAGCTCACCGGACTCGCTGGCGCTCTTGCCGGGCTTGGTGCCTTCGTCGATGTCGGCCTGACGGAGCCATTTCTGCAGCGTCATCGGGTGCACTCCGAAATCGGTGGCGATCTGCTCGATCGTTACACCGTCATCGCGGTTGCGAGCGACCCGGACGACGTCGTCGCGGAACTCGCGGGGGTAGGGCCTTGCCATGGGGACATCCTTCCAGCCCGCCCATGCTGGGCAAGCCAACTCAGATGTCACCTATTCGTGCAGCAGACCCGAATGTTCATCGACAACCAATGGGTGGACGCGGAGTCCGGGGAGACGATCGAGAGTATCAATCCCGCGACGGGTGAGGTGCTGACTCGTATTCCTAGTGGAACAGCCGCTGATGTCGATCGCGCGGTCCAGGCGGCGCAGCGTGCGTTTGCGGGCTGGAGGGCGACCACGGTGACGGAACGGGCGAACGCGTTGAACAGGATCGCCGACCTGCTGGAGGCTGACGCCGAGCGTTTCGCGGTCCTGGAGTCGCTGGATGTGGGCAAGCCGATTCGCGAGTCGCGCGTTCTCGACGTGCCCATCGCCATTGATCACTTCAGGTACTTCGCCGGAGTGATTCGCAGTCACTCAGACGAGGCGGCCGTGCTTGATGAACAGACCCTCAGCCTCGTGCTGAGCGAACCGCTTGGTGTGGTTGGTCAGGTGATCCCCTGGAACTTTCCGTTGTTGATGGCAGCCTGGAAGATTGCCCCGGCAATCGCCACAGGGAACACCGTGGTGATCAAGCCATCGGAGATGACGCCGGTCAGCATTTCCGAACTGGCAAAGATTTTCGCGCAAGTTCTTCCCCCCGGTGTCGTCAACATCGTCACCGGCACAGGGCCGGTTGCCGGCCAGGCCGTGCTGGATCACCCGACGGTACAGAAGCTGGCATTCACCGGTTCCACCCGAGTCGGCTACACCGTCGCCGAAGCCGCAGCCAAAAGACTGGTACCAGCAACGCTGGAGCTGGGCGGCAAATCGGCGAATATCGTTTTCCCCGACGCGAATTGGGACAAGGCCGTCGAGGGGGCAGCCCTGGCGATTCTATGGAATCAAGGCCAAGCCTGCGAATCCGGAGCTCGCCTCTTCATTCACGAGTCGATCTACGACCGTTTTATCGACGAACTAAAAGCCAAGTTCACCACGGCCCGCGTGGGGGATCCCCTCTCACCAGACACCCAGGTGGGCTCGTTGATCAGCAAAGCCCAGCTGGAGCGCGTGTTGGGTTATGTAGAAACCGGTCGTGCTGAAGGTGCCACGGTTTTGACGGGTGGTCGCCGGCTCACTGGCGGGGACTACGATTCCGGATTCTTTGTCGAGCCGACAATATTGGTCGATGTGCGCAACGATATGCGCGTTGCATCGGAAGAGATCTTTGGCCCCGTTCTCGTTGTTATCCCATTCAAGGACGAGGATGAAGTTATCGCCTTGGCCAACGACTCAGAATACGGACTCGCCGGCACAGTGTGGACCCAAGACATCAACCGTGCACTTCGCGTGGCACGCGCGGTGGAGACCGGTCGGATGTGGGTGAACACCGCCCATGAGATCCCTGCGCATGCACCCTTCGGGGGCTACAAGAAATCCGGTCTGGGCCGCGAAGCCTACAAATCCATGCTTGACGCGTACACCCACAAGAAGAACATCTACGTGAGCATGAACGAAGCTCCGCGCGGACTGTTCTAAATCGCGTATCCCATCGCTGCACAAGATTGAAACCATCACACCAACACCGGAAAGAAAAGAAATGAAAGACTCAGTGCTGTTCACCGCTACCAAGCTCGGCCCCTATGAGGTCAAGAATCGCATCGTTCTTCCCCCGTTGACCCGTTCGCGCAGTTCGCAGCCCGGCAACGTACCCAACGAACGGGTCTGCTGCACGAATAGGTGACATCTGAGTTGGCTTGCCCAGCATGGGCGGGCTGGAAGGATGTCCCCATGGCAAGGCCCTACCCCCGCGAGTTCCGCGACGACGTCGTCCGGGTCGCTCGCAACCGCGATGACGGTGTAACGATCGAGCAGATCGCCACCGATTTCGGAGTGCACCCGATGACGCTGCAGAAATGGCTCCGTCAGGCCGACATCGACGAAGGCACCAAGCCCGGCAAGAGCGCCAGCGAGTCCGGTGAGCTGCGCGAAGCCCGACGGCGGATCAAACTGCTAGAGCAAGAGAACGAGGTGCTGCGTCGGGCCGCAGCGTATTTATCGCAGGCCAATCTGCCGGGAAAAGGGTCTACCCGCTCGTGAAAGAGCTCGCCGCCGACGGGATCCCCGTCGCGGTGACGTGCCGGGTACTCAAGCTCTCCCGCCAACCGTATTACCGCTGGCTGGCCGACCCCATCACCGAGGCCGAACTCATCGAGGCCTACCGCGCCAATGCGCTGTTCGACGCGCACGCAGACGATCCGGAGTTCGGCTACCGCTACCTCGTGGAGGAGGCGCGCGATGCCCGGCGAGCCGATGGCCGAGCGCACCGCATGGCGGATCTGCTCGCAGAATCGACTGTGGAGCGTGTTTGGTAAGAAACGCGGCAAGAACGGCAAAGTCGGGCCGCCGGTGCACGACGATCTTGTCGAGCGTGACTTCACCGCTGAAGGGCCAAATCAGTTGTGGCTCAGTGACATCACTGAGCACCGCACCGGTGAGGGCAAGCTCTACCTCTGTGCGATTAAGGACGTGTTCTCCAACCGGATCGTCGGCTACAGCATCGACTCCCGAATGAAGTCACAACTGGCCATCCGGGCACTACACAGCGCGGTAGCCCGACGCGGAGATGTCGCGGGGTGCATTCTGCACTCGGATCGCGGATCTCAGTTCCGGTCAAGGAAATTCGTACACGCCTTGAATCAACACGAGATGGTCGGCTCTATGGGCCGTGTCGGAGCCGCCGGCGACAACGCCGCCATGGAGAGCTTCTTTAGCCTGCTGCAGAAGAACGTGCTCGACCGCCGCCGCTGGGACACCCGAGAACAACTCCGCATCGCGATCGTCACCTGGATCGAGCGCACCTACCACCGGCGCCGCCGCCAGTCCGGCCTCGGGCGGTTGACCCCGATCGAATTCGAAGCAATCATGACCACACCGGCCAGTCAGGCCGCGTGACCGAAACTGTCACCTGATCGTGCAGCAGACCCAACTCATGGCGGATTACTACACGCAGCGCAGTGGTGCCGGGTTCATGGTGACCGAAGGTACGCAGATCGAACCGCGCGGGCAGGGCTACGCCTGGACACCCGGGATCCACAACCTTGAACAGGTTGCGGGTTGGCGCAAAGTCACCGATGCGGTTCACACCGCCGGTGGGGTGATCTTCAACCAGCTCTGGCATGTGGGACGGGTGTCGCACACCTCGTTGCAGCCCGACGCCGGCGCACCGGTCGCCCCGTCGGCCATCACCGCGGACGCCGTGAAGGTTTTCGTGGAAACGGGCCCGGGAGCCGGAGCGCTGGCGCCGCCGTCGCCGCCGCGGGCTCTGACGACCGGCGAGGTCAAAGACGTCGTGCAGCTCTACGCCGACGCCGCGCGCAATGCTCTCGACGCCGGATTCGACGGGGTGGAAATCCACTCAGCCAACGGGTACTTGGTCAACCAGTTCATGTCCACCCATACCAACCACCGCAACGACGAATACGGCGGTTCCCTGCAGAATCGCCTCCGGTTCCTGCGCGAGGTGGTCGAGGCAGTTGCCGGCGTCGTCGGTAAAGACCGTCTGGGTGTGCGGTTTTCGCCATTGTTCACCACCACTGGCGAAGACCGTGTCTACCTTGGCCTTGTCGAAGATGACCCCCATGAGACCTACATCGAGGCGGTAAAGATCCTCGAAGAGGTTGGCATCGCATACGTGTCGTTGGCCGAGGCCGACTGGGACAACGCTCCCGAAATGCCGGAAAGCTTCCGTGTCGCAGTGCGCGAAAACTTCAGCGGAACCATCCTACTGGCGGGCAAGTACACCGCCGAACGCGCAGTCCGTGCCATTGAGGCTGGCTGGGCCGACTTGATCGCCTTCGGCCGACCGTTCATCGCCAACCCAGACCTGCCCGAACGGATCGCCAACGACTGGCCGCTCAACACCCCGGACCCGAGCACCATGTACGGCGGCACCGAGAAAGGCTACACCGATTACCCCACCTACCGTAGCTAGTAACCGAACCACGTCTTGCCGTGCAGTCGATCAGGCTGCACGGCAAGACGAGTCGCACCTCGGACGCTCCGCGGCCCAGCCGAACCGCCTACGAGAAACGTTTCATGCGGACCCAACCGCGAAGCCGCCAACGAGGTACGACATGCGCCGACGACGATCACCGATGGGCCGCGCAGCGTTCTGGCCAACTACCCAGCGCATCGGCACAAACTCGCAGGTACGCTAGTCCCTATACACGACAGGATCCGCAACATGTCCGTTCTCCAGCTCCCGGTGTGTCGAACTAGCAACGCCGCCACTGGATGTAGGCCCACGTTTACTAACTACTGTGCAACATCCGTCAGATCGGCGGCCCACCCGCGTAGCATGACCACGAAAGGGATCATAAAATGCTGAGCACTTCACCTGAACGTACTAATTCCCAGAATTCAATAAGTATTGATGTCAACGAGGCATTGAAAGCCCTCGATAACCCTACCCGATTAACGATACTCAGTTGGCTCAAGGATCCGCGAAAAAATTTCCCCGAACAGGATATCGATCCACAAGAAGTCGGCGTGTGCGTGAGTATCATTCAAAAGCATGTCGGCTTATCACAGTCGACAGTGTCGTCATATATGGCAGTTCTGCAACGCGCGCAATTGGTAACCTCCCGACGGATCGGGCCCTGGACGTACTACAAACGGCACGAAAAGAATATTGAGTCGCTGCTGGAAGCCTTGAATGCGCTGATTTAACCGCTGCGCGCTCTCCTTCGCTGACCAACTGAGCACGAGCCAGCCAGGTAATAGCCTGTGGTAAAAGCTACAGCCGTCATTTCACTTTTAACTGAACACGCAAGGACGCGGGGCTACCATCATTAACTGAGACGGCTTGATATCGCTTCGCGCAGCCCAGCCCGGCATCCACGTCAACGCCATACCGTTACAGAGGCAACTCCACTATGTCACCAAGTTCTGACAAACAGATCGGCGCCGCCCCAATCGCTCTTCCCGAACGTTCTCGATACATCCGGCACATGCGGCAGGTCAGTCATTTCGCGGAGTATCGATGACGCCAACGCCTGTAGTATTCAGCGACCTGGACGGTACGCTATACGTTGGTGACGAGCTCGTTCCCGGCGCGCCTGAGGCTGTGACAAGACTCCGAAACATGGGTTGCACGCTCCGTTTTCTCACCAACACCGATACTGTGCCACCACAGACCCTCCAAGAAACACTGCGCGAGCGCGGATTCGACGTTCGTGTCGGCGAAGTTTTCACCCCCGTATCCGCTGCCCTGCAACTCTTTGAAGCAACGCGCGGCCGGATCAACGTATTGCCGGTGGTGTCAAGCGCCTTGCTTCCGACATTTGCCCCCTACCGCCACGCCGGCGGTGCGATCACCCATGTCGTCGTCGGCAACACTCACGACACGCTAACGCATCAGCTACTCGACTTGGCGTTTCGCGCTCTCGAGCGCGGTGCGACCCTTATAGCACTCCAAAGAGGGAAGTATCGAAAACGCCCCGACGGCAACCATATCGACACCGGTGCGATCACGGCAGCGCTTGAGCACGCCACCGGCGTCACCAGCAAACTCCTCGGCAAACCATCACCAGAATTTCTGCGATCCGCCGCAGCGAGCGTGCCCGTCAAGCCGAACGCACTCTGGCTGATCGGCGACCAACCCGCCAACGATATTGCCATGGGAAACGCGGTAGGCGCACACACAATCCAGGTACGCACCGGCATGTATGCCGACCAAATCGACCTTACCCAGACACATCCCGCAGAAACCACTCTGGACTCCATCGTTGACATGCCCGCTTGGCTAACGCGCAACGAGCACCAGCACTGATAGCCATCTAGCCGTACGACGGTGCCTGCGCTGTGAGTGTGGCAGTAACCGGTGTACGCGGCTTTACGGCCCGTGCCGCCAGACGTGCTCATCCACCCCGCGCACCGCCACGCCATCCAAGCGGGCCTGGTCAGCGATGAGCAAACCGCTGGCCCACCGTCAGTTCGGCTGAGAGCGCCCCGCGGCGCCTTCGGCTCACACTGGACCGCCTATGACCGATCAACCGAAAGGCCCTCTGGCACTGGGAAGCCCGTCCCACCCGGCGCCACGAGACCAGCAACCGCGACCCGCCCACAAGCCTGACCCCGTCAACTGCGACCCGGAGTCCGGCGACCATCGCCTTGGACGGAAATCGAGACTAAGACGCTCCAATACCACCTTCCTAGATATAGCGATATCGCGATATCTGGATTAGAATCGTAGGAGTGACGCTCCGATCGGCAATTAATCTGCGAGGGCCGCAACTGACGCGGCGCCCAGCGAAAGTCGCCCAGCTGCTACTTGCCGGGTCGGCGTGCGTCGCTGCGATAGTATTCGCCGCAACGGCGACAGCTGAGGATTCTGCTAGCGATGCTGGAGCTGAATCGCCCAGCATCAGAATGACACTCGGCGAGACGACGACCAAGACGACGGCTCCTTCTGAACCTCGCACGCCGTTCGCTGAGCCAGCCGTCAAGGCAATGGTGCCCTGCGGATTCACATTCGGCTGCTGAGCGTGCCCAAGAGACTGCCAAGGTCATCCCAATCGATCCAAACGACAGACCCAGTCTAGCCACCCGGATCTTTCATCCGAAACCCGTGAAGTGGAAGGTGTTTCGTGATCAGCAAGGACATGCCTGAGGCTGGGCGGCCGTCGCTGATGGCCATGTCTAATGATTTGACCACCAAGGTGGCAATCGCCTTCGAGGCTATCGGTCAGCCGACGATGCTGCGACTGACCCTGTCGATGACAGCGCAGCAGTGCAACAGCCTTCGCTGCTGCGGTGTTGGACATATAGCATTGACCTGCAACTTATTTGGAACGAGATGCTGTAGCAGGGGCTGACCAGATAATCGACTGTGACCGCACCGCAGTGGACGTTGGAGCCACTCTGGTCCGGGCAAGTGTAGATGCCGGTCAGCCGTATCAGGGACCGACTTGGTGCGGGGGCTTCCTCGTCGGGACACCTTGGCGCACTTGGTGTTCGATGTCGTTTTGCTTGGTCCACTGAGAAGGGTGACCGGGTAGATGCCCAGATTGCCGGCGGACTAGCTCGGTGAAGTTCCCCGAGAGCGTGGAGGCATCGACAATAGGGGTCGAGATGCCAGAGAAACGGAAGAAGTACGACTAGGAGTTCCGTGAGGGTGCGGTCCAGATCGTCGAAGAAACGGGTAAGCCGGATCGCCCAGGTTGCTCGTGACCTGAGCGCGTATGAGGGCACGCTGGGTAGCGCGGACACGGGCGGCCCGCGAGGGTCGCGGTGAGCTGACCCAGTCTAGCTGTATGTATCGCGCCAGTGGATCATATCTTTGAGTTCGCGAAAGTCGAATCCGTCTGCGTCCGGGTGGATTTCAGTGGTAAAGAACGTTACCCCCATACTCGCAAATGCGTCGGCGTCGGCGCGGCCTGTCCAGTGCACTGCGCGTTCAATCGCCGACTCATCGCGCCCTACTACCTGTGCCAACTCGCCAAGCAGTGCATTCTTACGCCGGTACTCGGCGGGGCTGGCGAACGTATGCCAGATGTCGGCGTACCGTGCCACCAAAGGCAGCGTGCGGCGCACCCCCATGCCGCCGATGAGAATCGGGATGCTGCGTGTCGGAGCCGGTATCAGTTTGTCGAGCCGCTCGCTTATGCGTTTCAGGCTGCTCTCAAATAGGTCCATCCGTGACTTGACGGTACCGTACTCGTAACCGTAAACGACGTAATCCTTTTCATACCAACCGGATCCAATCCCCAGAATCAGGCGGCCATCGCTGATGTGATCGACTGTGCGGGCCATGTCAGCGAGAAGGGCTAAGTCCCCTGGGGTGGTGGGAATTCGGGGACGGGGCTGAGGTGGGCGGAGATGTTCAGGCCGTGTCGGTGCCGGTGTTGGGGTGGGCCATCGCGTAGTGGTCAGTGAGTTACGTACCAAAGTGACTCACCGAAGGAAACCGCGCGATGACCCTTGACCATTCTGCCCTGCTCGCTCAGCTCGATGCACTGAAGTCCGCTGACTCGGGTGCGGTGTTCGCCGAGTTGATCCGTTCCGGGTTGCAGCAGCTCATCGAGGCCGAGGCCACCGCGGCGATCGGCGCGGGCCGTTACGAACGCAGCGACGGCCGCACGGTGCACCGCAACGGGCACCGCCCCAAGACCGTCTCCACGACCGCCGGGGACATCGAGGTGCAGATCCCCAAGCTACGGGCGGGATCGTTCTTCCCGTCGCTGCTGGAACCCCGCCGGCGTATCGACAAGGCGCTGCACGCGGTCATCATGGAGGCCTACGTGCACGGGGTGTCCACCCGCAGCGTCGATGACCTGGTGACGGCGATGGGCGTGCAGACCGGGGTGTCCAAGTCGGAGGTGTCGCGGATCTGCGCCGGCCTGGACCGCGAGATCACAGCGTTTCGGGAACGCTCGCTGACCCACACCAGCTTCCCCTACGTGTTCTGCGATGCCACCTTCTGCAAGGTCCGCGTGGGGGGCGCACGTGGTCTCCCAGGCCCTGGTGGTCGCGACCGGCGTGTCGATCGACGGCACCCGTGAGGTGCTGGGCACCGCGGTCGGTGACAGCGAGTCGTTCGAGTTCTGGCGCGAGTTCCTCGCCTCGCTTAAGGCGCGCGGCCTATCGGGGGGTGCACCTGGTCATCTCCGATGCGCACGCTGGGTTGAAAGTCGCTGTGGCACAGCAGTTCACGAACTCATCGTGGCAGCGGTGCCGGGTGCATTTCATGCGGAACCTGCATACCGCGGTATCGGCCAAACACGCCCCGGCGGTTACCGCGGCGGTCAAGACCATCTTCGCTCACACCGAACCCGACGAGGTCGCCGCGCAGTGGGACCGGGTCGCCGACACCCTGGCCGCGTCGTTCCCGAAGGTGGCCGCGATGATGGGCGAGGCCAAGACCGACGTGTTGGCGTTCACTGCGTTCCCGAAGGCGCATTGGCAGAAGATCTGGTCGAATAATCCGATAGAGCGTCTGAATAAAGAGATCAAGCGTCGGGCCGATGTCGTGGAGATCTTCCCCAATCCGGCGGCGTTCCTTCGCCTGGCCACCGCGGTGGTCATCGAATCCCACGACGAGTGGCAGGTCACCCGCCGCTACCTCTCCGATGTCTCCATGGACGAACTACGCGCCGTGATCGCCGCCAAACACGCCGCGGCAGCACTTGCCAAACAACACCAAATCGCCTAGCGTTCACCATGACTCGTTGATCACAACGCGTGAACCACGCCAGATCCGAAGTCCACCACTCCCCGGGACGCTATCGCGAGAAGATCCGGATTGCGGTAACCGACACCAGTTACGAGCAAGCCGATCTCGGCGCGTGAGGTGATCTCGCCCCATGAGGCCAGCGACGTCCAGCCTTCGAAATTATTGACGTCGGGCTGCACGGGTAGGAGCTCGGGCAACCCGTCGGAGGTCGGGGCGGTTGCGGGTTTATGGAAATGGTCGTAGCCGAAGATTGCGTCTACGCCGAGTTGTTCAGCGGTGATCACTGCGTCGCGCCATGTGCGGTAGTCAGGGGTGTCTCCTGGCCACAGCTGCACACCGACGCGAATAGGCAGGTTCCGACGGCTAGACATATTGATATACCTCATATTTCAATGGGATGAGCAGGACACTTATTAATCGATGCACGCTGCATTCGGCTCCCGTGTGATCGGAATTGATGGCAGCATGGACTGTGCGGTTAGCTGGTGTTCAGACGGCGGTGCGGCCGCCATCTACAGCGAGGGTGACCCCGTGGATGTAGCTGGCTTGGTCGCTCGCCAAGAACACAATCGAGTTGGCGATTTCTTCAGCCTGCGCGGGACGGCCCGCGGGAGCAGGGCCAACCAGCCTGCGAAGCCCCTCACCCATAGCTGCGGTGCCTTCGGTGAATGTCGGTCCTGGACTGACCGCGTTGACCCGTATGCCCCGCGGTCCGTACTCGGCTGCCCACGTTTTGGTGAGGGATACGACCGCAGCTTTGCTGGCGCCGTACAGACTGGTTCCGACGTTTCCGTACTCGGCGACCATCGTAGTGACATTGACGATCACGCCATTGCCGCGTTCGGCCATCTTGGGGGCTAGTTCGGCTACCAAGAAGAACGGAACGCGAACGTTGAGATTGAACACCGCGGTGAAATCTTCTTCGGTCATCGATTCGGTTGGTCCGAACGGATAGACGCCGGCGTTGTTCACCAGCACGTCGATATGGCCGAGCCTTGTAACAGCCTCAGCAGCGAGCAGCCTCGCGGATTCGGCGTGAGCAATGATCAATACCTGTGGATGAGGCCCGAGGAGGCGGCCTGAAAGTGGGCGCACCTTCCCGAGGATGATCATCACGGAATCAGGTATTCGATCAAGACCGGCGTTGGCGCGCTGGTTGGGAAGGTACGCCCATGCTCACCGTAGTTCACGATGCCGAGGAGGCCAACGGCGGCGAGGCCGGCCGGTCGTTGTTGGACGAGATCGTCCGCGACGGAGCCCGGCAGATGTTGGCCGCTGCCCTGCAGGCCGAGGTCGCCGCGTACGTGGCCGCATTCGCTGATCAGCTCGACGAGAACGGTCACCGACTGGTGGTCCGCAACGGCTATCACCAGCCGCGTGAGGTGCTGACCGCGGCCGGTGCCGTGCAGGTGAAGGCGCCGCGGGTCAACGATCGCCGTGTCGACCCCGATTCTGGTGAGCGGCAGCGGTTTTCCTCGGCGATCCTGCCCGGCCTGGGCACGCAAGTCCCCGCAGATGAGTGAGGTGCTGCCGCTGCTGTATCTGCACGGCCTATCGACCAGCGACTTCGGGCCCGCACTCGAGCAGTTCCTCGGCTCGGGTGCCGGGTTGTCGGCCACCACGATCACCCGTCTGACCGCGCAGTGGCAAGACGAAGCCCGTACGTTCGCTGCCCGGGACCTGTCCGGCAGCGACTACGTCTACCTGTGGGTCGACGGCATTCACCTCAAGGTCCGCCTGGACCAGGAGAAGCTGTGCCTGCTGGTGATGCTCGGCGTGCGCGCTGACGGCCGCAAAGAGCTCGTGGCGATCACCGACGGCTATCGGGAGTCATGCGAGTCGTGGGCGGATCTGCTGCGCGACTGCAAACGACGCGGCATGACCGCCCCAGTGCTGGCCGTCGGCGATGGCGCGCTCGGGTTCTGGAAGGCGGTGCGGGAGGTATTCCCGAAGACCCGAGAGCAGCGCTGCTGGTTCCACAAGCAGGCCAACGTCCTTTCCGCACTGCCGAAGTCAGCGCATCCGGCCGCGCTGGCGGCCATCAAGGACATCTACAACGCCGAAGACATCGACAAAGCTCAGGTCGCGGTCAAGGCCTTCGCGGTTGCCTTCGGCGCGAAGTACCCGAAAGTGGTCGCCAAGATCGTCGACGACCTCGATGTCCTGCTGGAGTTCTACCACTACCCCGCCGAGCACTGGATCCATCTGCGTACCACGAATCCGATCGAATCCACCTTCGCCACAGTGCGTTTGAGAACGAAGGTCACCAAGGGTCCGGGATCGCGGGCCGCTGGATTGGCCATGGCCTACAAGCTGATCGACGCCGCCCAAGCCCGTTGGCGGGCCGTCAACGCCCCACATCTGGTCGCCCTCGTCCGCGCCGGAGCGGTCTTCCACAAAGGCAAACTGCTCGAACGGCCCACCGACATCACCCCACCGACACCACCGTCAGACGGCGATCAACACACCGAAACGGAGGTCGCCTGAAACACCCCGATCCACAGGTATTGACAATTGCTCTCGGCGTCGTGCAGGTCACTGCTGAGAAACTCGGCCTTGCCGCCCGTGGACTCGATCTCTCCTACTACCTGTTGCCCACGCTCCGCGTTCCGGCCTGACACTGCCACTACGGCACCGTGACTAGCCAGAGAGACGGCAACAGCCCGCCCGATTCCGCTAGTTCCGCCGGTGATGAGAACGCGTGCCTCGGACAGTTGGACAGCCATCGTTCATCCTGCTTTCTTATGGTCGACCGGATTGTGTGCCGCGGCCAAGGTTTTCTTCGTACTATCACGTGCGACCAATGAGTGTGCGGACGACGGTCAAGCGTTACAAGTCTCGGCCGTCCCGCAGAGTGCTATAGGGTTCAGCGTGGCGATGCTCGCGCTGGAGCACCGTGTGTGCAGGGTCTGCTGGCAAGCCGATCCCGAGTGGAAGGACAAGTATTGCGTTCGTCGGGCTTACGACCCCGCCCACCGCGAACTGGACACCGCGGGCGGACTGACACATCCGGCCAGTTCTAGCGATGAGGAGGTCGTCCCGATGAGCAATTCAGAACGCGTGACGTTCGCTGGCAGTAGCGGTTCGCTGTCTGGGCGGCTGGAGACTCCAGAACAGCCGCCCACGACGTGGGCGGTATTCGCGCACTGCTTTACCTGTGGAAAAGACAACTCGGCTGCGGCGCGAATCTCTCGTGCCCTCACCGGCAGTGGTATCGGCGTCCTACGCTTCGACTTCACGGGGTTGGGGGACTCCGAGGGCGACTTCGCCGCGACAGGATTCAGTTCCAATGTCGATGACTTGGTGTGTGCAGCCGACTTCATGCGAGCGAGCCACGGTGCGCCAACGATGCTGATTGGGCACTCCCTCGGTGGGGCTGCGGTGCTTGCGGCGGCGTCGCGAATCAATGATGTCAATGCCATTGCCGTTATTGGTACACCGGCAGATCCCGGTCACGTAGCGGGCCTGCTGCGCCAGTCACGCGACGACATCGCGGCAGGTGAGGCGACTATATCTATCGCCGGTCGCGAGTTCCGTCTGCAGCGGCAGTTCCTCGACGACATCGCAGCACAGCCCCAGCGGGAACGTATCCGAGCGGCCGACGCTGCACTCCTAGTGTTGCACTCGCCGACCGACCAGGTGGTCTCAGTCGACAATGCCCGAGAGATCTTCGACATCGCGCGGCACCCTAAATCCTTTGTCGCACTTGACGGCGCTGATCATCTGCTCAGCTGCCGCGACGACGCCGAGTACGCCGCTACTGTGATAGCTGCCTGGGCTGGCCGTTACCTGAAGCACCATGCGAGCACAGCTCTGACTCGCAGCGGCCCTCCGCCTAGTGACGACGGTGTCGTACGGGTCGCAGAGCGGGGTGATGCGGGAAGTCTCACCCAGGACATCACGGTCGGCTCGCACCGCCTTGTTGCGGATGAACCTCGTCCGATCAGCGACGACATGGGCCCCACCCCGTACGACCTATTGCTCGCCGCGTTGGGAGCCTGTACGTCGATGACGATCAGGATGTACGCCGAACGCAAACGATGGCCACTGGAAAGCGTGGTTGTCGATGCCCGCCATTCCCGTGTCCACGCGCAGGACTGTGCCGAGCTCGACAAAACGAAAGGGTTCATCGATCGCATTGAACGTCACATTATGTTGCAGGGACCACTGAGCGCCATCCAACGCGACAGGCTCATGGAGATCGCCAGCAGGTGTCCAGTGCACCGCACTCTCCGCTCCGAAGTGGACATTCGCACCACCGGGCGACTCCGTGACAGTAATCATTCCCAGCTTTCACCAGCATCCTCCATCATCGGCGACCGCTGAGTCACCCACGAGCCCGAAGCGCGGATCATGGGCCGCGAACGCTTCATCGCATGAGCCCATTGCGTCCCGTTGGCGTCGTGCGGATTAATGTCCGGTACAGAAGTGGTGACAGGATAGTTATCGAGCAATGATCAGAACCTGTGGATGAGCCTCGGCGAGGCGGCGTAGGAAAGGGCGCACCTTCCCGAGGATGATCTGAATGTCGAAGGTCTGATCAAGAGCCGGCGTTGGCGCGCTGGTTCGGGAAGGTACGCCCATGCTCACGGTAGTTCACGATGCGGATTCATCCAACGAGGATGCTGGCTCGTCGCGGTCGTTGCTCGATGAGATTGTCCGCGACGGTGCCCGCCAGATGCTGGCCGCAGCGTTGCGGGCTGAGGTCGCCGCCTACATCGAGGCTCATGCCGGTGAGCTTGATGAGAACGGGCACCGGCTGGTGGTGCGCAATGGCTATCACCGCGAGCGCGAGGTGCTCACCGCGGCGGGCGCGGTGAGTGTGACCGCGCCGCGGGTCAATGACAAACGTGTTGACCCGGACACTGGTGAGCGGCAACGGTTTTCCTCGGCGATCCTGCCGGCGTGGGTGCGCAAGTCGCCGCAGATGACCGAGGTGTTGCCGTTGCTGTATCTGCATGGCTTGTCGACCAGTGATTTCGGTCCGGCGTTGGAGCAGTTCCTGGGCTCGGGTGCCGGCTTGTCGGCCACGACGATCACCCGACTCACCACGCAGTGGCAGGACGAGGCCAAGGCCTTCGAGGCCCGTGATCTGTCGGGCACCGACTACGTCTACCTGTGGGTCGACGGCATCCATCTCAAGGTGCGCCTGGAGCAGGAGAAGCTCTGTTTGCTGGTGATGATCGGTGTGCGCGCTGACGGCCGCAAGGAGCTGGTCGCGCTCACCGACGGGTACCGGGAGTCGGCCGAGTCGTGGGCTGATCTGTTGCGGTCGTGCCGACGTCGCGGGATGACCGCACCGGTGCTGGCCGTCGGCGATGGGGGCCCTGGGGTTCTGGAAGGCCGTGCGTGAGGTGTTCCCGGCCACCGGCGAGCAGCGGTGCTGGTTTCACAAGCAGGCCAATGTTCTTGCCTGCCTGCCAAAGTCGGCTCATCCGGGGGGCGATCGCGGCGATGCGGGGAGATCTACAACGCCGAGGATATCGACCACGCGCAGGTGGCGATCAAGGCGTTCGAGGTGGACTACGGCGCCAAGTACCCCAAGGCGGTCGCCAAGATCGTCGATGACGCCGATGTGCTGCTGGAGTTCTATAAGTACCCGGCCGAGCACTGGGTCCATCTGCGCACTACCAACCCGATCGAATCAACGTTTGCCACGGTACGTTTGAGGACCAAGGTGACCAAGGGGCCGGGTTCACGCGTCGCCGGAATGGCCATGGCTTACAAGCTGATCGACGCCGCGCAAGCCCGCTGGCGAGCCGTCAACGCACCGCACCTGGTCGCTCTGGTCCGGGCCGGCGCGATCTTCCACAAAGGCAAACTGCTCGAGCGACCCACCGACATCACCCCGTCGGCGGACTCGGCACCGACCGAATCAACTGGAACGGAGGTCGCCTGAAACAAGCCGATCCACAGGTATTGACAATTCCTCCGAGCAATGATCAATACCTGTGGATGAGGCCCGAGGAGGCGGCCTGAAAGTGGGCGCACCTTCCCGAGGATGATCATCACGGAATCAGGTATTCGATCAAGACCGGCGTTGGCGCGCTGGTTGGGAAGGTACGCCCATGCTCACCGTAGTTCACGATGCCGAGGAGGCCAACGGCGGCGAGGCCCGGCCGGTCGTTGTTGGACGAGATCGTCCGCGACGGAGCCCGGCAGATGTTGGCCGCTGCCCTGCAGGCCGAGGTCGCCGCGTACGTGGCCGCATTCGCTGATCAGCTCGACGAGAACGGTCACCGACTGGTGGTCCGCAACGGCTATCACCAGCCGCGTGAGGTGCTGACCGCGGCCGGTGCCGTGCAGGTGAAGGCGCCGCGGGTCAACGATCGCCGTGTCGACCCCGATTCTGGTGAGCGGCAGCGGTTTTCCTCGGCGATCCTGCCGGCCTGGGCACGCAAGTCCCCGCAGATGAGTGAGGTGCTGCCGCTGCTGTATCTGCACGGCCTATCGACCAGCGACTTCGGGCCCGCACTCGAGCAGTTCCTCGGCTCGGGTGCCGGGTTGTCGGCCACCACGATCACCCGTCTGACCGCGCAGTGGCAAGACGAAGCCCGTACGTTCGCTGCCCGGGACCTGTCCGGCAGCGACTACGTCTACCTGTGGGTCGACGGCATTCACCTCAAGGTCCGCCTGGACCAGGAGAAGCTGTGCCTGCTGGTGATGCTCGGCGTGCGCGCTGACGGCCGCAAAGAGCTCGTGGCGATCACCGACGGCTATCGGGAGTCATGCGAGTCGTGGGCGGATCTGCTGCGCGACTGCAAACGACGCGGCATGACCGCCCCAGTGCTGGCCGTCGGCGATGGCGCGCTCGGGTTCTGGAAGGCGGTGCGGGAGGTATTCCCGAAGACCCGAGAGCAGCGCTGCTGGTTCCACAAGCAGGCCAACGTCCTTTCCGCACTGCCGAAGTCAGCGCATCCGGCCGCGCTGGCGGCCATCAAGGACATCTACAACGCCGAAGACATCGACAAAGCTCAGGTCGCGGTCAAGGCCTTCGCGGTTGCCTTCGGCGCGAAGTACCCGAAAGTGGTCGCCAAGATCGTCGACGACCTCGATGTCCTGCTGGAGTTCTACCACTACCCCCGCCGAGCACTGGATCCATCTGCGTACCACGAATCCGATCGAATCCACCTTCGCCACAGTGCGTTTGAGAACGAAGGTCACCAAGGGTCCGGGATCGCGGGCCGCTGGATTGGCCATGGCCTACAAGCTGATCGACGCCGCCCAAGCCCGTTGGCGGGCCGTCAACGCCCCACATCTGGTCGCCCTCGTCCGCGCCGGAGCGGTCTTCCACAAAGGCAAACTGCTCGAACGGCCCACCGACATCACCCCACCGACACCACCGTCAGACGGCGATCAACACACCGAAACGGAGGTCGCCTGAAACACCCCGATCCACAGGTATTGACAATTGCTCGGATAGTTTGCGCGAATGCGCATCCGACCGGGCACCGTGGTGCGCCGGAACCGCCCACAGGTAGCCCGAACCCCGCGGCGATGAGCTCGAAACGACTGCGTTGCTGTGCCGCAAAGTACGCCGATACTTTTCTCACGAACGCGATATCGCGTTCCTTCTCGGCGATCCCCGTACGGAACCGGGTGCCAACTCGGCACGCTCGATCGCGGTCAGCCACCATCCGGTGGAACCCTGTGCGCATCGGTGGCAGCGCCGTCCCGGAGCCTTTCGGCCGCCACCCATTTACGTAACAGGTGCTCGTGAACATTGAGCTCCCGGCCGATCTCGGCGACCGGCTGGGCCACCATCAATCGCCCGCCGAGCGGCCTGAGCCTTGAACTCCGCCGTGAACGACCGACGAGTCCTGGACATACCCACATCCTCCCAGCGGAACCCCGTGCCCCGCTATCTCGGGTGTCCACTGAAACCGGGGAGGCTCACCATACACCAATGCCGCTGACCAAGAGCGTAAGCATGCAAATAGTTGCGCACGAATAGGTTTGGTCAAGTTACTCGGGACGAAGCCCGCTGCGACCTTCGCAAGCCGATGCCCGAGTCAAATAGCGCCTACCAACAACTGTGGCGCCATCCCCGCACGATCGCGCGTGCTTGCCAGGCGCCGGGACTGCTTCATTTGGCCCGCAGGTGGCACTCTGTGGTTGTAAAAGGGCGTCACCGCCAATCCTTGAAAGCCTCAAGTAGTTGCGCGCGGAATTCCGGTGCCAACTCGCTTTCACGGATCCGGCCGACCGTGCTGATAGTGACCCGAAACTGCTGCAGGTAGTTATCGCATCCGTCGCATTCGAGCAGGTGCTCGTCGAAGCGCGCCCGCGTTTCGAGGTCGAGTGAGCCGTCCAGATAGGCAGTGACAATTTCGACGAGCTCGTTGCAATCGAGTGGGTTCACGACGCATCTTTCAGGTAATTTTCGAGAGCCTCTCGAATGACCGCACGGCCACGATGAAGCAATACCCGCTGGTTCGCAGCGCTGATCTCGAGTAGTGCACAGACCTCATCGGAATCGAGACCGAGCATGTCGCGCATCGTCACGACAATGCGCTGACGCTCAGGCAAGGTATCGAGATTGCGCTTGGCGACGTCGGTGAGTTCTCTGCTGAGAGCCGAGCCCTCAGGGGTGTCCGGGAAAGGAGTCGGTGTCTCCTCCGCCTTCCAGTGCCCGGGTAGCTCGTCGCCAGCAGCACGGAACCGCTCGGGGTCAACTGTGCCGCCGGTGAACGCTTTGATCTGAGTGTCGACGTGCCTGCGTTCCTTGAGCCCTCTAGTCTTGGCGATATTGACAAGAACCGTAAAAAGCCAAGTACGTAGGGACGACCGTCCCTCGAATCTGTCCAAGCCCTTGAGGAGCGCGATCCACGTCTCCTGCACGACGTCCTCGGCATGCTGCTCACTCGGCACGTAGCCACGTGCCACCCGCAGCATCGCCGGAGTGTGACGATCGACCAACCGAGCAAAAGCTCGATGGTCGCCGGCGCGAAGTGCAGCGACCAAAGCGCCCTCGTCTTCCGAAACCGTGGCTGCGGTCATGGTCACTCAGCGACTGTACCTACCGGTATAGCGATGGCGCTACCGACGGCTCAGCCATACCCGTCATACCTCTATTGACCGGGATTCCCAATCGGGTGCGAGCCGAATTGCCTACATTTCGGCAGGCCTGCGCTCTCGAACGATTTGGTGAAATACATGTACAGTTCGGCCGGACGATGCGCCGCGTGGTCTCGTCCTTGATAGCAGTAAGGAAAGTTATCACACCGCAGGTCAAGGCGGTCAGGCAATAGAGCCTCGGGTGCTCAAGAACTTCCTAATCGAATGTGAGAATGAATACACCGACGAGGACGGCAAAATGACCTCACAGTTCACGAAGGCGGTGTGCATCTACGACCTACTCAAGTACGGTCCCAAGGCGGACTGGACCGCTGCGTGAGTCCGATCTCGCCGGCTCCGGAGACCGTGACCATCTCCCATGGTTCTGCGGCAGTGGTGTCGTTGGGCTGGGAACTACAGCCGCGTAATTCCGCAGGTAGAGGGCCCGGTATCGACACTCCGACCTTCATGTGTGAAAATCGCACACATGGACCACGTAACGCTTGGACACCGTGTTGCCCGAGCGCGAGAAGACGCGGGCATCCCTCAGAGCAAACTCGCTGAGCTGGTCGACATGGAGCGCACGGCGCTGGTTCGTGCCGAGAAGGGCGAACGCAAACTCGCCATGACCGAGATGGTCGCCATCGCAGAGGCGCTGAGGCGTCCGCTCGCCTTCTTCGTCAACGAGCCGCTGCCAGCAGTGGTCAGCCGCCGGTCAGACAGCGCCCGACCCGATGAGACCTCGCGGGCCCTCGACGACGAGATCGAGTTGTTCGCCAGCGATACGCGGACGCTGCTCGACATGGGCCTGCTTCATCCCGTCAAGCGGGACCAGGAGGCACGTACCCCGCACACTCACCAGGATGCCGAGCAATTGGCGAGGCACGTCCGAGACCAGCTCGATATCGGCAATGAGCCCGTACACCACCTCGCGCACGTGTGCGAACGATTGGGGCTGTACACCTATGCGGCGTCGCTGGGCGAGAACGGACCTGACGGTGGGTGCGTTGAGGTCAGCCACGGCGTGGCGGTTGCCGTTGTCAACGGGCACGTTCGCTCTGGTCGACGGCGTATGACCCTCGCGCATGAACTCGGGCACTGGCTGTGTGGCGACGCCTATGACGGGTCACCAGGTGATGATCACGAGAAGATGATCATGTCATTCGCCATCCACTTCCTCGCTCCTCGTGCAGGAGTGGTAAAGGTCTGGAACGAACACAGCGAATGGAGCACCCGTGACCGTGCACTCGCTGTCGGAGCACAGTTTCGGCTGAGCTGGAAGGCGGCGGTCGGTCAGTTAAAGAACCTGGACCTCATTTCATATGAGGTGTTTCAGTCTCTACTGGACCATGAACCCCGCCACGGGGATTACGTTCGGCTGGAACTATCCTGGGACGACGAACCGAAATGCCCTTATCTTTCACCAGGGTTCGCCGCCGCATGTGTAGAGGGCTACACATCCGGTCGATTGACCGCCGCCAGGACAATCGAACTGCTTCGCGCAACGATGACCCGCGACGATCTTCCAGAGCGGGAAACGGAATCTCTCGCCAGCCTACGAACGCTGTTCGCGGTCGGTGGGGACTGACCCCGCCGCGCAATGGGTGATGGACACCAGCACATTCACCCATTTCTGCCGCGCCGGTCACAGCGGTGTCCTTGAGCGCTTGGCTCCTCAGGGCATCGTGCTGGTGCCGCGCGAGGTCGAAGTGGAGATCGACAAGGCAAGAAACCTCCATCCTGGTGTGCCTTCTGTGGATTCGGCAGCGTGGGCAGAGCGGATATTCATGAATGACGACGAACAATGGACAGCACTGCACGTCAAAGTGGTGCTTGGGGGCGGCACTGGTGAGCACATGGGCGAGTGCGCCGTCATCGCCTGTGCCAAACATCGTGGACTGGTTGCAGTTCTCGATGAACGCGCGGCAGTGGAACAAGCGAAACTGCGCCACATACCGTTCATCGATACGATGCGGCTGGTCGCGCAAGCTCACACCGAGATCTTCGACCGAGACCAAAACCAGACTATCGCTCTGATCGATGCCCTACTCGCCACAGATATGCGCCTGCCCGTGAGATCCGGCGCTGAGCTGTTCAGGTGACCCGGTTTCACACTGCCGGTCAGGTGTCACTCATGGCTGATCATGGCGCACCGGTCGCCAGGACTGATCTGCACAGTGCGCCCTCTGTGATCCGATGCTAAGTCGGCAGCGCCTGTCGCCGTTGACCAGGACGCCTGGCATGAACGACGAAATAGCAAGTCGGACACCAGCCGGATTGTCACACGGGTCCAATCTGGAACAGTTTGCGACAGTCGTGCCTGCGCGACAGAAGCGCGATCTACACACGCCAAACTGGCTGGACGCGGTTGATGTCGAGGCCGCGGGAGCCGGGGGTGCCGGGTGCGATGACGGCGTGGTCGAGTACTGATTTGATGATGGCTTGTTGGCGGTCGATGTCGAGGCCGTCCCATTGGCCGCGTAGCGCGTTGCCGGTGCCCACGAGGTCCACTATTGAGCTGGTGTCGGTGGCTTTTGCGATGTCGCGGCGGGTTTGGGTGATGCGGTTGGTGATGGGGTCGCGGGCAGCGATCCATTCCCGTGCGGTCACCGCGCCCTCGGCATAGAGTGCGGCGAGCTCGTCGAGGCGGGCCTGGTCGGCTTCTAGCTGCGCAGCGAGCGCGGCGACATCAGCGTCGACTCTGGCTTTCCCGTTCAGGGCGTCGGCGAGCTGCGGGGAGTCCAGTCGGGTCAGTACCGCGTCAGTCAACAGTTCTTCGACTGGTTGCGCGACCACGGTGAGTCGGCCGCAGCCGCCGTGGTCGGGGCCTTTGAGGCAGACGTAGCGGCGGACTCGGTTGGTTGGATTGTTGTGGCGGGCTTGGGAAAACAAGCGGTTCCCGCAGCGTCCGCAGCGCAGCATCCCAGACAGTAGGTAGGTGCGTGGGGCGCGGGTCTTGGTCACTGAGCGGGCAGTCATCCGGGCGAGGATGCGGTCCCGCTCGGCGGGGGTGATGATCGCCGGCCACGCCGCGGGACCGATCACCTCCCCGTGATGCTCGCGCAACCCGGCAATCCGTCCTGAGGCCAGGATGTGGCGGACGGTGGTGGTCTGCCACGACGTGGACGCGGGCGGGGCGATCCCGGTGTCGTTGAGCCAAATCGTCAACGATCGGATCGATGCCCCGGCCAGGTAGCGGTCCACCATCTCCCGAACGACTTTCGCTTCGTCGGGGCGGAGGGTGATTTTGTCGGGTTCGTAGCCGAACGGCCGCGCTGGGCCGTGCGGCAATCCTTGTTCGGCGTTCTGCAGCATTTTGCGGCGGATACGCGCGGATTTGCGGCCGGATTCTTTGGCGGCGAACGCGGCGAAAATCCGGGCCATGAACAACCCGTCATCGTTGCCGAGATCGATGTCGGCGGTCACGGTGGCGACATCGCGCACGCCCGCCACTTCACACAGGGTGACGAAGTCTTCCAACTCGACCGGGCGACGATGCAGACGGTCGAGGTTGTAGACGATCACCGCATCACGCGCACCGGATTTCAGGTCATCCAACATCCGGGCGTACTCGCGACGCGGCTTGCCCGAGTAGGCCGATACATCGTTGTCGACGTACTCATCGCCGACCTGCCAGCCCCGATCAGCGGCGAGCTTGCGGCAGTCCTCCAACTGACGTGCCACTCCCAGCCCGGTGCCCTCCACATCGGCGGAGATCCGGGCGTAGATCGCCGCCGACCGCACCCCGACGCGTTGACCGGGAGTTCTCGGTTTCGCCATGAGGGTAGTTTAGCGACATTTGAGCTTCCCAAATCCGCTAGGTCACGTTTCCCAACCCTCGAGCCCACCGCCACAGACCAGGCCTCAACCAATTTTCGTCAGCGCCACGGACATCCCGATATCGCTACCGGTTCGCCACCGCCCAGGGGAGGTCTGCGCTCAGCGCGAGTTTTATTGCTCGCGATGATCAAGCCGGGCGGCGACGGCCGTGTCGACGCGATCCAGCACCGTCTCGGCTTCGTTACGCAGATGGGCTGGGCCGGACGTCCTTTACGAGGAGCATCAGTGTTAGGTCGTCGACAGGAGAAGGCTCAAAACCGTAGCGCAAGTAGAAGCGCCGGGCGGTGTCGTTGTTTGCGTGGACCAGCAGCAGCCGAACCCCCGTCAGCTCCGCGACCTCAAGTGACTTGAGGATGAAATGTTTGAGAAGTGCTGCAGCGAGACCACGCCCTTGATGGTTCGCGTCGACGGCCAGCCGGCCGAGCAGGACCGCAGGTAACGGGTCCGGCTGATTGCGAGCAGCGCGTTTCGTCGCCCGGCTGCGCATGAGCACCGCCGTGCTGGAGGCATAGAAGGCCACCACCCGTCGCCCGTCCAGCACCACCCAGGTGCGGCTGCCTCCTTCGCGCTGATTGTGCAGAGCCTTCGTCCGCAGCCACTCGTTGAGCACGTCGTTGCCGCAGTCGAAGTCGTCGACGATGTGATCGGCACCGAAGAGGACGGGCCCCTCGTAGCTCACCGTTCCAAAATCGACGGATTCGCCAGCAGGCGCGCCAACTCGGGCTTGGGGCTTGGCGGACGGTCGAGCAGCGCCTGAAGATCGGTCCAGGCGGCGTCATCGAGGACGAACACTCTCCGATCAGCGAGGTCGGCCTCGGCGGCCTGAACGGCGTGACGCACCACATAGTCGTTGAGCGACTCGCCCGTGACGTCGAGCACACGTCGCACCACCGCATCTTGCGCCGCGGTCACGCGCAGGTGCCAGCGACCACTCTTCGTCTCCACACCAGAAGTGTACGCCGAATTGGTGTACATACCGTCGGCAAGCGCGGAACGATGCAGTTCGGCGCGCGGCGGCGTTCCCAAATCCGCGGCAGCGCGTTCTCGGCCATCGGACGTCACCATAAGAGACCAGGCCTCAACCAATTTTCGTCAGGTCCCCGGGGGCGGCACCTACCGAGATAGGGACCCATAGGGACGACTCATGCTAAACGCCGCGCGCCGTATCGGTGGCATCGGGATTCTGATGTCACTCATGGTGCCGCGTGCGCGGACGGCGATGTTTGACTGTGCGGCGCGGTGTCGGGGGAGTCGAGCTGGTCTGCGACGGCGACGACCAAGCCGCCGAGCATGAACGCGGTGATCGCCGCGGTCAGCGTCGGCGTACTCAGCGTGGGGATGAAGCGCCGAATTCCGGTGACGTCGGAACCGGCGCCTCCGTGGTACTTGTGCGTCAGTGCGTGGCCTTTGCCTTTTTGCAGCAGGTATCGGTTTACCGGGTAGGCGGCGAAGAAGGCGACAGTCAGCGCGATCATCATCCCGATCCAGAAGATCGGGTTGACCAGGCCGGCGTTCATCGCGCCCGGGATCACGGCCATGACCAGGTTGTCGACGATCTCCATCGTCGCGATCGACAGCGTGTCTGCAGCCAGGACCACGCTGAGCGCCGTGCCGATCGCGAGACCGGCTTTCAGCAGTGGCAACGTCGACAGGGTGTAGCCGAAGACGAATGCCAGCGCGATGGCCAGTCCGATGGTCGCGAGGTTCGTCAAGCCCAGAGCCGTGCCGATGATCAGGCCGACGATCTCCCCGATGGCGCAGCCGGTGAGGCAATGCAGGGTCGCGCTGACTGCCATGGCGTTGATGTCGCCGCCGTGGTGCGCATGATCCAGGTGGGAGCTGTGGTCGTTTCCGCCCTGGTGGTCGGCGGGATGGTGGTGGGAATCGCTGGCCATCGTTGTCATTCCTCATCGTCGAAATCGAGCGGTATCGGAGTCGACTCCACGATACCCCCTGGGGGTATATCGCGCTAGGGGTGGGTTGATGGCGACAGGCCGATCGATTGGCAGCAACCCACCGGCCCGTGAGGCGGCCCACATATCAATCTGATTGACATAGGTGGTCGTGCGGCAGCAGGATGGACGCATGAGCACTTCCGGGGATGAGACCGATTTCCACAACGACGTCATCAGGCAGATTCGCGAAACCGGCGTGGTCGATGGCTGGTTCGCCCAGTTCGACATGCTGATCCTGCATACCGTTGGCGCCAAGTCCGGCCAACCGCGACAGAACCCGATGGCCTACCAGAAGTCGGACGGCGACGAGATCTACGTCTTCGCCTCCAACAACGGCAAGGACACGAGCTCGGCCTGGTACCACAATGCGCTGGCCCATCCCGAGCAGGTCGCGGTCGAGATCGGGCCCGACAAGTACAGGGTTCGGGTACGCGAGCTGCAGGGCGCCGAACGCGACCGCGTCTACGCGACGCAGGCCGGCCGCTTCGAGAATTTCGCCGAATATCAGCGCAAAACCACGCGGACGATTCCGGTTCTCGGACTCACTCGCATCGAGCAGTAACGCAACGCGCCCTCGGTGCGCGGTTACTGGCTTGAAGTGCAGTAATTCGGCAATATTTACGTGATTGCAGAATCGCTCTCTTGACTCGCGAATTGCATGGTCATTACCGGGCAAATGTCAAATCGCAGCAATCGTGGTAACGACGTTCTCTGGTTGTCTACACTTCCGTCCAAATGTGTGAATTTGACATGAGCGCGTGCGATCCCGTCGATGTGGCGCACCAGTTGGACGCGACCGGCGTCGCTCGGGTAGCAAACGCGGTGCAATGGGATTGGGTGCTTGAATCCCGGGCTGAAATCGACCGCTGGTTGGCCGAGTACGGCGAGAAAGACCATTTCGTCCTATCGCCGCAGGACGGGCACCTGGAATCGATTCACGCGTTCATGGCCAGCGATTCGGTTCGCGCATTTCTCGACAATGTCGTCCGCCAGCGGTTCCCGGACCGTGCTCATGAATTGGACGGTACGGCGGTGCGCATCGTTGCCGGGCCACACGCCGACGGCGATGCCTGGTGGTTCCACTACGACGCCAGCGTCGTGACGATGGTGGTCCCGTTGTTCATCCCCGAAGCAGAACCGGGCCGGTCCGGAGAGTTGGTGGGCTACTTCAACAAGCGGCCGTTCCGCCGTTCGGTGATGGTCAACATCTTCGAGAAGATCGTCCATCAGAGCGCGACGTTCCGGCAGCGGATCCTGGACAGTCTCGGCCGCAGCCACGGCCCGACCGTTGTCGACATGAATGTCGGTGACGTGTACCTGTTTTGGGGCTATCGGAGTCTGCATGCCAACATGCCGATCGCTTCCGGCCAACGGCGCGTGACACTGCTCATTCACTACGGCCAGCCGCACGCGCCCAGCGGCGCGCTGGCCGCGGCCAAGCGCCTGCACTGGGCCTTGCGTGGCCGCACCGACGCCGCGGACCAGCCGGCGGCCGCAGGGGCGTACTGACCGGCATGGTCCGGGGCGGGTGCCGCGCTCAGCGGCAGGTGTTGGCGCTGACCCAGCGGCCGTTCCAGCCGACGCAGCCCTGAACCGGTGGGGGCGGCGGTGGCGGCGGCATGTCCTCGGGCAGTGGCGCGTAGTAGGCCGGCGGCGGCGCGTACGGCGCGACAGCGCCGAAGTCGGTGCAGCCGCTGACCGTGATGCGCCGTCCGGCACCGAAGCAGACGTCGGCATTGGCGGTGCCCGCGGGGACGATCGCGATCAGTCCGGGTACGGCAGCCGCGGCCAATGCGGCGGCGATCAGCCGGCGGCGGGGGCGTGGCGCGGACATCATTCGCCCAGCAGCGGCCGGTCGGGCTGCGCCAGGCCGCAGCGCTCACGGAAATCGGTCATGGGCTGACGGATCGCCCGAAGTTCGTTGTGCGCCTGCGGGTTTGCGTCGAAGAAGGTGCGCACCTCATTGGCGACCTCATCGCGCGGCTTGCCCTGCAGGCTGCCGTAGAAGTCGTTGACGTCCGGGTGCGTGAACAGGTAGGCGGAGGCGGCAGCAGCGACACCCGAAGCTACCCCGGCCAGATCCGCGGGAGTGCAGTTGGGGGCCGTCGGAGCGGCGATCGCCTGACCCGACATCGGCAGGGCGACGGCCATGACGGCCATGGCGGCTCCTGCGGCAGCTACGACCGCCCGCTGGGCGACCGATTTGGTGAAGACCATTGCCGTATTCCTTTCCACAGTCCCGGCTTCCGGGTCGATCGACCACCGGACACAGCCGGACTGTAGCAGGCGGATTGACCCCGCCGACATTTTCTGCGCGGACGCAGTCCGGAGCTTGCAGGCAGTCAGTTCTGCGCACCGGCAGTGGCGGGAGTGCCGGCCGGGCTCTGCGTGCCTTCCTTGTCGGCGGCCTTCGTGTCGGCAGCGCCCTTGTCGCCGAGTTTGCCGCTCTCGGAACCCTTTTCGCGCTTCGCCTGCGCTGTCTTCTGGCCCTTGCCGAGCTTGTCGCTCTTGGCCTTTTCGTTCTTGCTCTTCTTCTCCGGCTTGTCCTTGGCATGCGTCGTGTCTTGGTCCTGCTTCCCGGACGGGTTGTCGGCTGCCTTGTCGTCGGTTCCGCCGGACGGCTGTTGGGTGGTGGTGCCGGGGTCCGTCGGCGTGGTCGCCGATGTCGCCAGGTTCACGGCCGGGGGCGTGCTGGGCGGCGCTGATTTGTTGGTTGTCGGCGATGTCTGTGCAGCGGCCAGGGGGTTGGTCGCGGCGGCCGGCGCGAGCCCGCCGCTATCGGTGAACAGCGACACCGCGGAGGCGAACGGGTCCTGGGTGGGTGCCGGGGCCGGCCGCGTACCGGTGATGTCGCCGATCGCGTCGTGGATGCCCTGGACGGTCGCTTTCGCCAGGTCCGGCAGCAGGGTGAGCATCTTCTGCGGATTCAGCGGCATGACGACCTGGAACGGCGTCGGCGTCCCGTAGGACGTGCGGTCGTACCCGGTCTCGATGAGCACTTTCAGGGCCGGCTCGATCAGATCGGTGAGGGGACGGGTCACCGCTGAGATACCGAGCCGTTCGCCGATGAACCGAATCGGCGCCAGCAGCGGCAGGCTGGCGGTGGGCAGCGTGATATACGTGGTGTCGCCGTACTTCTGGCAGTGCACCGCCTCGGTGCACGCGTTGTTGTCGGACGCGGTTTGCGCGGCGTTGACCAGCTGGGTGAACTCGTCGACCGTGTACCCGTACGGGTGCGCGGGGTCGGGGTGAGCGGTGTTCGGGAACACGTAGGTCGGGTGGATGAACAGCAATCCGGCGATGGCGTTGAAATCCGCCAGCAGGTTGATCGGATACGCCGGGAAATCCGACACCCCGTCGTACTGGATGACGATGTCGCTGGTCCGGACGCCGCGGTCGGTCGCGGCTGGGATGCCGACGGTCGCGTCCAGGATCGGGATCTTGAATGCGCCGAAGAATCCGGGCCGCACGAACAGACCGCCATTGGGCCGCTGCGGATTGGCCGCGTAGACGAAGGTCACCTGGTCGGCGGGCGGGAGGCCTGACGTCTGTGACCCGGTGGCCGGGTAGTTCTGATTCTTGAAATAGCTGCCGACCGTGCCGCCCTGGGAATAGCCCACGACATAGAAATGGCCGGTCGGGTCGGCGGCGTAATCGGCTTTGAGTTCGTCGCCGAGGTTGTCGACACCCGTTTGTACCGATTTGTTCCAGGTGTCCGAGTGCAGTTGCTTCAGTCCGAAAATGATGATCGGCCAGAATGACGCCGGGTAATCGATCAGCGTTTGGCTGCAGGCGGTGGTATCCGCATAATTGCAGCCCGGATTGGTCGGCGTGACAAAGTTGCGCACCTCCGCGACGCCGAAAGCTGTATCGGGCGTTGGGTTTCCGGTTCCGGGAACGATCAGCGCATGGACGGCCGCATTGCCTATTGCCGCGGCGAATGTCGCTGATACCAGGAGTAGGACTGAACTGACGATGGCAACTGCTGTCATGGCGATCGTCGAAAATGCACGACGCATCGGCAATCCTCCCTCGACACCACGGAGCCTCGGTACAGACTCGCCAAGGCTACATCTGCCAATGGTTAACGATGGCCCTTTTGCTGACTCGCGCACCAATAATTCAAGATCGGTTTATCGCGAACGGAATTCGTGCCAGCAGCGCGGTTGCCATGCCATTTTCCGGCAAGCCGATCGTGCCCTGCCGATAGGACGTCGAGCCCGGTCAAACTCCGCGCTGGCAAATCGGTGCCTTCGTCGGTCGGTGCCGCTGTAGCGGCGCGGCCAGACCGACGGAGGACCTTCCTGGCGCTGTCAAGTCAGATCATGGCAAACCGGCTGATGTGGTGTTTTTCACTATGGGAAACAAGATTCACCCCGAAAGACGATGTGCAGGCAAACCGGGCGTACGTCCGGTGCCGAAGCGTCCTCTGATGGAGCGGGCGTGAAGCGCCCGCTGTTTGCCGAGGCATTCGGCAAACGCGGAGAGTGACGAGGAGTGGCCCCATGGATGCTGTGATCGGTGTTGCGCTCACCGCCACCACTGCGGGCATCACGCTCACGTCAGGTGACCAGGCCTTCGACGCTGCGGTCGACGGCGTGACGGTTTCCTTCGATGGCCGACGCCCGTCCGGGTCCCAACTGGCCGGCGCGGTACGCCGGATCTACGCGCAGGGTGCCAAACGCGGCCGCCGTGCCCGCTCGGTTGCCGTCACTTGGACGGCCGACGCCGACGATCACGTCGCCGGATTCAGTGGACTGCCGGCCGAGCTGGATATCGAACTGCTGCCGATCCCGCTGGTATCGGCAGGCTCGGCGCTGGTGTGCGAGACCGACTACGCCGACACCGTCGTCTGCGTGTTGGAGCCTGATGTGGAACGTGGGCTACGAGGTCGCGCCGTCGTCGCGGACACCGACGAACCTCGGGCTGCTGTCGCGGTGGGACTGGATGCCGACGGTGCCGCCGGCTGGCTGGCCGACGTCCTCGGCCGACTCGATCACCGGCCGCAGCGGCTCGTCCTCGTCGGCACGGACGAGCACGTGCATCCCGTCGCCGTGGAGGTGCCGAACCACGTTCGGGTCGAGTCGGAGGCCGAGTCGCTCCTGGCGCTCGCGCATGGTGCCGCGTTGGCCTCGGTTCGCGACGCCGTTCCTGCAGCTGTGGACGAGCCTGATCCCAAACGCCTTGCCAGGAAGCCGGTTTGGCTGACGCCGGTGGCGCTCGCGGCGATGGTGCTGGTTTCGGCTCTGGTCGCGACCATGCCTCTGGGCTCTGCCGGCCCATCGCCGGCGCCCGCGCCGGCTCACGTATCCGTGTCGCCGGCCGTGCAAGTGCCGCCGAGTCCCAGTCCGCCTCCACCGGCGCCCGAGCCTGTGGCTGTGCCGGCGCCGGCGTCGGATGCGCCCGCGGTCAACCAGAAACAGAACCAGAGCGATACGTCCGCGGGGGTGCCCGAGGGCCGAACGCCGTACGTCCCGCCGGTAGCCGTCGAGCCCGCGGTTCCGGTACCGCCGCAGGTTGCCGAAGTGTCGGACAACTGCGTCGTGTTGTGCGGTTTTGTGCTCTAGGCGGTTTGCGGGGATTGCTTGGCAACAGCTCGGCGTGCTTGGCATGCTTGGTCCACTATGGGTGATCTCGGGGTGTTCGGCGCGTGGCTCATGCTGGCGTTGGTCGTCGGCGGGGCGGTCTGCGTGGCGGTCGGCTGTGTGTTCGTGACGCGACGCATCATCGCCCGTGATGCGCGCCCGGAACAGAACTCGTTCCTGTCCCCGTTCCTCACCGTCGTCGGCCTGGTCTACGGGGCGCTCCTGGGGTTCACGGTGGTCGTCGGCTGGCAGCAGTTCCTCAGTGCCGAGACGAACGTCGCCAACGAAGCATCGACGTTGACGACGCTGTACCGCCAGACCGTCGCGATGCCGCAACCGGAGCAGGCGCAGGTTCGTGAGCAGTTGCGCAAGTATGCCGCCGCGGTTCAGGGACCCGCCTGGGGCATGGACGAATTCGCTGACATCAGCAACAACGGCCGTGCGGCGCTCAGCGAGCTGTATCGCATTGTGGGAACGCATGGTTCGGGGCCGAGCGCGAGCCCGATCGATTCGCAGTTCCTGAGCGAGCTGACGGTGCTGGCCTCGGATCGCAGCGAGCGCATCCTCAACTCCCACCAGCGCATCCCGGCGCTGCTGTGGGGTGCCCTGATCTTCGGAGGGGCGGTGCTGATCCTGCTGACGTGCTTCATGCGGCTGGAGAACGCCCGCGCGCACGCGGTACTCGTCGGCGCGGTCGCCATCCTGTTGTCGCTGCTGCTGTACGTCATCTACACCCTGGACCATCCGTTCGGCCCCATAGGCGTTACCCCGCAGCCGTTTTCGCATGCGGTCAAGGTGTTCGACATGGTCGACCGCGGCAGCTGAGCGTCGCTCCCGAGGTCGACCGGCGGCCGACGGTCTATTATCTGCGTATGAATGCAGATAACCAGGTGCCGGCGCCGCTCGCCGACGACCAGGTGCGTCTGGTGGTGGAAGTGTTCCGGATGCTCGCCGACCCGACCCGCGTCCAACTGTTGTGGGCGTTGAGTGCGTGCGAGTTGTCGGTCAATGAATTGGCCGAGCGCGTCGGCAAGCCCGCGCCGTCGGTGTCACAGCATCTGGCGAAGCTGCGGATGGCGCGGTTGGTCCAGACGCGGCGGGCCGGGACGACGATCTTCTACAGCCTCGAGAACGAGCATGTGCGGCAGTTGGTGGTCGACGCCGTGCACAACGCCGAACACGCGGGTCCCGGGGTGCCGGCGCATCATCGTCAGGACCCCGGCGTGCGGAGCCTCGGCGCCGACACCGCCGTGCGCAGGGGCGGTCGGCGATGAGTAGCCACCACCACCATCATCACCACGACCACGACCACGACCACGACCACGACCACGACCACGGTCATGGCCACGACCACGGCGGCTGGGGCGCGGTCAAAGGGCTGTTCGCTCCGCATTCCCATGACGCGGCGGACAGCCTGGACAGCGCGCTCGAGTCGAGCGCGGCCGGCATCCGGGCGGTGAAGATCAGCCTGCTGGTGCTGGGCCTCACCACGGTGGTGCAGATCGCCATCGTGGTGGCGTCGGGCTCGGTGGCCCTGGCGGCCGACACGATCCACAACTTCTCCGACGCCCTGACCGCGGTGCCGCTGTGGATCGCATTTGCGTTGGGCACCAAGGCCGCAACCCGTCGTTACACCTATGGCTTCGGCCGGGTCGAGGACCTGGCGGGGTTGTTCGTGGTCGGCATGATCACGCTGTCGGCGATCATCGCCGGCTACGAGGCGGTGCAGCGGTTGATCCATCCGCAGGTCATCGATCACGTCGGGTGGGTGGCACTGGCCGGACTCGTCGGCTTTCTCGGCAACGAAACGGTCGCGATCTACCGCATCCGGGTGGGGCGGCAGATCGGGTCGGCGGCGTTGGTTGCGGACGGTATCCACGCGCGCACCGACGGATTCACGTCATTGGCCGTCTTGCTCGGCGCCGGTGGAGTGGCACTCGGATACCCGCTCGCGGACCCGATCGTCGGGTTGATCATCACGGTGGCGATCCTGGCCGTGCTGCGCACCGCGGTGCGAGATGTGTTCCGCCGCTTGCTCGATGGCGTCGACCCGGCGCTCGTCGACACCGCCGAGCAGTCGCTGGCGGCCGAGCCGGGGGTGCGGTCGGTGCACAGCGTGCGCATGCGGTGGATGGGTCACCGCCTACATGCCGACGTCGAACTCGACCTCGATCCCGAGCTGAGCCTGGCGCAGGCCCACCAGATCGCCCACGACGCCGAGCATCATCTGGTGCACGCCGTGCCCAAGCTGACGACGGCGCTGATCCACGCATACCCCGCGCGTTAGACCCTGCCGACGGCGCCGAGCTGCTGCAGCTGGGGCAGGGTATCGACGACGCCCCAGACTTCGGCGATCTTGCCCTCGGTGAACCGGATGATGAAGATCTCGTCGTACACAACGGTTTTGCCGGTCGGTGCCAGCCCGCGGTACTCGCCGAGGTGCGTCCCGGTCACGGTCTGGCGCGCGGCGAGTTTGTCATGGTCGACGACCATGTCGTCGACCATGACGTGAATGTCGGGGAAGGCTCGAAGGAGCAGCGTCCAGATGCGTTTCATGATGTCCGGCCCGGAACCTACGGCGAGCGGGGAGTGGACCACGGCGTCGGGGAGGAAGACGTCGTCGATCGTGCTCACGATGTCGTCGATGTCTCCGCTGTTGCAGCTGCAGTGGAATCGTTCGAACGTCGCGACATTGGTGCTCGTGGGTGTCGTGGACATGGACCCTCCTTGCGATGTGGCGCAACGGTTCGCGAGCCCACCGGGCACTCAGCCTGCGTCGCTGGTGCGGTCTGCCAGCCCCAGCCTCAGGTGCTCGCTGTGATAGACGGCTTCGTCGAGCAGTTGCGCGACGTGGTTGTCGTACAGGCTGTAGACGATGCTGCGGCCGCTCCGGGTGCCGGTCACCAGTCCGAGATTCCGCAGCAGTCGGAGCTGATGGGAAACGAGGGACTGCTCGAGGCCGATCGTGTCGGCGAGGTCGGTGACGGAGCGGGCGCCCTGGCGTAGCTCGGTGAGGATCATCAATCGGCTTGGAGTGGCAAGCGCCTGCAGAGTCGTGGCGACCTGAGCCGCGGCGTCAGCGTCGAGCCGCCCGGTGGGGCGGTCACGCCCCTCGACACCATGTCCCACGGTTGTAGTGTACTAGGGCACACACATGAAGACGTATTCATTTGTTCTGATAACGTTGACTGCATGTGTTTGCGAGGTGCGTCATGGCGACGGTGACCCAGACCGCCCGGCCGGCGCTGTCCGGTGCGGCGGTGGCTCCGTCGCGCCGCGGGTGGTTCGACCTGTCGGAGATGCGCTGGACTGCAGTGGCTTTGGCATTGTTCCTGGCGGGGTTGGTGCTGCAGCTGGCTGGTGGGCCGAGCTGGTCGTGGTGGGCGCTGTACCTGGCCTGCTACGTCACCGGCGGCTGGGAGCCGGCGCTGGCGGGACTGCGGGCGCTGCGCGAGAAGACCCTCGACGTGGACCTGCTGATGGTCGTCGCGGCGATCGGCGCCGCCTCGATCGGCCAGGTCACTGACGGCGCCCTGTTGATCGTCATCTTCGCGACGTCGGGCGCGCTGGAAGCTCTGGCCACGGCGCGGACCGAGGACTCGGTGCGCGGCCTTCTGGACCTGGCGCCCGACACCGCGACCCGGTTGTCCCACGACGGCGAGCACGTCATGCCGGCCACTGAGCTGGCGGTCGGTGACGTGGTGCTCGTACGGCCGGGGGAGCGCATCTCCGCGGACGCCACGGTGATCGACGGCGCCAGTGAGGTCGATCAGGCGACCATCACCGGCGAACCGCTGCCGGTCGACAAGGCCGTCGGCGACGAGGTCTTCGCGGGCACGCTGAACGGCACCGGGGCACTGCGGATCCGGGTCGACCGGCGGGCTGCCGACTCGGTCGTGGCGCGCATCGCGGCGCTGGTGGAAGAAGCGTCGCAGACCAAGGCCCGCACGCAGCTGTTCATCGAGAAGGTCGAGCAGCGCTACTCGATCGGCATGGTCGCCGTCACCCTGGCGGTGTTCGTGATCCCGCTGCTCGCGGGCGACTCTATGCGGGAGGCGCTGCTGCGGGCCATGACCTTCATGATCGTCGCATCCCCGTGCGCGGTCGTGCTGGCCACGATGCCGCCGCTGTTGGCGGCCATCGCGAATGCCGGGCGTCACGGCGTGCTCGTCAAGTCTGCGGTGGTCATGGAACAGCTCGGCGCCGCCACCCGCGTGGCTTTCGACAAGACCGGGACGTTGACCCGCGGGACTCCAGAACTTGCGGAGATTCGGCTGCTGACAGGTGATTTCACGCAAGATCAGGTGCTGACACTGGCCGCGGCCGCCGAGCATCCCAGCGAGCACCCGCTGGGTGCGGCCATCGTCCGCGCGGCCAAGGCGCGTCGACTCGTCCTGCCGCGAGCCGCCGATTTCGCCGCCGAACCGGGTCGCGGCGTACGGGCCGTCATCGACGGACACACGATCACCGTGTCGGCGCCGTCGGCGGACAGCGCCGACGCGGCAGCCCAGATGGAGCAGCGGGGTGGTACGGCGGTCGTCGTGGCGGTCGACGGTCGCGCGGTCGCGGTGTTGGGCCTGACCGACGAACTCCGTCCCGATGCCCAGGGTGCCGTCGCCGCCGTCACCGCGTTGACAGGGCGGGCCCCGGTCCTGCTCACCGGTGACAATGCCGCGGCGGCAGGACAATTGGCCGATCAGGTGGGTATCGCCGAGGTGCGTGCCGGCCTGCTGCCGCACGAGAAGGTGGCTGCCGTCCGGGACTTGCAGGCCGATGGTGGGCGGCTGGTCATGGTCGGTGACGGTATCAACGACGCGCCCGCGCTAGCGGCCGCGCACCTGGGCATCGCGATGGGCGGCGCTGGTTCGGATCTCACGTTGCAGACCGCGGATGCCGTCGTCATCGGTGACGACCTGCGCACCGTCCCCGCGGTGATCGCACTGTCGCGGCGCGCCCGCCGCGTGGTGATGACCAACCTGGCGATTGCGGCGACTTTCATTGCCGTGCTGGTGGTCTGGGATCTCGTCGGCACCCTGCCCCTGCCGCTGGGCGTGGCCGGCCATGAAGGCTCGACGATCATCGTCGGGCTCAATGGGCTGCGGCTGCTCCGGCGGGGTGCCTGGCGCGTGCCCGTCAGTTGAACGATCGGACGGGGCTGCTCAGTCCTCGTAGGGGACGAACTCGTCCTTGCTGACGCCGCACATGGGGCACACCCAGTCGTCGGGGATGTCCTCGAACGCGGTGCCGGGGGCGATCCCGCTGTCGGGGTCGCCGTCGGCGGGGTCGTAGATCATGCCGCAGCGCACGCAGATCCACAGCTGGGCGGTTTGGGTCTCGGTCATGTTTTATCCGTTCGGAAGAAGTGGTGTGGTCAGGGTTCGACGTGCGCCGGGGCGAGGCTGAAGCGGTTGGCCCGCCCGAAGGTGCCGAAGTCGTTGAAGCGGACACCGTTGGCGCGCAGTACTTTCTGGCAATCGCGCTTGATCGCCTCGCGGAGGTAGAACGGGTCACGCACCAGGAAGTGGTGGATGGCGTGGGTCTCGCCGAAGTTGAAGCACAGGGCGTGGAAGGGCTTGAGCCACTTGGCTGTCCACACCTGGGTCTGCTGCAACACGTTGTGCTTCTCGACGTCGCCGTAGTAGTGCATGTTGGAGCTGACGAAGTGCAGGCAGAACGTCCGCACCGCGTTCGGCGCCAGCAGCGTGACGGCCACGAAGTCAAGCGCCGTCACCCAGCTGCCGGAAATGCTGCTGCCGGTGACGAATTCGTAGACGTGCACGCCGATGAACAGGTGCCACAGCGTGTAGTGGATGGTGCCGAGGGGGAAGTACAGCGCGAGCGTCTTGGCGGCGAGCTGACGCGCTTCTTCGGGGGAGCGGGCCTCGTGCTTGATGTAGGCGGTGACGATGGCGCGCTGTCGGAGCGGCTTGGTGTAGATGCCGAGCATCGAGTCGAGCAGGCTGAGCAGCCGGTGGCTGCCCCAGCGTTCGCCGTTGGTGATGCCGCGCTCCTCGAGGTCGGAATCGGTGCCCGAGACCTCGTGGTGGTGCAGGTGCAGCGTCCGCCGGATCCACGGGTTGATGGTGCTGGGCCGGAAGAACCAGACCCCGAACATCATCGCGTTGTGCACCGGGCGGTTCTGCCGGAAGTACATGGAGTGGATGAGGTCGTGTTCCAGTTCGTGCAGCAATGACAGCCAGAACGCGGTGATCAGGATGGTTGCGTACCAGGGCAGGATGCCGGCCGCGTAGAGCGCGGCGTCGACGAGTACGCCGGCGATGGACGCCAGGAAGACCGCCATCCCGACGCCGTCCTGGTGTGCGGCGAGGAACGGATGGCGTTCGCGCCAGCAGTTGCCGATGCGGATGAGCTCGCCCCGGATCGCGGCGATCCGGTCGCGGTCCTCCTCGGCCAGGTTGCGCTCGCCGGGTAGGCGGGTTGCGATACGTGCCATGATTTCTCCATTCAAGTTAGAGAACGAATGTTCCGTAAGGTATGTTTGCCGATATGGCGAGGTCAATAGCTATAGTTGATTTCGTGACAGGCAACACAGAGAACAAACGCTCTCTATCTGTCGAGGCGGACTCCGGCAATGGGCGGGATCGGCATGGGCGCCGGACGCAGCAGGAGCGCCGCGAGCACACCCGCCGCGCGTTGATGACGGCGGCGCTGGAACTGACCGGCAGCGGATCGAGCTTCGACGCGCTGAGCCTGCGGCAGCTCGCCAGTAAGGCGGGTGTCGCGCCGTCGGCGTTCTACCGCTACTTCCAGTCGCTCGACGACCTCGGTCTCGCCGTGATTCACGAGACCTTTCGCACGCTGCGCGAGATCATGGGCGAGATGGCCACTCTCGACATCGATTCGTCCGGCGGCGCCATCCACGTCGGGGTGCAGGCGCTTCGTGGCGTGGTCTCGCGGGACCATGCACACCTGGCGTTCCTGGCGCGCCAACGTGCGGCCGGTCATTCGGTGCTCCGGCGCGAGATTCGGTCGGAAATCCGTTTGTACGCCAGCCAATTGGCCACTTACATGGCCCGGTTCGAACCCATCCGGTCGTGGAGCGTCGGTGATGTCGAGATGCTGTCGAGCATGTTGATGGCCACCATCCTCGCCGGCATCGATTCGATGCTCGAGGTCATTGCGCGCGGGCTCGACGAAGAGACGACGGCGCGTGATCTGGATGCGGCGGCCACCATGCTCGAGCGCCAGATCCGGTATCTGAACGTCGGTGCCACCGCGTGGCGGAGCAACTGATCACTCGCGGCACCGAAACACTTTGACCACCAACAGGAGTGACATGACATTCTCACTACAACTCAGCGACGACGTCATCGAGGTGCGCGACTGGGTGCACCAGTTCGCCGCCGAAGTCGTCCGCCCTGCCGCCGCGGAATGGGATGAGCGGGAGCAGACGCCGTGGCCGATCATCCAGGAAGCGGCGAAGATCGGGCTGTACTCACCCGAACTGTTCGGCACGCAGGCCGCCGAACCGAGCGGGCTCGGCATGCTCACCGTGTTCGAGGAGCTGTTCTGGGGTGACGCCGGCATCGCGCTGTCCATCATGGGTACCGGTCTGGCCGCGGCGGCCTTGGCGGGCAACGGAACTCCCGAACAGATCGGGCAGTGGCTGCCGCAGATGTTCGGCTCGGCCGCGGACCCGAAGGTCGCGGCGTTCTGCTCATCCGAGCCCGACGCGGGCTCCGACGTCGGGTCCATCCGGACCCGGGCCCGCTACGACGAGGCCACCCGGGAATGGGTGCTCAATGGCACCAAGACGTGGGCCACCAACGGCGGCATCGCCAACGTGCACGTCGTGGTCGCGTCCGTCTACCCGGAGCTCGGGTCGCGCGGCCAGGCCAGCTTCGTGATCGGGCCGGACACCAAGGGGCTGTCGCAGGGGCAGAAGTTCAAGAAGCACGGCATCCGGGCGTCGCACACCGCCGAGGTGGTGCTCGACAACGTGCGGCTGCCTGAGGACGCGATCCTCGGCGGCCGGGAGAAGTTCGAGGCCCGGGTGGCGCGGGTGAAGTCGGGCGTGTCCGCGGGTGGCCAGGCCGCGATGAAGACGTTCGAGCGAACCCGCCCGACGGTCGGGGCGATGGCGGTCGGGGTGGCCCGGGCGGCGTACGAGTACGCCCTCGAATATGCCTGCCAGCGTGAGCAATTCGGTAAGAAGATCGGCGAATTCCAGGCCATTGCCTTCAAACTGGCGGACATGAAGGCCCGCATCGACGCCGCCCGGCTGCTGGTGTGGCGGGCCGGCTGGATGGCGCGCAACAATGTGCCGTTCGAGAACGCCGAGGGTTCGATGGCCAAGCTGGTGGCCAGCGAGACCGCCGTGTACGTGACCGACGAGGCGATTCAGATTCTCGGCGGCAACGGGTACACCCGCGACTATCCGGTCGAGCGGATGCACCGAGATGCCAAGATTTTCACGATCTTCGAGGGCACCAGTGAGATTCAGCGGTTGGTCATCTCACGGGCGGTGACGGGCCTGACGATCCGCTGAATCAAGACTCATCGATGCGGCCGGTACGCCGAGACCACCATCAGGGCAATCAGACGAGTTCCGGCACTCTCAGGTGAGCGATCGCCAGCTCGAACTCACAGATGTCGACCAGACTGCCGCCCAACTGGGCGAGCTTTTCGGTGCGCAGCGCACTGGCCTGTTCGCGGTTGTTGTCCAGCGCCGCGGCGCTGTCGAACGTCACGGACGAAACGGCGCGTCCGGACGGCTTGTCGAGCAGGAGGCTGGCACTGCAGAACCCCTCGAGTTTCTCCAACGGCGGCAGGACCAGCGTCCGGTAGAAGTCGGTGAGGAGGTCCGCCTGATGAGGCTCGACGGAGAACCAGGCAACGCGAAGGCAGGCACTCTCCGGTGAGCGGTGGTGGCGGTGCAGCGCCGCCACCTCCCACTCACTGATCTCCTTCCGGGTCCCGTTCAGCAGCTCCGCCGCACGTTCACCGAGGGGTCGGGCGGCGTGCGCCGTCAGGTGCATCACTGCCTCCGACTCCCAGGAGCTGGTGGCGATGCACCGGCCCAGGCGCCGGTCCACCAGCAGCGACATCCCCGCGGCCCCCAGCTCCTCCAAGGCCGGGAGCACGGTGTCGCGCATGTACGCAATACCGGCGTCGATCGACGCCGGCTCGGCCTGAAACGTGGTTGAGCGTGCGTACACCAGGCGCTCCTCGGTTGCGGCAGCGCCCCGTGGCGCTGCTGGTTCTCCCCACAGCGTCCCTTGTCGACCCCGGTGGTGTATGGACTTTGCCGGAATCCACAGGTTGCGTTAAGGAGCGACAACTGCGGCGCCGAACCAATGGCAAAGCAGCAGTGTGACTTCCACGTCTATGTGGTCTTCTTCGATCGGTCTGCCGAGCCGCGCGATGGCGAGCTGGCTGCGGTACTTCACCGAGTTGACGTGCAGGTGCAGCTCGCGGGCGCTGGAATTGAACCTCGGGTTGGTGCGCACGTACCCGCCGGGAGGGTCGGGGCACCGCTCATCGCTGTCGGGGTGAGGTGGGCGTGGCCATGGGCCTGGCAAACTCGCGCGAGGCCGCGTTCTCGGCGCGGTGGTTGGCCGAGGCGGTGCGCCCGGTGCTGCCGTGGGGTGGGCGGGGCGATGCGATTGGCGGAGTCCTGCGACGCCTGCCGGCTCCCGCGTCCCAGCGGCGCGCTATCTGGGAATGCGGGCGCGACCCGCGACTGACTGAATCGTCAATTTGTTACTGGCCGGTGGCGTAGGCCAGGGTGCGCGCACGTGCGGGCGCGGCGACGTGCGGCAATGCCACCGAGTGGACAGCGGCCGCGGCCGCGGTGCGGCGGGCGTTGAACCAGCGGATGCCGGCGGCGCCGACGACCAGCAGCAGCGGCCACAGGCCGATGGCGAAGAGGACGATGGCGTCGAAGATGAAAGCGGGCTCGAACATGGCTGTGCTCCTGGGTTGGTGAAATATGTTTGTTCCGTTGATATTTGGTGTTTTCTCAACGGGGAAGCTGATACCAGAACGGTACGGCGCGGGCATGCGGCGACCCAGGTACCGCCGAGACAATCTTTTGGCGATCTGGCCCGAATCGTTGTCCCTGAGGAACAAAGGGGCAGCAATTTTCCGCGGGTGACCCCATTCCGGCTCGCTGCGCCATCAAGGTCCTGGGCGCCGACTCGGACGATATGACCTCGAGAACTTCGAGCGTGAGCAGCGGGCCATGGGCCCGGGTATCAGGTCATCTCAACATCGTGCCGGTGCTGCACAGCGGCTGACGTTCACAGGGCGCTGAAACCGCGCACCACCACGCGGGTTGAGCGCTGTCACTGCAGACCAGCAACGGAGTCCTGGTGGTCAGGTGGTCCGGCCTTCCGGTCTATGCCGAGAACTGTCTGAACGACAGCATCGATACTGGGGATCTCCTCGAACCCGTCGGTCGCGGGATGTGCGGTGTCGCTCAGCGCGGTTGCGATGACGTCCCAGGTGTGGCCGGCGGCATGTGCCGCTTGGACAGCATCGCGCAGTTCACTCTGGGCCGCACGCAGCGCCTGATGAGCCGCGCTGATGCGCTCGATGTACGCGAGGTGCATTTCCTGCTTCTCTGCTGACATCTCTTCTGCTCCAAGCGTCCCTGAGGTGATCACCGATTCGGGCGCCGAAGCTGAGTTTGTGTGCCAAATCCAGCCCAGATCTGGCACACAAGCTCATGCTCGTCAGCTCAATCGGGAAGGCCGGGCCCTCCGGCAGTCACCTCACTGTCCTTTCCTTTACCACTTGTGCGATTCAGGGTAGCTTATCTATGGCAACCGACATAGATTTCTATATAGCACTGGTACATGATTCAATGCACGTAGTGGAACAGGGAATCTCATGAACGATGCAGATCGCCGGCCGGTGCGGCCGAGCGCAGGACCCGCGGCCGCGGGCCCGGCATCCGATCATGCGGTGTACGGGATCACGGTCGCGGCGGAACTGTCCGGTGCGCCAACGCAATCACTGCGGCTGTGGGAGCGTCACGGGCTCCTCGCTCCGGCGCGCACCGACGGCGGCACCCGCCGCTACAGCGCCGACGACGTGGCCCGGATCGGACGGATCGTCGACCTGGTCGCCTCGGGCGTCAACATCGCGGGAATCAGCAGGATCCTCGAATTGGAAGACGCCAACAACGCGCTGCGCAGCGCCGCCGATCGGCGCAACCGCTCGAAGTGACGGTCGGCTGATCAGCTCGGTTATCGTGCCCGGGTTTTCGCCGCGAGACCTCGGGTGGCGGGCCCTTCCAGGAGCCGCCCGTCCGGTGCGAACCGCGAGCCGTGCAGCGGACACTCCCAGGCCCGGTCGGCGTCGTTCCATCGCACCACGCCGCCCAGGTGCGGACAGATCGCCGACACGGTGTGTTGCTTCCCGTCGACCAGGCTGTCGGCGCGTAGCTGCCACGGGAGCCCGCTGACCACCCCGCCGCCTTCGCAGAGGCCATCCGGCGACGTGGCGATCGGCGTGATCCAGCCTTTGGCCAGATTGAGTCCGACCTCGAGATTCGCGCGCAGGGCGGCGGTCATCCCGCGCAGCTCGTGCGGACTCCAACTGTCGAACGCGCGAGCCCACTCGATGTGGCCGCCGAGCATCTGCGCGGCCAGGACCAGCGCCGCCGCGACGCCGTTGGTCAGCCCCCACTTGTCGAAACCCGTTGCCACCCGGATTTTTTCGTAGCCCGGGAGTAGTGGTCCGACGTACGGCAACTCGTCGATGGGCGAATAGTCCTGGGCCGACCAGAAGTGCGTCGGGTGGGCACCGGGATAGTGCAGTTCCGCCCACTTGGCGAGCTCGGCCACGTCATGGGCGGGTGCGTGGCCACGGCCAACCGGATGGCCGGCGCCGCCGACGATGAGTTTCTCGCCGCTCGAGGACGGCGCGTAGCGCACCGACCGGGTGGGTGAATCGACCGAGATGAACATGCCGCCCGTCGCCTCGCGCGCAACGTCGAATGCCAAGCAGTAGGAGCGTTTCGCCGTCAGCCGGGCGAAGAAGCCGCCGCGATCCAGGATCGGCGTTCCCGTCGCCAGGATGCACCGGTGCGCGGTGACCGACATGTGGGACCCGGCGGTATCGACCATCGGATGTGTTGCCTGCAACGCCACGCGAAGCAATCCGTCGTCGGCCACCGACAGCGCGCGGACACCCTGTAACAGCGTGCCGCCGTGGGTTTCGAGTTCCACCGCCAGACTGTTCAGCAGGGGCATGGGATCGAGCTGTGCCTGTTCAGGTAGCCGCACGCCGCCATGGAACGGGAACGGCACATCGGCGGAGTCGACCCACTGTGCTTGCGTCAATCCCGCTTCCTGGCAGGCGCTGAACGTATCGCGCGCGGTGGCAGCGCCGGAGAATGTCTGGGCGTAGGCATGGTCGGGTTCGGCCTGCCACGGGATCGCGTGGTTCTCGCAATGCCGCACCAGCCAGTCACGCCCCTCGGCGTTGCCGCGGACATAGTCGCGCAACACATCCGCGTTGTGCTTGGCGGCGATGCGCGCCAGCTTGCTGCCCTGCAGCACGCTCAATTTGCCGGTGGTGTTGCCCGTTGTGCCGGCGCCCACATGCCGTGCCTCGACGACCGTGACGTTCTTACCCGCCCGGGCCAGGAGCACGGCAGTGGTCAGCCCGGTGATGCCGGCGCCGATCACGACCACGTCGGCGGGAGACGCCATGTCGGTCGACTTCGGCGCCGGCGACGAGGACGGCGACATCTCACGGTCGGCCAACCACAACGAGGTCAGGTGGCAACCTTCGGGAGGTCCGGTCACCGCCATGCTTAGCCGGCCATGAATTCGGCGTAGGCGGAGGCCATTTCGGGTGACAGCACCGTCACGTTGCACCGCTGCTGAGTGTCACCGATCGGCGCCAGAATTCCGCGCAGGTCCTGGTACTGCTGGGGGTGGGCCGTGAAGTAGGCCCGGAGATTGGCCGACGCCACCGGCCGCGGCTGCGAATACGACGCCACCACAACCTGATTGGCATCCGGATGCGCTGTCAGGTAGTTGCTCGCCGCGCCGGTGGCCGAACTGACGGTGTTCGCAACAGATTCCGGGCTGCAGTCGGTTTCTGCGACGGCCGTCGCGGGGGTGACCAGGCTCAGACACACCGGTACGGCGGCCAGTACCGGGATCAGGCCCGCGAGTCGAGTTGAAAGCGTCATGACATGTCCTCCTCGGTGTTTCGTTGCCGACTGGAACGCAGATCGGCCGTTACGGCTGGACGGCATCCGCCAGGCGTCGGTCGTCATATACCCGCGGTGGCGAATCTGAACCCATCGGCTTTTGCTGTCTCTCATCCACAGTGCGTGTTTCAAAGCGGCCGAGCGGGTATTCAGCCACCGTCAGTTGGATCCGATCGCGACGCCCCGCCGGAGTGGCTCAGACATCGCCGTCGCTCTCTCCGGTCCACAGATCCGGGCGCCCGGTCGCTCCGTACTGGCACCGCCGGGACGGTTCAGCCGCAAACAGGACCGTCCCGGCCACCATGTGTGGGGACGACGCCGGTCCGGTCAGCCGCGCGGCAGCGTCGCGTGGGGGCGGAACGGCCGGGTCGGGGGTTCGTCGGGCCGCGCCGCGCGCATGCGGGTCGTGGGTTGCTCGGCGATAAACTGTTGGGGCGGACCGAGTTTCGTCGGCCGCCGCTCCGGCCGGGCCGACTCCCGTTCGGTCAGCAGACCACGGGCGATGCGCTCGAGCGCGCTCTGGACATGGATGCGCTCGGGCACGCCCTGGAATTCGTCTGACTGCGTGAGGGTTTCGGTGATCCAACTCGTGATCACGTTGCGGGCCGCACCCACCTCGGCGGAACCGGCCGGCGTCAGCGAGTATTCGGTTCCGGAGTGCGTCGCGAATCCGGTGGCCACCAGGCGATCGAAGGTCGGTTCGAGGACCTGACATGGCACCCGTCGATCGTCTGCGATGTCGAGCAGATCCGCGGCCCCGGTCACTGAGGCATAGCGGTAGATCAGCATCAGTGCCCACAGTTGCGCCGTCCCCAGGCGGCTGTTCGTGGTGCGGGCCACGGCTTCGAGATCGATGCCGTTGCTGCGCTGCAACAACCGGCCGACGGCGACTTCGATGAGTTTCTCCGGCGACTCGGTGGTCGGCATGCCGAAGCCCTCGCCCATGTCGGTGCTGCCACTGGCGGCAGCGTCACGCAGCGGCACCTGTTTGAGGAACAGCGCCAGGACGAAGCCGACGATCGCGACGGGCGCCGCCAACAGGAACACCTGGCTCAGGGAATCGGCGTAGGCGTTGATGATCGGGGCGGCGGTGTCGTGCGGAAGGCTGTGCAGCACTTTCGGGGACGTCGCCGCGTCGGGTGGCGCGCCGCTCGATCGCATGGCCGACGGGACCCTGTCGCCGAGGAAGTTCGCAAACATCGAGCCGAAAATCGCGGCACCAAAGGAACTTCCGATGGTGCGGAAGAACGTCACACCGGAGGTGGCGACACCCAGGTCGGCGAAGTCGACGGTGTTCTGCACCACGAGAATCAGCACCTGCATGCTGAGCCCGATACCGGTGCCGAGGATCAGCAGGAACAGTGACTGGGTCAGCGTCGAGGTGTCGGCGTCCATCCGTGACAGCAGCACGAACCCCAGCGCCATGATGGCCGTACCGGCGATCGGGAAGATCCGGTATTGCCCTGTGCGGCCCACGATCGCGCCGCTGCCCAGCGAGGTGACGAGCAGACCGGCCACCATGGGCAAGGTCCGCAGCCCGGACGCGGTTGCCGAAACACCGTCGACGAACTGCATGTAGGTCGGCAGGAACGTCAGCGCACCCAGCATCGCAAACCCGACGACGAACGACAGCACACAGCACACCGTGAAGACCGGGTTCGCGAACAGACGGATCGGCAGAATCGGTTCGGGCGCACGGCGTTCCACCATGACGAAGCCTGCGATGGCCACGGCCGAGGCGACGAACAATCCGATGATCGTCGCCGAGCCCCAGGCATACGTGGTGCCGCCCCAGCTGGTCGCCAGCGTCAGGCCGGCAGCGCCGAGGCCGACCAGCACGATGCCCGCGTAGTCGACGACGGGTCGCCCGGCGCGCGCCAGTTCGGGTATGGCAACTGCCGCGATCCCGATGACCACCACCGCCACCGGCACGTTGATCCAGAACGCCCACCGCCACCCCAGATGGTCGGTGAACAGCCCGCCGAGCAACGGGCCGACGACGGTCGTGACACCGAACACCGCGCCCAAAGCGCCTTGGTACTTGCCTCTTTCGCGCAGCGGGATGACCTCACCGATCACCGCGACGGCCGTCACGGTGATGGCGCCACCACCCAGGCCCTGCAGTGCCCGCGACGCGACGAGCATCCCCATCGATCCCGAGAGCCCACACAGGACCGAGCCGGCCAGGAACAGCAGGATCGCGACCTGGAACACCTTCTTGCGGCCGAAGATGTCACCGAGCTTGCCGACCACCGCGGTCACGATCGTCGAGGCGAGCAGGTAACTGGTGACGACCCAGGACTGATGGCCGGCGCCGCCGAGGTCGGCGACGACGGTCGGCAGGGCTGTCGCCACGATGGTCTGGTCGAGCGCGGCCAGCAGCATCCCGAGGACGACGGCCAGGAAGACGAAGTTGCGCTGGCGGATACCGGGAGCTGCGTCCGGCACCTCAGCGGGGTTCTGTGTGGTCATGGCTGTCATGAGCCGGCTGACCTCAGGTCTGGGCCGGACTGCTCGCCAATGCCTCGGTGATGGCCTCGCAGAACGCCGGTAGATCGGAGGGCGAACGGCTGGTGATGAGATTGCCGTCGATACACACTGCTTCATCGACGACGGTGGCCCCGGCGTTACGCAGATCGGTGCGCACACTCGGGTAGCTGGTCACCTTGCGGTCGCGCACGACATCGGCCTCGACGAGGGTCCACGGGCCGTGACAGATGGCGGCGACGGGCTTGCCGGAGCGCACGAAGTCGCCGACGAACGCCACCGCGGTGTCGTCGACCCGCAACTTGTCGGGGTTCACCGTGCCGCCCGGCAGGATCAGCGCGTCGAATGCGTCGACGCGCACCTCACCGACGGTGCGGTCCACCGCGATGCTGCCCGCCGGTTCGAGGTCGTGATTGCGGGCCTGGATTTCACCGGCCTTGATCGACAACACCTCGACGGCGCCGCCGGCCTCCTCCACCGCGGCGCGCGGTTCCTCGAGCTCGACTCTCTCGACCCCGTCGGCGGCCAGGATGGCGATCCGGCGGCCTTGCAGTTCCTTGAGCACCTGGGTGGGCTACCCGTGTCGGCTACTCCGGAAACACGCGCGTCGCCGGTGGGGGACTGTCGACAATTGCCGGCAACACGAAGGTCCGGAGGTAGTTCCGCGCCACCGTCGGATCGCTGCTGCCGGGCACCACGTCCAGCAGCAGGCTCAGTGCCGTCGAGATGAGGAACTGCGCAAGGTCATGCGGATGCAGGCCGGGCCGGAACTGGCCCGTCGTGCTGTTGGCGAGCATGCCTTCGACCATCGACTGGACCGTCCTGGTCAGCGAGCCGTCGTTGGCGATGAGCATGGCGACGGCGCCGTCGGGCGTCTGGTCGGCGATGGTTTGCAGCAGTGGATCGTGCACCAGCTGCGTCGCGACGATGACGAGGCTGTCGATCAGCAGATCGACCGGCGTGGCGTCGGCGGCCACCTGCTGCAGCATCGTCAGCATGTGCCGTTGGGTGGTGCGTTGCACCAACGCTGCGATCAGTTCTTTCCGGGTGGCGAACTGCCGGTAGATCGCGCTGCGCGAGTAGCCGGCTTCGGCGGCGATGACCTCCATGGTGAAGGTCCCGCTGCCACCGTCGATGAAGAACTGCTCCGCGGCGTCGAGCAGTACCTGCCGGGCCTGCTCGGTGTTGTTGCCGCCACCGACCGGACGCCCGCGGGGCCTGCGCTGCGGTGCTGACACTCGACTGTCCTGTCGGGGATTGGGAGCGATGGGGATCACCAGTATGCCGCAGGCAAGTGGGGCGCCCCGTGCGCTAATGCAACATCTAAACCAATTTGTTCATTTTCCTCCCACGCGCCGCGCTGCGGGCTAGCGTGCGGTTGATGACGGGGTGGTCGAGAGCGGTTTGGGTGATGCTGGCCGCGGGGTGTCTGGCGCTGTGGCTGCCGATGGCGCCGGTGTGGGCCGACGATGCATCCGGTGCCGCGCACAGCGTGGGGGACGCGTCGCACCCCACCGCTTCGCAGCCGACGACGTCACCGGCAGGGACGGCGTCACAGGCTGGGGCGGCGCCGGCCGGGAAGTCGAAGCCCGCGACTGATCCGCATGCGCGCAAGTCCGCCGACCATTCCTCGCGGACCAAGAAGGCCAAAGACGCCACCAAACCCGACAAGGGCGCGCCCGACAAGGCCTCGGTGACGCGACCCACCGCGCCGGAGAAAGCGGTCCGGGCGCAGGCGGCTCGACCCAAGCCGACACTGCCGGCGGTGAAGCTTCCGAACGCGTTGCCGGCCAAGCGGTCTCAGGTTCCAGCCGTCTCCGCTGCGCAACCGGTTTCAGCGACGGCATCGCAGCCGAGTGCCGTGGTCAAGACGGCGGCAGCCGCAGCCACGACCACCAGCGCCACGACCACGAGCGCCGTGACCACCGGTGCCACGACCACCGACACCCCGACCGCGGCGGTGAAAACCGCACGGCCCAGCCTGATCAACGTCATCGGGTCGTTCGTGTTCAACGTGATCGGCAGCGCCATGCTCGCGTTCGCCGGCCCGCCGGTGCTGCCGCGGGGCAGCACAGTCACGGTCAAGGTGTCCAGCCTGGCCATGCCGGGCACCGGGCAGAAGGTCCAGGCGAACTGGTATTTCCCGGAGCACGCGGATTCGGCGACCCGGGTGATCTATTTCCAGCACGGCTTCATGGCCGTCGCCCCGATGTACAGCTACACGCTGGCCGCACTGGCGCAGGGCACCAACAGCATCGTGGTGGCTCCGACGTTGTCCTCCAACGCGTTTGATTCCAAGGCGCGGTGGCTCGGCGGTTCGGCAGACCAGCAGGCGGTGGCCGACCTGTTCGCCGGTGATCGCGCGTCACTGACCGAAAGTGCCGGCGCCGCAGCCGGACACGAGGTGACGCTACCCACGAAGTTCATCCTGGTCGGCCATTCGCTCGGCGGCGCGCTGGTGAGTTCGGCCGCCGGCCGCATGGTGGACAACGGTGCGGTCGCGAATCTGGAGGGGGTGGTGTTGATGGATTCGGTCGATCTGAACGGTGTGGTGCCCGCCGCGCTGCAGAAGCTGAGCGGCGCCAATTACCGCCCGATTTACGACATTTCGTCCGAGCCGTATGTATGGAACATCGACGGTCTGGTCGGGCGGGAGCTCGAAGCGGCTCGGCCCGGGCAGTTCAACGGGGTCATGCTGGTCGGGGGCCGGCACATCGATGCGCTGCAGGGCGCGAACCCCGTGCTGCAATTCGCCGAGTACGTCGTGGCCGGCTTCTCGCGGTCACCGAATATCGAGGCCGAGAAGACGCTCGCCATCGGCTGGATCAACGACATGTTCGCCGGTACCCAGACCGGAATCTATGGCGCGCCAGGGCAGACCATCACGATCGACACCAAAGCCGGACCGGCCACCGCGGTGGCGTTGCCGTTCGCGTCCACTCGGCCCGTGCAGGCCACGCCGTGGGACGGCCTCGCGCAGCTGATCCTCAACACCGTGCTGCAGTTCGCCGTCTACGAGCCCATGGCGCAGCCGAGCCCTGCGCGCGCCGTCAGCGCAGTTCTGCGATGACCTTCGCGAAGGCCTCCGAATGCTGTTGCTGGACAATGAAGTAGCTCACCCCGTAGCGATCCCGCAGGTCGCGGATCCGGTCGGCCATGTCGGTGGTGCTGCCGCTGAGGGCGCCCGGTGTCGTCAACAACTCGGCGTCGCTGAGGTCGGGCTGGAAGCGCCGGGTCATGGACAGGTTCGGTATCCCGGACCCGTCGGTCGGCACCGCGGTGATGGCCAGGTTCAGCTCCAGCTCATCGAACCGGTCGCCGGCGGCGTTGCGCACGAACGAGATTCGCTCAGCGAGCGGGTCGTGGTCGGCGGATGGCGGGCCGCCGCCGGTCAGCCCGATTATCTGTGCCTGCTGGGCGGCGACCGTCAGCAGCTTGTCGCCGGCACCGGCGATCATCACCGGCACCTCGGGCAGGTGGGTGCGCAGATACGAGGTGACGTGCGCGGTGTACTCCACCCGTTTCCCGGCACTGGGGAACGGCAGTTCGGCGGCATCGAACTCTTCCTTGACGTACCCGGCACCGAGGCCCGTCTCGAAACGTCCCTCGGTCAGGTCGCGCATGGCCGCGATGTCGCGGGCCAGCAGCGCGGGCTTGTAGAAGCACGCGTTGAACACGAAGGTGCCCAGGTGCAGCGTGCTGCTCGCCGCGGCGGCGGTCGCCAGCACCGGAAACGGCGCCGGAGCGCCCAGATGGTCGGGCACCAGGAGGACGTCGTAGCCGAGGCCCTCACCGCGGCGCGCCGCCTCCTGGACCGCTGACCGGCTGTCGGTGTGCCGCAGGCCGACGCCGAAACGGAAATCTCTCGTCATGGGTTCGACCTTACGGACGCGCGGGGCGTGCACGCCGGTGCAAACTGCAGGTGTGCGCCCCAGACTGACACTGACCGCGGTCTGCGTGGTGGTGTTCATGCTGCTGCTCGACATGACGATCGTCGCCGCGGCATTGGCCGACATGCAGGCTGCCCTGCACGCGCCGCTGTCCGGATTGCAGTGGGTCGTCGACGCGTACGCCCTGCCGATGGCCGGATTGCTGCTCACGGCGGCGACGGTGGGGGACCGGCTGGGACGGCGGCGGTTGTACCTCGGTGGCCTCGTGGTGTTCATGTTCGCGTCGGCCGGGTGCGCGCTCGCCCGCAACATCGATGCGCTCAACGGGCTGCGGGCAGTGCAGGGCGCGGCCGGCGCGGTGCTGCTCGGGGTGTCGTTGCCGATGCTCGCGGCCGCGTTCCCCGATGCGCGGCAGCGGGCGGGCGCCATCGCGGCGTACGGAGCGGCGATGGGGGCGGGCGGTGCCGTCGGGCCGCTGCTGGGCGGTGCGCTCGTCACCGCGTACGGGTGGCCGTCGATCTTTCTGATCAACCTGCCGGTCGGCGTGGTCGCGCTGTACATCGTCATCTTCGCTGTCCCCGAAAGCGTCGTCCCGCGGTCCCGTCCGGTCGACATCTGGGGCACGGTGGTGCTGACAGCGGCGCTGTTCGCGGGCGTGTACGTGCTGATCGAGGGCAACCACTTCGGCTGGGGCAGCCCGATCATGTTGGGACTGAGTGCTTTCTGTGTCGTCGCGCTGGCCGCCTTCGGGCTGCGCGAGTCCCGCCTGGCCGAGCCGATGCTCGACGTGCGGCTGCTCGCCGGTCCCGGTTTCGCGGGTGTCTCCCTGGCCGCGTTCGCCGCGACCGGGACGCTGATCGCGTCGACGAACTACCTGGCGCTGTACTTCATGAACACGTTGGGGTTCAGTCCCTTTGGGGCCGGGTTGCGCTCGCTGCCGCTGACGCTGGCCATCGTCCTGGGTGCCCCGATGGCGATGGTCGCGGCGCGGCGGATACCGGTGGCCGCCACCATCCCGGCCGGCGTCGCATTGATTGCCGCGGGTATGTGGATGATGACCGCAGTAAACGCGAACACGACGTGGACGCACTTCGTCTCGGGGTCGGTCGTGGCCGGGCTGGGACTCGGCGGGCTGTCCGCGTTGACGTCGGACGCGGCGCTGCGCTTCGTGCCGGTCGCCGACGCCGGGATGGCGACGGGGACGGTCAGCACGGCGCGGCAGGTCGGGATTCTGGCCGTCGTGGCCGGGCTCGGAGCCTTGTTCAGCCGACACGCGGGCGACCTTGCCACGTCTCGGCTTTCCGCAGTACCGGGACTCGGCGCCGAAGCGCGCCGGCAGCTCAGTGACGGGTTGGCGGCCGGCGCCGGGTTGCGGGCGCTCGAGGCCGTGCCCGACAGGCTGCGCCCCGCGCTCGCGACGCTCGCACGGGAAGCCAGTGCCGCCGGCCTGCAGTCCGCGTTGACCGCTGCCGCGCTCGCCGCCACCACGGCCACGCTGTTCGTGGCGCTGCTCATCCGGACTGGCACCCGGCAAACAATCCGTGCAGAGTCTGTGGATTAGCCGAAGTTGCTACGGCCGCGCCGCAATGCGGATAGTTTCGAATCTTATGTTCGGCGCTGCTGTTCTCATCCCAGCGACCGATTCCGGCCGCTACAGCATCGTCATCTCCGACGACCCCGATGAGATCGAAGCGGCGCAGCGCCTGCGGTACCAGACGTTCGCCGAAGAGCTGGGGGCCGCACTGCCACAAGCGATTCGCGGACCGCGCACCGGCGAGATGATCGACATCGACCGCTTCGACGCCTACAGCGATCACCTGCTGGCCCGGGACGAACAGACCGGGGCGATCGTCGGCTGCTATCGGCTAGTGCCCCCGGACGGCGCGCGGGCGGCCGGCGGCATCTTCACCGACACCAACTTCGAGCTCGGTGCCGGCATCGACGCGTTGCGGCCGTCGCTGGTCGAGTTGGGCCGGGCCAGCGTGCATCCCGACCATCGCAGTGGCGCGGTCATGGCGATGCTGTGGGCCGGCATCCTGCGCTACCAGGAACTCACCGGCTACCAGTGGGCGATCGGCAGCCTCTCGGTGCGCATGGCGGACGGCGGTTCGCGTGGTGCGCTGGTGCGCGGCGTTCTCGACCGGGCGTACCGGCAGCATCCGGCGCCGCCGGAGTTTCGCGTGACACCACGAAACCCGGTGCAGGTCAACGGAATACCCCTCGCCGAGCTGCCCGATCCCGGTCGGGTGCGGATTCCGCCGATGGTGGCCGGCAGCCTGCGGATCGGCGGTGTGATCTGTGGGGAACCGTCGTACGACCTGGAATTCGACATGGCCGACTTCGTGGTGCTGATCAATCGGGACATGGTGCATCAGCTCTACCTTGCTCGGCTCACCCGCAACCATGTCCAGACCTGAGCCCGCCGACATGCTGGGGGTCGGGTTCGGGCCGTCGAACCTGGCGCTGGCGGTGGCCCTGGCCGAGCGCGGCGTGCGCGGCCGCTTCGTCGACGCCCAGCCGCGGTTCGGCTGGCACCGCGACATGTTGTTACCCGGCACCCGGATGCAGATCCCCTTTCTCAAAGACCTGGCGACGCTGCGCAATCCGCAGAGCGCGTTCACGTTCGTGAACTACCTGAGTGCCCGGGGCCGGCTCGTCGACTTCATCGGCCGCCATGACGTGTTTCCCAGCCGGCACGAGTTCCATGACTACCTGCAGTGGGCCGCCGATCAGTTCGCCGCCGACGTGCGCTACGGCCACCGCGTGGTCGGGGTGACGGGAAACGAGGACGGTTTCGGGGTGCGGCTGGAACCCGGCGAGACCATCTCGACGCGCGTCCTGGTGCTGGGTACGGGCCTGCATCCGGTGTTGCCGCCGAGCACGCACCCGAGTCTGCGGCAATGGCACAGCCACCAGTTGCTCAGTGCTGTGGCTGCCCTCGGTCCGGTGGAACGCGGCCGGTTCGCCGTGGTGGGCGCGGGGCAGAGTGCCGCCGAGGTGGTTTCCTACCTCCATCGCACCTACCCGCGCGCCGAGGTGCACGCGGTGTTCGGCCGGTACGGGTACAGCCTCGCCGACGACAGCGCCTTCGTGAACCGCATCTTCGATCCCGCCGCGGTCGACGAGTTCTACGGCGCGGACAGCGCGGAGCGTCAGCGGCTGCTCGACTACCACCGGTCGGCCAACTACTCGGCCGTCGACGTCGACCTCATCGCGGAACTGTATGAACGCGAGTACAGCGAACGCGTGAGCGGGGACCGCCGGTTGTTCCTGCACCGGGCCTGCAGCGTCACCGGCGCCGACGAAGACGGCGCGGAGGTCCGGCTGGGCCTGCGCAATCGCATCGACAACACGACCGAGACCGTGCGCTGCGATGCCGTGGTGTACGCGACCGGCTACGCGCCGATGGATGTGCCGGCGTTCCTGGGCGAGCTGGCGTCCTGCTACGAGTTCGATGAGCGGGGCCGTCCCTTTGCGACCCGTGACTACAAGTTGGTGGCCCGGCCGGGCGCGCCCGGGGACATCTACCTCAACGGCGCGACCGTCGAACACAGCCACGGGCTCGGCGCGACGCTGCTGTCGAATGTGGCCGTCCGCAGCGGCGAGATCGCGGCGGCGATCAGCCCGTGACGGTCAGGTAGATCAGCACCACATTGAGGGCCGAGATCAGCACGGCCACAGCCCATCCCAATGTCGTGACGAGGCGGTGGTTGATGTTCTCGCCCATCACGGCGCGGTTGCTGGTCAGGCGGACCAACGGGATGAGCGCGAACGGGATGCCGAACGACAGCACCACCTGCGAGATGACCAGCGCGCGCGTCGGGTCGAAGCCGACGGCCAGCACGACCAGCGCCGGAATGACCGTGACGGCCCGGCGCAGCAAGAGTGGATACGACCGATTGAGCAGGCCCTGCATGATCATGGCCCCGGCGTACGCACCGACCGACGAGGATGCCAGGCCCGAAGCCAGCAGGCCGACCGCGAAGCACAGCGCGACCGCGGGGCCCAGGGCGTTGCCGACGGCGGCGTGCGCACCCGCGATGGTGTCGGTGCCTGCCACCCCCTGCAGATGCGTCGCCGCGACCAGCAGCATCGACAGGTTCACCGCGCCCGCGACCACCATCGCCAGGCCGACGTCGAAGCGGGTGACGCGCAGCATGTGGCGCAGCGGAGCGCCGGTCTCGGGCTTGCCGTGCCGGTCGCGGGCCAGGCCGGAGTGCAGGTAGACCACGTGCGGCATGACCGTCGCACCCAGGATCGCGGTGGCCAGCAGGAGGCTCTCGGGTCCGGCGAAGTGCGGTACGACGCCGCCGAGCACGGCGCCGGGCGCGGGCGGGTCGACGATCAGGCTGGTGAGGAAGCCGATGGTGATGATCATCAGCAGTCCCGCGATGATCCGTTCGAACGCGCGCTGGCTGCCGCGGTTCTGCACCGACAGCAGGCACATCGAGACCACGCCGGTGATCACGCCGCCCACCAGCATGGGCAGGCCGAACAACAGTTGCAGCGCGATGGCGCCGCCCACCACTTCGGCGAGATCGGTTGCCACGGCCACCATTTCGGCCTGCACCCAGAATGCGAGCCGGGTGGGCGTGCGGCAGTTCTCGGCGACCAGCTCCGGCAGGGACCGGCCGGTCGTCAGGCCCAGCTTGGCGGACAGGTACTGCACCAGGCCGGCCATGACGTTGGCCAGCAGGATGACCCACACCAGCAGGAACCCGAACTTCGCGCCTGCGCTGATGTTGGCCGCGACGTTGCCCGGGTCCACGTAGGCGATGGCAGCGACGAACGCGGGACCCAACAGGGACCAGGTCGGGCGCGACGAGCGCGACGGTGCGCGGGTCTCGGTCAGCATGCACTCACTCTCTATCCGGGTTTGCGAATAGAAAAGTTAGGTTAGCCGAAATCTGGCGATTGTGGAAACCCGGTCAGCCGGCCGTCGAGCGCCCGTCGGGTGGCGGCGGGATGTCGCGGATCTGATGCCGGCTGGTCACGCCCAGCTTCGGAAATGAGCGGTAGAGGTATCCGGAGACGGTGCGCGTCGAGAGTTGAAGCCGGGCCGCGATCTGCGGGTTCGTCAAACCGCGGCCGGCCAGATAGACAACCTGATGCTCCTGGGGACTCAACCGTCCGGTGGACGGCGTCGCAGGTGCCGTCGTCGGAACTCCGGAAGCGCGCAGCTCCCGGGCACAGATTTCCAGCCACGGTCTGGCGCCGAGCGTTTCGAACGTCGCAAGTGCGGCGGAGATGTGCCGGCGCGCTTCCTTACGTCGTCGACTGCGCCGAAGCCAGCCCGAGTAGCTGAGCCGCAACCGCGCGCGTTCGAAGGGCCACTGCTCACCTGCGGCGTCGGCCAGCGTCCGGGCGAGGGTGTCGCCGGTGTCGCCGGCGCCGAGGAGGGCCGAGGCGTGGTTCACCAACTGGTCGAGGCGCGCGGAGTGCGGTGGTGAGAGGTGGGTCAGTGCCGCGCTGAATCTGCGCCGTGCGTCGTCGACCATGCCCGTGCGCATGGCTGCTTCGGCGTAGTCGACGAGAGCGCGGAAGGAGACGTGCGGGTGCAGCGGTGCGCCGGAATCGCTGAACAATTCGGCCAGATGGCCGTAGGCCCCGAGGTCGTTGCCGTCGACGAGATTGATCTGCCCCAGGATGTGGTGTGCCCGCGCAGAGTGCAGGCGGTTGTCGTGGAAATCCAGCACATCGAGGGCAGCGGTCAGCTGATCTCGCGCGGACGTGGTGTCGCCGCGCCGCGCGGTGACCGTTGCTCTGATCAGGTCCCCGGTGGCGGTGACCAACGGCTGATCACTGACGGCCCCGAGCGTGCGCAAGTGGCCCGTGATGCGAAGCGCCTCGTCCCAGCGCCCGGTGTCGACGCACGACCACGCCAGCATCGCCGTCGTGAGGGCATGCCCCGTCGTCGAATCATGTTGCGTCATCAGGGATTGGGCGGCACGTAGCGTCCGGATGCCGAGCTCTGACTCGTCGGTGACCCCGGCGGCGAGCCCGATCAGGCTCAAATCCAGCACTCCGAATCCGTCGATCGGCCGGGTGCTGAAAGACGCCAACTCGGCGCGTGCGCGCGGAGCGTCGGTCACCGCCCGGACCCACAGCCGTGACGTCGATGAGCTCCTTGTGGCCGCCGGTATCGAGTCATCAAGTCGCTGAAGCGTTTTCGCTGTGTCCTGATAGGCGGCCGGGACGCCGGACAAGAATGCCGCGGCGGCCGCCACGCGTAGCGGTTCCCAGGCCAGCGCGGGTTCCAGTTGGAGCGCTTCGTCGGCTGCGGCCAGCAGCGTCGCGGCAGCGGCCTGGCCGTCGTTCCACATCGTCGCCATCCCGTGGGCGGTCAGTGCGCGAATCCGGTCATGCGGACTGTGCGTGGTGGCTGACGCGGCATGGGCGCGGTGCCAGGTCTGGCGCTGCGGCAACGCATGCAGTGCATCGGCCAGGAGTCGATGTGCGTCCTGCCGGGCGGTCAGCGGCGCGCCGTAGTACGCCGCGGAGCGGATGAGCGGATTGACGGGGTCGATCCGCGCAGACGCGATCCGCACGATGCCCGCGGTTTCCGCCGGTGCCAGGACCGCCGGATCGGTCAGTGCGCCAGGGGGCAGCACGCGCAGATCCGTGGCGGACGCCGCGGCGACGACGACGAGCGCGGCGCGCGTGGCCGCGGGCAGGTGTGCCAGATGCTGCGCGTAGATCGCGTGGACGCTGATCGGCAGGGGCAACGGGTCCGGCGCGTAGCCCGCCATGGCCGCCGGGCCGGCGGTCGCGCTGGAAAAGTGGATCATCGCCGCGGCGTTACCCGCGGATTGCTTCACGATCTGCTCGCGCAGGACTCCGCTCGGCGGTGTGGGTTGCGCCTCCAGCAGCTCGAGCGATTGATCGATGGTCATTGGCCGGAGCGGGATCTCGACGGCAGACCGGCCCGCCAAACCCGTTGCCGCCACGGTGTCGGGCAGCGTCAGCACCACGGTTATCGGGCGGCCGGCGCTGCGTCGGGCGGCGAACAACAGGACGCTGCGGGATTGGTCATCGAGCCAGTGGGCGTCGTCGACCGTGACCAGGACCGGCTGTCGCCGCGGCACCGCGTCGAGGAGTTCGAGCAGTGCCGTGGCCAGTCGAGCGGTGTGGATCTGGTCGCCGAACAGCGGTGTGCTGAAAAGGGTCTCGATGATGTCGGCGCGGCCGTACGGGTTGGCCTCGGCATCGTTCAGCGCCCGCAGCAGCCGGTGCAGGCCGCCCAGCGGAGTGCTGGTCTCTCCGGGCAGTCCGGCGATCCCGAGGACGCGCTGGCCCAACGCTTCTGCTTGCTGCTGGGCGGTGGTGAGCAGGGACGTCTTTCCCGAGCCCAGGGCGCCGGCGATGACGATCACCTGCCCGTGCGGTGGTGACGCGATGGCGTCTCGTAGGACCGCCAGTTCCGCATCGCGCCCGATGAGCTGCGTCGACGCGGTGTTCACACGATCCATGAGACATCCGATCGGTCAGCACGTCTAATGACAGATATTGATATGTCCCATCTATGACGTAGATAATCTCGGGCGTGGAGCTACGGCAGGTCGAACACTTCGTGGCGGTCGCCATCGAGCGGAGCTTCACACGCGCGGCACGCCGCGTCCACGTCGTACAGTCCGCGGTCTCGACATCGGTCGCGAAGCTGGAGCGTGAGCTCGGTGTGCAGTTGTTCGATCGTTCCCGTCAGCAGATCGAGCTCACCGTCGCCGGCGAACGCTTTCTCGCCCAGGCGCACGAACTGTTGCGCGTCGCGGGTTCGGCCGCGGAATCGGTGGCGTCCAGTCGCGGCAGGCTGATGGGTAGCGTCGAGTTCGGGTCATTGATCTCCTACGGGCCGATGAACGTCGCCCAGGTACTCGGCGAGTTCCACCGCGCGCACCCGCTCGTTCGACTTCGGTTGCAACTCAACCAATCTGGCGCCTCGGCGTACCTTTCGGCGCTCGTCGACGGCGCATTGGATCTGGCGCTCGTCTCGGTACCCAACCGATTGCCGCCGCAGCTCGAGATGCGGCTCATGTTCGAGGAGCCGATGTTGTTCGTGTGCCGCGACGATCACCCCATGGCTGCGGAGAAGGTCGTCGGCCTGCTCGATCTGGCAGCGGAGGACCTGATCGGATTCCCGCCCGATTGGGGTTTTCGGTCCTTGCTGGACAACGCCTTTCTGTCCGCGGGCGTCCAGTCGCGGCCCGTCCATGTGATCCCTGCCGGCTTCTCGGTTATCGGTGAACTGGTTCGCCAAGGCCTCGGGACCACTTTCATGCCGGCGTCGGAGTGCGCCGAATTCGAGGACCTGCGCGCCATCGAATTGCGGCAGACCGTCACATGGCAGGTCTATCTGGCATCGCAGCCCCGGGATCGCCTGACACCGGCCACGGCGGCCCTGGCGGACATGTTGATCCAGGCGGCGCCGAGCTAGCTCACGATGAGTGTCGGCCTGTGGTCGAGAATCATCGAGATCCTCGACCACAAGCCGACATTCGACTGCTACTTGGCGTGGCTGCTCTTGCCTTCCTTGGTCTGCCCGGCGCCGTGGAGAGCCTTGGCGGGCTTGGTGCCGGTCTTGGCCGGTTTGGTTTCGGTCTTGGTGCCGCCCTTGGTTTCACCGCTGTCGCTGGACTTCGAGTCGCCGCCCGTGGCGTGGTCAGCGCCCTTGCCCTGCCCCTTGGTGGGCGTCTTCCCGGTGCCGGTGGTGCCGGTGTCGGTGCCGGTGCTGCCCGACGTGCCGCCGGTGCTGCCCGACGTGCTGCCGGTGTCCGCGGGCTTGGTCGCGCCGCTGGTGTCGGTCGCGGTGTCCGTGCCGGTGCCCGTCGACGAATCCGGTTTGGTCACTGGAGTTTTCGTGGGAGCGTCCGTCGGACTCGTCGGGTCCGTCTTTGTGGTGTCCGTCTTCGTCGTGGTCTGGTCGACCGGCTTTGTGGTGTCCGTTGCCGTCTTGGCAGGCAGGGCTTTGACGACGGTCGCAGCCGGCAGCGCGACGGTCGTCGCATCGGTGGCGGGCACCGCGTTGGCCGCGACGGGCGCGGTGGTGGCAGCCACCGTCTTGGCGGTCGTGATCGGCGGCGGCTTGAGCGCGTCGGCGACGAGCTTCTGCAGCAACTGCAGCGCGGCCACCGGACCCGGCAGGTTGACGGTGAAGCCGAGCGGCCCGCCGCCGATGTTGATGCCGAAAGAGGTCAGCAGCCCGCCGGCATACAGCGGCACGCCGGGGAGCCCGGTGTCGATCACCGTCGACAGGTCGGGACCGTAGCCACCGTTGAGGACGCCGTTGATGACCGTCGCCGGAATCGAGACGAGTGCGGTGGCCACCTTGCCGAGATCGCCGGTGCGCGTGGCGTCGATGACGTCCTGTACCGCGGCGCCCAGGGCCGCGGGCGCCTGGATCAGCGGGCCGATCAGACCACCGACGATGACGAGGGCGTTCGACGGCTGCAGCCCACCGAAGCCCTGGTTGAGCGTGTTGAGCACGTTGACGGCGTTCTGCAGCGGGTTGGCTGCGATCACGCCGAGCGGGCCGAGCTTGTCGATCGCGCTGACAAGACCCTGCAGCGGATGGGCGATGGAGTTGATACCGGGGCCGAGCAGATTGGTCAGCGGGATCAGCGCGTTCAATCCGACCAGCAGCAGCTGATTGGTCGCGTCTTCGACGTTGCCCTTCGCCAGATCATTGACGGCGGCGGCCAGCAGCGGCGGCACCGCGGTGGTGAGGTTGGTCCCGATCTGGCCGAGCGTGCTGCCCAGCGCGTTCAGCAGCGGCGGGGCAGAAGCGAACGGAACAGCGGGTTGCGGGCTGGGATCGACCTTCACCGAACCAGGTGACGTCACCAGCTTCAGCAGGTCCTGCAGCGCGGCGAGCTGATTGTTGAGCGCTGCCGTGAGAATCGGCGTCGGCCCGTTGGTCTGGGCCGTGCTCACGATGGTCTGCAGGCTGGCGACGGTGTTGTTGAACGCCTGGGCATACGCCTCGAACGGATTGACGGCGGCGGTCAGATGTACGGCGGCGCGCTCGATCTGCGCTTCCACGTGGTGAATCTGGGTACTGACGGTCGGCGCCATGACCGGGGCGACGGCGATAGCCGCGGCCCCGGCCAGGGACACGCCGACGGAAGCGAACGGTCGAGCGGCGGTGTGCATAGCGGGCCCTTTCAAAAGGCTCAGAATCGGACAATCGGCGAACTGACTTCGGCGTAAGTTCGCCCTGATTCTGGCTTTGACAGGTGGGTCGCCCGCTAGCGACGAATGACTCTATTTTCGACGGCGTCAGACGCCGCGGTACAGGCCTTTCCCGGTGACGAGCGGCAGATCCAGCGTGGTACGGATGCCGGGCTCGGCGGCAACGACCGCCGGGATCGCGTTCACGACACGTGCCGCGGTGGCAACGAGTCCGGCGTGGTTGTGGTCGCCCTTGCGGCTGCTCAGGCACAGGTCCAGGGCGTACGACGGCTCGCCGGTCACCTCGACGCGGTACGAGCCGCCCTCCTGTGCGGGCTGCGGCCAGTCGGGGCACAGATCGTCGCGCAGGCGGGTGATGTGCTCGAGCACGACGGCCGGGTGGCCGTCCTTCATGCCGCGCACCTCGAACCGCATGGCTGCCGTCGTGCCCGCCGGGATGTGGCCCGATGCGATGTCGAAGTCCTCGGGCGCCGGCACCCGGGTGTGCGTCTCGGTCACCTCGTCGAGTTCTATGCCCAGGCCCGCGGCCAGCTGCCGCACGACCGAACCCCAGGCCAGGCTCAGCACACCGGGCTGCAGCAGCATCGGCAACTCGTCGATGGGCTTGCCGAAGCCCATCACATCGAACATCACCGTCGCGCTGTCGTAGGTGGCGTAGTCGACGATCTCCATGCACCGGACCTGCTCGACGCTCTGACAGGTGCCCATGAGGGCAAGGGGCAGAAGGTCATTGGCGAAGCCGGGGTCGATGCCGTTGACGAACAGCGACGAATTGCCCTCTTTGGCGGCATCTTCGAGCGGCGCGATCAGTTCGGCGGGCAGCACCTGCCACGGATACTGCAGGAACACCGCCGCGCTGGCGACCACGTTGACGCCGGCGGCGAGTATCCGCCGGTAGTCCTCCAGCGCCTCGGGCAGCCGGTTGTCGGCCATGGCGGTGTAGACGACACAGTCGGGCTTGGCGGCCAAGATGGTGTCGAGGTCGTCGGTCGCCGTGACGCCCGTCGAAACATCAAGGCCGGCAAGCTCGCCGGCGTCCTTGCCGGCCTTGGCGGCCGAGGAGACCCAGACGCCGGTCAGTTCATAGGCGGGGTCATCGATGAGCTGAGTCAGGGCATGGCGGCCTACGTTGCCAGTGCCGACTGCGGCGACTTTGATGGGCATGTCGATGTTCCTCACAGGTCCGGGATGGGGAGATCAAGGTTGGGAAACGTGAGGCCGCCGTCGACCTCCAGCACCTTGCCGGTGACGTAGGCGCCGGCCGGTGAGGCCAGGTACAGCGCGGCGGCGGCGATGTCCTCCGGGTCGCCGAGGCGGCGCATCGGGGTGGCCTTCTCCATGGGGTCGCGCAATGCCTCGTTGGAGGCGACGATGTCCAGCGCGGAGGTCAGGATCGAACCCGGCGCGATGCCGTTGACCCGGATCTTCGGGCACAGATCCATGGCCGCGAGCTTCGTGTAGTGCGCCAGTGCCGCCTTGGCGGTGCCGTACGCGGCGAAGCCGCGACCCGCGAGCCGGCCGACGGCCGAGGTGATGTTGATGACGCTGCCGCCACCGGCGTGCTCGAGCATCAACGGGACCGCCGCCTGGGTCAGCGCGTGCGCGGTGGCGACGTTGAACGTGAAGGCGTCCTTGAGGTCCTGCGGCGAGGTGTACATCAGCGGGCCGGGCATGGTGCCGCCGACGTTGTTGACGACGACATCTAGTCGCCCGAACGCCTCCACTGCCGCGGACGCGAGCTTCGCGGTCTCGTCCGGATGGGCGAGGTCGGCGGCGATGACGTGCGCCTTGCGGCCCGCGGCCTCGACCTGCGCGGCGACCTCCTGCAGCTGGGACTCGGTGCGCGAGGCAATCACCACGTCAGCACCGGCTTCGGCGAATGCGACGGCGATGGCGGCGCCCAGCCCGCGGCCCGCGCCGGTCACTACCGCTACCTGGTCGTCGAGCCGGAATCTGTCCAGAATCACGTGTGCCTCACTCGCGTCGTCGTGGTCGTTGTTAGGCACGCTAGCAAGTTTGGGGCGCGGCGGGAACGGATTTCTAGAACACGTTTCAATCGCCCTCGGGGGGCGTCGACCTTGCCCGTGGCTGTGTGCAGCCCGCGGTGCTACGGCGAGTGTGTGGGTTTGGCGCCGATTCTGCGGAGAATGCGCACAGAACCGACACGTTCGTCGTAGGGCCGTGGGACACCCCTATCGACAGGCCTACAGCAGCTCAGGACTTCCGGGACTTCGCGGTGGATTTCGTGGGGGACTTCGCGTTGGACTTGCGTGACTTCACGCTGGCCTCCAGCTTGGCCAGCAGGTCGGAGACGTCCTCGGTCGCGTCCAGTTCCGTCGCCGCTTCCTCGGTGGTGAACGCCTCGCCGCCCGCGATCTTGGCTTCGATGAGCTCTTCCATCTGCTCGCGATAGGTGTCGTGGAACTGTTCGGGCTTGAAGTCCTCGGTCATCGAGTCCACGACCTGGCCGGCCATCGTCAGCTCGGCCTTCTTGATCTCGACTTCCTTGTCCAGCACCGGGAAGTCGGGATCGCGGATTTCGTCGGGCCACAGCAGCGTGTGCACGACCATCACGTTGCGCTTACCGAAATCCTTGACCCGCAACGCCGCAAGCCGCGTCTTGTTGCGCAGCGAGAAGTGCACGATCGCCACGCGGTCGGTCTGCGCCAGCGTCTGGGCCAACAGCACGTACGACTTCGACGACTTCGAGTCGGGCTCCAGGAAATAACTTCGGTCGTACATGAGCGGATCGATCTGCTCGGCCGGGACGAACTCGACGACCTCGATCTCGCGGCTGCGTTCTTCCGGCAGCGTGGCGATGTCCTCGTCGGTGATGATGACGGTCTGGCCGTCCTCCGATTCGAAAGACTTGGCGATATCCCGAAACTCGACGACCTCGCCGCAGACCTCGCACACCCGCTTGTATCGGATGCGGCCATTGTCCTTGGCGTGCACCTGATGAAACTTGATGTCGTGATCCTCAGTGGCGCTGTACACCTTCACTGGCACATTGACCAGTCCGAAGGCGACTGACCCCTTCCAGATGGACCGCATAAATCCAGTATGGCCCATGATCGCGCTGCGGCTTGGATACTTGAGGTGTGGAGCAATTCGGGCGGGTGCGGCTGACCAATCCCGACAAGGTGCTCTATCCGGCGACCGGCACGACCAAGGCCGATGTTTTCGACTATTACCTCGCCGTCGCCGACGCCATGTTGCCGCACATCGCGGGCCGTCCCGTGACCCGCAAACGCTGGCCCAATGGTGTTGCGCAGCAGTCGTTCTTCGAGAAGCAGCTGGCGTCGTCGGCGCCGGAGTGGCTGGAGCGCGGTGCCATCACGCATCGCAGCGGAACCACCGTCTATCCGATCATCGACACGCCCGAGGGGCTGGCCTGGATCGCCCAACAGGCGTCGTTGGAAGTGCATGTGCCGCAATGGCGCTTTGTCGGCGGTGGCGGCGGCCCGGGCGAGGCCCCGGCGCCCGGGCCCGCGACACGCATCGTGTTCGACCTGGATCCGGGCGAGGGCGTCACCATGGCGCAGTTGTGCGAGGTGGCGCGTGCCGTCCGCGAACTCGTTGCCGGCATGGATCTGGAGGCCCATCCGGTGACCAGCGGCAGTAAGGGTTTGCACCTGTATGTGCCGCTGGCCTCGCCCGTCAGCTCCCGCGGTGCGTCGGCTGTCGCCAAACGTGTTGCCCAGCAACTCGAATCATCGATAGGTGGGCTGGTCACCGCGACCATGACCCGCAGTCTGCGGGCCGGCAAGGTGTTCCTGGACTGGAGCCAGAACTCCGCGGCCAAGACGACGGTGGCCCCGTACTCGTTGCGCGGCCGCGACGAGCCGACGGTGGCCGCGCCGCGCACCTGGGAGGAACTCGACGATCCCGAGTTACGCCAGCTGCGGTTCGACGAGGTGCTGGCCCGCCTGGCCGGCGACGGCGATCTGCTCGCGGACATGGACGGCGACGCGCCGGTGGCCGACCGGCTCACCACCTACCGCAGCATGCGGGACCCCGGTCGCACGCCGGAGCCGGTGCCCGCGGCCCCGCCCGCATCGGGTCTCAACAACCGCTTCGTCATCCAAGAACACCACGCCCGCCGGCTGCACTACGACTTCCGGCTCGAACGCGACGGCGTGCTGGTCAGTTGGGCTGTCCCGAAGAACCTTCCGGACACCTCGACCGTCAACCACCTGGCGGTGCACACCGAAGACCACCCGCTGGAGTACGCCACCTTCGAAGGCGACATCCCCAAGGGCGAATACGGCGGCGGGCACGTCACGATCTGGGATTCGGGCACCTACGACACCGAAAAGTTCCGGGACCCAGGCGAAAACGGCGAGGTCATCGTCAACCTCCACGGCAGCCGGGTCTCCGGGCGCTACGTGCTGATCCAGACCGAAGGTAAGAACTGGCTGGTGCGCCGGATGAAAGAGCAACGGCTGCAACCCATGCTGGCCACGCACGGCTCGGTGGGCCGGCTGTCTCCGGACCACTGGGCCTTCGAAGGAAAGTGGGACGGCTACCGGCTCCTGGTCGACGCCGACCACGGCCGAATTCGGCTGACCGCTCGCAGCGGCCGTGACGTCACGGGAGAATTCCCGCAACTGCAGTCGTTGGCAGCCGATCTCGCCGACCACCACGTGATCCTCGACGGCGAGGTGGTGGCGTTGCAGGACGGTGTGCCGAGCTTCCAGGCCATGCAGAACCGCGGTTCCGGCAGCCACATCGAATTCTGGTGTTTCGACATCCTGTCCCTCGACGGACGCGACCTGACCCGCGCGAAGTACCGGGACCGGCGAAAGTTGTTGGAAACCCTGGCCTCTGACGGCGCGCTGACGGTACCGCCACTGCTGCCGGCGGATGACCCCCTGAAGTTCGCCGATGAGCGCGGCTACGAAGGGGTGGTGGCGAAGAAATGGGATTCGGGCTACCGGCCGGGGCGGTCGGAGGCCTGGGTGAAGGACAAGTTCTGGCGCACACAGGAAGTGGTGATCGGCGGCTGGCGGGCCGGGGAGGGCGGCCGCACCAGCGGTATCGGGGCGCTGCTGATCGGAGTTCCCGAAAACGACGGCCTGCAGTTCGTCGGCCGCGTCGGTACCGGGTTCACCGACAAGATGCTGGCTGATCTGAAGGCGATGCTCAAGCCGCTCGAGACCCGCGAATCACCTTTTACCGCACCGCTTTCCACCGTGGATGCCAAAGGCGTGACCTACGTGCGGCCCGAGCTCGTGGGCGAGGTGCGCTACAGCGAGCGCACCTCGGACAATCGGCTGCGTCAGCCCAGTTGGCGTGGCCTACGCCCCGACAAGACGCCGGGGGAGGTCACCTGGGAGTGATTTGTGCACGATTTTCCGCGGCAGGCGCGGATTTTCGTGCACAAATCACGGCAGGCAGAGTGCGGCGGCGACGGCCTCTTCCAGCCCGCGCGTCGCCAGCTGATCGGCCAACTCGTTGTCGGTGATGCCGGAGTGCCCCTTCACCCAGAACCACTCGACCTGGTGCCGGGCGCAGGCCGCCTGCAGCCGCTGCCACAGATCGACGTTCTTCACGGGCTGCTTCGACGCCGTCATCCAGCCGTTGCGCTCCCAGCCGTACACCCACTTGGTGATGCCGTTGCGGACGTAGGTGCTGTCGGTGTGCAGGTGCACCACGACGGGCCGCGTCAACGCCTCGAGCGCCATGATCGGCGCCATCAGCTCCATGCGGTTGTTGCTGGTTTCACCGGCCTCACCGCCGAACATTTCGCGCACGTGATGGCGCATGCGCAGCACCGCACCCCAGCCGCCGGGGCCGGGGTTGGGGCGGCAGCCGCCGTCGGTGTGGATCACCACGACGTCATCGGTAGCGGAGTCGCTCATCGGCTGAGAATAGGTGCCGAGATCATCGCCGTGCGGACCGACATCCCGAATTCGTGATGCCGCAGCGTGGTGATCCGGCGTCCGGGTTGTACCGCCGGTTTGACGGGCGCGGTGCGGTCACCGAAGGAGGCGGCGGTGGCGTCGATGTCGTCGACGACGTAGGTCAGACCCCACAACGTAGACGGGCCGTCGCCCGTGGCGCCGGGCGACCCGACGACCTCGAGGATCACCTCGCCCAGCCGGAAGAAGATCTGCCGCATCGGCCGGCCGCCCAGTTCGCCGTCCCGTTCGCGGCGCGGATGGACGTCGACGGCCGCCAGCGCCGCGACGGTCCGTTTCAGATCGGGTGACAGCAGCACGACGTGGTCGACCGATACGGCGCCGTTGGGGTGCTCGGCGGGTATCGGCGGCGGCGTGTCCGAGCTGGTGGTGGGGATGCCGTCGAGCGGCTGGTCGGACGGCACGCCGCGCAGTGCCCATCCGACGATGCCCGTGCCGCGTTCACGTCCGACCAACCGGATACGGACGCCGCCGACCCGGCATACGCCGTCCGGGTCGACGGTGAAGCCGGCCGCGGTCCACGCGTCGGCGGGGTCGGCGACCTCGAACTCATCGACGGTGACGGTCATTGCCCGGCCTCGTCGACCGTCACCCGGAGTCGCGGCGGTTTCGTATCCGGCGCCACCCGTGCCCACACCGCGTCGACCATGGGCGCCAACAGTAGTTCGCCCATCTGCCGGGCGAGCACGGCGACGACCTGGGTGTTCTCGCGGCGCGTGGTCGAGGCGCGACCGGTCTTGCGGGCCGCGCGGACCTCGCGTTGCGTGAGGTCGACGATGACGTCGACCAGGTGGCTGTCGGCGACGTTCGGTTGCAGCAGGGCCCGGCGCACGTAGTCGACCACCGCCGGATTGGCCCGCAGCATGTCGCGGACGGCGGCGTCGCGCACGGCGGTGGAGGCGTCTTCGGGCACCTCGGCCAGGGCGCCCGCGAAGTAGTCGACCACCAGCTGGTCCACCGCGTTCCGCAGGCCGGCCTTGGTCTTGAAGTGGTGCTGCACCAGGCCGACCGCGACGCCGGCTTCGGCGGCAATGGCGCGCAACGAGATTCGGTCTTCGCCGTGTTTGGCGTACAGGTCCAGCGCGGTGTTTCGGATGCGCGCTTTGGCTGTCAGGTCGTCGACAGTTGCCCTCGGATCAACCATCAGACCTCCCATCGGCAACCGGATCAATGTACTGTACACATGAACAGGGGCCTATACAGTTGTATAGCGCGCAGAATTTAGCGAGGTGGACCAATGTCAGAGCTCTTCCCGAAGTACCGGGCCAGCTGGGAGACCGACCAGCACCGCGAGCTGCGTCAGCACGCGGCGGCGTTCCTGGCCAAGGAGGCCACGCCCAACCAGGAGCGGTGGGCCAAGAACCGCCAGGTCGACCGCGAGTTCTGGAACAAGCTCGGCGACGCCGGCCTGCTCGGCCTGGACCTGCCAGAGGAGTACGGCGGCGCGGGCGGTGACTTCGGGTTCTCGGCCGTGGTGGCCGAAGAGTTTGCGCTGGCCCATGATTCGGCCTCCGGCTGGTCGGTGCACTCGCCGATCGTGGCGCACTACATCGACACCTACGGCAACGCGGAGCAGAAGGCCCGCTGGATGCCGAAGATCATCAGTGGCGAGACGGTGCTGGCCATCGCGATGACCGAGCCGGGCACCGGTTCGGACCTGCAGGCCGTCCGCACCACCGCCATCCGCGATGGCGACCACTACGTCATCAACGGCTCAAAGACCTTCATCTCCAACGGATCTCTGTGTGACATGGTGGTGATCGTCGCCAAGACCGATCCCACGCAGGGTGCGGCCGGGGTGTCGCTGATCGTCGCCGAGGTCAACGACCTGCCGGGCTTCGAGCGCGGCCGGGTGCTGGAGAAGGTCGGTCAGCACGGCCAGGACACCCGCGAGCTGTTCTTCACCGACATGCGCGTGCCGGTCACCAACCTGCTCGGTGAGCAGGAAGGCCTGGGCTTCTACCAGCTGATGTCGCAGCTGGCCCGCGAGCGGCTCGTCATCGGATCGATCTGCGCCGGCATGGCCGAGGCCGCGGTGCTGGAGGCCATCAAGTACACCAAGCAGCGCGAGGCCTTCGGCAAACCGCTGATCAACTTCCAGCACAACCGATTCCAGCTCGCCGAGCTCAAGGCCGAGGTGCTGTCGATCAAGACCACGGTGGACTACTGCGTGCAGTCGCTGATCGACGGCGACAACGATCCGGCGATCGCGTCCATGGGCAAGCTGATCGCCGCCGACCGGGCCGTGGCCGTCGTCGACCGCTGTGTGCAGTTCTTCGGCGGGTACGGCTACATGATGGAGTATCCGATCGGCCGGGCGTATGCCGCGGCACGCGTCAACAAGATCTACGGCGGCACAAGCGAAATCATGAAGGAGATCATCAGCCGCACGCTGTGATCCAGCCAGCGAGCCGGGGCACTTCCCGCTCGCGAACTGGGGGCACCTCCCGCTGGGGGACTGCTCGCCAGACTTGGCGATCCGTGGCAAGGTGATTACATGAGTGCCTCGGATGAGTACAGCGTCGACGATGAGGATCAGCTGACCCAGGAGGACATGCTGATCGACCGCGGTGTCGATGACCTGCTGGACGAGGGCTACTCGCCGCCGGACAAGTGGCGCGAGCCCCGGGATGACGAGACCCTCGACGAACTGCTCGCCGAGGAAGAGCCGGACCCGGCGCTGCAACTTGACGAGGGTGACGATCCCGACGAGCAGTGGGGCGAAGACGAGGTCGGTGACCAGCGGTCCGGCCGGCTCGTGGCCGGCGAGCAGGACGGCGAGCTGCTCGCGGGGGACGTCGGCATCGACGGGAGCGCGGCCTCCGCCGAGGAGGCCGCGGTCCACGTCATCGACGAGTAGTCGCGCTCAGACCTTGGCGATGACGTTCTCGGCGAACATCTCCAGGTGCTTGATCTTCTCGTCGAGCGGCTGGGTGTCCTCGCCCATGATGTAGGGCACGCGGAAGCCGACGATGACGTCGGTGACGCCCTTGTCCTCGAGCCGCTTCACGCCGTCGACGGTGAAGCCGTCGATCGAGATGACGTGAATCTGGAACTCGTCGCACAGCCCGATCCGCTCTTCGGATTCGCGGTACTGCGCAAGCTTCTTCAGCAGCGGATCGAGCTCGGCCGGGTCGCCGCCGCCGTGCATCCAGCCGTCGTTACGGGCGGCGCGCTTGAGCGCGGCGTCGGCATGGCCACCGACCAGGATCGGTACCGGCTTGGTCGGCGCGGGCGTCATCTTGGTCTTGGGGATGTCGTAGAACTCGCCGTGGTACTCGAAGTAGTCACCCGAGGTCAGGCCGCGGATGACGTCGATGCACTCATCCATGCGCTTGCCGCGGCGGGCGAACGGCACGCCCATGACCTCGTAGTCCTCCGGCCACGGGCTGGTGCCGACGCCCAGGCCCAGGCGGTTGTCGAACAGCGCGGCCAGCGACCCGGCCTGCTTGGCGACCAGGGCCGGCGGCCGGATGGGGAGCTTCAGCACGAAGATGTTGAAGTGCAGCTTGGTCGTGACGGCGGACAGGGCGCCGATCAGCGAGAACGACTCGATGAACGACTTGCCGTCGAGGAATTCGCGGCTGCCGTCGGCGGTGTACGGGTAGGACGAGTCGGACTCGAAGGGGTACGCGATGCTGTCCGGAATGGTCATTGCGTGGTAGCCGGCTTCGTCAGCCGCCTTGGCCAGCGGGATGTAGTACTTCGGATCGGTCATCGCTTCGGCGTAGGTGAACCTCATGGACCGATGCTAGAACGTGTTCTAGTTTTGTGGAATGGGTACTGCCCATTCAGTGGCGATCAAGTCAGCGGGAACGGCGGCAAACCGGCGCCACTGATGGCGTAGCCGCCCTGCTGGCTGCGCTCGGTGACGCGTGCCGTCGCGGTGCGTTCGCCGACCGCCACGGTGACGGGCGTGCGCGGCAGCTCGTCGAGCGTCTCGAAAACCGTCCCGCGCCAGTGGTACTGGCCGTCGATCGGATCGAGGTGCCCGGCCAGCCGGACCCGGACCTCGCGGCCGTCGATGGTGGCCGGCCCGTCGTACAGGTCTTCGGGTTCGGCAATCTCGGCTCGCGTCGCCGGCGCAATCTTGCCGCCGGGCAGGAAACCGCTGCGCCGCCACAACCGCCGCGCGATGGGGCCGAGGAGTCCAACCTCCTCCAGGAACGACGCGAGCGGCGCGAACCCGGCGATCTGCGTCTCGATCCGGTGCGGCGAGGTCCGCGCCATCCGGCGCGCGGCCCGGGCGTCCAATCCGACGCGGCGGTACTGCACCTTGTTGGTGAACAGGAACCGGAAGAACAGGCCGCCGACCCCGTTGAGGTTGCCGATCCAGAAGCGCTTCGGCCACGACATCTCCGGGGCGCGCTTGCGCAGTCCGTCGCGGGCGAACTGGATGTGCCGGGCCTCTTCGGTGACGTGAATCCGCATGAGCCGCTGCACCATTGGCTGCAATTCCGGATCGTCCATCATCTGGCGTTGCAGCGAATCGAAGATCTCCTCGCCGATCAGTGCGGCCACCCACAGCACCGAACCCTGGAAGGCGAACGGCAGCATGTTGATGATCGTGCGCTGGTACCACTTGGGCCGCACCGGGTCGGCGCCGACCTTCTCGATGGCCTTGCCGAACATCACCATGTGCCGGGTCTCGTCGCCGAGTTCGGTCAGCTCGTAGTGGGTGGCGCTCGCCGTCGGGTCCTGATGCATCGCCTTGCGCAGCAGGGCCTGGTTGAGGATGTTCTCGAACCAGATGCCGGCCGACAGGGTGTTCACCAGTTCCTGGCGGGAGAGCTCGATCTGCTCGGCCCGGCTCATCGCCTCCCAGATCGGGGTGCCGTACAGCGAGACGACCTTCGGTGGCAGGAAGTACTTGTCCGGGTCGATCGGCGCGGCCCAGTCGATGTCGACAATCGGCGCGTATGACTTGCGTACAGAGCCCTTGAGCAGGCGCTCGGCGAATTCCTCGCGAGTAGCCTGACCCTTGACCGAAGCTGTCATCGTTGACATCCCTTCGAAAGTGTCCGTAATCCGAAGCTACGTCCGATATCAGAGGTAGTCAATACCTGCGGTACTGGATAAATGTGCGGCTGCCGCGGGCGGCTAGCCTTCGCGGATGCGCACCATCCACGTCATCGGTATCGGCGCCGGCGACCCGGACTACGTCACCGCCCAGGCCGTCACGGCACTCAACGACACCCAGGTGTTCTTCGCCATGGATAAAGGCGATACCAAGGATGACCTCGTCGCGCTGCGCCGCCTGATCTGTGAGCGTTTCATCGAAGACCCGGCCTACCGGTTCGTGGCGCTGCCGGATCCGGTGAGGGCCAAAGATCGTGAGTACCACGAAGCGGTGGCCGAATGGCACGCCGCACGAGCGCGGCTGTGGGCGGAGGCCATCGAGACCGAACTGGGGCCCGACGGCGTCGGCGCCTTCCTCGCGTGGGGCGATCCGTCGCTCTACGACAGCACGCTGCGCATCCTGGACCGCGTCGCCGAACACGTCGAGTTCGAGTTCGACGTCATCCCCGGCATCACGGCCATCCAGGCCCTCACGGCTCGACATCGCATCCCGCTCAACGACATTGGCGAGCCGGTGCTGATCACGACGGGGCGTCAGCTGCGTGAGCACGGGCTGGCCGGCGCCGCGGTGGTGATGCTCGACGGCGAGTGCTCGTTCCTGGAATGCCCACCGCAGACCCGGATTTGGTGGGGTGCCTACCTCGGCACGCCGGACGAGATGCTCATCGCCGGCACCGTCGGAGCGGTCGGGGAGCAGATCGCCCGGGAGCGCGCCGAGGCCCGGACGCGGCACGGCTGGATCATGGACACCTATCTGCTGCGGGCAGAATCGACGGCATGAAATCGTTGCTGCTGCGGGCCGCGGTGACCGGCCTGGCGTTGTGGTTGGTCACTCGCATGGTGTCGGGGATCTATTTCGTCTTCCCGGTGGGCGCCACTCAACTCGGGCGAGTCGGCATCATCCTGGTCGTGGCGTTCGTCTTCGGCCTGGTCAACGCCATCATCAAGCCGATCGTGCAGCTCTTCGCGATTCCGCTGTACATCCTCACCCTCGGCCTGATCCACGTCGTCATCAACGCGTGGATGCTGTGGATCACGTCGTGGATCACCGAGAACACCACGCACTGGGGCCTGGGAATCGACCAGTTCTGGTTCACCGCGATATGGGCGGCGATCCTGCTGTCGATTGTCGGCTGGGCCCTGGGTCTGGTGCAGCGCGCCTTCGAAAAGTAGGGATTTGTGCACGTTTTTCCGCGGTCGGCGCGGAAAAACGTGCACAAATCCCTACGCCAGCGACGCCCGGATCGCGCGTAATTCGTTGGCGCCGAGGGCCGGTGGCTCGGTGATGTCGGCCGCCGGGCGTCCGGTGCGGACGGCGTCGGCCAGGTCGGCGAGCGTCGCGGTCAGCTGTGCGGCGTCGTCAGGGGTGATCGGCGTCTCGGATCGCTCGGTGGCCCAGCCCGCGGCGAGCGTCCGATACGTGAGTTGCTCGGTCGCGACGATGGCAGGCCAAAGCCGTTCTGCCGCAACCCGGCTCCGGGTCGACCCGCCGATGGCGGTGTCGTACACCGGAAGCATGGCCATCGCGCGCAGCTGCAGATCACGACGGTCGCTGCGGGCCTGATCGGTGGTGACCGCGCCGGCGGCAAGATGGCCGACCACGACGGCGACGGCGTCGAGCGTCGCCGCGATCGACTCGGCGGGACGCGCCGCGGGGTGGCCGCGCCGCATCAGCCACAGCACGAGAAGTGCCACCGCACAACCGATCACGGTATCGACGCCCCGGGCGAGCAGCATGGCGGGCACGTCGGCGATGTGGTGTCCGCCCGACGCGATGGTCAATGCCGCAGGCGTGATGAAGATGACCGCGACGGTGTAGTTGCGCACCACGAACATCTCGATGAGGAACTGCAGCGTGCCGACGATGACGGCGAGCCACGGTCCACCCGGTGCGGCGAGCAGGACGCCGCCCGCCAGCAGCAGGCCGAGCCACGTGCCCAAGGTGCGTTCGATGCCGCGTTGTACGGTGCGTCGCCAATCGAAACCCTGATGCAGCATCAGCACCGCCGCCGCCATGGCCCAGTACGCGTGGTCCATGTTCAGGCCGACGGTGACGGTGCCGGCGATCGCGACGGCGACCGCGGTGCGCAGTGCCGCCGTCAGTGGGGGAGACCCCGGCGTCACCGCGCGGCGCAGCAGCGTCCCGACCGAGGGGCGTCCCAGTGGGATCAGGCCCTCGAAACTGCCGCCGATGTCGTCGGGCACCGTACCCAGGTGCCGGGCCAGCGCGGCGCCGTCGACGGACATCGGTTGGCCGCGGTCGGCGGCGGCCATGGCTTCGGCGAAGCAACACGTGCAGCCGGCGGTTCGTCATCCTCAGCCGGTAGAGGGTGTCGTCGGGCTTGGGCCGTACGGGCTGGAACGTGACCAGCGTGATCCAGGCTTCGTGCAGAAGCTGCGCGGCGCGGTGCCGGGCATCGGGTGACGAGGTTTCGATGTAGGTGGCCACCGCTTCGGCGGCGCCGGCGACCGCGGCACGTTCCGGCGCGCGCGGGCGGACCAGTACTCCGGCCATGTGCACCATCCAGGCGAACGCGCCGCCGGCCAGTACGAGCGCACCCAGCCGCCACGGACTCAAGTGCTGGGTGGCAATCCCGACTGCCGCCGCGCACGCCAGCACGGGCATGTAGGCGCCGGGCGGACCGACGGACAGGGCCTGGCAGATCAGGACGGCGACCATCGCGATCACGGTCACCACCAGCACGGCCGACCACGGGGTTGCGGCCGCCCAATCGCCGAGTGCCACGACCACCGCGAACGAGATGGCGATGGCGCCGAGATACATCGCCCGGTTGAGATACGGCCGCCCGCTGCCGTACAGCGAGGTGAAGCCACCGATGGTGGCGACGAGCCCGGCCGATACGTCACCGGCCGCCCACCCCACGAGAATCGGCACCATCATGCAGAACGAGGCCCGTAGCGCGAACGGCCAGCGGCGCGGTACGGCATTCATGACCAGCATGCGTCGCAGCGGATTGGTGGCCGGGGCGGGTGCCGAGCGGTCTGCCATGTGTACAGCATGCGGTACATCCAGTCGCTAGCCTGAACCCATGCCGGAACTTCCCGAGGTCGAGGCGCTCGCCGATCACCTGCGTCGTCATGCGGTCGGACTGCCGGTGGGCCGTGTCGACGTCTCCGCTCTGTCCGTGCTCAAGACCTTCGACCCGCCGCCGACGGCGCTGTACGGCAAGGAAGTGACGGGCGCCAACCGCTGGGGCAAGTACCTCGGGCTGCAGGTCGGCGATCTGCACCTGATCACCCACCTGTCACGCGCCGGTTGGCTGCGCTGGTCGGAGAAGCTGGCGGCCGCACCGCTGAAGCCGGGCAAGGGGCCGATCGCGCTGCGGGTGCACCTCGGAAAGCCCGGTGAGGCACCGGGTTTCGACCTGACCGAGGCGGGAACGCAGAAGCGGCTGGCGGTCTGGCTGGTGAACGATCCGCTGGCCGTGCCGCAGATCGCCACGTTGGGACCGGACGCGTTATCGCTCGGCCCGGCCGAACTGGGCGCGGTGCTGGCCGGGAACACCGGCCGGATCAAGAACGTCATCACCGATCAACGGACCATCGCCGGGATCGGCAACGCCTACAGCGACGAAATCCTGCATGTGGCCAAGCTTTCGCCGTTCGCGACCGCGGGCAAGCTGACCGCGGAGCAGTTGGCGACTCTGCATGACGCGATGATCTCGGTGCTCACCGATGCCGTGACCCGTTCGGTCGGACAAGGAGCGGCAGCCCTCAAGGGGGAGAAGCGCTCCGGGCTTCGGGTCCATGCCCGCACCGGATTGCCGTGCCCGGTCTGCGGCGACACGGTCCGTGAGGTGTCCTTCGCGGACAAGTCTTTTCAGTACTGTGCGACGTGTCAGACCGGTGGCAAGGTGCTGGCCGACCGGCGCATGTCGAAGCTACTCAAGTGATTCAGTTGCAGTAGTTCCTGGTCGCTGCTGTGAGCGCCTGCTGGTAGAGCGGGTCGAGGTGCTGGTTCGTCACCACCTGTGCTCGGGCGGCGTCGAGTGCGGCGGCGCAGCCCGGGCCGTGCAGGACTCCTCGTTGTGCCGCCAGCTCCGCGACCATGGTGCGATTGAAACCGTCTATCGCAGTGCGTGATTCGGACAGATCAGGTGCCGTCGTGGGAGCCGTCGCCGGATCGAACTTCCATTGGCTGAACCGCAGATACTCGATGCCCTCGGTGGCGTGAATCTGGTCGGTGAACACCTGCTGCACGAACACCGGGTCGGCGCCTGACGCGGTGGCCTGCGCGGCGACCGCTTTCAGCACCTGATCGACCCGCGCGGGATCCTCGATCGAGCCGCCCTTGAGCCACTTGACCGCGGCCACCGCGTCGGCGGTCTGCAGCCGCTGGGCGGCGGCGTCGACCAACCGAAACAGCGGATCGTCGTCGGCGTAGGCGAGGGGCGCCGACGTCATGCCCACGACGGCGACCAACAGGGCGGCGAGCTTCATACCTCGATCTTGCACCCGCGGCCTTTCTTGACACGTGTCGAGTTGGTTACGCTGCAGGGCATGACTCGGCAGAAGATTCTCATCACCGGAGCGAGCTCGGGCCTGGGCGCCGGTATGGCCCGGCAGTTCGCCGCCAAGGGCCGCGACCTGGCACTGTGTGCCCGCCGGCTGGACAACCTCGAAGAACTCAAGGCCGAACTGACGGCGCAGTATCCCGGCGTGACCGTCGCCATCGCGGCGCTGGACGTCAACGACCACGATCAGGTGCCCAAGGTTTTCGAGGACCTGTCCGACCAACTCGGCGGCATCGACTGCGTCATCGTCAACGCCGGAATCGGCAAGGGCTACCCGCTCGGTGGCGGCAAGTTGTGGGCCAACAAGGCGACCATCGAGACGAATCTCGTTGCGGCGCTGGTGCAGATCGAGACGGCGCTCGAGATGTTCAAGGCCGCGGGGCGGGGCCACCTGGTGCTGGTGTCGTCGGTGCTCGGCAACGTCGGCGTGCCCGGGCACAAGGCGGCCTACGCCGCGAGCAAGGCCGGCGTCACGTCGCTCGGTGAGTCGCTGCGCGCCGAGTATCCGTCCGGTCCGATCAAGGTCACCGTTCTGGAGCCCGGCTACATCGAGTCCGAGATGACCGCCAAATCCAACTCCACCATGCTCATGGTCGACAACGAGACCGGCGTGAAGGCCATGGTCGAAGCCATCGAGAACGAGAAGGGCCGCGCCGTCGTCCCCGGCTGGCCGTGGTGGCCGCTGGTCGAGGTGATGAAGCTGATGCCGCCGCGCTTCACCAAGTACTTCGCCTGAGCGATTTGTGCACGATTTTCCGCGCCGGCCGCGGAAAATCGTGCACAAATCCCTAGGAAACGCGGCCGCGTTCGGCGCGGTAGCGACGCACCAGGGCATCGGTCGAGCTGTCGGACTGTGGGGCCGGCGCGGCCTCGGACGTGATGACCGGCAGCAGGGCCTTGGCCTGGGTCTTGCCGAGTTCGACGCCCCACTGATCGAACGAGTCGATGCCCCAGATGACGCCTTCGGTGAAGACCTGGTGCTCGTACAGCGCGATCAGCTGACCGACCACCGACGGCGTCAGCTTGGTCGCCAAAATCGAAGTGGTGGGCCGGTTTCCGGGCATCACCTTGTGGGGGACGACGTCGGCCGGCGTACCTTCGGCGGCGATCTCTTCGGCGGTCTTGCCGAAGGCGAGCACCTGAGTCTGGGCGAAGAAGTTGCTCATCAGCAGGTCGTGCATGCTGCCGGTGCCGTCGGCGGTGGGCAGATCGTCGGTCGGCTCGCTGAAGCCGATGAAGTCCGCCGGCACGAGCCGGGTGCCCTGGTGCAGTAGTTGGTAGAAGGCGTGCTGGCCGTTGGTTCCCGGCTCGCCCCAGAAGATTTCGCCGGTGTCGGTGCTCACCGGCGTGCCATCGGCACGGACCGACTTGCCATTGGACTCCATGGTCAGCTGCTGCAGGTAGGCGGCGAACCGGGCCATGTCATTGGAGTAGGGGAGCACCGCACGCGCTTGTGCGCCAAAGAAATCCGAGTACCACAGGCCGATGAGCCCGAGCAGCGCCGGCGCGTTCGCCTCCAGCGGCGCGGTGCGGAAGTGCTCGTCGACCAGATGGAAGCCGGCCAGGAATTCGCCGAACCGTTCCTTCCCGATGACGGCCATCACCGAGAGCCCGATGGCGCTGTCCACCGAGTAGCGGCCGCCGACCCAGTCCCAGAAACCGAACATGTTCGCGGTGTCGATGCCGAACTCGGACACCAGTTTTGCGTTGGTCGACACCGCGACGAAGTGCTTGGCGACAGCGTCATCACCGAGCGCGGCGACGAGCCAGCGCCGGGCGGCAGTGGCGTTCGTCAGCGTCTCCAACGTCGAGAACGTCTTGGAGGCGACGATGAAAAGCGTTGTGGCAGGGTCGAGTCCGTCGAGCTTGGCCACCAGGTCGGCCGGGTCGACGTTCGACACGAACCGCGCCGTGATGCCCGCATCGGCGTAGTGGCGCAGGGCCTGGTCCACCATGACCGGGCCCAGATCGGAGCCACCGATACCGATGTTGACGACGGTCGTGATGCGCTGACCGGTGGCTCCGGTCCACTCACCACTGCGCAGCCGGTCGGTGAAGGTGCCCATCTCATCGAGCACGGAGTGCACGTCGGCGACGACGTCCTGGCCGTCGACCACCAGCGAGGCGCCGCGCGGCAGCCGCAGCGCGGTGTGCAGCACGGCGCGGTCCTCGGAGGTGTTGATGTGCTCACCGGCGAACATGGCGTCGCGCCGCTCCTCCAGGCCGGCCGCGCGGGCCAGATCGAGCAGCAGCGCACGGGTTTCCCTGGTCACGCGGTGCTTACTGTAGTCGATGTACAGGTCGCCGACGGTCAGCGTCAGCTCGCGGCCGCGGTCCGGATCGTCGGCGAACAGCTCGCGCAGCGTGGTCGCCTCGACCGCGGCATGGTGCGCGGTGAGCGCCTCCCAGGCTGAGGTGGTCGTGATGTCGGCAGCGGGAGTCTGATCAGCCATGCCTCAAACCCTAGTGTGACGTAGGAAACGCCGCCGTACATGATGGGTGTATGGACATCGCCGCGCTGTTGTCGTCTGTCCCAACTGGCCTCTGGATCGGCGGTGAGGAGCGCGCCGGTCAATCCACGTTCGAAGTGCTCAACCCCGCTACCGAGGATGTCATCGCCCGCGTCGCCGACGCCGCGCAGCAGGACGGCATCGCCGCACTCGACGCCGCGGCGGCCGTCGAAAAGGAGTGGGCGGCAACCCCGCCCCGTGAGCGCGGCGAAATCCTGCGGTCGGTGTTCGAGACCATCACCGCCCGCGCCGAGGATCTCGCCACGCTGATGACGCTCGAGATGGGCAAGGTGCTCGCCGAGAGCCGCGGCGAGGTCAAGTACGGCGCCGAGTTCTTCCGCTGGTTCGCCGAAGAGGCCGTCCGCATCGGCGGCCGCTACACCCCCAGCCCGGCAGGTACCGGGCGCATCGTCGTCACCAAGTCGCCCGTCGGCCCGTGCTACGCGGTGACACCGTGGAACTTCCCGCTGGCCATGGGCACCCGCAAGATCGGCCCGGCCCTGGCGGCCGGCTGCACCATGGTGGTCAAGCCCGCCGCCGAAACCCCGCTGACCATGTTGCTGATGGCCGACGCCGGGCTGCCCAAGGGCGTGCTGTCCGTGCTGCCGACCACCAGTCCGGGTGAACTGACCGCCGCGCTGATCAACGACGGCCGGCTGCGCAAGCTGACCTTCACCGGGTCGACGGGCGTCGGCCGGGCGCTGGTGCAGCAGGGCGGCGAGAAGCTGCTGCGCATGTCGATGGAACTCGGCGGCAACGCGCCGTTCGTGGTGTTCGACGACGCCGACGTCGATGCCGCCGTCGACGGCGCGATCCTCGCCAAGATGCGCAACGGCGGCGAGGCCTGTACGGCGGCCAACCGCTTCCACGTCGCCAACGCGGTGCGGCAGGAGTTCACCACGAAGCTGGTGCAGCGGATGAGCGAGTTCACGCTCGGCAACGGTCTGGACGAGAACGCGACGCTCGGCCCGCTGATCAACGCCAAGCAGCTCGGCACCGTCACCGACCTGGTGTCCGACGCGGTGTCGCGCGGCGCGACCGTCGCCGTCGGCGGCACGGCCCCGGGCGGTCCGGGCTACTTCTATCCCGCGACGGTCCTGGCGGACGTCCCTGCCGATGCCCGCATCCTGCGGGAGGAGGTGTTCGGGCCCGTCGCTCCCGTGACGGGATTCGACACCGAGGACGAGGCGATCGCCGCGGCCAACGACACCGAGTACGGTCTGGCGGCCTACATCTACACGCAATCGCTCGACCGGGCGCTGCGGGTGTCCGAGGCGCTGGAGTCCGGCATGGTCGGCGTCAACCGGGGTGTCATCTCGGACCCGGCGGCGCCGTTCGGCGGGGTGAAGTCGTCAGGCTTCGGCCGCGAAGGCGGCACCGAAGGTATCGAGGAATACCTCGACACCAAGTACATCGCCCTGACTCCCTGACGCCCCTCACCCTTGGCGCGAGCGGCCGTGTCTGTACGCAACACGCCGTGGTTGCTTGTACAAATGGGGCCGCTCACCGGCCGCGAGGGTGCGCAAAGCACACACCGAAGTCGGTGTGTCGCCGTACAGACACTCAGTGTCATTCTCGAGTTGCCGCTGTTGCGGTGGTTGGGTTACTTCTCACCTGGTATTTGGCTCTTGCAAACACTGCCGCCTGCGGGCTGGCATTCGGCCGTTGTGCCGATACCAGGCGGGAAGGACCGACCGGCGTGACTTGATAGGAGCGTGGCACCGCCCCCACTGAGATGTGTCCTGCCGGCCGGCCCGACCTTCGCCTCATCCACCTCTGATGAAAGAAGGCACCGTTCATGGTCGTCGTTGGAACCGATGTCCACAAGCGCACCCACACCTTTGTTGCGGTCGACGAGGTCGGCCGCAAGCTCGGTGAGAAGGTCGTCAAAGCCACCACCATCGGACACCACAAGGCGTTGGCCTGGGCCCGCGAGCAGTTCGGGGAAGAATTGCTGTGGGGGTATCGAGGACTGTCGCAACCTGTCAGCTCGCCTGGAGCGCGATCTGCTCACCGCCGGCCAGTCCGTGGTACGGGTGGCCCCCAAACTCATGTCGCAGGCCCGGGCCTCGGCACGGACCCGCGGTAAGTCCGATCCCATCGATGCGCTGGCCGTGGCTCAGGCTGTGCTGCGCAATCCTGATCTGCCCGTCGCCTCTCATGATCAGAGTTCGCGCGAACTGAAACTATTGATTGATCGTCGTGAAGACCTTGTGGCACAACGCACTTCGACGATCAACCGGCTACGTCAACGGATCCACGAACTCGACCCCGCTGCTGAACCCAAACCGGGCTCACTACACCGCACCAAGGCCTGCACCGCGCTCGCAAAATGGCTCGACACCCAGCACGGACTGCTGGCCGAGTTGGCCCGCGATGAACTCGCCGACGTCATGCGCCTGACCGAGGCCATCAACACCCTGGCCGCACGCATCGGCGAACGCGTCCAAAAAATCGCCCCGACGCTACTGACGGTGCCCGGATGCGGTGAACTGACCGCCGCCAAGATCATCGCCGAAACCGCCGGCATCAGCCGCTTCCGCAGCGAAGCCGCCTTCAGCCGCCACAACGGCACCGCACCGATCCCAGTCTGGTCGGGCAACACCGCCGGACGCGTCCGCTTGAACCGGTCCGGCAACCGCCAACTCAACGCGGCCTTACACCGCATCGCCATCACCCAGCTGCGCATCCCCGGCAGCGCCGGCCAGCAGTACTACCGCGGTCGCATCGCCGACGGCAAGGCCACCAAAGAAGCCCTACGATGCCTCAAACGCCACCTCAGCCGAACCGTCTACCGCAGCCTCCACACCGACCTGCACCTCAACCGATCACACCAAAAACCCGAAACAGCACTCGCTGCTTGACATAGGAGCAATGGCCGCTCACCAGGCGCCAACGTGCGCAAAGCACACACCGAAGTCGGTGTGTCGCCGTACAGACACGGCCGCTCGCGGGAAGTTTGGTGCGGGAAGTTTGGTCAGTGAGCGGAGGTCAGTGGCCGAGGCGGCCGCGGCCGAGACGCAGCAGCAGCATGGCGAGGTCTTTGCCCTCGGGGCCCAGCTCGCTGTAGCGCTCGATGACCTTCATCTCGCGGCTGTGCACCAGCCGGGTGCCGCCGGAGGCCATGCGGGCCTTGCCGATCATCTTGGAGACCTCGGTGCGACGGGCGACGGCCGCCAGGATGGTGGCGTCCAGCTCGTCGATCTCCAGGCGGAGCTCGTCGATGTTGGGGAGTTCAGTTTCGGTCGACATGGTGTCCTCGCTGTTGGTGGATTCTGGTGTCATCCGAATTCAGGCCTCACACAACAAACGAGCCCCGGATCCGGATGCGGACCACGGGGCTGAAGGGAAGCAGCTAAACCCCGGGTACCGGCGTCCGGTACCCGTAGAAAAATCGCTGCTGCGCATTGAGCACGTTCCGAGTGTGCCATCCCGGCCGGTGCCAGCGCAAAGAGGCGACCGAAGCGACCGGGGAAATGCGTGGCTTGTCGCACCCCGGCGGTAAGTTTGAGCTGATATGACGAGCACAGCCCCCGACATCGATCAGCTTCTGGACGGCCTCAACCCGCAGCAGCGTGCAGCGGTTCTGCACGAGGGTTCGCCGCTGCTGATCGTGGCCGGCGCCGGCTCGGGCAAAACCGCGGTGCTGACCCGGCGCATCGCCTACCTGCTGGCCAACCGCGACGTCGGCGTCGGCCAGATCCTGGCCATCACGTTCACCAACAAGGCCGCCGCCGAGATGCGTGAGCGCGTCGTCCAGTTGATCGGCCCCCGCGCCAAGTCCATGTGGGTGTCGACGTTCCACTCCACCTGCGTCCGCATCCTCCGGAACCAGGCCTCGCTGCTCCCGGGGCTCAACTCCAACTTCTCCATCTACGACGCCGACGACTCGCGCCGGTTGTTGATGATGGTGGGCAAGGACCTGGGCCTCGACGTCAAGCGGTACTCGCCGCGCATGCTCGCGACCGCGATCTCGAACCTGAAGAACGAACTGATCGACCCGCTGCAGGCGGCGTCGGAGGCGTCGGAGGCCGACGAGGACCTGCCGAAGATCGTCGCCGAGGTCTACGGCGAATACCAGCGCCGGCTGCGGGCCGCGAACGCCATGGACTTCGACGACCTGATCGGCGAGACGGTCGCTGTGCTGCAGAGCTTTCCGCAGATCGCGCAGTACTACCGGCGGCGCTTCCGGCACATCCTGGTCGACGAGTACCAGGACACCAACCACGCCCAGTACGTGCTGGTGCGCGAGCTCGTCGGGCACCACGCGCCCGAAGGCGCCGATGACGTCCCGCCCGCCGAACTGTGCGTCGTGGGTGACGCCGACCAGTCCATCTACGCGTTCCGCGGCGCGACGATCCGCAACATCGAGGATTTCGAGCGCGACTTCCCGAATGCGAAAACCATTCTGCTGGAACAGAATTACCGTTCCACGCAGAACATCCTGTCGGCCGCCAACGGGGTCATCAGCCGCAACGCCGGACGCCGCGACAAGAAGCTGTGGACCGACGCCGGCGAGGGCGAGCTGATCGTCGGCTACGTTGCCGACAACGAACACGACGAGGCCCGGTTCATCGCCGAGGAGATCGACACGCTGACCACCAAGGGCAGCGGTATCGACACCAAGTACAGCTATGGCGACATCGCGGTGTTCTACCGCACCAACAACTCGTCGCGGTCCGTGGAGGACATCTTCATCCGGGCCGGCATCCCGTACAAAGTCGTCGGGGGCATGCGCTTCTACGAGCGCAAGGAGATTCGCGACATCGTCGCGTACCTGCGGGTGCTGGACAACCCGGGCGACGCGGTGAGCCTGCGGCGCATCCTCAACACCCCCCGCCGCGGCATCGGTGACCGCGCCGAAGCCTGCGTGGCGGTGTACGCGGAGAACACCGGCGCCAGCTTCAGTGACGCGCTGCAGGCAGCCGCCGAGGGCCGGGTGCCGATGCTGAACTCCCGCTCGGAGAAGGCGATCGCCAGTTTCGTCGAGCTCATGGACAGCCTGCGCGGCGGGCTCGACGGCGAGCTGGGTGACCTGGTCGAGACGGTGCTGGACCGCACGGGCTACCGCCGCGAGCTGGAAGCGTCCAGCGACCCGCAGGACCAGGCGCGGCTCGACAACCTGAACGAATTGGTCAGCGTCGCACACGAATTCAGCACCGACCTGGCCAACGCGCAGGCTTTGCAGGAAGAGGAACTGGACGAGGACGTCCCCGACACCGGAGCGCTGGCCGCGTTCCTGGAACGGGTCTCGCTGGTGGCGGACGCCGACGAAATCCCCGAGGACGGCGACGGCGTCGTCACGATGATGACGCTGCACACCGCCAAAGGCCTCGAATTCCCCGTGGTTTTCGTGACCGGCTGGGAAGACGGCATGTTCCCGCACATGCGCGCCCTCGGCGACCCGACCGAACTGTCCGAGGAACGCCGGCTGGCGTACGTCGGCATCACCCGGGCCCGCCAGCGGCTGTACCTCAGCCGCGCCAAGGTGCGCTCGTCGTGGGGGCAGCCCATGCTCAACCCGGAATCGCGCTTTCTGCAGGAGATTCCGCAGGAGCTGATCGACTGGCGTCGCGTCGAGCCGCCACCATCGCTGTCGGCGCCGCGGGGTTACGGGTCCGGGGGATCGGGTGGTGGTCTCGGTGGTGGACGGCCGTCGCCCATGCGGCCGGCGCCGAACCGCAACAAGCCGCTGGTGGTGCTCTCACCGGGTGACCGTGTCACGCACGACAAGTACGGCCTGGGCCGCGTCGAAGAGGTCAGTGGTGTCGGCGAATCGGCCATGTCGCTCATCGACTTCGGCAGCTCCGGCCGGGTCAAACTGATGCACAACCACGCTCCGGTACAGAAGCTTTAGCGTCGGCGCGCGCGAAACTCGGACGGTGCGATCTCGCTGATTTTTAGCCGGATTCGCTTCGGCGCGTCAGGTTTTGGTGCACCAGCGGCCGGTAACGGGCAGCATCGCGAGCACCATGCTGGCGACCGGCAGCACCGGGATGCCGTAGACGATCGGCGGCAGTTTGGCCCCGGCGACGAACAAACTGGCGAAGATCACCAGCGTCACCAAGGCGCCGACCACCACCACGACCCGGCCCGTGCGGCGCCGCAGCAGGACGGCGATCTGCCCGCCGATGGTGGCGCCGCAGCCGACGGCGGCGAGGAAGCCGATGGCGACGCAGAACAGCGGATCGGTGCGCCACCACCCGGCGATCAGTGAAGTGGCGATGACGGCCGTCGCCCAGCCACTCAAGATGCACGCCGTGGCAGTGGCGCAGGCGGCGAACGGCCCGGGCGGCGGCTTCGGTGTCGGCGTCGGAGCCGACTCGGGAGCCGCTGCCGGAGCGGGGCCCGAGGCCGGGATGAACGTGGTCGCGGGGGCATCCTCGGCCCGGATCAGGCCGGTCGCGGGCTCGGCGGAAATGAGACCGGTCGCGGGCTCGATGACACTCGTTTGAGGAGCGTCGACGACGGGTATCGAACCAGTGGGTGTGCGGCGGATGATGCTGGTGGGCGGTGCGTCGGTGACGGGAAAGGCTCCCGTCGGCGCGCGCCGGATCAACCCCGTTCTGGGTTCGTCGTCAGAGTGACGTCCGAAAGATTGGGTGGGGTCGGACGAATGCGTCTGGGCTGGCCCGTCGGCGTTGTTGTCCGTCACGGATCAGCCGACGTAGTTACCCGGGCTCAGGCCACGCTGTGCCAGCCACGGCACGGGGTCGATGCGCTGGCTGCCGCCCATGAGCACCTCGAAGTGGCAGTGCGGGCCGGTCGAGTTGCCGCGGTTGCCGATGGTGGCGATCTGGTCGCCGGCGAAAACCCGCTGGCCGACCGAGACGACCCAGGTGTTGACGTGGCCGTACAGCGTGACGGTCCCGTCCGAGTGACGGACCTTGACCCACGCGCCGTAACCAGCGGTCGGGCCTGCGGCCACGACGACGCCGTCGGAGACGGCGACGATCGGCGTACCGATCGGGCCGGCGATGTCGATACCGCCGTGCAACGCGCCCCAGCGGTAACCGAAGCCGGAGGTGAACACGCCCTTGGTCGGCATCACGAACAGCGGGCGGGCCAGCCGGGCTTCGCGCTCGGCGCGTTCCTGCGCGAACGCCGCGCCGTTGGCGAGTTCCTGGGCGTGCACCGCGCCGGACGCGGCGGCGGGTTCGACGTTGACGATCTGGATGCCGTCCGAGGATCCGGTCGACCCGTCCGCGCGGACGACCTGGTCGGCGGCCAGCTTCGTGCTGGTCGGCTGGTCGGCGCTGGTCATCATCGAGTACCCGGCGGCGGCGGTGGCGCCGACGGCCATGGCGGCGGCGACCAGGCGGCCCTTCACGCCGTTGACGGGCTCAGGCTTGCGGTGGGTGCCACGGCTCGCGCGCAGATCGATGACGTCCGTGTCGTCGAGACCGTTGCTGGTATCGGTGTGGCTGTCGCGGTAGGCGCTCGCGGAGAGGCGCTGCGCGCCCTCGGGCTGCCGGAATTCGGCCGGAACAGTCAGCGTCAGGGGAGTCTCGTCGTCGGTGTCGTTCAGATCGTCGAGCTCGGGGGCGGCGTTGACGCGGGAATCGCGGTCGAACGCGCTCTCGGAGAGGTCCAGATCGTGCAGGTCACCGAACTCGTTGAACGGGATGATGTCGGTCACTTCAGCAGGGCTCACAGCGCGGGATAGCTTGATGGTGGTGCGGGCAGCGTTCTCGGTGTTGCCGGCGTTCGTCGCCTCTCCGAGGGGAGTTACCGACGAATCGTGCTCAGCCAACCGAAAATTCCTTTGCTCCGTGACCGTACCGTTACCGAGACCGCCCATGACGGTACTGAAAATCAGAACCGATTGGCAACCTATAGATGTCATTGGCCGGGAACTGTGATTTGCCTCACTGGTTGCTCTCAGGTGAGATGTACCACATGGGTAGTAGGCGGTGCTGGCTACTCATTAGTACGTGGCTAAAGTGCCGAGCGAGCCAGTGCGGCCCAATGCTGAAGTGAATTCAACCGTCAACGCAGACAGAACGGGATTTCTCAGAGCTCATGGATCTCTTCGAGTACCAGGCGAAAGAGCTGTTCGCCAAGCACAACGTCCCTACTACACCGGGCCGGGTCACCGAGTCCGCCGATGACGCCAAGGCGATCGCCGAAGAGATCGGCAAGCCCGTCATGATCAAGGCGCAGGTCAAGGTCGGTGGCCGTGGCAAGGCCGGTGGCGTGAAGTACGCCGCCACCCCGGAGGACGCCCTCACGCACGCGCAGAACATCCTCGGTCTGGACATCAAGGGCCACATCGTCAAGAAGTTGCTCGTCGCAGAGGCCAGCGACATCGCGGAGGAGTACTACATCTCCTTCCTGCTCGATCGCGCCAACCGCACCTACCTGGCCATGTGCTCTGTCGAGGGCGGCATGGAGATCGAAGAGGTCGCCGCCACCAAGCCGGAGCGTCTCGCCAAGGTTCCCGTCGACGCCGTCAAGGGTGTTGACCTGGCCTTCGCCCGCGAGATCGCCGAGAAGGGCCACCTGCCCGCCGAGGTGCTCGACGCCGCGGCCGTGACCATCCAGAAGCTGTGGGAGGTCTTCGTCGCCGAGGACGCCACCCTGGTCGAGGTCAACCCGCTGGTTCGCACCCCCGACGACCAGATCCTCGCCCTCGACGGCAAGGTCACCCTGGACGCCAACGCCGACTTCCGTCAGCCCGGCCACGCCGAGTTCGAGGACAAGGAAGCCACCGACCCGCTCGAGCTCAAGGCCAAGGAGCACGACCTCAACTACGTCAAGCTCGACGGCGCCGTCGGCATCATCGGTAACGGTGCCGGCCTGGTCATGTCGACTCTGGACGTCGTCGCGTACGCCGGCGAGAACCACGGCGGCGTGAAGCCCGCCAACTTCCTGGACATCGGTGGTGGCGCCTCGGCCGAGGTGATGGCCGCCGGTCTGGACGTCATCCTGGGCGACAGCCAGGTCAAGAGCGTCTTCGTCAACGTCTTCGGTGGCATCACCGCGTGTGACGCCGTCGCCAACGGCATCGTCAAGGCCCTGGAAATGCTGGGCGACGAGGCCAACAAGCCGCTGGTCGTCCGTCTCGACGGCAACAACGTCGAAGAGGGCCGCCGCATCCTGGCCGAGGCCAACCACCCGCTGGTGATCCAGGCCGAGACCATGGACTCCGGTGCCGACAAAGCCGCCGAGCTGGCGAACAAGTAAGGGAGCCAACAACTTATGTCTATCTTCCTGAACAAGGATTCCAAGGTCATCGTCCAGGGCATCACCGGCGGTGAGGGCACCAAGCACACCAAGCTGATGCTGAAGGCCGGCACCCAGGTCGTCGGTGGCGTCAACGCCCGCAAGGCCGGCACCAAGGTCTCGCACGTCGACAAGGACGGCAACGACATCGAGCTGCCCGTGTTCGCCACGGTGGCCGAGGCCATGAAGGAGACCGGCGCCGACGTGTCGATCGCCTTCGTGCCGCCGGCCTTCTCGAAGGACGCCATCATCGAGGCCATCGACGCCGAGATCCCGCTGCTGGTTGTCATCACCGAGGGCATCCCGGTGCAGGACAGCGCCTACGCGTGGGCCTACAACGTCGAGAAGGGTCAGAAGACCCGCATCATCGGCCCCAACTGCCCGGGCATCATCACCCCCGGTGAGGCGCTGGTCGGCATCACGCCGAACAACATCACCGGCAAGGGCCCGATCGGTCTGGTCTCCAAGTCCGGCACCCTGACCTACCAGATGATGTACGAGCTGCGTGACTTCGGCTTCTCGACCGCCATCGGCATCGGCGGCGACCCGGTCATCGGCACCACCCACATCGACGCCATCGAGGCGTTCGAGAAGGACCCCGAGACCAAGGTCATCGTGATGATCGGCGAGATCGGTGGCGACGCCGAAGAGCGTGCCGCCGACTACATCAAGGCCAACGTCACCAAGCCGGTCGTCGGCTACGTCGCGGGCTTCACCGCTCCGGAGGGCAAGACCATGGGCCACGCCGGCGCCATCGTCTCGGGCTCGTCGGGCACCGCCGCCGCCAAGCAGGAAGCCCTCGAGGCTGCCGGCGTGAAGGTCGGCAAGACCCCGTCGGCCACCGCTGCACTGGCTCGCGAGATCCTGCAGTCGCTGTAATTTCTTTCTGCGCAACAGGCCCCCACCTTCTGGTGGGGGCCTGTTGTGTTTCGCGCGAATGCGGCTGACGATGCGAGTGTGCAAACAGATCGCAGATCCCGGCAGTGGGGCGCTCTGGCTGCACATTGGCCGCGTCAGCGCTGGCGGCGCTCGCGGTAGTGCACGTAGTGCCGGAGCAGTGGATCGCTGAGGTCGTACCAGGTGGCGCGACGGTCGCCGGAGTCCGCTTTGGCGGCGTGGACCCAGCCGCCGGCCGTGAGGCGGCCCAGCGCCGCTGACGCCGACTGGTTCGAAATGCCCACGGCGGCAGAGAGATCGGTGACAGTGCGGGCGCCGTCGGCGCGGGCCAGTTCGACGATCAGGCGTTGTTCGCCGGCCGGAAGCTGCCACAACAACTGCTGATAATGCGGCGTCAGCTGTTCCAATACCGCGTCGGCAGCGGGAGTGACGCTTTCCAGTGCGGCGCGGTCGACGGTCTCGGCGATGATCTGCCAGTTACGCGGTGACCAGCCGATGATCTGGGCCGTCGCGCCGATCTTGGTCCGCCCCTCGGAAGTCTCGACGTACGAGGCCAATCCGCGATCGCGGGCGTGCTGCGTGAGGAACTCGGCGACGTCAGTGTCCGCGAGGTCGGGTAGTTCCTCGATGATGAACGAGCCGTACCACGGGTGGGTGCGGGACGAGACTGCCGGGAACAGCGCCGGCGCCGTCGCGAAAACCAAGACGGCGGTGGATGTTTCGACCCAGGCGCGAAAACTGCCCTGGCCCGCCTCGCCGATGGCATCGAAGATGCGGTCGGCGTTTTCGATCGCGACCAGCACCATACGGCCGGCGGCCAGGTCGAGGATTTCCCGTTCCAGCTCCAGTGCGTCGCCGCGAAGCTCCTGGGCTCGTCCGAGTATTTCCGGGCCCTGCGTGCGCAGCAGTTCGACGAGCAGGTCCGGATAGCTGCCGATGGACAGGGCGTCCTCGGGAAGTGTCAGCAGCAGTGTGGCTTTGGCGGCCTTGCGATGTTTCAGCGCGCGATGGATCGCGACCCGAAGCGTGTGGGTCTTACCAGCGCCGCGAGGTGCGATGAGCAAGGTGTGCGGCCGGGAGCCGTCCTGCGCGGAGCTGACGATGCGATCCGTCAACCGCTTCAGGAGGGGCCCGCGGCCGACGGTGCGGGCGTCGAGTTCGTCGGCGTCGACGGTGCCGGGTGAGAACGCAGGGTGGGTCATGGCCTACCGCCTCATGGCTCGCCAAGCCGACTGCACCAGCCCGGAGGCGAAGCAGTCGTCGTCGCCGACGCGGCGCAGATAGTGGTCCTGCTCGAGGCGCTCGATGAACGACACCAACTGGTCGCGATCGGTGATGGGTGAGCCCTCGGTCTTCAGGAACTGCAGTGTTGCGTTGACACTCAACGGGGTTGGGGCATGGGCGTAGATGTCGAGCAGTCCGGCGATGGCGGGGGCGTCGTCTCCGTAGTAGTTGCGCAGCCGGTCGCGGTAGTGCCGCAGGTCCCAGGGGTCGTGCGGATCGGTGATGGCGGCGGACAGTAGCTCCGCGATGCGGTCCGGTTTGACGGACCCTTCTCGTGCCGCGCCCGCGACCAGGTGCTGGATGTAATACGGCACGTTCTCTGCCGCCGCCGCAATGGATTCCGCGACCAGATGTCGGTCGGTGGTCGGGACGTTCACGCCGAGTAGCAGGCACTCGGCGAGGTAGGTGGCGTGGTCGTGGCGGATCGGGCCGACTGTGACCTTGCGGATGTCGTTGACCGAACTGAGCGCGTCTTCCGAGACATGGTGGAAGCCAATGGAACCGGAGAGGACGGTGGCCAGGCGGCCGGAGTGTTCCTGGCGGAACCGGCGCAGCAGGTGCAGGAACGCGTCTCCGCCGCCCGGCTTTTCGCGTTCGAGGTTCCGGGCCAGCACGGTGACCTCGTCGATGAACAGCACCAACGGGCCGTCCTTGGTGCGGGCGACGGCGCGCTGCAACAGATCGTCGAGAGCGGCGTCGGCGCGAACCCGCTCGAACTTGAACGGCCCGGTGCCAACCGCGACCTTCCAACGGTCGACCTCCTGGCGCAGGGCGTTGTCGACGCGGCCGAGCTCGGCGGCGAGAGCCGTGACGAACTCGGCATAGGTCTGCCGCTCGGCGCTGACCGAGACGACCGTCAGGCCCTGCAGCCGCGCGGTGTGCGCGACGAGTCGGGCCAGGGACGTCTTGCCGTGCCGACGGTCGCCGACGAGAGCAGCGCCACCGTCGGGCAGGCTGGCCAGGATTTCCTGCTGCTCGCGCACGCGGCCCACCACGTTCTCGGGCGGGACGACGCCGCCGACCACGAGGGACATGGGTCTGATGGGCCAATTCATCTGGCAATTGTACGTCGAATTAGCTGTACGTCTAGATAGTTGTACGTTTGAATTGTTGTACGTGTGCTCTGGCGTAAATGCCCAGCTACCCGTCATGCGCGGTCGCCTCCCAATCGGTTAGCCTGTCGAATTAACAGTTGTCTGGAGGTTTGTAATGGGTGTCGATCCGCGTACGCCGGTGATCGTGGGCGTCGGTCAGTTCACCGAGCGCCTTGAGGACCCCGACTACCGCGGCATGTCCTCGGTCGACCTCGCGGCGGCAGCCGCGCAGGCGGCACTGCAGGACACCGGAGCCGACGTCACCGCAGTTGCCGCGGCTATCGACACAGTCGCGGGCACCCGGCAGTTCGAGATCTCCGGCCACGTTCCGGCGCCGCTCGGCAAATCGAACAACTACCCGCGCTCCGTGGCGCAGCGCATCGGCGCTGATCCCGCCCGCGCCGTGCTCGAAGTCATCGGCGGGCAGAGCCCGCAACACCTGATCACCGAATTCGCCGGCGAGATCGTGGCCGGCCGCGCCGACGTCGTGATGATCATGGGGTCGGAAAACACGTCCAGCATCCGCTACTTCAAGGGTCGGGATGACAAGCCCGATCACTCGGAGACCATCGACGGCCAGCTCGAGGACCGCGGCTACGGGTACGACGGCATCTTCGACGAGTACACCGTCCGGCACGGGCTGATCGGTGCGCCGGTGCAGTATGGCCTCTTGGAGAACGCCCGGCGGGCACGGCTTGGCCTGTCCGTGCAGGACTACCGACAGGCGATGGGGGAGCTGTTCGCCCCGATGTCGAAAGTCGCGGCCAAGAATCCGTATTCGTCGGCGCCGGTGGAGCGCACCGTCGACGAGCTGGTGACCGTCACCGACAAGAACCGGATGATCTGCGACCCCTACCCGCGGCTGATGGTGGCCCGCGACCAAGTGAACATGGGTGCGGCCGCATTGCTGATGTCCGTGGAGTCGGCGCGCAAACTCGGTGTGCCGGAATCCAAGTGGGTTTACTTGCGTGGTCATGCGGACATGAAGGAGCAGAAGCTGCTCGACCGTACCGATGTCGGTGCCAGCCCGGCATCAGTGCTGGCCGTGCAGGAAGCGTTGCGGGTGGCCGGAATTGGAATCGACGACGTCTCGGCATTCGACCTGTACAGCTGCTTCCCGTTCCCGGTGTTCAACATCTGTGACGGCGTCGGCCTGGCGACCGACGATCCGCGGGGTCTGACATTGACCGGCGGCCTGCCGTACTTCGGCGGCCCGGGAAACAACTACTCGCTGCATGGCATCGCTGAAGCGGTCACCCGAATGCGGGAAGCCCCAGGCGAATTCGCATTGGTGGGCGCGAACGGCGGCATCGCCAGCAAGTTCTCGGTCGGCATCTATTCGACCGAACCTGCCGATTGGGTCGCCGACAACAGCGCCGAATTGTGCGCAGAGGTCGCGTCGTGGCCGACGATCGCCGTCACCGAGCATGCGAACGGCCCCGCGACCATCGAGACCTACACCGTCCGATACGACTGGACTCCCAACACGGGCATCATCATCGGGCGCCTTGACGCCGACGGGAGCCGGTTCCTGGCTACCACGACCGATGCCGAACTGATGGCCTTGCTGTGCGACGGCGAGCCGCTGGGCGCAAAGATCGTCGTCACCTCGACCGACGAGGGTAATCGGGCTGTGATGGCCTGATCTTGGTTGCCGAGATCGACGAAATGGTCGTTCTTGCAAGAGATTAGCGACCAATTCGTCAATCTCGGCGCGGCAGAACCTCAGATCCCGAAGTCGCTCAACTTCTTCGCCAGCTTCTCGACGTACGCCGACACGGTGGCCTCGTCACTGTCCGGCAACCCGAACAGCACCTCGGTCACACCGAGCTTCTTCCAGTGCGCCAACTTGTCGGCGTCCGGCTTGAAGTCCAGCGCGACGATGGTCGGCGCACCCGAGCGTCCGGCCGCGGCCCAGGTGTCCTGCAGCAGCTTGACCGGCTCGTCGATGTCGAAGTCGCGCGGTGTCGTGATCCAGCCGTCGGCCGACTTGGCGATCCACTTGAAATTCTTCTCGGTGCCGGCCGCCCCGACCAGGATCGGCACATGCGACTGGACCGGCTTCGGCCAGGCCCACGACGGACCGAACTTCACGAATTCGCCGTCGTACTCGGCTTCTTCCTGGGTCCACAGCGCGCGCATGGCCTCCAGGTACTCGCGCAGCATGGTGCGGCGGCGGGCCGGCGGGACGTTGTGGTCCTGGAGTTCGTCTGTGTTCCAACCGAATCCGACGCCGACCGAGACGCGGCCGCCGGACAGATGATCCAGTGTCGCAATCGATTTCGCGAGAGTGATCGGGTCGTGCTCGACAGGCAGCGCCACCGCGGTCGACAGCCGCACCCGCGACGTCACCGATGCGGCGGAGCCGAGCGCGACCCACGGATCCAGCGTCCGCATGTAGCGGTCGTCTGGCAGCGTCTCGTCACCGGTGGTGGGGTGGGCCGCCTGGCGCTTGATCGGGATGTGCGTGTGTTCGGGCACATAGAAGGTGGTGAAGCCGTGGTCGTCGGCCAGTTTGGCGGCGGCGGCGGGCTTGATGCCGCGGTCGCTGGTGAAAAGTACGAGCCCGTAGTCCATACGGTGAATTAGAACGTGTTTCAGTATGGGGCGCAAGAGTGGGTGCCAAGAATGCCGAAGTGGGCCCATTACCTGGGAATTTCCGACACGGTGCAGCCGCTGGGCGCCGGTGAACCGATCCGGAGATAACTTCATCGCGAACGTTACCCACGACGGTGGCTGGGCTTGCTTGTTCACATGGGCCCATGACGACCGAACGCATCGCCGACCACGTCAAGTTCGCCTACTGGGTGCCCAACGTCAGCGGCGGCCTGGTGACCAGTGACATCGAGCAGCGGACCGACTGGAACTACGAGTACAACAAGAAGCTCGCGCAGACCGCAGAGAACAACGGCTTCGAGTACGCCCTCAGCCAGGTGCGGTACGAGGCCAGCTACGGCGCCGAATATCAGCACGAGTCGACGAGCTTCAGCCTCGCGCTGCTCCTGGCAACGGAACGGCTGAAAGTCATTGCGGCCGTTCACCCCGGCCTCTGGCAGCCGGCGGTGCTCGCGAAACTGGGAGCGACGGCCGACCACCTCTCCAACGGTCGTTTCGCCGTCAACGTCGTCTCCGGTTGGTTCAAGGACGAATTCACGCACCTGGGCGAGCCCTGGCTGGAACACGACGAGCGCTACCGCCGCAGCGCCGAATTCCTCCAGGTGCTGCGCAAGATCTGGACCGAGGACGACGTCGACTTCCGCGGCGACTTCTACCGGATCCACGACTTCACGCTGAAGCCCAAGCCGCTCAACACGGCGGAGCGCCCCAACCCGGAACTGTTCCAGGGCGGCAACTCGAGTGCGGCGCGCCGCAACGGCGGCTACTACGCCGACTGGTACTTCTCCAACGGCAAGGACTTCGACGGCGTGACCGAGCAAGTCGTCGACGTCCGCGACCACGCCCGTCAGGTTGCCCGGGAGGTCCGCTTCGGGCTGAACGGATTCATCATCGCGCGCGACACCGAGAAAGAGGCGAAAGAGGTCCTCAAGGAGATCGTCGCGAAGGCCAACCGGCCCGCCGTCGAGGGATTCCGCCAGGCCGTGCAGCAGGCCGGCAACTCCACCGGTGACAAGAAGGGCATGTGGGCGGATTCGAGCTTCGACGACCTCGTGCAGTACAACGACGGTTTTCGTACCAAGTTGATCGGAACTCCGGAACAGATCGCCGAACGGATTGCTGCCTACCGCAAACGGGGCGTGGACCTGATCCTCGGCGGCTTCCTGCATTTCCAGGAGGAGATCGAGTACTTCGGAGCCAAGGTGCTGCCGTTGGTGCGGGAAATCGAGGAGGCGGAACAGGACGCCGCGGAGGCGCCGATCCGCGTCCCGGCGTGACGGCTCGGCGAGTTTGCTCAGGACCGTCGCGGCCGGTCAGGGCGGTGCACTGCGGGTCGAACTGATGCGGGGCGACCTCAGTGAAGTGCGCTAGCGTGGTTGGTCGAGTCGACAGGTACAGGAGAGGTCATGACGTACCAGCCCGGTAACCCCGGCTACCCGCCCGCCCAGCAGCCCGGCCAGTACGGCAACCAGTACGGCGGGCCGACCCAGCAGTTCAACCGTCTGCCCGAGCAGATCCCGGCTGCGCCTGCGGCGCCGGCCGGCCCGAGCAAACTGCCGGAGTACCTGACCATCGCGGTCGCGGCGCTCGGCCTGCTCATCTTCGGCTTCAACTTCGCGCCCCAGTTGGGTGCGGGAGGCCTGGATGCTGGCACCGGCAGCATCCTGACCCAGGCGCCGATCGTCGTCGCCGTGCTGGCTGCGCTGCTCGCCGGCGTCAGCCTCCTGCCCAAGCAGAAGAGCTTCAAGTCGTGGGTCGCCATCCTCGCGGTGCTGGCCCTGCTGCTGGTGATCAACGAGATCGTGCAGGCGCCCAAGGGCATCGAGGTCGAGTGGGGCCTCTATGTCGTGCTCGCGCTGTCGGTGCTGCAGGCCGGTAGCGCTGTCGGGGCGCTGCTGCTGGACGCCGGCGTCATCCAGCCGCCCGCACCGCGTCCGCAGGCCGATCCGTACAACTACGGCGGACCGGCGCAGGGCTACAACCCGCAGGCTCAGTACTACGGCCAGCAGCCTCAGCAGCAGTACGGCCAGCAGACCGGCCAGCACTTCGGCCAGCAGGGTGGCTACCAGCCGCAGTCCCAGAACGGTCCCATCGGCGGCTACACCGGCGCACAGAGCGCGTCGCAGCACGGCGCCGACTCGGGTCCGCCGACCCCGCCGACCGGGTTCCCGGCCTTCGGTCAGCCGCAGCAGTCGGCCGGCCAGTCGTCGTCCCCGCAGCAGTCGTCGGGCCAGGGTCCGTCGGCGTCCGAGGCCTCGGCCGGATCGTCGTCGTTCACCTCGTCGCCCAGCGTTCCGGGCTCGACGGGATCCGGCTCGGAGCCGACGACGACCTTCCAGCAACCCCCGGCTCCGCAGTAATCGGGTCCGGCTTCGTCATAATCGCTAGGGCGCTCGCGGCACGCGAGTGACGACCTCGCGAGGAGTGACCCAGCTAGTGGATAACCGACCAGTCGGTACGCGTCAGGCGCGTGACCTGCTTCGGGTTGCGTTCGGCCCGTCGGGCATCGCCCTGGCGATCATCGCCGCGCTGGTGCTGATCCAGCTGGTCATCGCCAACAGCGACCTGACCGGCGCGTTCGGCGCGATGGCCAGCATGTGGCTGGGCGTGCACGGCGTCCCGGTGTCGATCGGCGGCGCCGAGCTCGGCGTGATGCCCCTGGCCCCGCTGCTGGCGATGGTCTGGGGCACGGCCCGCACCACGGCCGCGGCGACGCGGCCGGGTGCGTCCTGGTTCGTGGTCCGGTGGATCGTCGCGTCGGCGCTCGGTGGACCACTGCTGATCGCGGCGATCGCGATCGCGGTGATCCACGATGCGTCGTCGGTGCTCACCGAGCTGCAAACCCCGAGTGCCCTCCAGGCATTCGGCTGCGTCCTGGCGGTGCACGCGGTCGGCGCGGCCATCGGTGTCGGCTCGCGCCTGCAGGGACGGCTGCTGACCGATGCGCACCTGCCGGACTGGCTCCCGGAGGCGTTGCGCGGGGCCGTCGCCGGCGTGTTGGCGCTGCTCGGTCTGTCGGGATTGGTCGCGGTCGGCTCGATGGTCGTGCACTGGTCGACCATGCACGACCTCTTCGGCATCACCGATTCGGTGTTCGGCCAGCTCAGCCTGACCGTGCTGTCTGCGCTGTACATCCCGAACGTGATGGTCGGCGCCGCCGCGGTGGCCGTCGGTTCGAGCGTGCACGTGGGGTTGGCCACGTTCAGTTCTTTCACGGTGCTCGGCGGTGATGTGCCCGCCGTGCCGGTACTCGCCGCCGTGCCGTCGCCTCCGCTGGGCCCGGTATGGGTGGCGCTGCTGATCATCGCGGCGGCCTCGGCCGTGGCGGTGGGCCAGCAGTGTTCGCGGCGCCCGGCCCCGTGGCCGATTGCATTCGCCAAGTTGGCGGTGGCGTCGCTCCTGGCTGCGGTGATGATGGTCCTGCTTGCGGTCGCAGGCAGTGGTCGCCTGGGCAACTTCGGTGAGCTCGGCGTCGATCAGACGACGTTCGGGCCTGCGGTTTTCCTGTGGTTCATCTCCATCGGCGGTCTCACGGTGGCCATGGCGGGCGGCCTGACCCGCCGTCCGGCCCGGCCGGCACCCGTCGCGCCGGCCCCGCCGGTTGACGAGGAACCGTACGAAGATGAGGCGGCAGACGTCGTCGACGATGACGAGCCCGTGACCGAGAAGCTGATCGGTGACGTGTCGGCCGCCCCGGCGGACGGGGACGACGACTCGCACTTCGCCGGTGGCCCGGCATTCGAGCCGGCCGCCGAGACTGCGCCGGAGCCGGATGCTGAGCCCGCGCCCAAACCCGCCGAACCACGCCGGCCGGCACGTCCGGAACCGGACATGACCCCGGCGCCGGCGGAGGCCTATCAATCCGGCACCACCGATCGCATCGGTGAGCACGTCACCTTCGACCCGGACGAGGACCCTGAGGCGCATTTCGTGGTCGACGACGACGGCCACTAGGCTGCTCCCGTGCAGCTACCGGTCCATGTGCCCCCGACTGCGCCGGCGCGGCTCGTCGTCCTGGCGTCCGGGACCGGTTCGCTGCTGGAGTCTGTGCTCGCCGCAGCGGTCGGCGACTACCCGGCGCGCGTCGTCGCCGTCGGCACGGACCGTGACTGCCCGGCACTGCAGATCGGCGCGGCCGCCGGGGCGGCGACGTTCACCACGCGGCTGCGCGACCACGCCGACCGGGCCGCCTGGGATGCCGCGTTGACCGCCGCCGTCGCGGCCCACGAGCCGGACCTGGTGGTGTCGGCCGGGTTCATGAAGATCCTCGGACCTGCATTTCTGGCGCGCTTCCAGGGACGGGTGCTCAACACCCACCCGGCGCTGCTGCCGTCGTTTCCGGGCGCACACGCGGTGTCCGAGGCCCTCGCCTACGGCGTTCGGGTCACCGGCAGCACGGTGCACCTGGTCGACGACGGCACCGATACCGGCCCGATCCTGGCGCAGGAGCCGGTGGCGGTACGTGACGACGATGACGAATCGTCGCTGCATGAGCGGATCAAAGTCGTCGAACGACGACTGTTGGTAGATGTGATCGCCGCGGTGGCCCTCCGCGGTGTGACGTGGAGTGGGCGAAAGGCGGCCATCGGGTGCCGCGGTGAGGAGCAATAGGATGACGCGACGACCGATTCGGCGCGCGCTGATCAGCGTGTACGACAAGACCGGCCTGGCCGAGCTGGCCCGCGGGCTGCACGAGGCCGGGGTGACCCTGGTGTCGACCGGTTCGACAGCGAAAACCATTGCTGCCGAGGGTATCCCGGTGACTCCCGTCGAAGAGGTCACCGGTTTCCCGGAGGTGCTGGACGGCCGGGTCAAGACGCTGCACCCGCGCGTGCACGCCGGTCTGCTGGCCGACACCCGCAAGGCCGAGCACCTCGCCGCGCTCGATGAGCTCGGGGTCGAGGCGTTCGAACTCGTTGTGGTGAACCTGTATCCGTTCACGCAGACCGTGGCGTCGGGCGCCTCCGAGGACGAGTGCGTCGAGCAGATCGACATCGGCGGCCCGTCGATGGTCCGCGCTGCGGCCAAGAACCACCCCAGCGTCGCCGTCGTCGTCGACCCGCTGGGGTACGACGGCGTGCTGGCGGCCGTCCGGGACGGTGGCTTCACGCTCGACGAGCGGAAGAAGTTGGCGTCGTTGGCATTCCGGCACACCGCCGAGTACGACGTGGCCGTCGCATCCTGGATGGGGTCCGTGCTGGTGCCCGGCGACGACGAGGCGTCGGCCGCCGGGATGCCGGCATGGCTGGGTTCGACCTGGCGCCGCAGTGATGTGCTGCGCTACGGCGAGAACCCGCACCAGAAGGCCGCGCTCTACAGCGACGACGCCGGCTGGCCGGGGCTTGCTCAAGCCGAGCAGCTGCACGGAAAAGAGATGTCCTACAACAACTTCACCGACGCCGACGCGGCGTGGCGGGCGGCGTTCGACCATGAGGACATCTGCGTGGCGATCATCAAGCACGCCAACCCGTGTGGCATTGCGGTGTCGTCGATCTCGGTTGCCGACGCGCACCGCAAGGCGCACGAGTGCGACCCGCTGAGCGCGTTCGGTGGCGTCATCGCGGCCAACACCGCCGTCACCGAGGAGATGGCCGAGACCGTCGCGGACATCTTCACCGAGGTGATCGTCGCCCCCGCCTTCGAGCCGGGTGCCGTCGAAATCCTGAGCCGTAAGAAGAACATTCGCATCCTGGTGGCGTCCGAGCCGCAGCCCGGTGGCACCGAGTTCCGTCAGGTCAGCGGTGGTCTGCTGGTGCAGCAGCGTGACGCCCTCGACGCCGCGGGCGACGACCCGGCCAACTGGACCCTGGCGACCGGCAGCCCCGCCGACCCGGAGACGTTGGCCGACTTGGTGTTTGCGTGGCGCGCGTGCCGCGCGGTGAAGTCGAACGCCATCGTGGTCGCCGCCAACGGCGCCACCGTCGGTGTCGGTATGGGCCAGGTGAACCGCGTCGATGCGGCGCGGCTCGCGGTGGAGCGGGGCGGCGACCGGGTTCGCGGTGCCGTGGCTGCCTCCGATGCCTTCTTCCCGTTCCCCGACGGTCTGGAGACCCTTACCAACGCCGGTGTGAAAGCCATTGTGCACCCGGGTGGTTCGGTCCGCGACGACGAAGTGACCGCGGCCGCCGCTGCCGCGGGCATCACGCTGTACCTGACCGGGGCGCGGCACTTCGCCCACTAGGAGTCTGCTGAATTAATCGGTGTGGCGGCCGGGGTTGACCTGGGATTTCGCTGATAATTGGTGGGTGCAGGGTCGCTCTGATGATCAGCGTGAGTTGTTGGATGCCGAATCGGTTGCCGGGCATCTTCTGAAGCCCGACAGCGTGTTTGCGTTCCTGGCCGCTCATCGCCACGAGCTGTTCCCGGAGGAGATGTTCGCTGATCTGTTCCCGTCACGGCGGGGCCGACCCAGCGTGCCCGGCCGAGGTGATGGCCTCGGTGATCACGCTGCAGGCCCTGCACGGGCTCTCCGACAACGAGACGGTGGATGCGGTCACCTTCGATCTGCGGTGGAAAGCCGCGTGCGGGCTGCCGGTCACCGCGCCGGCGTTTCACTCCACCACGCTGACGTACTGGCGGCGCCGGCTGGCGGCCTCTGATCGCCCTAACCGGATCTTCGAGGCGGTCAGAACGGTGGTCGCGCAGACCGCGGTACTGGCGGGCAAGACTCGGCGGGCATTGGATTCCACGGTCCTCGATGACGCGGTGGCCACCCAGGACACCGTGACCCAGTTGATCGCCGCGATCCGCCGCGTGGGCCGCGACGTCCCCGGCGCCGCCGAGGTGATCGAGACTCATTGCACGGCACACAATTACCACGACCCGGGTAAGCCGGCGATCGCCTGGAACGACAAGGCTGCCCGCGATCAGCTCATCGACGCCCTGGTTACTGACGCGCATCGGGTCCTGGGGCATCTGCCCGAGCAGGAGCTGGGACCGCGGGCCGCTGAGGCGGTGGCGCTGTTGGCGTTGATCGCCGGGCAGGATGTCGAATCGGTCGAAGGCTCTGATGGCACCGACGGGCAGTGGCGCATCGCCCAGAACGTTGCTCCGGATCGGGTCGTCTCGACCGTGGATCCTGATGCCCGCCACGCCCATAAGACGGTGCACCGGCGGCAGGACGGCTTCAAGGCCCATATCGCGATCGAACCCGATACCGGGATCATCACCGACTGCGCTCTGACCAAAGCCAGTGGCCCGGATAACCACGAAGCCGTCGTCGGGCTGGCCCTGCTGCAGGAGGAGCCGGCCGGGGTGCGGGTGCTCGGTGATTCGGCCTACGGCACCGGCGCGGCCCGCGCCACCCTCGCCGAACTCAAGCATGTCGCGGTGATCAAACCGCTGCCGTTGCGGGCCCCGGTGCCCGGCGGGTTCACCAGCGATGACTTCGCTATCGATTTCGATGCCCGCACCGTGACCTGCCCGGCTGGGCACACCGTCAATATCGCACCTAAAGGTGGCGCGAGATTTGAGAAGCATTGCCGCACTTGCCCATTACGGGCCCAGTGCACCACCGCGTCACGGGGACGCAACCTCACTATCAGCGAGCATGAACCGCTGCTACGTGCCGCCCGCGCAGCAGCGCGCACTCCCCGGTGGCGGGACGAGTACCGCCAACACCGGCCCATGGTGGAACGCTCCATCGCCTGGCTGACCCGCGGCAACCGCAAAGTCCGCTACCGCGGCGCCATCAAAAACGACCACTGGCTGCACCACCGCGCCGCCGCCCTCAACTTGCGCCGGCTGATCACCCTCGGCCTGACCCACACCGGCACCCACTGGGCCATCGCCTGACACGACCGGGCATTGCCACCCGCGGCACCAGATGCCACGCTCAATGCGGCGGGGTGACCCTCGAATTGTCGACCCTCGGGTCTGACTCACAACACACACGCGCCACAGAGCGCCTTGAGGCACCCCGCCCCAAAACCGCCTTATTCAGCAGGCTCCTAGGTCTTGCCGGCTGAATGGCCAGGTCTGCACGGCGATCATTCGTGCGGACCTGGCCATCGGCTTTCAGAGGCTCAGCAGCGCGGCGGTGTCGCGCGCGGCCAGGGCGTCGTCCATTCGCGCCTGCCAGGACGTGGCCCAGCGCTCGGGGAAACACCGCTGCAGGAGCTCGAGCATGATCGGCACGGCGGTCGAGGCTCCCGGTGATGCGCCGAGCAGCCCCGCGATGGTGCCGTCGGCCGACGTGACCAGTTCGGTCCCGGAGCGCAAGGCGCCGATACGTTCGGCGTCCGGGGTGACCAATTGCGCACGCTGTCCCGCCGGCACCAGCTCCCAGTCGCGGGGATCGGCGTCCGGGTAAAACCGTTGCAGCTGTTTGATCTTGCCGCTGAACGGCGTGAGCAACTCGCCGATCAGATAACGCACCAGCGGCAGACTCTGCGCCGCCGCGGCCGCCAGCACATGCAGGTTGTGCCACCGCAGTGTGGTGAAGAAGTCGGTGAGCTTGCCGCCCTTGAGGAGCTTGGTGCTGAACGTCGCATACGGACCGAACATCAGGTAGCCCTCGCCGTCGACGACGCGTTTGTCCAAGTGCGGCACTGACATCGGCGGGGCTCCTATCGCGGCCTGGCCGTACACCTTGGCATCGTGCTGGGCGACGACGTCGGGTCGCGCGCACCGCAGAAACGCCGCACCGACGGGCAGGACACCGTAGCCCCGCACTTCGGGCATGTGCGCGCGCTGCAGCAGTCGCAGGGCGAAGCCGCCGGCTCCGACGAAGACATGTCGTGCCTTGAGATGAAATCTGTTGTGCGAGTCCGAACACCGGCCACCGACCAGCCAGGTGCCGTCGGGGTCCTGGTGTAACCGGCGCACGTCGTGCCCGAGCCGCACCTCGCCGCCGTTCGAGGTGATGATGCGGGTCAGTCCGCGGGTGAGCGCCCCGAAATCGACGTCGGTCCCGCCGGGATGGCGGGTGGCCGCAATCGGTTGCGCCGGATCCCGGCCGGCCATCACCAACGGTGCCCATGCGGCGACTTCGGCGGGATCGTCACTGAACTCGAGATCGGCGAAAAGCGGATCGGCGCTGAGGGTTTCGAAGCGTCGTCGTAGGTAGGCCACGTCGTGGTCGCCGAAAACCACATCCATGTGCGGCGTGCCGTGCACGAAAGTCGCCGGGTCCAGCTGGCCCTGCTCGACCAGATATGCCCACCAGCGGCGGGACACCTGGAATTGTGCGGCGATTTCGGCCGGCGTCGAGCCGTCTTCGGGGTCCGGCATGTAATTGAGCTCGCAATAGCCGGAGTGGCCGGTGCCGGCGTTGTTCCACGGCCCGCTGCTCTCCGTGGCGATGTCGGATGCCCGCTCCACCAACACGATGCGCCACTGCGGATCCAGCGTGCTGATCATGGCGCCGAGGGTGGCGGACATGATGCCGCCACCGATGAGGACGACGTCGGCGACTTCGGGTTCAACGGTGTTCATGGTTGCTCCTTGTCTCGTTGACTCCAGCATCACTCGCGCCGATTCGATCCGTCCAATGAATGTTCTGGCGATTACCATCCGAATATGGATCAATGGATGAGCCTGCTGGCACCGCAGCTGCGGGCGCTCGAAGAGCTGGACGCGCAGGGCGGGCACATGACCCGTGCCGCGGACAGCCTGGGCATTCCACAGTCGTCGATGAGTCGGCGCATCCACGCGTTGGAGAAGACACTCGGCGTCCGGCTGCTCACCCAGGAGGGGCGGACGGTGCGCCTGACACCGGTGGCAGTGCAGCTGGCCGAGCAGGTGCGGCGCCCGTTGCATCAACTCGAAGCGACGGTCGAGACCATCGCCGGGGAAGCCGACCCCGAGCACGGCACCGTCCGGTTCGGCTTCCCTTTGACGATGGGTGCCGGCGTCGTGCCGAACCTGGTCACCGAATTCCACCGGCGCGCACCGGGAATCCGGCTCCAGATCAAACAGGCGCACGGCAGCGAACTCGCCGCGGACCTGAAAGCCGGAGCGCTTGACGTCGCAGTGGTCATCCCGCCGCCGGACGGTGTCGAGCATGTGGTGATCGGCGGACAACCGATCCGCGCGGTGTTACCGGCGGCTCATCCGCTCGCTGCCCGTCGTCGTCTCCGCTTGGACGAACTGCGAGACGAAACGTTCATCGCCAACCCGGCCAGCTATCACTTGCGTCAGGCAACTGAAAGCTGGTGCCGTGATTCGGGATTCGCGCCACACGTACCAGTGGAGATCACGGAGTTCTCGACGATCCGCGAGTTGGTCGGCCGTGGCATGGGTATCGCGTTGCTACCGCACGACGAGCACACCTCACGCAAGGTCCGCGAAATCCCGTTGTCACCCAACAGCTATCAGCGCCAGATCGCGCTGGCGTGGGCACCGACCGCAGGCACTCCCGCAGCGCGCAGGCTGCTGACCTTCCTGCGTGCAGAATGGTCGACCACCGGTTAGGAGGCGACCTCGCCGGGCTGGTGCTGCGTGGTGGCGTATTCGAAGAAGTCCACGATCTCGTCGACGGCCTTACGGGCATCCGGGTTGACGTCGAAGCTCAGCTGGAACATGTGCATCGCCTTGTCCCACACCTGAACCCAGGCGAGCGCCCCGGCGGCGCGCAATGCGTCGGCGAGTGCGAACGAGTCGTTGCGCAGCATCTCGTTGTTGCCGACCTGCAGGAGCGTCGGTCCCAGGCCGTGCAAGTCGGCCTCGGTGGGCATCTCCGGCACCGGGTGGGTGCCGTTCTTCGTCGCGAAGACGTCGTAGAGGTACTTCACCGCCATGAACGGGAACAGCACGTCGCGGTGTTCGAGCATCGCGTTGTACTTCAGGTTCATGTCGGACGACGTCAGCGGTGACAACAGGATCTGGCCGGCGGGTACCTGCAGGCCCGCGTCCCGTGCCGCGAGTGCCGTGCCGGTCGCGATCAGCCCGCCGGCGGAGTCGCCCGCGAACACGATCTTCTCCGCGTCGACGCCGGCGGCGAGCACCATCCGGTAGGCGCACACGCCGTCGGCGATGGCGTCCTCGATCAGGGCCTGCGGGGCGAGTCGGTAGCCCACGTTCAGGACCCGGGCGCCGGTTGCGGCCGACAGCTTGCTCGCCCAGCGCCGGTGTGAGTTCAACCCGAGGGTGATCAGCGCCGAACCGTGGAAATAGATGATCACGCGATCGGAACCCTGTGCGCGTGGCGCGATGATCCATTCGGCGTCGCAGTCGTCCAGCTTGATCGGTGTCACCGTGGTGCCGGGCAGCGCGCGGAACGCGCGGAACGGCCCGTCGATGATGTCGTAGCGGCCCCGCTGTACCAGTTCCGGATGGAACCGGTTGACCACCATGCCGATGAGTGTGAGCAGGGCAATTACCGGTCGGACGAACACCGCCGTCAGCCCGCCGAGCAGTCGGCTCTGCCAGGCGGCGGGGCCGAACTCGAGGTCGGTGGGGCGGTGAGTCCAGTCGAGCGAGTTCACGATACCGAGGGTACTGGGTAAAGCTCCGGAGCCCAAGGGGCTGCCGCTCACCGTGTGCCGTCGTAGCGTGGAGGTCGTGACATCACCTAACGACCTTCCGTCCGACCTGCCCAGGACCGTCGGCGAACTCAAGGCCTCGGGCCACCGCGAGCGGGGCATCAAGACCGAGATCCGCGAGAACCTGCTGGCAGCACTGGCTGACGGCGACGACGTCTGGCCCGGCATCTTCGGCTTCGAGGACACCGTCCTGCCGCAGCTGGAGCGCGCGCTGATCGCCGGGCACGACATCGTGCTGCTCGGCGAGCGCGGCCAGGGCAAGACCCGTCTGCTGCGCGGGCTGGTCGGTCTGCTGGACGAGTGGACGCCCGTCATCGCGGGCTCGGAGCTGGGCGAGCATCCCTACTCGCCGATCACGCCCGAGTCGATCCGCCGGGCGGCGGACTCCGGCGACGACCTACCGATCACCTGGCAACACCGCAGCGAGCGCTACTTCGAGAAGCTGGCGACGCCCGATACCAGCGTCGCCGACCTCGTCGGCGACATCGACCCCATCAAGGTGGCCGAGGGGCGGAGTCTGGGTGACCCGGAAACCATCGCCTACGGACTCATCCCGCGGGCGCATCGCGGCATCGTCGCGATCAACGAGCTGCCCGACCTCGCCGAGCGCATCCAGGTCGCCATGCTCAACGTGATGGAGGAGCGCGACATCCAGGTGCGCGGCTACACGTTGCGCCTGCCGCTGGACGTGCTCGTGGTGGCCAGTGCCAACCCCGAGGACTACACCAACCGTGGCCGCATCATCACGCCGCTGAAAGACCGCTTCGGCGCCGAGATCCGCACCCACTACCCGCTGGAGCTCGACGCGGAGGTCGGCGTCATCAAGCAGGAAGCGCACCTGGCTGCCGAGGTCCCGGAGTACCTGCTGCAGATCCTGGCCCGGTTCGCCCGGTACCTGCGCGAGTCGCAGTCGATCGATCAGCGCTCCGGCGTCTCGGCCCGCTTCGCGATCGCCGCGGCCGAAACCGTCGGCGCCGCGGCCCAGCACCGCTCCGCGATTCTGGGTGAACAGGATCCGGTCGCTCGCGTGGTCGACCTGCAGACCATCATCGGCGTGCTGCGCGGCAAGCTGGAATTCGAGTCCGGTGAGGAAGGGCGCGAGCAGGCCGTCCTCGAGCACCTGCTGCGGCGGGCCACGGCGGACACCGCGCAGCGCCTGCTCGGCGGCATCGACGTCGGTTCTCTCGTCGCTGCGGTGGAAGGAGATTCACCGGTCACGACGGGCGAGCGGGTGTCGGCCAAGGACGTCCTGGCCGCGCTGCCGGACCTGCCGGTGATCGATGCAATCGCCGACCGGTTGGGCGCGCAGTCCGACGGCGAGAAGGCGGCCGCCGTCGAGCTGGCGCTGGAAGCGCTGTACCTGGCCAAGCGCATCGACAAGACCTCTGACGACGGCGAAACGGTATATGGCTAACCACCTCTCGCGGTATTCGCGCTACACCGGCGGGCCCGACCCGCTGGCGCCTCCCGTCGACCTGCGGGAGGCGCTGGAGCAGATCGGACAGGACGTCATGGAGGGCGCATCGCCCCGGCGCGCCCTGTCCGAGCTGCTGCGCCGGGGTACCCAGAACATGCGCGGCGCCGACCGGCTTGCCGCCGAGGCCAACCGGCGCCGTCGGGAGTTGCTGTCGCGCAACAACCTTGACGGCACCCTGCAGGAGATCAAGAAGCTGCTCGACGAGGCGGTGCTCGCCGAGCGCAAGGAGCTGGCCCGCGCGCTCGACGATGACGCGCGGTTCGGTGAGCTGCAGCTGGAGTCGTTGTCGCCGTCACCGGCCAAGGCCGTGCAGGAACTCTCCGAATATGACTGGCGCTCGGCCGAGGCACGGCAGAAGTACGAGCAGATCAAGGATCTGCTGGGCCGGGAGATGCTGGACCAACGGTTCGCCGGCATGAAGGATGCGCTCCAGAACGCCACCGACGAGGATCGTCAGGCCGTCAACGACATGCTCGACGATCTGAACAGCCTGTTGGAGAAGCACTCTCGTGGCGAGGATACCCAGCAGGACTTTCAAGACTTCATGGCCAAGCACGGCCAGTTCTTCCCGGAGAATCCGCAGAACGTCGACGAGCTGCTGGACTCGCTGGCCAAGCGCGCCGCGGCCGCGCAGCGGTTCCGCAATAGTCTGTCACCCGACCAACGCGCTGAACTGGATGCGTTGGCGCAGCAGGCATTCGGATCGCCATCGCTGATGAACGCACTCGATCGGCTCGACGCCAACCTGCAGGCCGCTCGCCCGGGCGAGGACTGGACCGGCGAGCGGAGCTTCACTGGCAACAACCCGCTGGGTATGGGCGAGGCCGCGCAGGCGATGGAAGACATCGCCGAGTTGGAGCAACTGGCGGAACAACTTTCGCAGAGCTACGCCGGTGCCCAGATGGACGACGTCGATCTCGATATGCTCGCCCGACAGCTGGGCGACGAGGCCGCCGTTGATGCCCGCGCCCTGGCGGAACTGGAACGCACCCTGATGAACCAGGGCTTCCTGGACCGCGGTTCCGACGGGCAATGGCGGTTGTCCCCGAAGGCGATGCGTCAGCTGGGCCAGGCCGCGCTCCGCGATGTGGCACAACAGCTTTCCGGACGACACGGCGAGCGCGACACCCGTCGCGCCGGCGCCGCCGGTGAACTGACCGGTGCCACCCGGCCGTGGCAGTTCGGCGACACCGAGCCCTGGAATGTTACCCGTACCTTGACCAACGCGGTGCTGCGGCAGGCAGGTACGCGCGACGACGGGCCGCTGCGGATCACCGTCGACGATGTCGAGATCTCGGAAACCGAGACCCGCACCCAGGCGGTGGTGGCGCTGTTGGTGGACACCTCGTTCTCGATGGTCATGGAGAACCGATGGCTGCCGATGAAGCGCACCGCGCTGGCGCTCAATCACCTGGTGAGTACCCGGTTCCGGTCAGATGCGTTGCAGATCATCGCTTTTGGCCGGCACGCCCGCACGGTTTCAGCGGCTGAACTGACGGGGCTGGAGGGCGTCTACGAGCAGGGCACCAACCTGCACCACGCGCTGTTGCTCGCCGGCCGGCATCTGCGGCGTCATCCCAACGCACAGCCGGTCGTCCTCGTCGTCACCGACGGCGAGCCGACGGCGCACCTCGAGCAGTACCGCAACGGGACCGAGACGTTCTTCGATTACCCGCCGCACCCGCGCACCATCGCCTTCACGGTGCGCAGCTTCGACGAGGTGGCCCGGCTGGGGGCGCAGATCACGATCTTCCGGTTGGGCAGCGATCCCGGCCTGGCGCGCTTCATCGACCAGGTGGCTCGCCGCGTCGAAGGCCGCGTCGTGGTGCCCGAACTCGACGGGCTTGGGGCTGCGGTGGTCGGCGACTACCTCCGCTCGCGGCGTCGGCGTCGGTAACCACTCCACGGCGAGGGCAACCACTTCACGGCGAGGGTAACCACTTCGCGGCGGGTCAACCACCTCACGCGAGGGTAACCACTTCATCGCGAGCGGCCGTGTTTGTACCGCGACACGCCACCGCACCTGTACCTGAGCGCACGCTCGTCGCCTCCGAGCGGCCCCAAAGTACACGCCAATCGCGGCGTGTTGCGTACAAACACGGCCGCTCGCGGGAATGAGAGCTCGCGGGAATGAGAGCTCGCGGGAATGAGAGCTCGCGGGAAGTGAGCTAAGTGGTCGGCGGCTTGCGCTTCTTGCACTTGATGCCGACGCGGCCCCACAGCGAGAAGCCGCGGATGGTGACGCGCGGGGCGCCGGGGGTGCCCTGCTGACCGAGGTGGTCGAACGCGCCCATGACGCCGACGCCGTGCACGTCGACGTTGACCTCGGGCGGCAGCAGGATGGTCTGCCCGCCGAAGATCGAGTAGGAGTGGATCTCGACGTCCGGCGAGGTGAAATCGGCGTAGCGCAGATCGATGACACCGCCACCGAACAACGAGAACGACGTCAGCCGCTGCGGCACATTCCAGCGGCCCCGGCGCTCGAATCCGCTCATGATCGCCAGCAGCAGCGTCGACGGCGCGGGGTGGCATTCGCCGCCCGCTTCCCACGGTGCAGTGGTGATGTATGGCAGATCGTCGCTCAATTTCGACAGCTCGGCGTACGTCTGCGCCGAGTAGGCGCGGTTGAGCCGGTCCTCGTATTCGGACATGGGCAGGCGTCCCTGCGCGGCCGCGTCGCTGAGGAGGTGAGCGACCTGTATCCGGTCGGTATCGACGACGCGCATCTGTGCGCGCGAACCTGGGGTGCTCATCAACTCGAGCCTACGACGATCACAGGGACTTGCAAGGCTGATGTTGCAAACTGTGGCCGCATCGATGTCGGATCCGTTACGGGATGTGGATCACTTATTCCAGTTCGGCTGCCGCTTCTGGAGGAAGGCGAGCATGCCTTCCCGGGCCTCGTCGGAGACGAACAACTCCGCCGACTGCTTGGCCAGCTTTTCGGCGTCGCGGTCGAAATCGGCCAGGATCGATGCCGTGGTCAGCGCTTTGGATGTGGCCAGACCCTGCGGTGACCCCTTGGTGATCTCGTCCGTCAGCTTCGCCACCGTCGCCGGCACGTCGTCGGTCGCGACGGTCACCAGGCCGATCCGCTCGGCTTCCTCGGCACCGAACTTCTCACCGGTGACGAAGTAGCGGCCGGCCGCGCGGGCCGTCAGCTTCGGCAGCAGCGTCAGGGAGATGATCGACGGCGCCACCCCGATCCGGGCCTCGGTGAGGGCGAAGGTGCTGGCAGCGCCGGCGACCACCAGGTCGCAGGCGCCGATCAGCCCCATGCCGCCGGCCCGGACGTGACCGTCGATCGCGGCGATCACCGGAACCGGCAGCTCCAGGATCGACCGCAGCAACCGGGCCGCCTCCAGTGCGCGGGCCGTGGCCAGGTCTCCCGGATCGCGCCCGGCAGCCTCGCTGAGGTCGGCCCCGGCGCAGAAGGTGCCGCCGGTGTGGCCGAGGACCACGACGCGCACCCCCGGATCATCAGCGGCGTCGGTGAGGCCCTGCCGCAACTGGTCCACCAGCGCGGTCGACATGGCATTGCGGTTGTGCGGTGAGTCCAGCGTCAACCGGGCGACACCGTTATCGACGGAGTAGTGGACCAGTGCGGTCATGAGACTTCCCTGTCAGTACGAGCGAGGCAGACCCAGCGAGGTCTGCGCCACGAAGTTAAGCACCATCTCACGGCTGACCGGAGCGATGCGTGCCAGTCGCGAAGCCGTGACCGCGGCGGCGATGCCGTACTCCTTGGTCAGGCCGTTGCCGCCGAGCGACTGCACGGCCTGGTCGACCGCGCGCACCGAGGCCTCACCGGCGGCGTACTTGGCCATGTTGGCGGCTTCGGCGGCCCCGAAGTCATCACCGGCGTCGTACAGCGTGGCGGCCTTCTGCATCATCAGCTTGGCCAGCTCGAGTTCGATGTGGATCTGCGCCAGCGGGTGCGAGATGCCCTGGTGCGAACCGATCGGCACCTTCCAGACCTGACGGGTCTTGACGTACTCGGTCGCGGTGCGGATCGCCAGCCGGCCGGTGCCGACGGCCATGGCCGCACCGATGATCCGCTCCGGGTTCAGGCCCGCGAACAGCTGCGCGATCGCGGCGTCCTCGGAGCCGACGAGCGCATCGGCGGGCAGCCGCACCTCGTCCAGGAACACCTGGAACTGGCTCTCGGGGCTGATGATCTCCATCTCGATCTTGGTCCAGCTCAGGCCCGGCGCATCGGTCGGGACCACGAACAGCGCCGGCTTGAGGTTGCCGGTCTTGTGGTCCTCGGTGCGGCCGACGACCAGCACGGCGTCGGCCTGGTCGATGCCCGAGATGAAGACCTTCTGGCCGGACAGAATCCAGTCGCCGCCGTCGCGGCGGGCCGTCGTGGTGATGCGGTGGCTGTTGGAGCCGGCGTCGGGTTCGGTGATCGCGAAGGCCATGGTGAGCGAGCCGTCCGCCAGACCCGGGACCCAGCGCTTCTTCTGCTCTTCGGTGCCGTACTTGGAGATGATCGTGCCGTTGATGGCCGACGAGACCACCATCATGAGCAGCGGACAGCCATTGGCGGCCATCTCCTCCATGACCAGGCTCAGCTCGTACATGCCGGCGCCACCGCCGCCGTACTCCTCAGGCATGTTCACGCCCAGGAATCCGTGTTTGCCTGCCTCGGCCCACAATTCGTCGGTGTGCTGGCCCGCGCGGGCCTTCTCCAGGAAGTAGTCCTGGCCGAATTTCGAGGCCATCGCGACCACGGCCTCGCGCAGCGCCTTGCGCTCGTCGGATTCGATGAAAGACACGGTCATTCTCCTTCGGGGGTTTCCACACGCGCCAATACGGCGCCGACGTCGACCTGCTGGCCGGGTTGCACGTTGAGTTCGGCGAGCACACCGGAATCCGGTGCGGCGATGGTGTGTTCCATCTTCATCGCTTCCAGCCAGATGAGGGGCTGACCGGCGGTGACGGCGTCGCCGACGGCCGCGTCGACCCGGACCACCAGTCCGGGCATCGGCGCCAGCAGGGAGCCCTGGGCGACGGCCGCGTCCGGGTCGGGGAACCGCGGCTGCGCCACGAGGTGCACGGCGCCGGCGGGGGAGTCGACGAAAACGTCGGCGCCGTACCGGGCGACGTCGAACGACCGCTCAACTCCCTTGAGCGACAGCACCACCCGAGCGGGATCGGCGGTCACGACGGTGACGTCGTCACGGTCGGGCAGTTCGACACCGTCGCGGGTGTACCGGTACCGCACCTGATGCTCGGCACTGGCCGCGTCGCTGTACGAACGGCTCTGGTAGCCCGACGCGAGGTTGCGCCAACCGCTCGGTGCGGCAGCGTAAACCGTTGCCGTGGCTCGGTTGTGCGCCGCATCGGCCAGCGCCGCGGCGACGGCAGCGAGTGTGACGTCGGTGTCCGCCGGTGCCGCGAGCTCGGCCAGACCGTGCGTGTCGAAGAACGCGGTGTCGGTATCGCCGGCCCGGAAAGCGGGGTGCCGCAACACATTCACCAACAGGTCGCGGTTGGTGCGCAGGCCGTGGATGCGTGCGCGGGACAGCGCGTCGGCGAGGATCGCCGCGGCCCGCTCCCGCGTCGGCGCGAACGAGATGACCTTGGCGAGCATCGGGTCGTAGAACACCGACACCACCGAGCCGTCGACGATGCCGGAGTCGACGCGCGTTCCGGCGCGGCCGAGCAGGCTGAACTCGGTGCGGACGCCCGGTACGTCGAACTTGTGCACCGTGCCGGCCTGCGGCTGCCAGTCCTTGGCCGGATCCTCGGCGTAGAGCCGGGCCTCGATCGAATGACCCTGCGTGGCGGGCGGTTCCGCGGCCAGCGCACCACCGTCGGCTACATCCAGCTGCAGCTCGACCAGGTCGAGTCCGGTGGTCTCCTCGGTGACGGGGTGCTCGACCTGCAGGCGGGTGTTCATCTCCAGGAAGAAGAAGTCGCCACCTCCGTCGGACATGAACTCGACGGTGCCGGCGCCGGTGTACCCGATGGCGGTCGCCGCCAGCCGCGCGGCCTCGAACAGCTTGGCGCGCATGCCCGGCGTCCGCTCGACGAGCGGGGACGGCGCTTCCTCGATCACCTTCTGGTGTCGCCGCTGAATGGAGCACTCACGCTCGCCGACGGCCCAGACCGTGCCGTGCGCATCGGCCATCACCTGGACCTCGATGTGGTGGCCACTGGCCAGGTAGCGCTCGCAGAACACCGTCGGATCGCCGAACGCGGACTGCGCCTCGCGCTGTGCGGCCGCGACTTCGGCCGGCAGCGCGGACAATTCGCGCACCACCCGCATGCCGCGACCGCCGCCGCCGGCAGAGGCCTTGATCAGTACCGGCAGCTGGTCGGCGGTGACGGTGTCGGGGTCCAGCTCGGTCAGCACCGGAACGCCGGCCGCAGACATCAGCTTCTTGGCCTCGATCTTGGAACCCATGGCCTGCACGGCGGCCACCGGCGGACCGATCCACGTCAGCCCGGCGTCCTGCACCGCGGCCGCGAAATCCGGGTTCTCCGAGAGGAATCCGTAGCCGGGGTGAATCGCGTCGGCGCCGGACGCCTTGGCCGCGGCGATCAGCTGGGCGGCATCGAGATAACCGGTGCGACCCTCCAGGCGCACGCGGTCGTCGGCCTCGGCGACGTGCGGGGCGGCCGCGTCGGGGTCGGTGTACACCGCGACGGTGCCGATGCCGAGCCGGCGGCAGGTGGCGAACACCCGGCGGGCGATTTCACCGCGGTTGGCGACCAAGACTTTATGAATCATCGCTGTGCTTTCTGTTCTTCGCGCGAGCGCTCATCACGGTCACATCCGGAAGACGCCGAAATTCGACGTCCCCTCGATCGGCGCATTGGCAATGGCGGACAAGCACATTCCCAGCACGGTGCGGGTATCGCGGGGGTCGATTATGCCGTCGTCGTAGAGCCGGCCGGACAGGAACGCCGGCAGTGATTCGGCGTCGATCTGCGCTTCGACGGCGGCACGCAATGCGGCATCGGCGGCTTCATCGACCTGGCCGCCGCGGGCTTCGGTGGCCGCGCGACTGACGATGGACAGCACGCCGGCCAGCTGCGCTCCGCCCATCACCGCGGACTTCGCGCTGGGCCAGGCGAACAGGAACCGGGGGTCGTAGGCCCGGCCGCACATGCCGTAGTGGCCGGCGCCGTAGGAGGCACCGATGAGCAGCGAGATGTGCGGCACCTTCGAATTGGAGACGGCGTTGATCATCATCGAGCCGTGCTTGATCATCCCGCCTTCCTCGTACGCCTTGCCGACCATGTAGCCGGTCGTGTTGTGCAGGAACAACAATGGCGTGTCGGACCGGTTGGCCAGCTGGATGAACTGCGTGGCCTTCTGGGACTCCTCGCTGAACAACACGCCGCGCGCGTTGGCCAGGATGCCGACCGGGTAGCCCCACAGGTTGGCCCAGCCCGTCACCAGTGACGAGCCGTACAGCGGCTTGAACTCGTCGAAGTCCGAGCCGTCGACGATGCGGGCGATGACGTCGCGCGGATCGAACGGGATGCGCAGATCGGCGCCGACGATGCCGAGCAGTTCGTCTTCCGGATAGAGCGGCGGCACCACCGGCGCCGGCGTCGGGCCCTGCTTGCGCCAGTTCAGCCGGGCCACGATGCGCCGGCCGATGCGGATGGCGTCGAGCTCGTCCTGTGCGAAGTAGTCGCCGAGTCCCGATGTGCGGGAGTGCATTTCGGCGCCGCCGAGGGATTCGTCGTCGGACTCCTCGCCCGTGGCCATCTTGACCAGCGGCGGGCCGGCCAGGAACACCTTGGAGCGTTCCTTGATCATCACCACGTGATCGGACATGCCGGGGATGTAGGCGCCGCCGGCGGTCGAGTTGCCGAACACCAATGCGATGGTCGGGATGCCCTCTGCCGACAGCCGGGTCAGGTCGCGGAACATCGCGCCGCCGGGAATGAAGATTTCCTTCTGCGTGGGCAGATCCGCGCCGCCCGACTCGACCATCGAGATCACCGGCAGCCGGTTCTTGCGGGCGATCTGGTTGGCGCGCAGGATCTTCTTGAGCGTCCACGGGTTGCTCGTGCCGCCCTTGACGGTCGGATCGTTGGCGACGATCAGGCACTCGACGCCCTCGACGACACCGATGCCGGTGACAAGGCTGGCGCCGACGACGAAGTCGCTGCCCCACGCGGCCAGCGGACTGAGCTCCAGGAACGGCGAGTCCGGATCCACGAGTTGTTCGATGCGCTCGCGCGCGGTCAGCTTGCCGCGGGCATGGTGGCGGTCAACGTATTTCGCGCCGCCACCGGCCAGCGCCTTGGCGTGCTCGGCATCCAGCTCCGCGAGCTTGGCCGTCATCGCCGCGGCAGCCTCGGTGTAACCGGCCGCCGCGGAATTGAGGGTGGATTTGAGCGCGGTCATGACTGGAATCCCAACGTCTTGGCAGCCAGCGAGGTGAGAATCTCGGTGGTGCCACCGCCGATGCCGATGATGCGCATATCGCGGTACTGCCGCTCGATTTCCGACTCGGCCATGTAGCCCATGCCGCCGAACAACTGGACGCCTGCGTTGGCCACCCACTCACCGGCCTCGACGGCGGTGTTCTTGGCGAAGCACACTTCGGCGATGAGGTTCGTCTCCCCGGCGAGCTCCCGCTCCACCAGGTGATGCGTGTAGACCCGGGCGACGTCGATGCGCCGTGCCATCTCGGCGAGGGTGTTCTGCACCGACTGCCGCGTGATCAGCGGCCGGCCGAACGTCTCGCGGTCCCGGCACCACTGCACGGTCAGGTCCAGGCAGCGCTGCGCGCTCGCATACGCCTGCGCGGCAAGCCCGACCCGCTCGGAGACGAACGCGCCGGCGATCTGCAGGAAGCCGGAGTTCTCGGGCCCGACCAGGTTGGTGGCCGGGACGCGGACGTCGACGTAGGACAGCTCTGCGGTGTCCGACGAGCGCCAGCCCATCTTCTCCAGCTTGCGGCTGACGGTGAAGCCCGGCGTGTCCTTGTCCACGACGATCAGCGAAACACCCGCCGCGCCAGGGCCGCCGGTGCGTACCGCCGTCACCACGTAGTCGGCGCGCACACCCGAGGTGATGTAGGTCTTGGCGCCGTTGATGATGAAGTCGTCGCCGTCACGGTCGGCGCGCGTGGTCAGGTGCCCGACGTCCGAGCCGCCACCGGGCTCGGTGATGGCCAGTGAACCGATCATCTTGCCCTGCAACGTCGGTCGCACGTAGGTGTCGATCAGTCGCTGATCGCCGGAGGCGATCATGTGCGGCGTGGAGATGCCGCAGGTGAACAGCGACGCGAAGACGCCGCCGGGCACACCGGCGTAATGCAGTTCCTCGCAGACGATCACGGCGTCGGCGCCGTCGCCGCCGCCACCGCCGACGGATTCGGGTGCCTGGGCGCCCAACAGGCCGGCCGCACCGGCTGCCTCGTGCAGCGAGCGGGGCAGCTCGCCGCTGCGCTCCCATTCGTCGACGTGGGGGAGGATCTCGCGTTCGGCGAACGCGCGCACGGTCTTTCGTAGTGCGTCACGTTCGGGCGTGGTCCATATGCTCACGAAAACAGTTCCTCCGGGATGTCGAGATGACGGGTTCGTAGCCATTCCCCGAGGCCCTTGGCCTGGGGATCGAATCGGGCCTGGTACGCGACGCCTTCGCCGAGGATGCCCTCGATGACGAAGTTGATGGCGCGCAGGTTGGGCAGCAGGTGTCGCGTCACGGGCAGCTCGGCGGACTCGGGCAGCAGCTCGCGCAGCTTCTCGACCGTCAAAGTGTTTGCCAGCCAACGCCATTGGGAATCGGTGCGCACCCAGACGCCGACATTGGCGGACCCGCCCTTGTCGCCGCTGCGGGCCCCGGCGATGGTGCCCAGCGGCGCGCGACGGGCCGGTCCGGCGGGCAGCGGTTCCGGCAGGGCCGGATCGTCGACCGGTCCCAGTGCCACCGTCTCGGCGGACGGCGCGATGTCCGTCCGGGTGCCGTCGGCCAGCACCGCCACGTGTGGCACCAGGGCCGCGTCGACGTAGCCCGGCTTGAACAGGCCGTACACCTGGCCGTCGCCCGGGGGTGCGGTGGTGGTGAAGCCCGGGTAGCTGGCCAGCGCGAGTTCGACTGCCGCCGCGGAGAATTGGCGGCCGACCTTCTTCGGGTCTGGGTCGCGCACCACGCAGTGCAGCAGGGCGCTGGCCCGCTCCTCGGTGTCGGCGTCGGGATGGTCGGTCCGCGCCAGCGTCCACTGCAACTCGGCCGGACGCTCGGTGATGGCGGCCTCCAGTTGGCGCTGCAGCAGGTCTGCCTTCGCCTCGATGTCGAGGCCGGTGAGGATGAACGACGCCGCGTTGCGGAAGCCGCCGATGCTGTTGAGCGACACCTTCAACGTGGGCGGCGGCGCCTCGCCGCGGACGCCGGAGATGCGGACGCGGTCCTGCCCGTCGGCCGTCAGCTCCAGCGAGTCGACCCGCAGGGTCGCGTCGGGATTTGCATAGCGCGCGCCGGTGATCTCGTACAACAGCTGCGCGGTGACGGTGTCGACGCTGACGCGTCCCCCGGTGCCGGGGTGCTTGGTGATCACCGACGACCCGTCCGCGGAGATCTCCGCCAACGGGAAACCGGGGCGGATGAGGTCGGGAATCTCGGTGAAGAAGCTGAAGTTGCCGCCGGTGGCCTGAGTGCCGCATTCGATGACATGGCCCGCGGCGATGGCGCCGGCGAGCGCGTCGTAGTCGGTTCGGGTCCAGCCGAAGTGCGCGGCGGCCGGTCCGACGATCACCGAGGCGTCGGTGACCCGGCCGGTGACGACGACGTCGGCGCCGGACTTCAGACAGTCCACGATGCCCCACGCGCCGAGGTAGGCGTTGGCGGACAGTGGGGTGCCGAAGCCGAGCTCGCCGGCACGCGCCACGAGGTCGTCGCCCTCGACGTGTGCCACGTTGACCGACAGCCCGAGCTTGTCGGCCAGGGCGCGTACCGCTGCTGCCAGGCCGGCCGGATTGAGGCCGCCGGCGTTGGCGACGATCTTCACGCCCTTGTCGAGGGCCAGGCCCAGCGACTGCTCCAGTTGACGCAGGAAGGTCTTGGCGTAGCCGAGGTCGGGGTTCTTGGCCCGGTCCCGCGCCAGAATCAGCATGGTCAGCTCGGCGAGGTAGTCGCCGGTCAGGTAGTCCAGCTCACCCCCGGCGAGCATCTCGTGCATCGCCGCCAGCCGGTCGCCATAGAACCCTGAGCAGTTACCGATCCGGACTGCTGGTGATGTCACACACACTCCCGTCGTTCAACCAACCGGTAGGGAGGTTAGTCGGTACTAGCGGTACCGAGTCAAGGGGGCTGGGGGTTGCGTGTTGCCCGGTTGGGGCGACGTTTTGGAGCCTACGCAGGTCGACGGCTATCCTGAGGTGCAATCGCTGCGCACGTGAGAAGCAATAGAGAGGCCATAGGCCCTATTTGTTCGCGACGCGGCCGACCGCAAGCAATTCCGTTTAGTCAGAGAGGTGCACATCATGGCTGTGCCCAAGCGCAGGATGTCGCGCTCGAACACCCGTAGCCGTCGCGCGCAGTGGAAGGCCGAGGCCACCGGCCTGGTCAGCGTGAACGTCGCAGGTCAGGCACACAAGGTGCCGCGTCGCCTGCTCAAGGCCGCGCGTCTGGGTCTGATCGACCTCGACCGCCGCGCCTGAACCGACTGACGGTTTTTCTCGCGCCCGCGTGGCGCGTCTTCTCAGTCCGCTCTCAGATGGTGGGGTGAGACTGTGCCTGTGCGAATCCTTGTAGTCGACGATGACCGCGCTGTACGCGAATCACTGCGTCGGTCACTGACTTTCAACGGGTACTCGGTCGAACTGGCTCAAGACGGTGTCGAGGCGTTGGAGCGCATCTCCAGCGACCGGCCCGACGCTGTCGTGCTCGACGACATGATGCCCCGGCTGGACGGGCGCGGTGTCTGCCGTCAGCTGCGCAGCAGCGGCGATGACCTGCCCGTGCTGATGCTGACCGCCCGTGACTCGATCGATGAGCGGGTGGCCGGCCTCGACGCCGGTGCCGACGATTACCTGCCGAAGCCATTCGCGCTCGAGGAGCTCCTGGCCCGGATGCGGGCCCTGCTCCGCCGTACCGGCCCCGCCGACGGCGCCGAGTCGGCGGCATTGACGTTCTCCGACCTCAGCCTCGACCCGGTGACGCGCGAGGTCACCCGGGGCTCCCGGTCGATCAGCCTGACCCGGACCGAGTTCTCGCTGCTCGAGATGCTCATCCACAACCCGCGCCGGGTGCTCAGCCGCAGCCGGATCCTCGAAGAGGTGTGGGGCTTCGATTTTCCGACGTCGGGAAACGCCCTCGAGGTCTACGTCGGGTACCTGCGCCGCAAGACCGAGGCCGAGGGAGAACCGCGCCTGATCCATACCGTGCGCGGCGTGGGTTACGTGCTGCGTGAGACGCCACCCTGATGCTCGACAAGCTTCGCGCAACCGTGGATCGGAAGATGCGGGAAGTGCCGCAGATGCCGGCGGCGACGCCGGACGGCACGGTGCAACACGACGCCAGCTCTGTGTCGCTGAAATGGCGCGTGATGCTGCTCGCGATGTCGATGGTGGCGATGGTCGTCGTCCTCATGTCGGTCGCGGTGTATGTGGTGGTGTCCAAGGCGCTGTACGGCGACATCGACAACCAGTTGCACAGCCGCGCGCAACTGCTCATCGAGAGCGGTTCCCTGGCAGTCGACCCCGGCAAGGCCATCGAGGGCACCGCCTACTCGGACGTCAATGCGATGTACGTCATCCCGGGCCAGTCGATCTACACCGCGAATCAGCAGGGGCAGACGCTGCCGCTCGGGACGCCGGAGAAGGACGTCATCGCCGGCAAGCTGCTGATGTCGTTGCGTACCACCAACTATCAGCGCGTGCTGGCGGTGCATCTGCAGTCGGGTAACTCGCTGTTGATCTCGAAGAATCTCTGGCCCACCAGCCAGGTGCTCAAACGGCTGGGCACCATTTTGCTCATCGTGGGTGGAATCGGTATGGCCGTCGCCGCGATCGCCGGTGGCACGGTCGCGCGGACCGGGCTGAGACCCGTGGCCCGATTGACCGAGGCCACCGAACGCGTGGCCCGCACCGACGATCTGCGCCCCATCCCGGTGTACGGCAATGACGAATTGGCCAGGCTGACAGAGGCTTTCAACATGATGTTGCGGGCGCTCGCCGAGTCGAGAGACCGGCAGGCCAGGTTGGTGTCGGACGCCGGTCACGAGTTGCGCACGCCGCTGACCTCACTGCGGACCAACGTCGAACTGCTGATGGCGGCCATGGCACCCGGCGCGCCGCCGTTCCCCGAGGAGGAGATGGCGGGTCTGCAGTCCGACGTCATCGCCCAGATCGAGGAGCTGTCCACCCTCGTCGGCGACCTGGTCGACCTGACCCGCGACGACGCCGCGGTGACGGTCCACGAGCCCGTCGAGATGGCCGAGGTCGTCGAGCGCAGTCTGGAACGAGTTCGCCGCCGCCGCAATGACATTGACTTCGACGTCGAAATCGCCGGATGGCAGGTGTACGGCGACGGGGCGGGGTTGTCCCGGGCGGTGCTGAACCTGCTCGACAACGCCGCCAAGTGGAGTCCGGCCGGTTCAGTGGTGCGGGTCCGGCTCGGCCGCATCAATCCGACGCATGCCGAGCTGGTGGTGTCCGACTGGGGGCCGGGCATTCCGCCGCAGGAGCGGGCGCTGGTGTTCGAGCGCTTCTACCGATCGACGACGGCACGGGCGATGCCCGGCTCCGGTCTGGGACTGGCCATCGTCAAGCAGGTGGTGCTCAAACACGGTGGCGCACTGCGGATTGAGGACACCGTGCCGGGCGGGACACCGCCGGGCACATCGATCCATCTCGTGTTGCCCGGGCGACCCTCCGGCGTGACCGCAACACACCGGCCCTCTGGGCTGGACGTAACGGGCGTGACCACGGAAAATGAACCTGCCCGGACGGGGGAGGAAGTCTAGGGTGCGGCCTGTGGTGTCTCAGTGGATTCTCAGCCCGAAAGGGCACCGTCAGGTCATGTCGTTCGTTGTCCCGGCAACGGATCGGAAATACAGGAAGAGTGTCGACCAGTAATGACGAATCACCCGAGGTACTCGCAGCAGCCCGAGTCCGGTCGGCGTCCTGATTCCTATCAGTCCGCGCCCGGCTACGGCGCGTCGCCGCAGCAGGGGTCGTCATACGACTGGCGCTACGCCGGCCAGCAGCAGAACACCGGGCAGTACCCCACCGGCAGCTACCAGACCGGTCAGTACCAGACGGGGCAGCACCAGACCGGCTCGTACACCACCGGCCAGTATTCGACGGGTCAGTACGGCTCGCAGCCGTACGACCCGTACCGCAACGGCTCGCCCAACGGCCGGCCTTCGATCGCGCCACGGCCGCAAAACCGTTCCCGCACAGGCCCTTTGATCGCCGGAATGGCGGCGGTGGCGCTGGTGTCCGCGGGTATCGGCGGCGGCATCGTGATGCTGGCGCAGCCCGACTACTCGAGCAATTCGACCTCGTTGGGCGGTTCGGCGCGCGGGCAGCACGCCGGGAACGCGCCGATCGGTTCGGTGGAGCAGGTCGCCGCCAAGGTGGTGCCCAGCGTCGTGAAGCTCGAGACCGACATGGGCCGGGCGTCCGAAGAGGGCTCGGGCATCATCCTGTCCGCCGACGGGCTCATCCTCACCAACAACCACGTGGTGGCCGGTGCCAAAGACGCCCCGCCGCCCGGGGCTCCGCCGGTGCAGACCAAGGTCACGTTCAACACCGGTAGCACCGCGACGTTCCAGATCGTCGGGACGGATCCGAGCAGTGACATCGCAGTCGTGCGGGCCAAGGGCGTCTCGGGCCTGACGCCCATCGCGCTGGGATCGTCGTCCAACCTGGTGGTGGGTCAGCAGGTGGTGGCCGTCGGTTCGCCGCTGGGTCTGCAGGGCACGGTGACCGAGGGCATCATCAGCTCGCTGAATCGCCCCGTCGCCGCCGGCGGCGATGCCAAGAACCAGAACACCGTGCTGGACGCCATCCAGACCGACGCCGCGATCAACCCCGGCAACTCCGGTGGCGCGCTCGTCAACATGAGCGGCGAGCTGGTCGGCATCAACTCGGCGATCGCGACGCTCGGCGGGGATTCCGGCCAGTCGCAGAGCGGTTCGATCGGCCTGGGCTTCGCCATTCCGGTGGACCAGGCCAAGCGCATCGCCGACGAGCTGATCAAGAACGGCATCGCCAGCCATGCGTCGCTCGGCGTGCAGGTGGGTAATGACAAGGCCATCGACGGGGCCAAGATCGTCGACGTCACCAACGGTGGGGCGGCTCAGTCGGCCGGTCTGCCGAGTGGTGTGGTGGTGACCAAGGTGGACGACCGGGTGATCAGCAGCGCCGACGCGCTGGTAGCTGCCGTGCGCTCGAAGGCGCCCGGCGACAAGGTCACGTTGACCTACCTCGACACCGCGGGCAAACCGCAGACCGTTCAGGTGACCCTGGGAAAGGCGCAACAGTGATGAGTGCAGGGCCGAGTTCGATGTCAGAGGCGGGATATACGGTGACAGGCATGGAACAGGCAGGGGAATTGGCCGGGCGCGCTCTCGTCGTGGTCGTGGATGACCGGACCGCGCACGGCGAAGAGGATCACAGCGGCCCGTTGGTCACCGAACTGCTCGGTGAGGCCGGCTTCCTCGTCGACGGCGTCGTCGTGGTCCCCGCCGATGAGATCGAGATTCGCAACGCCCTCAACACCGCGGTGATCGGTGGTGTCGATCTCGTCATCTCCGTCGGTGGCACCGGCGTCAGCCCCCGGGATGTGACTCCCGAAGCCACCCGCACCATGCTCGATCGCGAGCTACTCGGTATCGCCGAGGCGCTGCGGTCGTCGGGGTTGGCGGCCGGTATCTCGGACGCGGGCCTGTCGCGCGGCCTTGCCGGCGTCTCGGGAAGCACGCTGGTGGTCAACATCGCCGGCTCGCGTGCGTCGGTGCGCGACGGTATGGCGACGCTGGGGCCGTTGGCGGCGTACATCATCGCGCAGCTGTCCAGCCTGGACATCTGATAGCTGAGCTCCCATGGGGCTCGATGGTCGAACGGAGTGGTCATGGGCTCGTCCCACCTGAACCCTTCAATTTGGCAAAGGTGTGATCTTGATCACACTCGTGGTGGCTTGTGATGAGCGATACACAGCCCTCGCGCGACCTAGTTAACAAGGTGTTCGGCGACGTTTTGCCGGACGTTACCCGGGACGAATGTAACGATCAGCCAGATTCGGGGGATGGTGACCGGGATCGCTGGCTACGGGAAAACGTCCCGCCGCACCACAGCTGAACAACATTTCACCTCGCGTCGACGATCGGGACCGAAGTGTCGCATGAGACGATCTCCAAGATCGTCGACGAGAGATCTCCGATGAGGTGCTGGCCTGGCAGCGCCGGCCGTTGGAGCCGCTGTATCCGGTGATCTACCTCGACGCGATGATCGTGAAGGTCAAAGACGGTGGCCACACCCGCAACAAGGCCGCGCACATCGCGGTGGGCGTGGATATGGCCGGGGTCAAGCACGTTCTGGGGATCTGGGTCCAGCCCAATGAAGGTGCCTCGTTCTGGGCGTCGGTGTGCGCGGACCTGGCCAATCGGGGTGTCAAGGACGTGCTGATCGTGTGCTGCGACGGGCTCACGGGCTTTCCGGAGGCGATCGCCGCGACCTGGTCGCAGGCCGCGGTGCAGACCTGCGTGGTGCACCTGACTCCGCAACGCGCTGCGGTTCGTGTCCTATGCCGACCGCAAGGCCGTGGCCGCGGCGCTCAAGCCGATCTACACCGCAGCCGATGCCGACGCTGCCCGCGTCGAGTTGGACGCGTTCGCCGCCTCGGAGCTGGGGAAGAAGAACCCAACGGTGACAATGGTTTTCGAACGGGCATGGGAGCAGTTCATCCCGTTTTTGGCGTTCCCGCCCGAGCTGCGCCGGGTGATCTACACGACCAACTCAATCGAGTCGTTGAATATCAGTTGCGCAAGATCATCAAGCACCGCGGCCAGTTCCCCAACGACGCCGCAGTGGTCAAATTGCTGTGGCTGGCGATCTGCAACATCGAAGACAAACGCGCCGCCGAGCGGGCCAAGGAACGCGGCCAGAAACAGGGCCGCACAGCCCCTGGACGCCTCGTGGAAGGGCAGGTGGTCACCAACTGGAAGGAAGCACTCGAACAACCCGCAGTGCTGCGGCCTGGGTGATGGTGGTCCGCACCAATATGTCGGTGTTGCCGGTGGCGCATTCTCAGCCCACGATCCGCCCGGCGTAGGCGTCGATGGCGAACGCGGTGTCCACGAACGCCCCGCCGGCCAATCGGACGTAGACATCCCACGCGAGTGAGTTGTCAAGCAGCGGCCGGATTTTCCTGCTCTCGGTGTGGCCAGGCAGCGATGTCGTCCCACATCTGGCCGTTGGCCAAGCACCACCTCGGCCCAGTCGACCCCGCAGGTCAGCGTCATGTAGTTGTCTCCGTTCCAGTTGCCGCGTGTTCTCCTTCGTTGAGCTCGAGGCTGGTGCGGCGACCTAATGGACAGCGCTCGATGGCGCGGCATCTCACTAGCCGATCACGTACCTCGTGGCGGACCGGCAGGGTCACCGTCTACATAAGAGATCTCTGACGCGTCCGTGTCATCACATGCAGTGATCACCTGCCGGCAGCTCACCGGCCAGACTGCGCCCGGATCGGTGAAATCTCAGTGACCCCTGCCGGTTCGCCTCCTGCGTGTCGGAACGAAATCCGACTCTCCCATTAGGTGATGTCGACCACCCGCAGCTGATTCGGTTGGGTGGCAAAGAAATTGCGCTTCACCAGGTCCTTCGGTTTGGTCAGATCAGGATCGACGTGGGTGGTGAACACCCGCCGCCCGCGGTGCACTCCGCGTACCCCGGCCAGGCGCATCAGCCGGCGGGTCTGTTCACGGCCGACGGCGTAGCCTTCCCGCCGCATCAGAGCATGTGTCGCCTGCCATGAGCTTGGGACCACTCTGATCTGATTTTTGCCAGGGTGATGGGACCACCTGGATTGCCGGTTATGGGACCACCGGCGCGCCGCGTCGGTGGTCCCTTCATTTGTTCGTTCGATCGCCGTGACAGCGCAAGTCACGGAGGTCGGCGGCATGGCTTTTCGGGAGGTCAGTGTGAACGAGATCAGGGAAGTACTTCGGGTGTGGCTGGGGGTGGCGGGGCTGCCCGCACCTGGATACCGCACCATCGCCGCTCATTGCGGCGTGGACCGAAAAACGGTGCGCCGCTACGTCGAGGCCGCCCAGGCGGCCGGGTTACGCCGCAGTGACGACGTGAGCGCCATCGATGACGGGTTGGTCGGGGCGGTCGCCGAAGCGGTGCGTCCGGCCCGTCTGAACGGCCATGGTGCGGCGTGGGAGCAACTCGTCGCGTTCGAGGAGCAGATCCGCGCGTGGGTGGCCGGTAAGGGTGAGCAGCGGCCGTTGACGGTCACCAAGATCCATACCCTGTTAGCCCGGCAGGGCTGTGTGGTGCCGTATCGCACATTGCACCGATTCGCCAGTGAGCGTTGCGGTTTCGGCCGCAAAGACACCACCGTGCGGGTCGCTGACGGTGACCCGGGGATCGAGTGCCAGATCGATTTCGGCTATCTCGGGATGCTCACCGACGCCACCGATGGACGGCGCCGGCGGGTGCATGCGTTGATCTTCACCGCCGTGTACTCCCGTCACATGTTCGTGTGGCTGTCCTATTCGCAGACCCTGGCCGCGGTGATCGCCGGCGCCCAGGCGGCGTGGGCGTTTTTCGGGGGTGTGTTCGCGGTGCTGATCCCCGACAACTTGAAACCGGTGATCGCCGCCGCGGACGCGCTCAATCCGCGATTCACCCAGGGGTGGCTCGACTACGCCGCCCATGCCGGGTTCCTCACCGACCCGGCGCGGGTGCGGTCCCCGAAAGACAAACCCCGGGTGGAACGCGTGGTGCAGCATGTGCGCCGAAACTTTTGGGACGGTGAGACTTTCACCAGTCTCGATGCGGCGCAGCAGGCCGCGGCGACGTGGTGCGCACGGACCGCTGGTAGCCGTATCCACGGCACCACCTGCGCGCGCCCACTGGAGGTGTTCACCGCCGAGGAAGCCCCGGTGCTGCTGCCGGCGCCGGGAGCCTACGACGTACCGGTGTTCAAACAGGTGAAGGTGCACAAGGATTTTCACGCCGAGGTCGGCAAAGCGTTGTACTCGCTGCCCGAGCAGTGGATCGGCACCACGCTGGATGTGCGTGCCGACAGTGAGCTGGTCAAGTTCTACCACCGCGGCACACTGGTGAAATCCATCCCCGCCAACGCCCAGGGGGGCGCAGCACCGACCGCGACGATCTGCCCGAGCGCAAGGCCGGGTACGCACTGCGGGACTTGTCCGCGCTGATCGCCACCTGCGCCGCGGCCGGTCCGAACATCGGGATCTACGCCGAACGCATCCTGGATGACCCGCTGCCATGGACCCGGATGCGCACCGTCTACCGGCTGCAGGGCTTGGTGCGCCGCTACGGCGCCGACCGGGTCGAGGCGGCGTGCGCGCTGTCACTGGAGCTCGATGTCGTCTCGGTCAACAAGATCGCTTCCATGCTGGAGCGGGCCACCGAGAACACCGCCCCGGCACTACCACAAGCCGTCGGGCAGGGCGCCACCCGATTCGCCCGCGATCCAGCCGAATTCACCACCACCACAAACACTTTGACCATTGTCCCCAACACCCCCGCCGAGGAGAACTGACATGACCAGCACCCCCCGCAGCGCCGCAGACCCGGTCGGCACCGACCTGCTCCGGCTACTGAAGACCCTCAAACTCGGTGCCCTGGCCGACACACTGCCCGACCGCGCCGCCCTGGCCCGTCAACACAAGCTCAGCCACATCGGGTTCCTCGAAACACTGCTCGCCGACGAGGTCACCCGACGCGAATCCCGTTCCGCGGCACTACGATCCGCCAAGGCCGGACTCGACCCGAGCATGCGGTTCGACACCTAGACCACACAAGAGGACTTGCGCTATGACCGCACCCTGCTCGGGGACCTGACCTCCCTGCGATTCCTTGACGCAGGCCAATCCGCGATTATCCTCGGCCCCGTCGGCGTCGGCAAAACACACCTGGCAACAGCATTGGGGCACATGGCAATTCGACGACGCCACACCGTACTGTTCGCCCGATCGGACAAACTGTTCACCCGGCTGCGCGCCGCCCGCCTCGACAACACCGTCGACACCGAAATCCGCCGCCTGACCGCCATCGACGTCCTCATCATCGACGACTTCGCCCTGCGCCCGCTCGGCGCCACCGAGACCAGCGACTTCTACGAAATCATCGTCGAACGCCACCGCGCCAAGACCACCATCGTGACCTCGAACCGAGAACCCGCCGAATGGCTGACCATGACCGCCGACACCCTGCTGGCTCAATCAGCGATCGACCGCCTCACCGCCACCGCCCACACCCTGGTCATCGAAGGACCGTCCTACCGCCAACGCACCCGCCCGGCCAGCTTGACCCAGACCAGGCCAACGAGCATCCTCAATAACGCGCCACGGTGGTCCCATCCCCCTGGCAATCAGGTGGTCCCATCACCTTGGCAAGCGACAGCATGCATTTTCTTCACCCCATACACCGAGAAATTCTGCTTGTGTAGGGTCCTGATGGTGTCGACCAGTTGCGCGTCGCTGATCGAACGTGCCGACGCCCCACGGGATTTGGCGGCACGGTAGCCACGTGAGGTGATCCAGCCCACGAGTGTGGCACCCAGGGTGCGGCAGATGAGCTCGACCCCGAACTGGCCGCGATAGGTGTCGATGAACGCGATCATTTCGTCGTGGGGCGGTCGAGCTCTGCGGCAAAAAACGCCGACGCGGCTTTGAGGATCTCGTTGGCCCGGCGGGCCTCGGCGAGCTCACGCTTGAGCCGACGGATCTCCGCGTGCTCGGCGCTGGTGGTGCCCGTACGCTCGCCAGCGTCGACCTGAGCCTTGCGCAACCACCGGCGCACGGTTTCCTCGGCCACATGCATCTTGGCCGCGACCCGGCGGATCGCCTCGTACTCGGTCAGCACCGAGTCTTCCTCCATGACCGCCGCCACCAAGCGGACCGCTTTGTGCCGGATTTCCGGCGGATACTGCTTCGGCATGATTCCAATCCTCCAATACGGATCGGAACAAAACCTGGGGTAGTTCAGGGGCGGATCAACTGGAGAAGAACCCCAGCGAGGCCAGTTCATCCGTCGCCGCTTCCGGCACGGTGGAAACGTTACCGGCGGACGGCATGCCACGTGAGGTCATTGAGGCGCCGCCTATTGGAAACGATTTTCGACAAGCCCTTGGGTGTCGGGTATCGTCGGCAGCCATTAATGAAAACAATTTTCACTTAGTTGACGGAGGTTCCATGGAAGCTGGCATTCACCCAGGCCACCACCACCCGGTCGCCTTCCGGGACGCCACCCCCGGCCGCACGTTCCTGACCCGCTCCACCGCCACCAGCTCGCGAACCGTCCATGAATTTCGTGTTCAATGATGTGGAATTGGCAAGAGCAACATGCGAATTCGCCCATCGGACACATATGGACATCTTGCGACCGTTGCACGGATGGCGTATTAGCGCCACCGGCTAGGTTGGGGAGAGCATGAGGGTGGTTGGTCGGGTGCTGTTGGCGATGGCAGCGGCGGTGACCTTCCCCCGAGACCGTGGAGGCATCAGCTATAAGGAGTAGCGATGTCAGAGAAGCGGAAGAAGTACGACCGGGAGTTCCGTGAGGGAGCGGTCCGGATCGTCGAGGAGACGGGTAAGTCGATCGCGGCGGTGGCTCGGGATCTGGGGGTGAACGAGGGCACCCTGGGCAACTGGGTGACCCGGGCGCGGGAAGCGCGGGAGGGCCGCGGTGAGATGTCCAAGGACGATGTGGCCGAACTTAAGCGGCTGCGCGCCGAGGTGGCGGAGCTGAGGATGGAGCGTGATGTCCTCAAGCGATCGGTGGTCCTGTGGGTGAAGGAGGCGACGAAGTGAGCGTGGCACGCTTCATCGCCGACCAGAGGACCAAATACCGTGTGCCCCATACGATCACGTGCGCGCTGTTGGGTGTTGGTGTGTCGTGGTTCTACAAGTGGCTCGGCCGCGCCGGCAACCATGATGGGGTGCACACCGACACCGATCGGCGCCGCGTGGCACTCGATGCCGCAGTCGCTGAGGCGTTCACGGCGGCCAAGGGGTTGCACGGTTCGCCGCGGCTGGTCGCTGACCTGCGGGATCTGGGCTGGCAGGTATCGGAGAACACGGTGGCCGATTCGATGCGCCGCCAAGGTTTGGTGGCCCGCAAGATCCGCCGCCGGGGTGGGCTGACCAAGCAGGACAAGACGGCGCCGAAGGTCCCTGACCTGGTTAAACGGGACTTCACTGCGGCCGCGCCGAACTGTAAATGGGTGGGCGATATGACCGAGATTCCCACCGAGTGCGGGCAGAAGCTGTATCTGGCGACGGTGATCGACCTCTACAGTCGGCGGTTGTTGGGGGCGGCGATGGGACTGCACCCGGATGCCGAGTTGGCGTGCGCGGCGATCAACATGGCCGTAGTCGCCCGCGGTGGCCGCCAAGCGATCTGGCGCGACGAGGAGTCCGAACGGGTCATATTTCACACCGATCGCGGCAGCACTTATACCGCGAAGGTGTTCACCACGTTGTGCCGGACCTTGGGTATTCGGCAGTCGATGGGCCGTGTGGGGTCGTGTTTCGATAACGCCGCCGCGGAAGCGTTCTTCTCTTCATTGGAATGGGAAGTGTTATCCCGCAATAAGTTCCGTGATACCGTTCACGCGCAGGCTGTGGTGATCGATTGGTGTTACACCTTCTACAATCACCAGCGTCGGCACAGCGCCGCTGACGGGCTATCGCCGGTCAACTACGAGATCAGGGAATCCAACATCACGCCGGAAGCGGCATAAGGAACCCTCCACGATCTCGGGGGAACCACAGCGGTGTCGTCGCCGTTCCTGGGCGCGGGGGCAGGGACGTCCCATGCGGGTCTGGACAATGAGCTGAGCCTGGTCGATGGTCAGGATCGGACGTTGACGGTGCAGCAGTGGGACACGTTCCTCAACGGGGTGTTCCCTCTGGATCGCAACCGGTTGACGCGTGAGTGGTTCCATTCGGGCCGGGCCAAGTACAACTGCGCTGGTACGGGTTGTGACGGGTTCGCGGGCACGTTGGAGTTGGGTTATCAGATTGGTTTCCCATGGTCGCTGGGTGTGGGGATCAATTTCAGTTACACCACACCGAACATCCTGCTCGATGATGTGACGCCGGCGACGTTCTTCCCGGGCACCATCGGCAGCGGTTCCGGTGGCATCATCACGCCGAACCTATTCCCGGGTGTGTCGATTTCTGCTGACCTGGGCAATGGTCCGGGTATCCAGGAAGTCGCGACGTTCTCGGTGGACGTGTCCGGCCCGGCCGGTGCTGTTGCCGTCTCGAATGCCCATGGCACGGTCACTGGCGCCGCCGGCGGTGTTCTTCTGCGTCCCTTCGCCCGGCTGATCGCCAAGACCGGTGATAGCGTCACCACCTACGGCGAACCCTGGAACATGAACTGAATCGCCCCGACTTTCGTGCACACCTGGGGTTGACCCCTGACGGGGTGGGACTGAACCGCCCCAGGTTTGATGCCGCTGCTGTTTGAGTCCGGAAGGATGACAGCATGCCGAAGAAAATCGATCCTGCCTTGCGTGAGCGGGCGGTGCGGCTGGTGACCGAGCATCAGCAGGAGTACTCGTCGTCGACCGCCGCTTCGGAAGCGGTGGCCCGTCAGCTTGGGGTGGGTAAGGAATCGGTGCGGCGCTGGGTGGTGCAGGCCCAGATCGATGATGGTCAACGACCCGGTGTCACCACGGAGGAGAACGAGGAAATCAAGCGGCTGAGGGCTGAAAACCGAAGGCTACGTGAGGATGTCGCGATTCTGAAAGCGGCGACAACTTTCTTCGCGGGGGAGCTGTGCGCCACGAGGCGCTGGGTATATCGAGAGGCGGTGAGAGACCGTCTCCTTCGGGTCGTCGCAGCGGCCTGAGGAAGCATCGGGGCAGCCGATCGCCGGGAACGACGGTGATCGGTGGCAAGCGGTCCCGAGAAGGCAAGCCGTGCCGGCACTGCCAGACGGTGCGGGCTTGTCGAGCAAGGTCAGAAGGTGCAGCGTAAGCGAACCAGTGTCAGACGCTCCGTAACCGCGAAGCCGGCTCCAATCTGGTGGATATGGGCCGGTGTGCAGTGCACGAACCCGAGCGGGTGGGGTTTGACTCCGAAGCCGTTTAGTTCCAGCGGTGGGGAGGCCACGGTGAAGGCCTGCGGCGTAGCCGTGGCGATGCTGCCGGAGTAGAGCTGGGCGCCTCCCTGACCAATCGATGACCTGGTGAACGTGGGAACCACCCTGCGGGACCGCTCATTTCGTTTCCGGCAGCCAGTCGGGGCGGGTGTGACGACTCGGGTTCGGAGTCAAGGAACCGCATTTCAGGGTGGGGCGGAGGCCTCGTAGTAGTCGCGGGCGGTGACGTGCCCGTCGTGGAGACCGAGAAAGGCGGTCACAGGGCGAAGGGGGCCAGCAAGACATGCAGTGCGGAAACTGGAAGGTCAGGAGAGGAAGTTATGTCGCCGGTGAATACCGACGAGCTGGAGTTGGCGCTGATGCTGGCGCGGCAACGGGTACTGAAGATCCAGACCAAGCTGCACCGTTGGGCACGCGATGATCTTGATCGCCGGTTCGACGATCTGTTCAACCTCGTCGCCGATCCCGCGTTCGTGTTGGTGGCGTGGGATCGGGTCAGCGGGAATAAGGGTGCCGCCACGGCCGGGGTGGATCGGCGCACCGCGTCGTCCATCACTGCCGGGCAGGGCATCGAGGTGTTCCTCGATGAACTGCGGTCGCAGTTGAAGGACCGCAGTTTCCGCCCGTTGCCGGTGCGCGAGCGGATGATCCCCAAGACCGGTGGTGCGTTGCGCCGCTTGGGGATTCCCACCGTGGCCGATCGGGTGGTCCAGGCATCGTTGAAGTTGGTGTTGGAGCCGATCTTTGAGGCGGATTTCCTGCCGTGTTCCTACGGTTTCCGTCCGAAGCGCCGCGCTCATGATGCGGTGGCCGAAGTGCGTTATCTCGCAACACGTCCCCCGGTGTTATGACTGGGTTGTTGAGGGAGACATCAAGGCCTGTTTCGATGAGATCGACCACACCGCTCTGATGGGGGCGGGTGCGTCGACGCGTCGGTGACAACCGTGTCTTGGGGTTGGTGAAGGCGTTCCTCAAGGCGGGCATCCTCACCGAGGACGGCCTGCTGGCGGACAGCACCGCCGGAACTCCGCAGGGTGGGATTCTTTCGCCGCTGTTGGCCAATGTGGCGTTGTCGGTGCTCGATGAACACATTGCCGGGTTGCCGGGTGGTCCGGCTACCGGCTCGGTTGAGCGCGCTCGACGACTTCGTCACGGGCAGCCGAACTTTCGGCTGGTCCGCTATGCCGACGACTGGTGTCTGATGGTGCGGGGCACCAGAGCCCACGCCGAAGCACTACAGGAGGACATCGCCGCCGTGTTGGCGACGATGGGGGTTGCGTCTGGCACCGGACAAGACCCTGATCACCCATATCGACGAGGGGCTGGACTTCCTCGGGTGGCGCATCCAGCGTCGCCGCAAGCGGGGCACCAGCTGCAGCTACGTCTATGTTCATCCGTCCACGAAGGCCGTGTTGGCGGTCAAACGGAAGATCAAGACGCTGCGCCGAACAGTTGAACTCAACCAGCCGCTCGATGACCTGCTGCGCCGCATCAACGCGACGCTGCAGGGATGGGCGGGCTATTTCCGGGCCGGGGTGTCCTCGGCGACCTTCTCCTACCTCAGTCACTACACGTGGCAGACGGTGTGGCGCTGGCTCCGACGAAAACACCGCAAGTCGACCTGGAAAGACCTGCGCCGCCAATATTGCGGCGGCGGCTGGTGGCCAGCCACCGAGGACCGTGTGCTGATCGATCTGGAGAAGATCGGCACGACCCGCTACCGCTTGTTGCTCGTCGCTGAGGGTGCAAAGGATGGCGTCATTCTCGTTGCCGGTGATGTCGAAGTGATGAAGGCCCTGCCCGCGTGAGCGGGCAGGGCCTTGGTCGGATCGGTGACGGCGTCGTCGGGTCGGTGACGTCGCGTGGTTAGTGATTCAGTCGTGGCCGGTTTCGGTGACGGCGATGCGAGCTGATTTCTCGTCGACGATCGCTGTCTTGGCGGCGAAGGCGGCGGTCAGGGCGTGTAGGGCGAGGTTGTTGACTGCGCGTGGGTATCCGCGTGCGGCGTTGTGGATCACGGTGATCGCGTCGTCGGAGAACAGCGGGTCGGTGCGGCCGGCGACCTTGGCGTGATGGCCGATGTAGTCGGCGGTATCGGCAGGTGTCATCCCGGCCAGGGCATAGCGCACGGCGATGCGTTGATCGAGTGCGGCCAGCACGCCCAGGCGTAGTCGTTGACGCAGGGTGGGTTGTCCGACCAGCAACGCGGCGAACGGTGACCCGCTGTCCATGTCGTGGTTGGTGAGCATGCGGATGGCTTCCATTTGCGCGTTGTCGAGCAGGTGAGCTTCATCGATGACCACGACCGGGGTTCGGCCGCGTTCGGCGTGCTCGGCGGCCAGCGCGTCGGCGGCTTGCGGGGCCAGGGTAGCGGTGTAGAAACTGGGCACCCGCCCCAGTGCTGTGACGATGTGGTGCAGCATGCCGCGTACTCCGACTGAGGGGTTGGGTAGGTAGATGATGACGTGGCGCGCCGGATCCAGGGCGGCGGTCGCGGCGCGGATCGCCACAGTCTTGCCGGCGCCGACTTCTCCGGTGATGACTCCGATAGCGTGCTGATCCACACACCAGGAGATCCGGGCGACGGCTTCGGCGTGGCCGGGGTGGCGGTGCAGCATCGCCGGGGCCAAACCCCGCCCGAACGGCATCCGGGTGAAGCCGTAATAGGATTGCAGCCGTTCGATACTCATGCTGATGCCTCGTCCTGGTCGTCGATGCCGGTGATGCTCGGTAGTTCGCAGGCTTTGGGGGTGTGGGCGCCGAAGAGAGCGTCGTAGCCGATGCGCCGATCGGCGCGGATCTGCTCATGATGAATAGCCGCGGTCAACTGCAGATAGTCGATCCCTGTCGCCGGCGGCGCAGCATTCTCGGGAGTTTCGGGCCGGGCCTTGGGATGGACGTGTCGAGTGATGTTGTGGGGCAGGGCTTTGCCGTAACTGGTGTCGTGGTAGCGCACTTCGACGGTTTCTAGGTCAAACGGGGAGAACACCAACTCCACTTTGCGTCCCACCAACCCTTGATCGACCTGGAAGGTGTTGCCGTGCAACGACACTGTCGCGGTCTTGGTCACCACCCGGTATTCCGACCACAGAAACGCCTCGGTCAGATCAGCTGCGGTCGGCATCGCCGGGGTCCGTCCCAGCCGGGACCATCCCTGCTGCCAGCGATCGGCTGGGGACTGCCCGGTCTCGGTATGAATCCGCTGGTGGTACTCGGTTTCTACCCACGCGGTCAGCAACCGGTTGAGCTCGATGAGCGCGGTGCGGGCCTCGAGGCCGGCCGCGGCCAGGTCCTCGGCGCTACTGTCGGTGATTTCGACGAGGAACTGCTCACGCACGGTGCGGAAGAACCGCTCGATCTTGCCCCGTCCTTGGGGCCGGTGCGGGGTGGAATGCACCAGCCGAATCCCCAGTTTCGCGCACGCCCGCAGCAGCCAGGTATCCACGAACGCCGAGCCGTTGTCGACATAGACACTGCCCGGGACTCCGCGGCTGGCCAGCGCCGGCTCGAGTGCAGCGCCGAGCCGCACAGCGTCTTCGGCGAACCCGAACCGATACCCACACAGCAGTCGGGAATGATCGTCGATGAAAGCGAACAGATACGTCTTGCGCCCGCCGATACGGGGGCCGTGCAGGGCGTCCCCGGTCCAGCGGTCATTGGGGTTTTCGGCTTCGAACCGGCCGAACACCGCCGGCTGTTCATCGAGGTTCGGGCCGATCAGCTCGCAGCGGCGGAAATGGCGTAGCAGCGTCGATTCCGAGGGCGCCCAACCCGCGCTGATCCGCAGGATCCGCGCGACTTGGGCGGCGGTGCGGGACGGGTTCTCCCGCTTGAGTGCAGCCGCCAACTCCAGGGTCGCGGCATCGGTACGCGGGGCCACCGACCGGGGCGAGGGAATCAACTCATCGAATCCGCCGGCCCGGTAGCGGCGAATCCAACGGTCCAGAGTGTCACGCGAGTAGCGCACCCGGGCCCCGAACGGATCGGTGTGCTCCCGCGCGGCGATCTGGCGGACCAGCCGACCCCGAGCCTTGGTCGATAGTCCGGGATCGAGCGCCGGGCAGATCAACTGATACCGGAACAACCCCACTGCCTGGGCACGTTCACGTCGCTTGGCCTCTTCGCTTGTCAATCCAACATCTCCTCAACAAGTGATGCCGCCCAAACCCGTTGCCGGGCAGCCATCCCCGCGACGATGAACCATTCCCACCGCGCGCGGCAGAGGCAGCTGGTGTTGCATCACCACGCCACCGACGCCGGTGGCCACCCCCGACAGAGCAGCCGAGCACCGCTACCAGCCACAGCCACCGCAGCAGCCGTCACCGCGCCGAGCAGCATCCCCGGCCCGAACCGTGTAGTGATCGCCTCGGTCGCCGTGCTGATCGCGGCCAACACATCCCCGCACCCTGAGCCGGTCGACTTCGGGATCGACACATCCACCCCCGCAGTGAGCGCGATCGTCACGAACCAGTGCCGCACCGCCTCGGCCCGAGCCGCGATGACCCGCAGCCACCCCCGCACCGTGCACGCCGGGACACCGAGTTTTGCCGCGATCCCGCGGTGCCCCACACCGGCAGCCTTGGCAGCCAACGCCTCCCAGATCACCTCCGCGGCATAAGCCCTACGCAGCAACAACGTCACCGGCAACAACACATGAGTCACCGCACACGTACGGCATCGAGACCGCCGCGGCCGCACCGACCCGGCCGTCCCGACCACCCGACGAGAACGGGCATAGCCCCACCCGGCCAGAACCCCGCCCACACACGACGGACACCGCAACTCCCCAGCGGCCAACCGTGACTCGACGCGCGCAGAATCGACCTCTACCGTGACCATCAGTGCCTTTCGCACTACGCACGGCGCCGCCGGAGAGATCTGCCAAGAATTCAGCGGTGGCGCCGTGCACCCATCAGTTCCTCGTCACACTGACGGTGCAGACCACCAAGATCAAACCCACCCCAAAGCCCGTCCCCGCATCGGCAGAATCAACGACGACTCCAAGCCTCATGGTCGTCACGCCCAGAGACGCTCAACACCGCTACCGCGGTGCGGTCATTCCCTCGCCCTGGCCGACCGACGAGGAGGACACCACAGCAGCCTGACCGGGTCTTGTGGAGAGCCCGGTGCATTGAAAGGTGCACGCCGGGTTCGGGAAGCGGCCCGGGAAAACGGAACAGCCCCAACGGTTGTCACCGCGTCCCGGGCCGACTTTCACCGACCCCCGCAACCGGTGATCTTCGCGTTCATCGACGATCAACGCGCCGCTGGGCACGCGGTCGAGTCGATCTGCCGAGTCTTGTGTGAGCAAGGCTGTCAGATCGCCGCGCGCACCTACCGGTCCTGGAAACAACCAGGCCGGACGGTAGCGGCCCGCACCATCACCGACGCCCAGGTCATCGACGCTGTGCGTGGCCTGGCGTGGACCACCAACGCCGCCGGCAAGCGCGTTCTGGCCCCCCCGAGGGGGCTCTACGGGCGGCGCAAGATGACGGCCCTGATCCGCCGTGCCGCGCTGCCAGAGGCCTCGGCGGGCTCGGTGCACCGGGCGATGTGCACGTTGGGTCTGCAGGGCATACGGCGGTCAAAGAAGGTGCGCACCACGATCCCGGACACCGACGGGCGCCGCGCCCCCGGATCTGCTCAACCGCAACTTCCATGCGAGCGTCCCGAACCGGGTATGGGTCACCGACTTCACTTACGTGCGGTCCTGGGCGGGCTTTGTCTACGTGGCCTTCATCGTCGACGTGTTCGCTCAGCGGATCGTGGCCTGGCACGCGGCCACCACCAAGACCACCGATCTGGTGATGGTCCCGTTGCGGATGGCCGTGTGGCAGCGCCGTCACGAAGGTCATCCCACCGCAGCCGGCGAGCTCATCCACCACAGCGACGCCGGAAGCCAATACACGTCGGTCCGTTTCACCGAACACCTTGAACTGGAAGGGATTTCACCTTCCATTGGCAGCGTCGGGGGATGCCTACGACAACGCTCTGATGGAAACGATCAACGGCTTGTACAAGACCGAATGCATCCGAACCACAGTGTTCCACCCGGGGCCGTTTAGGACCATCGCCGACGTCGAGTACGCGACAGCAGCCTGGGTCGAGTGGTACAACAACCGAAGGCTGCACTCCAGTCTCGGCATGGTCAGCCCAACCGAGTACGAGCACGCCCACTACAGCGCCCTCGACCGAGAGCGTCAACCCGTATAGCAGCGGCGGAAAACCTGGGGCGGTTCAGTGGTGCGGATGGTGGTTTTCGAGGTACGTGTGGTGGGGGTCATTGCAGGGTCCTTTTCTGGGCGGCCCGCTCGTAGACGGACAAGTCGATGACAGTGGAATCGGTTGATGCAGTGGTGGATTCGACCATGCAGGTCGTAGCATCGCGGGACTGAACCAGTTGCGCGGCAGCGGCATTGGCGGCCGGCCCGGGTGGGATGCGTTCCTTGCGGCGGTGCGGACGCCCGGTGTTGGCGGTGGCCATCGCGGCGGTATCCAGAGCGATGACGTGCCCGCTGTCACGAACCATCACCCCCAACCCATCGGCGGCCATGCGGTGCCGCGCCACCACGATGCCGGTCGTGGTGGCGATATCGCAGAACTCACCACCAACCGGATGGCTGACGCTCACCTGCGCGGCGGCCAGCTCCGGGGGCACCGAGTACCGGTTGCCGCGGTAGGACACCAACGCCTGCCTTGAGGCGGTTCGGGTTTCTGACACGATCACCGGATACGGCGTCGCCGGCACCGGCGAGAGGGGTTCGGCCTTGGCGACCACGGCCACCGACGACCACCCGTCGGCGGTGGCCCGGATCCGGGTGTCACCACGAACATTGGCGAAGCGATCCACACTGGCCTGTGCCGCCTCGACGGTCATGTCGTCAGCCAGGGTGCGCCACCACCGTTGTGCGGCAGTGTGATTGACCTTCTCCACCACACCCTTGCGATTCCCACGCCGTGGTGGACAGATCGCCACCGAGACCCCGTAGTGCTTGGCGACCCCGGCGAACGAGGCGGTCACCCGGCCTGAGCCTGGATCGCAGACGGTGGCCATCCGGTCGAACCGCCAGATGCGGGTCAGCCCGCCCAGACCCCGCACGATGCGGTCGATGGCGGCCACCAGATGGGGTTGATCCATCGACGGTGACAGCACCGCGCGCCACTTGCCGGAATGGGCCAGCGAGCCGACCAGCAGGAAGGCTTTCTTGCCCCACCCCCAGGATGCGGGTGGATCGGGCAATTCCAGCCAGTCCCACTGGGTTTCCTCACCCGGTGGATGAGCGATGATGGTGTTGGGCCGGTCGGTGGCGGCGCGGCAGGCTTGGCAGTCCGGGCGCAGATTGCGGGTGCGAATGTTGCGGGTCAGGCTCTGATACGACAAACCGAAACCCAGACTCTCGAGTTCGTCGTACAGGGGTGGAGGAATTGTCAATACCTGTGGATCGGCTTGTTTCAGGCGACCTCCGTTCCAGTTGATTCGGTCGGTGCCGAGTCCGCCGACGGGGTGATGTCGGTGGGTCGCTCGAGCAGTTTGCCTTTGTGGAAGATCGCGCCGGCCCGGACCAGAGCGACCAGGTGCGGTGCGTTGACGGCTCGCCAGCGGGCTTGCGCGGCGTCGATCAGCTTGTAAGCCATGGCCATTCCGGCGACGCGTGAACCCGGCCCCTTGGTCACCTTGGTCCTCAAACGTACCGTGGCAAACGTTGATTCGATCGGGTTGGTAGTGCGCAGATGGACCCAGTGCTCGGCCGGGTACTTATAGAACTCCAGCAGCACATCGGCGTCATCGACGATCTTGGCGACCGCCTTGGGGTACTTGGCGCCGTAGTCCACCTCGAACGCCTTGATCGCCACCTGCGCGTGGTCGATATCCTCGGCGTTGTAGATCTCCCGCATCGCCGCGATCGCCCCCGGATGAGCCGACTTTGGCAGGCAGGCAAGAACATTGGCCTGCTTGTGAAACCAGCACCGCTGCTCGCCGGTGGCCGGGAACACCTCACGCACGGCCTTCCAGAACCCCAGGGCCCCATCGCCGACGGCCAGCACCGGTGCGGTCATCCCGCGACGTCGGCACGACCGCAACAGATCAGCCCACGACTCGGCCGACTCCCGGTACCCGTCGGTGAGCGCGACCAGCTCCCTTGCGGCCGTCAGCGCGCACACCGATCATCACCAGCAAACAGAGCTTCTCCTGCTCCAGGCGCACCTTGAGATGGATGCCGTCGACCCACAGGTAGACGTAGTCGGTGCCCGACAGATCACGGGCCTCGAAGGCCTTGGCCTCGTCCTGCCACTGCGTGGTGAGTCGGGTGATCGTCGTGGCCGACAAGCCGGCACCCGAGCCCAGGAACTGCTCCAACGCCGGACCGAAATCACTGGTCGACAAGCCATGCAGATACAGCAACGGCAACACCTCGGTCATCTGCGGCGACTTGCGCACCCACGCCCGGCAGGATCGCCGAGGAAAACCGTTGCCGCTCACCAGTGTCCGGGTCAACACGTTTGTCATTGACCCGCGGCGCGGTCACACTCACCGCGCCCGCCGCGGTGAGCACCTCGCGCTCGCGGTGATAGCCATTGCGCACCACCAGCCGGTGCCCGTTCTCATCAAGCTCACCGGCATGAGCCTCGATGTAGGCGGCGACCTCAGCCCGCAACGCTGCGGCCAGCATCTGGCGGGCACCGTCGCGGACAATCTCATCGAGCAACGACCGCGACGAGCCAGCATCCTCGTTGGATGAATCCGCATCGTGAACTACCGTGAGCATGGGCGTACCTTCCCGAACCAGCGCGCCAACGCCGGCTCTTGATCAGACCTTCGACATTCAGATCATCCTCGGGAAGGTGCGCCCTTTCCTACGCCGCCTCGCCGAGGCTCATCCACAGGTTCTGATCATTGCTCGTACAGGGTGCGCGCCCACAAATGCGGGTCCTCGGTCAACCTCGCGGTGACGTAGTCGACGAACGGATCAAACGGATGCGGAGGAATTGTCAATACCTGTGGATCGGCTTGTTTCAGGCGACCTCCGTTCCAGTTGATTCGGTCGGTGCCGAGTCCGCCGACGGGGTGATGTCGGTGGGTCGCTCGAGCAGTTTGCCTTTGTGGAAGATCGCGCCGGCCCGGACCAGAGCGACCAGGTGCGGTGCGTTGACGGCTCGCCAGCGGGCTTGCGCGGCGTCGATCAGCTTGTAAGCCATGGCCATTCCGGCGACGCGTGAACCCGGCCCCTTGGTCACCTTGGTCCTCAAACGTACCGTGGCAAACGTTGATTCGATCGGGTTGGTAGTGCGCAGATGGACCCAGTGCTCGGCCGGGTACTTATAGAACTCCAGCAGCACATCGGCGTCATCGACGATCTTGGCGACCGCCTTGGGGGTACTTGGCGCCGTAGTCCACCTCGAACGCCTTGATCGCCACCTGCGCGTGGTCGATATCCTCGGCGTTGTAGATCTCCCGCATCGCCGCGATCGCCCCCGGATGAGCCGACTTTGGCAGGCAGGCAAGAACATTGGCCTGCTTGTGAAACCAGCACCGCTGCTCGCCGGTGGCCGGGAACACCTCACGCACGGCCTTCCAGAACCCCAGGGCCCCATCGCCGACGGCCAGCACCGGTGCGGTCATCCCGCGACGTCGGCACGACCGCAACAGATCAGCCCACGACTCGGCCGACTCCCGGTACCCGTCGGTGAGCGCGACCAGCTCCTTGCGGCCGTCAGCGCGCACACCGATCATCACCAGCAAACAGAGCTTCTCCTGCTCCAGGCGCACCTTGAGATGGATGCCGTCGACCCACAGGTAGACGTAGTCGGTGCCCGACAGATCACGGGCCTCGAAGGCCTTGGCCTCGTCCTGCCACTGCGTGGTGAGTCGGGTGATCGTCGTGGCCGACAAGCCGGCACCCGAGCCCAGGAACTGCTCCAACGCCGGACCGAAATCACTGGTCGACAAGCCATGCAGATACAGCAACGGCAACACCTCGGTCATCTGCGGCGACTTGCGCACCCACGCCGGCAGGATCGCCGAGGAAAACCGTTGCCGCTCACCAGTGTCCGGGTCAACACGTTTGTCATTGACCCGCGGCGCGGTCACACTCACCGCGCCCGCCGCGGTGAGCACCTCGCGCTCGCGGTGATAGCCATTGCGCACCACCAGCCGGTGCCCGTTCTCATCAAGCTCACCGGCATGAGCCTCGATGTAGGCGGCGACCTCAGCCCGCAACGCTGCGGCCAGCATCTGGCGGGCACCGTCGCGGACAATCTCATCGAGCAACGACCGCGACGAGCCAGCATCCTCGTTGGATGAATCCGCATCGTGAACTACCGTGAGCATGGGCGTACCTTCCCGAACCAGCGCGCCAACGCCGGCTCTTGATCAGACCTTCGACATTCAGATCATCCTCGGGAAGGTGCGCCCTTTCCTACGCCGCCTCGCCGAGGCTCATCCACAGGTTCTGATCATTGCTCTCAAACGGATCCGGGCCGGGCCGGGCACGGACCCCGGGCTGGCCGTCACCGGCCAGGTACTTGCGGACCGTTTTGCGGTCGAAACCGGTGTGGCGGGCGATCGCAGAGATCGACCAACCACGTTTTTGTAGGGCGTGTACTTCCATGTCGTCCTCCCATGTGAGCATGAGAAAGCGGGCCCCCTTCGACTGGAGCTACTGGCGTCAGACACCAGCAGCATCGAGGGAGGCCCGCCCTTCTCGGCGGAGCCACACGGGTGGGGAATTTCGATGAGCGTCAGTGGGGAATTTCAGTGAGCGCGGTCACGGTTCGGGGAAACCCTGGCGGCGTCAGGTCTGGTGCCGTCGATCGGGGCGGTCGGAGATGCTTTCGACAACGCGTTGGCCGAGACGACCATCGGGCTGTACGAGCACGAAGCCGTCCGCGACGATTCACCGTTCCGGCGTGGTCCCTGCACCGCCTGGCCGACGTGGAGCTGCTCACCGCCGACTGGGTGCATTGGTACAACACCGACCGGCTCATGCACCGCCTGGGGCCGCATCCCACCGGTCGAATACGAGGCCATCTACTACGCTACGAACACAGCCCAATCCGCGGCTGCACACCCATAAACCGGTGTTCACGGAACCCGGGGCGGTTCAACTGTTCCTTCGGTACGCCTGTAGCGTCGTTTCCATGGCCAGGAGCCTCCGGGATTTTCAGAGCCCTATTCGAGTATGCTGCGCGCAGCAATCCGCTTGATCTCGTCCGCAACCAGCTGTGGTTCGGTGAAGACCACCAGGTGCCCAGATTCTTTAGCCAACACAAGCCTGGCGCCGAGCCGTTCGGCGGCGCGGCGGTGGGCATGAGGAATTGTCAATACCTGTGGATCGGCTTGTTTCAGGCGACCTCCGTTCCAGTTGATTCGGTCGGTGCCGAGTCCGCCGACGGGGTGATGTCGGTGGGTCGCTCGAGCAGTTTGCCTTTGTGGAAGATCGCGCCGGCCCGGACCAGAGCGACCAGGTGCGGTGCGTTGACGGCTCGCCAGCGGGCTTGCGCGGCGTCGATCAGCTTGTAAGCCATGGCCATTCCGGCGACGCGTGAACCCGGCCCCTTGGTCACCTTGGTCCTCAAACGTACCGTGGCAAACGTTGATTCGATCGGGTTGGTAGTGCGCAGATGGACCCAGTGCTCGGCCGGGTACTTATAGAACTCCAGCAGCACATCGGCGTCATCGACGATCTTGGCGACCGCCTTGGGGTACTTGGCGCCGTAGTCCACCTCGAACGCCTTGATCGCCACCTGCGCGTGGTCGATATCCTCGGCGTTGTAGATCTCCCGCATCGCCGCGATCGCCCCCGGATGAGCCGACTTTGGCAGGCAGGCAAGAACATTGGCCTGCTTGTGAAACCAGCACCGCTGCTCGCCGGTGGCCGGGAACACCTCACGCACGGCCTTCCAGAACCCCAGGGCCCCATCGCCGACGGCCAGCACCGGTGCGGTCATCCCGCGACGTCGGCACGACCGCAACAGATCAGCCCACGACTCGGCCGACTCCCGGTACCCGTCGGTGAGCGCGACCAGCTCCTTGCGGCCGTCAGCGCGCACACCGATCATCACCAGCAAACAGAGCTTCTCCTGCTCCAGGCGCACCTTGAGATGGATGCCGTCGACCCACAGGTAGACGTAGTCGGTGCCCGACAGATCACGGGCCTCGAAGGCCTTGGCCTCGTCCTGCCACTGCGTGGTGAGTCGGGTGATCGTCGTGGCCGACAAGCCGGCACCCGAGCCCAGGAACTGCTCCAACGCCGGACCGAAATCACTGGTCGACAAGCCATGCAGATACAGCAACGGCAACACCTCGGTCATCTGCGGCGACTTGCGCACCCACGCCGGCAGGATCGCCGAGGAAAACCGTGAGAAATTGTCAATACCTGTGGATCGGGGTGTTTCAGGCGACCTCCGTTCCGGTGCTCTCGTCACCGTTTGAAGGCGGTGTTGGTGGGGTGATGTCGGTGGGTCGTTCGAGTAGCTTGCCTTTGTGGAAGACCGCGCCGGCGCGGACCAGGGCGACCAGGTGCGGGGCGTTGACGGCCCGCCAGCGGGCCTGTGCGGCGTCGATCAGCTTGTAGGCCATGGCAATCCCGGCCGTGCGTGATCCCGGCCCCTTGGTGACCTTGGTTCGAAGTCGCACCGTGGCGAAAGTGCTTTCGATCGGATTTGTCGTCCTCAAATGGATCCAATGCTCGGCCGGGTACTTGTAGAACTCCAGCAGGACATCGAGATCGTCGACGATCTTGGCGACCGCCTTGGGATACTTGGCACCGAAGTCGACCTCGAAGGCCTTGACCGCCAGCTGAGCCTTGTCGATATCCTCGGCGTTGTAGATGTCTTTGAGCGCCGCCAACGCCGACGGGTGTGCCGACTTCGGCAGTGCGGCAAGCACATTGGCCTGCTTGTGGAACCAGCAGCGCTGCTCACGGGTGGCCGGGAAGACTTCGCGGACCGCCCTCCAGAACCCAAGGGCACCATCGCCGACGGCCAGCACCGGCGCGGTCATCCCGCGGCGTTTGCAGTCACGCAGCAGGTCGGCCCACGACTCGGTGGACTCCCGATACCCATCGGTGATCGCGACCAGCTCCTTGCGACCATCAGCACGCACGCCGATCATCACCAGCAGGCACAGCTTGGTCTGCTCCAGGCGGACCTTGAGGTGGATGCCGTCGACCCACAGGTAGACGTAGTCGGTGCCGGACAGATCCCGGCGCCCGAACGTGGCGGCTTCGTCCTGCCACTGCGCGGTCAGCCGGGTGATCGTCGACGCCGACAACCCCGCACCCGAGCCGAGGAACTGCTCGAGTGCCGGCCCGAAGTCGCCGCTGGACAGCCCATGCAGGTACAGCAGCGGCAGCACCTCGCTGATCTGCGGGGACTTGCGTGCCCAGGCGGGCAGGATCGCCGAGGAGAACCGCTGCCGGACACCGGTATCGGGGTCAACCCGGCGGTCGTTGACCCGCGGTGCCTTCACCTCGACCGCGCCGGCTGCGGTCAGCACCTCACGCGGTTGGTGGTAGCCGTTGCGGACCACCAACCGATGGCCGTCCTCATCGAGCTGGTCGGCGAACTGCGCTACGTAGGCCGCAACCTCGGCCTGCAGCGCCGCGGCCAGCATCTGCCGGGCGCCGTCACGAACGATCTCGTCCAACAACGACCGACCAGCACCGCCGGCACTTTCGTTGGCCTCGGCGGCATCGTGAACTACGGTGAGCATGGGCGTACCTTCCCGAACCAGCGCGCCAACGCCGGCTCATGATCGGACCTTCGGATATTCAGATCATCCTCGGGAAGGTGCGCCCACTTTCACGCCCCCACACCGAGGCTCATCCACAGGTTCTGATCATTGCTCGAAAACCGTTGCCGCTCACCAGTGTCCGGGTCAACACGTTTGTCATTGACCCGCGGCGCGGTCACACTCACCGCGCCCGCCGCGGTGAGCACCTCGCGCTCGCGGTGATAGCCATTGCGCACCACCAGCCGGTGCCCGTTCTCATCAAGCTCACCGGCATGAGCCTCGATGTAGGCGGCGACCTCAGCCCGCAACGCTGCGGCCAGCATCTGGCGGGCACCGTCGCGGACAATCTCATCGAGCAACGACCGCGACGAGCCAGCATCCTCGTTGGATGAATCCGCATCGTGAACTACCGTGAGCATGGGCGTACCTTCCCGAACCAGCGCGCCAACGCCGGCTCTTGATCAGACCTTCGACATTCAGATCATCCTCGGGAAGGTGCGCCCTTTCCTACGCCGCCTCGCCGAGGCTCATCCACAGGTTCTGATCATTGCTCGTGGGCATCGAGGAACGCCGTGCGGATGGAGCGGTCCACGAGCCTAGCCTTAGTGCCCGAGATCACGGTTACGGGCATTGCGCCCAGTTCAAGTCGGTGCGCGCGCAGGCTCGAGAGCCCGGCCAAGAAAAACTGCTCCTCGGCATCGGCAGCCAGCTCAGCGCCTACGGTCAGATCTTCGGTGAGCAGGTCCCGGGCCACATCAGCGGGCATCCCGGGCGCGACACGGCGCACCGCCCACGCCAGCAAATGCAACCGACGCAGCACACCTGTGGCCCAACGACCCGCCAGCGCCAACGTACGCAGATGTCGCAACGACGACCCGCAGCACACGCTCAACTGCTCATCGGAATGGTCGACGAGCACTAGCCCAGCTATATGGGCCTGATTACGCGATGCGGTGGTCAATGCGATCGTCCCCCCGTAACTATGGCCCACCAGGATGTACGGGCCAGCGTCGAGCAGGGCCAGTAATTCTTCGAGATCACCCGCCAAACGCACCAAAGTGCGGGGTGCTCGGTCCGGGTCGCTGCGACCGAGATTGGCCCGGTCGTAGACCACCGTCGGGAACTCGTGCGCCACAAGAGGTGCCACCAAACCCCACTCCGAGCGCGAAGCGCCTAGACCTGATTCGAATACCACGGTAGGCCCAACGCCGCTATCGGTGCCCGCAATCATGTAATGCAGTGCACGACCATCAGCCAGCCGTACCTCAGCGCTTCTGCCAAGGGAGTGTGCCATTCGCGGCCTCCTTACCAAAAGAAGAATGGTGCTCAATGTTTCGACGCAGCCAGGCGGTGTATGAGTCGGTCGGTGTTGGAGCCAGTGAACACCGAGTTGATGGTGAGCAGCTCAACGTCGCCAGACGGTCCAGTGGGCCGCGCCGGTGAATCGGCGCGGACGGTTTCGTTCTTGTGCAGCCGGATCGTCGTTTCGGCGAGAGCGTTGTCGTTGGCGTTGCCGACCGATCCGATTGGCGGCACAAGCCCAGACAAGGGATAGGGTTTCCTCGAACCGCGCCGAGGTGTACTGGCCCTGAATTTTTGGTGCGGGCTGCTCGGTCGGTTCGTGTGTATTGGTGGCAGTCACCGCCGTGACGGAAGGCGATCAGTCGACGACTCGTTGTCTGTGGCCGATGCGACCTGTTCGTCCTGGCCGAGGAGCCCGGTTTGGTGTAATGCGTAGAGTGCTGCGGTACATACGAGCCCTACCGCGGTCAGCGACATCCACAGCAGGGAAGGTTGGCCGTGCTGCCGGGTGTAACCAAATACCGAGCCGGTCAACAGGTTTCCGGCGAGGATCCCGACCCCGACGATCGTGTTGTACAACCCGTAGTGCGTGGCTACCAAACGGTTACCCGCCAGCCTGACCACTGTGTCCATCTCAAACGGGAAGGTCGCGATGGTGCCGACAGCCAGCAGAGCCGCAGCCAGCAACAGGGCAACGGTCGCGGGAATCGATCCGGCCGCGCCGGCCGATGGCAGCAGCGCCAGCGGTACGAAGGCAACCGCGATAACCAGCATCCCGATCACCAAACTGCGACTTGGTCCGAACCGTGCCGATAGCCAGTCGGTAAGTCGCACCTGTCCGGCGATCGCCACCAGCCCGGACACCACAAAGATGCCTGTCACCAACGCAGTTTCGGATTTCTTGTCGGCGGTCAGCAGCGACGCCTGGAAAGGCAGCGCGAGGTACACCTGGAAGGTCAGCACGTACGAGCCGATCATTGCGCCCGAAAACAGCAGGAAGGCCTTGTTGGACATCACCGACCGCCAGTCGGCCAGCACTGGCTGCTTGTCCGGGTTCTGTTCGGCTCGGCTCGGCGGCAGCGCCGTCAGTTGGATCACTGTCAGGACGGCGAACACCGCGGCGGCGACGGCGCAGGTGATCCGGAAGTCCCAAGCCGTCAATGCCAGACCCACGATCGGTCCGAACAGGATACCTGCCTGGTAGAAGACGTTGAAGACGGCGAAGGCTTCCACCCTGCGATTCCCCGAATCCGCCGCCAGGTAGGCGCGCACCGCGGGGTTGAACAGGGCACCCGCGAAACCTGTTGCAGCTGAGGCAATCAACACCGCAGGTAGCGAGTCTACGAAGGCCAGCATCAGGAATCCGGCTGTGCGCAGAAAACAGCCGGCAACGATCAGCGGCTTGTATCCGAACCGGTCGGCCAGGGTGCCACCCACCAGGAACATGCCCTGCTGGGAGAAGTTCCGGACCCCCAGGACCAGACCCACCGTCCACGCCGCCAAACCCAATGGCCCCGCCAGGTATCCAGCGAGGTAGGGCATCAGCATGTAGAAGCCGACGTTGATGGTGAATTGATTCACCATCAGGATCTGGCTGGCCCGGTCGAAAGAACGGAACTGACGGAAAGTCCGAATCATGCCTGCCGGCCGATCGGATCGATCACCCGAGTCAGTCTGGTCCATCGATCCACCACTCGCGCGGACGGATCATCGATCACATCGGGCTCCTGCGCCGGCGGACGATCGAGCAAATCATGTTTGCGGCAGTAGTCATCGTCGTAAATGGTGCCGTGGTAGCGCATCGGACCGTCGGGAAACACGGCGGCGACACGCGTACCAGGAGCAGATGTGCGGGCTACCCACCCCGCGACCAATGCGACCGCCCCCACACTCCACCCACCGCTGGCATGGTATTTAGCGGCCAAGGTTCGTGCGGCCCAGACGGCCTCATTCGGCGCGACCCAATGGGCTTCGTCGAACGCGGGATAATCGACGTTACCCGGGTAGATGCTCGACCCGAGGCCACGCATCAGCCGCGTGCTGGCGGGCTGCCCGAATATCGTAGAACCGATGGTGTCGACCCCCACCAGCCGCAGATTCGGATTGTGTTCCCGCAGCACACGTCCCACGCCCGCCGAGTGCCCACCGGTGCCCACCGAGCACACGAGTGTGTCAACGGTGCCCAGCTGATCGATCAACTCTTCGGCGACGCCGCGGTAGGCATCGACATTATCGGGGTTCTGGTACTGATCAGGACACCACGAATCCGGTTCAACGGCAAGGATTTCAGCGACACGATCCTTGCGAGCTTGTTGCCATCCGCCGATCGGGTGCGGTTCGGTCACGATGTCGACCTGCGCGCCGTAGGCGGTCAGCATCTGAACGATGATCGGCTCCATCCCCGGATCAGTGACCAGGGTTACCGGGTGCCGGTAGATGATCCCAGCCAGCGCCAACCCCAGCCCCAGCGTTCCACTGGTTGATTCGACGATCATCGCCCCAGGCTTGAGGTCCCCACGGTCCCGGGCCTGCTCCACCATATATAGAGCGGGCCGGTCCTTCATACCGTTGGGGTTGTGCGCCTCCAGCTTGGCCCAAAATCCGGTGTCAGATGTAGCAAAAGGTTCCGACACCCACAACACCGGGGTGTTACCCACCAACGTGTTGGGGTCGTGGAACTTCGGTCCCAGGTGAGTGCAACTACGACGAGAAGACAGAGCAATACTGTTGTTCATGAAAAATTCCCTGTGTGAGGGCCGCAACGATACGGCCGAAAGGTAGTAACGGGCGCTTGAGCCGCACCGGCGATACCACGATCGCTCCAGCAGCCGAACCCGACCCTCAGCAGCGAATCACACACAAATCAGTAAGAAGGACCCGCCCGAAGCGCGGAATCCCCGGGCAGCGGCGTCGCCGAGGCGATCCACGACACTCACGCCCAGACCACAGCGCCCCGAGAGCACCAGCGCCCAGCATCACACCCACGGTGACCAACACCCGCAACGGACCATCCGTTCGGACACTCAACGCAGGTACGTCAAAAACCGAGCACCACGCCGCATGCAAGGTACTGCCTACATGCGGATGCGCCGTCATTGCGGCGACATTGATTGCCGGCGCTCCAGCGATCGTGATCGGTGCCTGATGATGCTGAGGTGCGCGGAGGTGCTGTCCACGGTCACCGATGCAGTGCGCCAGCGGCAAACTGACAGTAATGCCGACCAGCAGCGCCACCAACCACAGCCGCACCCGACTGCGACAGCATCGGCGGCCCCAGATCCTCACGGCCACAAAACTACCATGGCCCCAATACCCCTAGCGGGTATGTGATCAAATCGTCACGCAATGCCGCGACGCGCCGAGCCGTTTCGGCCCACCCCCGCAAACCTTCCAGCACAGCGCTTCATGGCCGGCGCTGTCGCGGCGGGCGACACCGGACATGCATACCCCCTACGGGTGTGCGTGGCGGTGTTAAGGTAGGGCGATGGCGCTCACAGGTGACCGTGCCTGCGCCCGTGGCAGACTCGCCGCGGGCGCAGTGTGGGTGCTGCTGGCGCTCGCTGTCGCGCTGATCCCAGCGCTCCAATGCCCCCCGACTCACGATTTCGAGGGCCAGCATGTTCCGCGTGCGTCGCTGATACCCGCAGCGCAGGGGCTATCTACCGAGATTGCCGCCGCCCACACCGTCGATGTTCACCAGGAATGTCAACTGCCAGTGGCCGCCTCAGCAATCATGGCTACTGCAGGCGTTGGGCGCGGATGGGGAGTGCCGGCGGCGCTTGCGGTCGTCCTGTCAATGGCATTGCGGGCAGTGCGGTCGCCGAACACCCGCGGCCCGCCGTCACGCACTGCGATCTGGCTTCTGCATGGCGGTCGTGAGCGACTGCGGCATTTCTGCGTGATGCGGAACTGACTGACGATACCCACGGCCCTCAATCCCGGGGCCGCTGGTACCGGCAATCATCCATCACGGCCACCTCAACGGCGGCCCACACGCAAGGAATCCCTATGACTATCAAGGCTGTTCATCGTTTCGCGGTAGCGATCGCCGCACCAGCGGCCGCCTCCGCACTAGCCCTCTCCGCTCCGGCAACCACGCAAGCGGCAGGCCATGGTGCGGCACCGCCAGCCACATTCAGTGCTCCAACGCGACCCAGTCCCGGCCACCACGACAAGTGCTGGTTAATCCCACCGCACGGCAATTGCGACAGCGGCCACGGCGGTTGGGGCGGCGCGCACGGAGCCTGGGGCGGCGGCCAGGGCGGCCAGGGAGGCCATCGCTAGTGTTGCGTGTCGTTAATTCATTTACGTTTGGTTGGCCGCAAGAATTAGCGGATGTATACGGCCGCAGCATTGCAGTTGCGTGATGGTGACCGGGCTCGACTGGAGTCGTTGACACGGGCTTCGACGGTGAAGGCAGGACTGGCGACCCGGGCGCGGATCGTGCTGCTGGCCGCCGACGGTATGCCCAATACCGATATCGCCGACCGGACGGGCACCACGCGGCGCACGGTGCTCGAATGGCGTGGCCGCTACCAGGATTGCGGTATCGAAGGACTCGATGACGATCCCCGGCCGGGGCGTGCGGCGGTGATCGACGAGATCGCGGTGTTGTCGGAAACATTGGCGGACAGGGGCAAACCGCCGGCCCATCTGGGGGTCACGCACTGGTCTGCACGGTTGATGGCCACCCGGTTGGGAATTTCATTCGCCTCCGTGGCTCGCATCTGGCGCAAATGGAACATCCAGCCGCACCGGGTGGAAACCTTCAAGTTCTCCACCGACCCGGAGTTGGAGGCCAAGTTGCGTGAGGTGGTCGGGCTGTATCTGGACCCGCCCAAAGGAGCGGTGGTGGTCAGCGTCGATGAGAAATCCCAGATCCAGGCCCTGGACCGATCTCAGCCGATTCTTCCTCCACGATCTCGGGGGAACCACACTTCGGCGTCGGGGTCGAGCTGGCCGGTCAGTTCCTCGTTATCGCTGGGGACAACCCCGAACGGATCCGCAACGAGAAAGCCTTCGCAAAACTCTGTGGCGTGGCCCCACAGCCCGCCAGCAGCGGACGAACCACCGGCCGCCATCGCCTCTGCCGCAGCGGCGACCGCCAAGCCAACAGTGCCCTCTACATCGTCACTATCGTGCGACTACGCCATCACGAGCCGACCCGCGCTTACGTCGAACGACGTACCAACGAAGGACTCGGCAAAAGAGAGATCATCCGGTGCCTCAAGCGCTACATCGCCCGGGAGATCTACGCCAACCTCCCACGACCACAAGACAACTCACTGACCCGAACAGCCAACCCGCCGCGGCTTGACAAACATAGGAGCAGCGAACGCTACAACCGGACGCTGCAATGCGAATGGTCCTATCGCCGGGTTTTCGTCTCCAACGCAGACCGCGCCCGAGCCCTTGCACCTTGGGTCGAGTTCTACAACACTCAACGCCGCCACAGCGCACTCGACGGACTACCACCCATCAGCCGACCGCGACCAACCTGATGGCCGAGTACAGCTAGGGCTTATGCTTGGCGCCGGCAACGAATTCGGGGCGGCGGCGGCAGACCAGGGTCTCCTGGTCTTGTCGGCGCCGTCGCCGTGTGCAAGGAACTTCATACGGCACATCAAACTCGGAAAGGTGGGGACCATGAGGGTGGTTGGTCGGGTGCTGTTGGCGATGGCAGCGGCGGTGTCGTCGCCGTTCCTGGGCGCGGGGGCGGGGACGTCCCATGCGGGTCTGGACAATGAGCTGAGCCTGGTCGATGGTCAGGATCGGACGTTGACGGTGCAGCAGTGGGACACGTTCCTCAACGGGGTGTTCCCTCTGGATCGCAACCGGTTGACGCGTGAGTGGTTCCATTCGGGCCGGGCCAAGTACAACTGCGCTGGTACGGGTTGTGATGAGTTCGCGGGCACGTTGGAGTTGGGTTATCAGATTGGTTTCCCATGGTCGCTGGGTGTGGGGATCAATTTCAGTTACACCACACCGAACATCCTGCTCGATGATGTGACGCCGGCGACGTTCTTCCCGGGCACCATCGGCAGCGGTTCCGGTGGCATCATCACGCCGAACCTATTCCCGGGTGTGTCGATTTCTGCTGACCTGGGCAATGGTCCGGGTATCCAGGAAGTCGCGACGTTCTCGGTGGACGTGTCCGGCCCGGCCGGTGCTGTTGCCGTCTCGAATGCCCATGGCACGGTCACTGGCGCCGCCGGCGGTGTTCTTCTGCGTCCCTTCGCCCGGCTGATCGCCAAGACCGGTGATAGCGTCACCACCTACGGCGAACCCTGGAACATGAACTAGACATGTGCTAGTGACTCTCCTGGACACTGCAGATGAACTGTCGTCCGTCGCAAACTTCATATGACACATCATCAATCCGCAGAAGGTGGGGACCATGAGGGTGGTTGGTCGGGTCCTGTTGGCGGCGGCGGCCGTGTCGTCGTTGTTCCTGGGGGCGGGAACATCTCATGCGGGTCTGGACAATGAGCTGAGCCTGGTCGATGGTCAGGATCGGACGTTGACGGTGCAGCAGTGGGACACGTTCCTCAACGGGGTGTTCCCTCTGGATCGCAACCGGTTGACGCGTGAGTGGTTCCATTCGGGCCGGGCCAAGTACAACTGCGCTGGTACGGGTTGTGATGAGTTCGCGGGCACGTTGGAGTTGGGTTATCAGATTGGTTTCCCATGGTCGCTGGGTGTGGGGATCAATTTCAGTTACACCACACCGAACATCCTGCTCGATAATGTGACGCCGGCGACGTTCTTCCCGGGCACCATCGGCAGCGGTTCCGGTGGCATCATCACGCCGAACCTATTCCCGGGTGTGTCGATTTCTGCTGACCTGGGCAATGGTCCGGGTATCCAGGAAGTCGCGACGTTCTCGGTGGACGTGTCCGGCCCGGCCGGTGCTGTTGCCGTCTCGAATGCCCATGGCACGGTTACTGGCGCCGCCGGCGGTGTTCTTCTGCGTCCCTTCGCCCGGCTGATCGCCAAGACCGGTGATAGCGTCACCACCTACGGCGAACCCTGGAACATGAACTGAGCCTGTCTGATCCGCCCCGGCGTGTCTGGAGAGTTCTTCTTTTGGGAAGGATGGGTCCATGGCTGCAGGGACGTCGAGACGGCGGTATCCGGAGGAGTTGAAGGCGCGGGCGGTGCAGATGGTGGCCGATCTGCGCAGTGAACCGCCCCGACTTTGTGCGCGCCTTCTTTTGAGGGAAGGTTGTTCGCATTATGGCGAAGAGGTACGACGAGAAGTTCAAGGCCAAGGTGAATCGCCCCGACTTCACCAGGTCGTCGCGGGTGAGCTCGCCGGCGGGCGTGTCAAATGGTCTGTGTAAGTCCTGTTAACGGAAGGATCGCAGGACGTGACAACAGGCAAGAACATGGATGCATCCCTGGTTGAGGCGGCTTCCACGGTGGAGATGGCCGAGGCGCTTCGGGCGTCGGGCGCGGTCGATGATCTGCTGGCGCAGATCGATACCGGCGAGGTCGCGCTGACCGGTGAAGGCGGGCTGCTGCCCGGGCTGATCAAGCTCGCTCTCGAACGCGGGCTGGCCGCCGAGCTGACCGATCATCTGGGATACGACAAAGGTGACCCGGCCGGTCGGGTGCTTCCCAATGCTCGCAACGGCACCTCACCCAAGACCGTGCTCACCGAAGCCGGCCCGGTGCCCCTGGATGTGCCGCGGGATCGCGATGGCTCGTTCACCCCCACACTGGTACCTAAAGGCACCCGTCGTATCGGCGAGCTCGACGACATGATCATTTCGCTATATGCAGGCGGAATGACGTTGCGGGACATCCAATTTCATCTTCAATCGACGATCGGGACCGAGGTGTCGCACGAGACGATCTCCAAGATCGTCGACGAGAGATCTCCGATGAGGTGCTGGCCTGGCAGCGCCGGCCGTTGGAGCCGCTGTATCCGGTGATCTACCTCGACGCGATGATCGTGAAGGTCAAAGACGGTGGCCACACCCGCAACAAGGCCGCGCACATCGCGGTGGGCGTGGATATGGCCGGGGTCAAGCACGTTCTGGGGATCTGGGTCCAGCCCAATGAAGGTGCCTCGTTCTGGGCGTCGGTGTGCGCGGACCTGGCCAATCGGGGTGTCAAGGACGTGCTGATCGTGTGCTGCGACGGGCTCACGGGCTTTCCGGAGGCGATCGCCGCGACCTGGTCGCAGGCCGCGGTGCAGACCTGCGTGGTGCACCTGACTCCGCAACGCGCTGCGGTTCGTGTCCTATGCCGACCGCAAGGCCGTGGCCGCGGCGCTCAAGCCGATCTACACCGCAGCCGATGCCGACGCTGCCCGCGTCGAGTTGGACGCGTTCGCCGCCTCGGAGCTGGGGAAGAAGAACCCAACGGTGACAATGGTTTTCGAACGGGCATGGGAGCAGTTCATCCCGTTTTTGGCGTTCCCGCCCGAGCTGCGCCGGGTGATCTACACGACCAACTCAATCGAGTCGTTGAATATCAGCTGCGCAAGATCATCAAGCACCGCGGCCAGTTCCCCAACGACGCCGCAGTGGTCAAATTACTGTGGCTGGCGATCTGCAACATCGAAGACAAACGCGCCGCCGAGCGGGCCAAGGAACGCGGCCAGAAACAGGGCCGCACAGCCCCTGGACGGCTCGTGGAAGGGCAGGTGGTCACCAACTGGAAGAAGGCACTCGAGCAACTCGCGCTGGTCTACCCAGACCGCATCGAACGTTATCTGTAAGCACCACAACAACTCACATACGAAAACTCACATACGAACAATCAGGCAGGCGATTTACACAGAAAACTTGACAGGCTCTCGCCGGCCCCTAATTTTGAGACGCATAGCTGCGACGATTGTGCAGCACGTTAACGCCGGCCAGAGCTGCACATACCGCTGCGACGGGCAACAACGCATGATCGCCGATGTTGCCACCGACGATCACCCCTACAGCGGCACCGCCGACGAACAGCACTATTGTCGTGGTCAATACAGCGGCGCGCCACACGTCCACACCGTGCCAGTAGCCACGCGCCACAAGCAGTCCCAGGTCGGTAAGCGTCCCAGTGAAATGGGTCGTTCGTACCGCCATCTCCGGAAATCCCGACGTCATACCATTTTGTAATCCGCATGCTGCTGCGGCCAGCGGCGCCCTGATTAAAGGGTGTTCGATTCCGGCCGCAGCAACCAGCAGCACCGCCTCGGCGAGCAGCACCCCCCCGTGCCGAGGGCCGGTGTGGCCACGCTGTGGAGCCAGCACCACACCAGCCCCCATGACGCCGATAAGGAACCCGATGACGATCACCGCGATCATGCGGCCCGAATACAACAGCGGATTGCTGGCATGCATCCCCACGCTGGTGGTCAACGCGGTGAGGTTGCCCACCGGAAACAGCCATACCAGCAGCGCCACCGAGTTGACGTAGCCAGCAATAGCAGCGAGTGCACCACTGTAGCCGAGCGCAAGCAGTCGGCTACTGCGAGCAATGATCAGAACCTGTGGATGAGCCTCGGCGAGGCGGCGTAGGAAAGGGCGCACCTTCCCGAGGATGATCTGAATGTCGAAGGTCTGATCAAGAGCCGGCGTTGGCGCGCTGGTTCGGGAAGGTACGCCCATGCTCACGGTAGTTCACGATGCGGATTCATCCAACGAGGATGCTGGCTCGTCGCGGTCGTTGCTCGATGAGATTGTCCGCGACGGTGCCCGCCAGATGCTGGCCGCAGCGTTGCGGGCTGAGGTCGCCGCCTACATCGAGGCTCATGCCGGTGAGCTTGATGAGAACGGGCACCGGCTGGTGGTGCGCAATGGCTATCACCGCGAGCGCGAGGTGCTCACCGCGGCGGGCGCGGTGAGTGTGACCGCGCCGCGGGTCAATGACAAACGTGTTGACCCGGACACTGGTGAGCGGCAACGGTTTTCCTCGGCGATCCTGCCGGCGTGGGTGCGCAAGTCGCCGCAGATGACCGAGGTGTTGCCGTTGCTGTATCTGCATGGCTTGTCGACCAGTGATTTCGGTCCGGCGTTGGAGCAGTTCCTGGGCTCGGGTGCCGGCTTGTCGGCCACGACGATCACCCGACTCACCACGCAGTGGCAGGACGAGGCCAAGGCCTTCGAGGCCCGTGATCTGTCGGGCACCGACTACGTCTACCTGTGGGTCGACGGCATCCATCTCAAGGTGCGCCTGGAGCAGGAGAAGCTCTGTTTGCTGGTGATGATCGGTGTGCGCGCTGACGGCCGCAAGGGAGCTGGTCGCGCTCACCGACGGGTACCGGGAGTCGGCCGAGTCGTGGGCTGATCTGTTGCGGTCGTGCCGACGTCGCGGGATGACCGCACCGGTGCTGGCCGTCGGCGATGGGGCCCTGGGGTTCTGGAAGGCCGTGCGTGAGGTGTTCCCGGCCACCGGCGAGCAGCGGTGCTGGTTTCACAAGCAGGCCAATGTTCTTGCCTGCCTGCCAAAGTCGGCTCATCCGGGGGCGATCGCGGCGATGCGGGAGATCTACAACGCCGAGGATATCGACCACGCGCAGGTGGCGATCAAGGCGTTCGAGGTGGACTACGGCGCCAAGTACCCCAAGGCGGTCGCCAAGATCGTCGATGACGCCGATGTGCTGCTGGAGTTCTATAAGTACCCGGCCGAGCACTGGGTCCATCTGCGCACTACCAACCCGATCGAATCAACGTTTGCCACGGTACGTTTGAGGACCAAGGTGACCAAGGGGGCCGGGTTCACGCGTCGCCGGAATGGCCATGGCTTACAAGCTGATCGACGCCGCGCAAGCCCGCTGGCGAGCCGTCAACGCACCGCACCTGGTCGCTCTGGTCCGGGCCGGCGCGATCTTCCACAAAGGCAAACTGCTCGAGCGACCCACCGACATCACCCCGTCGGCGGACTCGGCACCGACCGAATCAACTGGAACGGAGGTCGCCTGAAACAAGCCGATCCACAGGTATTGACAATTCCTCGTGTAGAGAGCTTGGTAAATCGCTTCGTGGCTGATGCGCATCGACTCATCATCGGGGAAGTCGAGCTTGATCCGGTTGGCGATCTGCTCCGGACTCCAGGCCTGCACCCATGCTCGGTCTTTGCGGTGCGGTTTGTTGTTACCGGTCCACCGCGGCGGCTGCGGCCCGACCACCACTGATCCGTCGGCCCTGCTGATCCCCCCTGAAAGCCGTTCTTGGACATAAGCATGCAGTCTCGGGTTGGTGGCCAGCTTGGCTGCCTTGGGGCGCTTGGCTGTGAGCTCGGCCTTCCACTGCGCTACCGATGCACGGTACTCGGATGTGTATCCGCGAGTGGCAGCATTGCGGCGCAACTCGCGCGAGATCGTGGAGGGATCCCGACCGATCTCCCGGGCAATCTGGCGCACTCCGGCGCCTTGGGCCCTCAGCAGCGCGATCTCCTCGCGCTCACGGAACGACAAGTAGCGCCCCGACAGTGGTGTGAGATCAAACGGTGGCATCCCGCCAGCGTTGTGGAACCACCGCTGCCCGACCGGCTGCGACGCGCCGACGGCGATGGCTGCCGCCGCCGGCAACGAGCCTTTGGCGATTTCGATCCAAAACAGTCGCTCGGTCTCGCGTTGATGCGGTGGCGCCCCCGGCGACCTCATCGCACGACGAACAGCACGGTCTGCTGCTTGCTGACGACGAACCATCGAACACCCTCTAACTATCAGAGTGTTGCTTCCACCGGTTGAACCTGGTCAGTTCACCTCTTGGGCTTTCACCGATCGGGCCAAGCGGTCCGGGTTGGTCCCGTCGATGGGCTCGATCGGCGATTGCTACGACAATGCGATGATCGAATCATTTTGGGGCAGAATGCAAACCGAGTTACTCAATCGCAAGCGCTGGAAGACAAGAATCGAGCTGGCCAATGCCATTTTCGACTACCTGGAGATTTTCCATAACCGGCAACGCCGCCATTCCGCCCTCGGGATGCGCACTCCGATAGAGTTCGAACTGCTGCATCAATCCGCCCAACCCGTGGCCTGAAACCAAGTATGGCGACACCACCGAACCCAGGGCACATCAGAGCCTCCGGGAAACCCAGGGCGTTTCAGATAGTACCTGGCGTGCCAGGTGCGATTCGCCAGATACTTGATCACCGACGTGCACTTGTAGCGGCAATGTTGCTTGGATGGAGCAACTTTCGCTTCACAGAGTGAAGCCTGTGCCCCACAATGGTGGATGTGACAGAAACCAAGTACGCCCTGGTGACCGGAGGTTCGCGCGGAATCGGAGCGGCGATCGTCGCCCGGTTGGCCGCGGCAGGCTATCACGTCGCTTTCACCTACCTAAGCAATGAAACCGCCGCAGGTCAGGTCAAAGACAGGGTGCATGCAGCAGGCGGTAGCGCCAACCCCATGCAAGCTGACCTGACGAACATTGCTTCGATCGAGAAACTACTTGCGGCAATTCCGAATTCGGATGTGCCACACTTAGATGTAGTGGTCAACAACGCCGCGATCCTGCCACCGGTGGCCTTAATCGAGGACACCGCTTTCAGCGTATGGTCCGACAACTTGATGATCGCGGCCACCGCCCCGTTTCTGATTATCAAGCACGTGATCCCCTATCTACGGCCGGGGGCATCGGTCATCAACATCTCCACCATCAACGCCAGCACCCATCCGGTCGAAGGCGTATCCGCTTATGCGGCAGTGGCGTGTTCCCGCTGGATGAGTCCAGCAAGTTCTAGAGTCCTGTGGCCCGATGTCGGGCGAGAAGGGACGATGAACGTATGGCTGGTCGGAAGCGGCATTCCGCGGAGGACATCGTGCGCAAACTGCGCCGTGCGGATGAGCTGACCGCGGAGGGCAAGACCGGCGAAGAGGTCGCCGCTGAGCTGGAGGTGTCGGCGGCGACGTTGTACGACTGGCGCCGCTCCTATGGCGGGATGGACACTGACGCCGCCAAAGAACTCAAAGAGCTGCGCGAGCAGAACGCCCGCCTCAAGCGGTTGCTCGCCGAGGCTGAGCTGGTCAAAGATGCCCTGCGGGAGGTCGCCAAGGGAAAATTCTGAGCCCAGCTGCCAAGCGCCGCGCCGTCGACATGCTCACTACCACGTTGGGCATGTCGGAACGGCTGGCCTGCAAAGCCGTTGGGCTGGCCCGCTCCACCTGCCGCCGCCTGCCTCAAGCCGAGACTCCCGCTGACCCTGATGCCGAGATGCGGGCCTGGCTGCGCTCCTACGCCACCAAACACCCGTGCCATGGGTTCCGCCGTGCCTGGGCGGCGTTGCGCTACGACGAGCGCCGTGAGGTGAACAAAAAGAAGATCCACCGGCTGTGGCGCGAGGAGGGGCTGCAGGTGCGGGTGCACAGTTCGCGCAAGCGGGCTGGGGTGTCATCGATCCCACGGATCGAAGCCGACGCGCCGAACGTGGTGTGGGCGATCGATTTCCAGTTCGACTCCACCCTCGACGGCAAGGCCATCAAGATCGCCTCCATGGTTGACGAACACACGCGGGTGTCGCTGCTGAATGTCGTCGAGCGGTCGATCACTGCCGACCGTCTGGTCGACGAGCTCAAGAAGGTGTTCGCCGCGGCCGGCGGCCAGCCGGTGGTGCTGCGGATGGACAACGGTCCGGAGTTCATTTCGCAAGCGCTGCAACAGTTCTGCGACGGAAGAACTGGGATGTCCTACATCCCGCCGGGAACGCCGTGGAATAACGGACACATCGAATCCTTCAACAACCGACTACGCAAGGAGTGCCTCAACCGCAACCACTGGAACACCGTGCTCGAGGCCCGCGTGGTCATCGGCGACTTCAAGACCGAACACAACCATCGACACCGCCACTCGGCCCTGGGCTACCGGACCCCTGCCGAGTACGCTGCCGTCTGCAGATGTAGCCACACCCCGGTGGCCTGCAGCATCAACTGAAACTGGATCACACCAACCCGACTCCAAGAACGGGTGGACTCAGAAACGGGGACTCGCCAGCGCTTTAGAGGCTCTTCCGGTTTTAGAGTGCGTCGATTCGTTGGGTGAGGTTGCCGCAGTGCAGTAGTGAGCGCAGTCGGTAGTGGGTCAGGTTCCGGAAGCCGAGGGCGTTGCGGCGTAGTGCTTCGAGTCGGCCGTTGATCGCTTCGGTCGGGCCGTTGGAGGCGTGGAGGTCGAAGTAGGCCAGCACGTCGGCGCGGCGGCGCCACAGGGTCCGGCCGAGCGCAGCCAGCTCCTCTAAGGCGTCAGGGACGCCGCTGCGCAGCGCGTCGATGACCGCGCCCATCATGGCCTCGCCGCGGCGGCGGTCGGGGTGGGCGTAGGCGGCGATCATGCGTTGGTAGAAGCTCCAGCACAGTTCGACCGCGAGATGGTTTTCGTCGGCGAACACGGCTTCCAGCTTGGCTTTTCGGCGTGCGCTCAGCAGTGGCAGCCGGGTCCGCAGGATGCGTCGCACCCCGTAGAGCGGATCCCCGGCACGGCCGCGGTGCCCGCAGGTCTGCTGCTGGATGCGCTGGCGGCACAGATCGAGCTTGGTGCCGGCCAGGGCCACGACATGGAACGGATCCATCACCGGGGTGGCCTCAGGCACCTGCTCGGTGGCCGCTGTCTTGTAGCCGTTGAACCCGTCCATCGCGACGACCTCGATCCGGTCCCGAAACATCTGGCTCTGGGTCGCCAGCCAGCCCGTGAACGCCGCGGTGGAGCGTCCCGGCACCAGGTCAAGCAGCCGGGCCCGACCGGTCCCGTCCGCGACGGGGGTCAGGTCGACGATCACGGTGACGAACCCGTCGTCGCCGGGGCGGCGGACATGGGCCCAGCGGTGCTCATCAACGCCGATGACGCGGACCCCGTCCAGGCGGGTGAGGTCGCCGGCGACGATCACCTGGGTGGCATCCAAAGCGATGGTGTTCACGGTGTCCCAGGACAACCCAAGTTCGCGGGCGACCGCGGCGACGGTGGCGCGGTCGATCATCAGCCGTCGACAGATGTAGCGGGCGCAGCGTCGGGTGGTCGACCAGCCGCGTCGTGCGAGACGATCAGTGTTGTGAGCGAACACTTCTCGCTCACAGTCGGTGTTCACGCACCGGTAGCGCGGCACCCGGACATGCAATCGCAGCGGATGTCCAACGACCGGCACGTCGGTGACCCGGCGGACCACGGTGTCGCGGTACACACCCGCCGCACCACATCCGGGACAGTCGGTGTTTCCGTCGTCGAGCAACGTACAGAACACCACCGTGGCCTCACCATCGACGGCCGCGTCGGTGATCGTCACCCCGAGCTCGACGGTCCGCACGATCGTGTCGGCGACAACAGCAGCAGGCAACGACGTAGGCTCAGGCACAGGGCTCCCCGGGTGGCAGGTCTGCAATGGTGTAGGAACCTGCATCCTCTGCCAGTCGGGGCCCGTCTCAGCTCACCGACACGACCCCCACACCGGAATCACCGCACCCTCAGCTGCACTCCATCTCCGGATGAGCCGCTTTAGAGCAGCTGACCGCGATTGCGGCATTCGAACTTGGACCACGCGGCGTCACCGTCAACGCTGTCAGGCCCGGAGTCACCGATACCGATATGCAGCGGACAGTCAACGCAGATCCGTCTGCGCTAGCGCAGATTGCCGAGGACACCCCCATGCGCAGAGTGGGACAACCAGAAGACATTGCTGACGTTGTAGCGTTCCTGGCTAGCCCGCAGGCCCGCTGGGTCACCGGACAGACCATCACCGCATCCGGCGGACTTTAACCTCCTCCTGTAAGGCCAGTTCAAGCAAGCACACAGGAACTCGCTCATGACGTTCCTGAACCCAAGCACCGCATGGTCGCCTCTCAAAAAAGTCGGTGACACAACATGATTACGAGCGTTATGCTGCAGGCATGGTCCAGCACACGCCGGGGGCCACACCGCAGTTTGACTCCCACACAGCTCTAGGACATCTCCACGCGACGTGCCTAGACGGTACCGGTATCACGATCCGCAGATGGCGACCGGCTGATGCTCGTCGTGTACGCGATCTTCTCGATACTGACACAGACACCTTGTGGATAGAGCAGTTCCATGCCCTCCACGGACCCGACCAGGACGGCCCGGATTGGCGACGCACTCTGGTCGCCGTCGACAGCTATAACCGTCTTCTCGGGTGCGCATCGATCGCAGTGAATACTTTGCATAGCAGTCGATTTCCGTGTGCCATCGATGTCCATCCTCGGTTCCGACGCCGTGGCATCGGCGCGGCCTTGCTGGATGCCATCAAGCAGGCGCGTCCTGACGATCAACCGCTGTCCACGAAAGTGCGGACAGCGAACACTGCGGCAATGGGCTTCTTAACGAAGGCGGGCGCCGCGACTTACGCGCGTTGCCTCAATGTCGTGATCGACCCCAACGATCCTGCCGTAATGCGCTGGGCCAGCCGACAACACAAAGCAGGCAGCCGCTCGATGAATCTGCAGGACAAGGACCCTGAGTCACTCAGTAAAGTCTTTGAGCGGCAATACATGTGGATTCATCAGCGGTGGTCTCCCGTCGGCGATCTCGACCTACTCACCGAGGTTGCTGCTGCTGAGATCGATTCGATCGACGCCGATGCCAGTTCCGGTGTCTGGCACGACGGTGAGATTGTTGCCGTCGCGTTTGCCTTCCCTGTGCCGAACGAACCGGTCCTGGAGATCGTCGCGGAGACCACAACGGAGCATCAGCCGTGGGGTACCGAGTTCCTTGCCGAGGCAGTCGCCGCCACACTCCGTGTGACCCGGCGTCGCAATTGCCTTCTACGGTTTGACGGTCACATGTCCGATCCTCACTTGCATCCCGTCCTCTCTGCGCTACCTTGGCTTCGCCGGGACCCTTTAGACCTCGTAGAGATACCGTAAGAAAATGTATTGCAGGTCAATCGGATAAGCGGTTCAGGTGAGGTTTGGATTGGGCCGCAGAATCAGAATCGTTGAGGCAAGGAGCCCAGCCCCGGCAGCTAGCGCCCACGCTGGCTGCTGGTCGGCCTGCAGTAATAGCCCTGCCCACACCCCGAGCAAGCCGCCGGCGGCCGCGAAAGAGTGTCCCCAACCCATCACCTGGATGAACCGATCACCCCGAAAAAGCTCTTGACGCGCAGTGACCTGCGTGACTTCCACTCCCGTCAACAAGGACGACGTGAGGGCGACATAGGCCCAGAACAGGACGACTACTACTGGCAGCCCAGCGATGCTGCCTGAACCGGGGTCGCTGCCCCAAGTGTACACCGCGGCGGATCCCATGAGGACCGCGGTGAGGACGCAGCCGGTGTACAGCACTACCGTGACTCCGAACTGCCTGGTGGCAGCACGGGCCAGGAAGGGGCCGACCAATGCCCCGACACCCGCGCAGATCGCCGCGACGGCAAAGAAGCCGCCTTTGTTGTCGATAAACGAAGCGCACCACTGTCCGATATAGAGGGCGCTTAGACCCGCAGCAAGGGGAACTGAAGCCGAGAACAACGGTGAGCCTGGACCTTTCATTCCTAAGAGGGTCCTCAGCGTGATGTTGGTTTCCTCGTGGTCAGCGTGTTGGGCCGATTCGTTGTCGTTCGCCGCGGAACCGACTCCCACCGATCGTCCCAACCGGAGACTGCGGTAGCGTGCGGCGACGGCCAGCAGCGAGGCAACAACATTGACAGCCAGTACCGCCAACACTGACCACCCTGCGAGGAGGCTTCCCAACGGTGTGCTCACGAACTGTGACACCGCAGGCAGGGCGGCATACAAGTAGGTGTTGAACACGGCGGCAGAGCCAGGCGCCTTCCTCTCAATCTCGGCGCCATAGAACTCCTCGGCGAGGTCGATGAACAGCGGTAGAAAGGACGTCGCGGCGGTGTAGACGCAGAGGATCACAGCCGCCCACCGCTGATCCACCGCGATGATCGCCGCTCCTGCCAGCAGCGTCAGTGCGACATCAGCGACCTCGCACCGGACAAGAATCTTGCCCGCCTCGAACCTGCGCAGCATCCGGGCCGCAGCGGCGCTGCACATGTCCTGCACATTCTCCAGCGTTGCCATCAAGGGCAGCCACAGCAGCGGCAGCAGACCTAGCGACACCAGAACCGGTACGGCACCGCCGACCACGGTGGTCCCAAAGTAGGACCACGGGACTTGACCCCGTGTGTTGGACACGCTGAATCCCGCAAGGTTGGCGGGGGAAGCGAGATGATCCACCACGATGGCAAGGAAAAATTACCCTGACGAGTTCAAACGGGACGCGGTAGCGCTGTACCGAGACACCGAGGGCGCCACGATCACGCAGATCGCCGACGAACTCGGCATCTCCGGTGTGACGCTCTCAGCGTGGTGCAAAGCCGCCGGGGTGCCGATCAGGCACCGCAACCCCCACCGCAGCAGCACAGCCGAGCCCCGGCGTTGAGACCCCCAGAGCAGGAGCTGGCCCGGCTACGGGCCGAGAACAAGGCGTTACGCGCCACGGAGGCTCGGTTGTCTACCGAGCGTGACATTCTGCGGTCGGCGGCCAAGTATTTCGCCGGGGAGACGAACTGGTGAGCCGCTTCCAGTTCGTCGCCGACCACCTGCACACCTTCGAGGTGAAGTGGCTGTGCGCAGTCGTCGAGGTTGCGCGTTCATCGTTCTACGCCTGGTTGGCCGCTGCCGACGGACGCGCCGCCCGCCAGGCCGCTGACAAGGCGCTGGCCGCGCGTATCCGCACCGTGCACGATGAGGACAACACCTACGGGGCGCCGCGGATCACCGCTGAACTCAACGACGGTGCACCCGACGGTGAGCGGGTCAACCACAAGCGGGTGGCCCGGGTCATGCGCAGTGCCGGGATCGCCGGCTACCGCCGCCGGCGACGGGTGAAGACCACCACGCCGGATCCGGCCAAACAGAAAGTCCCGGACCTGCTCAACCGGGACTTCACCGCCGCGGCACCCAACGTCAAGTACGTCGGCGACATCACCTACCTGCCATTGGCAAGCGGTTCGAATCTGTATCTGGCGACCGTGATCGACTGCTTCTCCGGACGGGTGGCGGGGTGGGCGATCGCCGAGCACATGCGCACCGAACTGGTCGAAGATGCCCTCAAAGCCGCTGCGGCGCTGCGCGGCTCCCTGACCGGTGCAGTGTTCCACACAGATCACGGAAGTCAGTACACCTCAAGGGATTTCGCGAACCTCTGCCGTGACTTGGAGGTCACCCAGTCTATGGGTGGCGTCGGGTCAAGTGCCGATAACGCGCTGGCCGAATCGTTCAACGCCGCCCTCAAACGCGAGATCCTGCAGGACCGCAGCCACTGGCCCGACGCTGCTACCTGCCGCCGCGAAGTGTTCCGCTGGCTGGCTCGCTACAACACCAAACGACGGCACTCCCGGTGCCGCTATTCCAGCCCTGCGACCTACGAAAGGACCCTAACACCGGCTACGCTGCCAGTAGCCGCGTAACCACAAATCCCGTGTCCACTACATGGGGGCAAGGCCCCACAGCAGGCCGACGAGCATCCAGGTTCGAGCTCGCTGAATGACACCCGTGAGTCGCAGCGCCGAAGCACTACCGGTGGTCACGCACCAACCTCCCCGGGGCGGGTCACTCCAGCGTTGGAGCTGAAAACTCTTGCAAAGGAGGAAGAGCGACGGCCGATCATGCCGCGCGTGTGAGCTGTTCTTGTCCTGCGGGGCTCAGATCGAACGGCTGCGCGCGGATGTCGTCGAGCCACCCGACAACCTGGTGCCGCTCGGAGCCAATGTCGGCGGAGCAATGATCAATACCTGTGGATGAGGCCCGGGGAGGCGGCCTGAAAGTGGGCGCACCTTCCCGAGGATGATCATCACGGAATCAGGTATTCGATCAAGACCGGCGTTGGCGCGCTGGTTGGGAAGGTACGCCCATGCTCACCGTAGTTCACGATGCCGAGGAGGCCAACGGCGGCGAGGCCGGCCGGTCGTTGTTGGACGAGATCGTCCGCGACGGAGCCCGGCAGATGTTGGCCGCTGCACTGCAGGCCGAGGTCGCCGCGTACGTCGCCGCATTCGCTGATCAGCTCGACGAGAACGGTCACCGACTGGTGGTCCGCAACGGCTATCACCAGCCGCGTGAGGTGTTGACCGCGGCCGGTGCCGTGCAGGTGAAGGCGCCGCGGGTCAACGATCGCCGTGTCGACCCCGATTCTGGTGAGCGGCAGCGGTTTTCCTCGGCGATCCTGCCCGGCCTGGGCACGCAAGTCTCCGCAGATGAGTGAGGTGCTGCCGCTGCTGTATCTGCACGGCCTATCGACCAGCGACTTCGGGCCCGCACTCGAGCAGTTCCTCGGCTCGGGTGCCGGGTTGTCGGCCACCACGATCACCCGTCTGACCGCGCAGTGGCAAGACGAAGCCCGTACGTTCGCTGCCCGGGACCTGTCCGGCAGCGACTACGTCTACCTGTGGGTCGACGGCATTCACCTCAAGGTCCGCCTGGACCAGGAGAAGCTGTGCCTGCTGGTGATGCTCGGCGTGCGCGCTGACGGCCGCAAAGAGCTCGTGGCGATCACCGACGGCTATCGGGAGTCATGCGAGTCGTGGGCGGATCTGCTGCGCGACTGCAAACGCCGCGGCATGACCGCCCCAGTGCTGGCCGTCGGCGATGGCGCGCTCGGGTTCTGGAAGGCGGTGCGGGAGGTATTCCCGTCGACCAAGGAGCAGCGCTGCTGGTTCCACAAGCAGGCCAACGTCCTGGCCGGGCTGCCGAAGTCAGCGCATCCGGCCGCGCTGGCGGCCATCAAGGACATCTACAACGCCGAAGACATCGACAAAGCTCAGGTCGCGGTCAAGGCCTTCGCGGTTGCCTTCGGCGCGAAGTACCCGAAAGTGGTCGCCAAGATCGTCGACGACCTCGATGTCCTGCTGGAGTTCTACCACTACCCCGCCGAGCACTGGATCCATCTGCGTACCACGAATCCGATCGAAAGTACCTTCGCCACAGTGCGTTTGAGAACGAAGGTCACCAAGGGTCCGGGATCGCGGGCCGCTGGATTGGCCATGGCCTACAAGCTGATCGACGCCGCGCAGGCCCGCTGGCGGGCCGTCAACGCCCCACATCTGGTCGCCCTCGTCCGCGCCGGAGCGGTCTTCCACAAAGGCAAACTGCTCGAACGACCCACCGACATCACCCCACCGACACCACCGTCAGACGGCGATCAGCACACCGAAACGGAGGTCGCCTGAAACACCCCGATCCACAGGTATTGACAATTGCTCATGTCGGCGCACTTGGGATTGTTCCGAAGCTGGTTCGAAAGATAGGCGGCGCGGAAGCAAATCCGGCGCCACTGATCGAGGTCTTTATCTAGCCGCTCGGCCTCCCACACCGCGGCAGCGGAAACAGTGAGGTGCGCGTAGACGTAGAACGCATCGAAGGTTCGCACTGTCGACCATTGGCTGACCGAGCCATCTTCCTCGCGTCGCCACGGCACCTGGATCGGCTTGTCATCCTCGTCTTGCTCGCCTGAGGTGGCCTCCTCGAGGAGCGTCTTCATTCCTCGCTCCAACCACACTGTCTTGGAATGCAGGGCTTCGTGGAACAGGGATTCCGCGAGGACTTTGGGCGTCTCGAAGGCCGCCGGCCCGAACAAGACGAGGCCGGGGTACTCCATCCAGGTCTCGCCGACCATGTTGGGGCGGTCGGTCAAAGCGAACATCTGCAGGTAGCTCAGTGCGTCGCGTGAGAGATCCGGGATGGTCGTCTCGAGGATCTCTATCGCGCGGTCGAGGGTTGCGCGTTGCTCACTGTTGAGCGTCAACACTCGTTTGGATAGCGTCCCGGGGAGTGGTGGACTTCGGATCTGGCGTGGTTCACGCGTTGTGATCAACGAGTCATGGTGAACGCTAGGCGATTTGGTGTTGTTTGGCAAGTGCTGCCGCGGCGTGTTTGGCGGCGATCACGGCGCGTAGTTCGTCCATGGAGACATCGGAGAGGTAGCGGCGGGTGACCTGCCACTCGTCGTGGGATTCGATGACCACCGCGGTGGCCAGGCGAAGGAACGCCGCCGGATTGGGGAAGATCTCCACGACATCGGCCCGACGCTTGATCTCTTTATTCAGACGCTCTATCGGATTATTCGACCAGATCTTCTGCCAATGCGCCTTCGGGAACGCAGTGAACGCCAACACGTCGGTCTTGGCCTCGCCCATCATCGCGGCCACCTTCGGGAACGACGCGGCCAGGGTGTCGGCGACCCGGTCCCACTGCGCGGCGACCTCGTCGGGTTCGGTGTGAGCGAAGATGGTCTTGACCGCCGCGGTAACCGCCGGGGCGTGTTTGGCCGATACCGCGGTATGCAGGTTCCGCATGAAATGCACCCGGCACCGCTGCCACGATGAGTTCGTGAACTGCTGTGCCACAGCGACTTTCAACCCAGCGTGCGCATCGGAGATGACCAGGTGCACCCCCCGATAGGCCGCGCGCCTTAAGCGAGGCGAGGAACTCGCGCCAGAACTCGAACGACTCGCTGTCACCGACCGCGGTGCCCAGCACCTCACGGGTGCCGTCGATCGACACGCCGGTCGCGACCACCAGGGCCTGGGAGACCACGTGCGCCCCCCACGCGGACCTTGCAGAAGGTGGCATCGCAGAACACGTAGGGGAAGCTGGTGTGGGTCAGCGAGCGTTCCCGAAACGCTGTGATCTCGCGGTCCAGGCCGGCGCAGATCCGCGACACCTCCGACTTGGACACCCCGGTCTGCACGCCCATCGCCGTCACCAGGTCATCGACGCTGCGGGTGGACACCCCGTGCACGTAGGCCTCCATGATGACCGCGTGCAGCGCCTTGTCGATACGCCGGCGGGGTTCCAGCAGCGACGGGAAGAACGATCCCGCCCGTAGCTTGGGGATCTGCACCTCGATGTCCCCGGCGGTCGTGGAGACGGTCTTGGGGCGGTGCCCGTTGCGGTGCACCGTGCGGCCGTCGCTGCGTTCGTAACGGCCCGCGCCGATCGCCGCGGTGGCCTCGGCCTCGATGAGCTGCTGCAACCCGGAACGGATCAACTCGGCGAACACCGCACCCGAGTCAGCGGACTTCAGTGCATCGAGCTGAGCGAGCAGGGCAGAATGGTCAAGGGTCATCGCGCGGTTTCCTTCGGTGAGTCACTTTGGTACGTAACTCACTGACCACTACGCGATGGCCCACCCCAACACCGGCACCGACACGGCCTGAACATCTCCGCCCACCTCAGCCCCGTCCCCGAATTCCCACCACCCCAGGGGACTTAGCCCTCGTTTGGGGTCGATGCGATTGTTGATGACCCTCACCATGATGGACGCACCGTCGTGTAGCTCAACATCTGTTCCTTCGAGGCGGCGGTCCGCGATCTGCGTAGGTGGCCGGTACTCGTCGAGCTGCTCGCGGTCAACGTCGGGTACCGCGTCGGCGTGCTCTTGACCGTGCGTGACCTCAGCGGCGTGTTGCAGCAGTGGATGGATGTTGGCGTCCATGACTTTGTCCTCCGAAAGGCCGGCTTCGGTGAACCACGTCAGCGCCGCCGACCGCAGGTCGGAGGGCGCTCCCCAGCGCCCTGTGATGAGCGCTAATTCGCGGTCACGTGTGGTTTCCAGCTGGAAACCAGCACTGAACGCATCTGCCGGTTCTGCACACCCACGATGACCTGATCACCGAACTGCGGATGCTGACCGCTCATCGGGCGGACCTGGTGGCCGATCGCACCCGCACCATCAACCGACTGCACCAGCAACTCATCGCGGTGTGCCCCGCCCCCCTCGAGCGAGTCGCCCAACTGACCCAGGACCGTGGATGGGTGGTTCTGCTGTCGCGCTACCAGCGCCCGAAATCCATTCGGCAGAGCGGACTTTCGCGCATCACGAAGAACCTGACTGAGGCCGGGGGGTACGCAATGCATCCTCCATCGCCGAAGCCGCCGTCGCCGCTGCGAAGACCCAGACCGTGCGGCTGCCCGGCGAAGAGGTCGCCGCCGCGCTGGTCGCCGAACTGGCGCAGGGGGTGATCTCCCTCGATGAACGCATCCAATCTACTGACGCTGACATCGAGGGCCGATTTCACCGACATCCACTCGCCGAGGTGATTACCAGCATGCCTGGCATCGGCTTCCGACTCGGCGCCGAATTCCTCGCCGCCGTCGGCGACCCGACACTGATCGGCTCGGCCGACCAACTCGCCGCCTGGGCCGGACTGGCCCCCGTTCCCCGCGATTCGGGGAAACGCACCGGACGGCTGCACACTCCGCAGCGCTACAGCCGACGACTGCGTCGGGTGATGTACATGTCCGCCCTGACCGCAATCCGCTGCGACCCGCAATCTCGGGCCTACTACCAGCGCAAACGAGATGAGGGTAAACGGCCCATCCAAGCCACGATCTGCCTGGCCAGACGCCGCACAAACGTCCTCTACGCACTCATCCGCGACAACCGCACCTGGCAACCCGATTCACCCCAAATCACCGAATCGGCGGCTTGACATCTTCATTGAGAGTCCTTTCCGCATTTCGCCGACGCAGGATCACCACCGTACTGACCACAGGTCTGGACCGCGAGACGTTCGACCTATTGCTACGCAGCCTCGGGTGGACAGACATTGCGGATTTCACCCTCAGCGGTGACGACGTACCCCCGGGTCGACCCGCACCAGATCTGATTCTGACGGCGTTCTTGCGCGCCAGCACAGTCGATATCCGTGACGTGCTCACCGTGGGTGACACCACCAACAACCTTATGGCTGCTCACCGCGCTGGTGTCATCAACAGCTATAGGATCACCGGTGGCGCACACAGCCGCTTTGCCCTGGAAGCCGCCCCACACAGGGCGATCATCGACTCTATCGACGAGTTGTGCCTCTGCGGGTTGCTGCGGCTACCCTCGCGCCTCATGACTGACGGTATCAGGACTTGGATCGGCGGCGTTCTGAGCGCCTGCGGTCTGGTAGACGATCAGACTCGAGTCGATCGACTCGTCGACGAAGTAGTACTGAGCTCCCGTGAGATACCGCATGTATCGGTCGAAGTTCTCCTCATCCGTGGCGGCCACTGCGGCGGCTCGGTTGCGCTCGAGTCGTTCAGCCCAGATACCGAGGGTCTTGATGTAGTGGTTACGCAGAGACAGTGTTTCGAGCACGGTGAAGCCGGCACGTTCACCGTGCTCGACCATCATTGCGGTGGTCGGGATCCGGCCTCCGGGGAAAATCTCGGTGATCATGAACCTGACGAATCGGGCAAGTTCGAAGGTCAGCTTCTTGCCGCGGGCCCGCAGGTCGTTGGGGTGATAGCCCACGCTGCTTTGGATAGTCATCCGGCCATCGTCAGGGAGCACGGTCCGGCACATCGTGAAGAAGTCGTCGTAGCGCTCGAACCCAAAGTGCTCGAACGCCTCGATTGACACGATCCGATCAACCGGTTCGCAGAACTGCTCCCAGCCTTGGAGACGGATGTCGAAGCTGCGCTCGGAATTGACGTCGGACAGCAGTTGTGTGCAGTAGGCCTGCTGATTTCTGCTCAATGTCAGACCGATCACGTTGACGTCGTACTTCTCCATGGCGCGCTGCAGGGTCAGGCCCCAGCCGCAGCCGATATCAAGCAAGGTCATACCTGGCCTGAGGTTAAGCCGTTGCAGATGCTGATCGACGTTGGCGATTTGCGCCTCGGACAGTGTGCAGTTCGGTCCGGTGAAGAAGCCGCAACTGTACTTGCGGGTGGGGTCCTGGAAGACGCCGAAGAAGTCATCAGAAAGGTCGTAGTGGGCCTGAATGTCTTCGAAATGCGGTTTCATTGACGCTTCGGCGTGCGGGTGAGCGGGCATGCGTTGCGCATTCCTTTTCGGTTGTCACGGTTGGGGTGTTTGCCGGAGTTGGTCGAGGCGCTGGTTGTGTCGTCGCTCCGCTAGGAGCGTCTGGGAGTGTATCCGTCAGACTCGCGCGGCCACGTTGGCGCGGCGAGTCCGACGGGCACACTGTGGCACTACTTGGAAGACCAGGCATCGATGACGAGTCTGCCGCTGGCGGTGAGCTCTTCGAGCCAGGCGAGGGCTCGCTCTTGGTCGTCGTTACCCGATCGAGTGCGGTAGACATCGAGCAGGGCTCGCTTGACCCCCGGAACCAATCGAGCCCCGTCCCCGCACACTCGCAACTGCCTCTGTTCTTCCTCGATCATGTGCCAGACCTCGCGGCCCTCCTTAACGATGCGATCCTGAACGAACGGGCAGTTGTCCTCGGGTGCAGCGAAATACGTGGGCCGTAGATCAACTACGCCGTTCAATTGTGCTTCCTCGAGTTCTGCGCGGTGAAGGAAGTCGACATCAGGGTGATCGCAACCGAAGTAGCAGAGCAGCGGTGCGGCGTCTGCGCTGTGGGCCCGGTCCTGGATCACGCCACGAAACGGTGCCAGTCCGGTGCCAGCGCTGATGACGATTGCCGGTTGATCATTCTCCAGACGGAAGCCATCTGAGCACGGCAGCACGCGGCCCAGCACCGTGTCTCCTTGTTGCAGTCGGCTCACGTAGGTGGAGGCAGTTCCGCGATATGTTCCCTCGCCTGACAGGTGAGGGGCATCGACAGCGGCCACCATCAAGTCGACGTGGCCTGGCTGCGCGGCCGGTGACGACGATACAGAGTACCGCCGCGGAGCCAGTGCCGGCAGCATAGCGAGGAAGGTGTCGACGCCGAGCTCGACCGACCGATAGCTTTCCAGTAGATCCAGCAGCGACACTCGAGCGGTCGTGATTCTGGCAGCGAACTCGTCGGCATCGTCGACGAGCTTCTGCAACGCCGTGCGCTCGGGCGGGCATGAGCACCGCGCGATCAATGCCTCGATCTGCTCGATCGTGACCGGGCACTGCAGTTCCACGTATCGACTGAAGACCTCGCCCAAGGTGATGGGTCGTTCGGTGGGGATGTGACCCGGGACCCGACCATGACGGCGGATGATCACCAGCTCGGTGAGATCGGCACCGAAGCGACGTTGCACTCGTGCGATCAGCTCGGCCGGGTTCTGCGGAAGCAGTGCAAGGTGATCGGCGGTGCGATACGTCGTCCCTGCTGGTAGTTCGAGGCGAAGAAACATCTTCGATCGCCCCAGTGGGTGCGTGGTGTCGACCAATTCATGGGCCGAAACGACCGTCATCGGTTCGAGACCGTGCCTGCTCTGCAGGTCCTGGTCCAACGACCACACTGCTGACTCGATGGTGAGGCCGGCGTCGTGTTCATCCGGCGGCTCGGCGGTGATGCCGTCACGAGGCAGGATCGTCGCCCACAGGTCGGTGTTCCAGCGTTCGACTTCTCCGGTGAAGTCCCCGGCGACGTCTGCGGCGCCGCGGTCGATGAGCCGGTGCCCACCGGCGGCTGACAAGCGTGCGTCGATCATGGTGGGGACGTGTTGGTAGGTGGCAGCCCAGTTGCGGTCACCGACTCCTAGAACTGCGTATCGCAGTCCGTCGAGGGAGCCAGGGGTCACGAATTCCAGCCAGGGCAGGAATTCGTCGGCGTCGTCGGTGGGCCTGCCGTTGTAGGACGACGCCACCACCAGTACCACCGAGTCCGGACGCAATTGCCCGACCGCATCGTTCAGGGAACCCAGCGTGGCGTTGTAGCCGGCTTGTGTTGCGCGGTCGGTGATATCACGGGCCAGCCGTGCCGATGTGCCCAAATTGGACCCGTGCAGCACCGTGAGCGTGGTTCCCAGCTCGACTGCGTTGCCTGGCTGCGCCACCACAGTGCTGGCGTGGCGCCCGGTGTCGGCCGGCCGAACGCTGCGATCAGCGGGTAGGCGGCGGGCCAGCTTCAGCGTCAGGCCGCCCGGTTTGATCGTCAAGGCTTCGGTGATCTTGAGTTGATAGTTGGAGTAGTCGTTGAGGCGGTACCGGTGAATGATCATGGCCAGGACAAGGGTTGCTTCGTGGAGTGCGAATTGCCGTCCAATACAGGCGCGTTCACCGTTGCCGAAGGGCTTGTACAGGTGCATGGGTCGTTTGCTGACGTTTTCGGTGTTGAAGCGCTCGGGATCGAATGCTTCAACGCTGTCGCCCCATTCAGGTGAACGATGTAGAGGCGGGGTGAGGATCGTGACCACGTCGCCGCGTTTGACTGCGTAGCGTCCGCCGATGACAGTATCTTCGAAGGGTTCGACAGCGTAGCCAGGAGCTGTCGGCCACAGCCGAAGAGTTTCATTGAGGATCTGCTGCACGTAGGTCAACCGTCCGATGTCGGTGTAGGACGGATCGATGTCGTCCGAGGTTCCCCACAAGGTATCGACTTCAGCTTGGGCGCGGGCCAGCACCGCTGGGTTCTTGGCGAGGTAGTAGAGAGCAAAAGACATTGCACCGCTAGTAGTTTCGTGTCCGGCGACCAGGAAGGTGATGACTTGGTTGCGGACGTTCTCCGGGTCCAGGCGTTGCCCGGTGTCTTTGTCAGCAGTGTTGAGCATGCGGCCGAGCAGGTCGTCGGTGTGGTTGTCGCCAGATTCGAGGCGCTGGCGCACAACGTCGTCCACCACGTTGTGCATCAAAGCGATGTCGCGCTCGTACTGCTCGCCGCTTGTGCGTTTGAACGCGTTCATGATCGGCAGGGTCGCCGCCAGACCTTGCGCGTGGTGCAGCGCTCGGCTCATGGCTTCGACAAAGGGATGAGGGGTCTCTCGCTGGAACGATTCCAGGTCGAAACCGAAACCGCACAGGCCGATGGTGTCGAAGGTCAACCGCGTCATGTCCTCCGGTACCTCTACTACTGAGGCAGCGGCTGCGTAACGGTCCCACCGATCGAGGAGCTTTCGCGCGACATCGACCATTGTCGCGTGGTACTGGCTCATAGCCTCGAGCGAGAACGCGGGGAGCAGAATGTTGTGGGCCTTGCGCCAGTTGGGTTCATCGTTGAAAGCGGTGAACAGGCCGTCGCCGCCGATGTCGCGCAGCTGAACTAGCTCGGTGTAGACGCTCTTACAGAACCTTTCGGTGTCCGAGAGTTCGGCCACCAGGTCTCCGTCCGAGACGACGATCGTGTTGGTGTTCGCGATCCTCAGCCGCATGATCGGTCCCAGTTCCTTGGCCTGGGCCATCATCCACTGCATGGGGTTCTCGCGCGGGACGCTGAAGGTGTGCCCAACCAGCGGTAGTCCTGGTGGCTCGGGGATAGAGCCGAAGAGAGCAACAGGTGAGGTGGTCAAGATGGGTTCCTTCCCGTGTCGGGGGGCTCAGGCGTGGCGACGGGTCGATCATGTGAGAGCTATCGCGGGAAGTACCGCGCCAGACGTTCTTTGTGGCCCGCTGCGGGTCTGATCAGGGTTTGACCAGGATGCGGATCGGGTTGCCTTCGGGTTCCTTGAGCATGTCGATGCCTCGTTGCACGTCGTCCAGCGGCACGATCTGACTGATCGAGCGAGAAAGGTCGAGGCGTCCGCGTGAGACGAGTGTCGCCAGAGTGCCGATGTCCTCGTTGTGGTAGCCGAGGTGTCCGAGTACCTGTCGGTGCCCGAAGTTGAAGTCTGACGTCGACCCGAGGGAGGGAGTGTCGGCGCTCATACCGACACCCACGAGTTTGCCTCCCACAGCTACGGCGGCAAGTGCCTGCTCGAACGTCGTGGTCACCCCCACTGCGTCGAAGCTGACGTTGAGGTTTTCGCCGTCAGTGGCGGCGGCGATCTTGGAGATCAGTTCAGGATCGCGGGCATCGAAGGCATAGTCGGCACCGAGATCCAGCGCGCGGTCGAGCACAGCCGGTTTGATGTCGACGGCGATGATGGGTGCGGCGCCGACCAGGCGGGCTAGTTGCACGATGTGTGTACCGACCCCGCCGACACCCCAGACGCCGACGGACTCCCCGACGCGCACGTTGGCGGTCCGTACTACGGCGCCGAATGGTGTTGACACTGCATCGGCGAGGATCGCGGCGTGCTCGAGCGAGACGTTGTCAGGAATTCGTGTGAGCCCGATAGCTTGTGCGACAGTGTATTCGGCCCAGCCGCCGTCGTAGCCGAAGGCCATGATGCTCGGGCTCAGGCAGTTCGCGGCGTCGCCCCGCGCACACTTCGCGCATGTCCCGCAGGTGCGGCCCGCGGCCACCACCACGCGGTCGCCCACCGCCCAGCCCGATACGTCGGGTCCGAGGGCAGCGATGGTGCCCGACGCTTCGTGCCCCTGGGTGATGACGGGGAGTTCGGCGGGGAACGTGCCGTCCAGCAGGCTGAGGTCAGAATGGCAGATTCCGCAGAATGCGACCTTCACCAGTACCTCGCCGGGGCCCGCGATGGGGATGGCGACGTCTTCGATGACCACTGTGCCGGTGTCGGCGTAGAAGCGCTGCGCGCGCATTGAATCGTTCATAACGTGTCCTTGTCGTAGCTGAGTTGATGGACGACAGCGAGTCGTCGTTGGGTGGACGCGCTCCGGATACTCAGAGTCCGCGCCCATCTGCGTAACGGCCGTCGCCGAGACTGAGCAGGTGTTTGCGGACAGCGACGCGTGCACGATGGAGTCGCGACATGACCGTTCCCAGAGGCACTCCCGCGATTCGGGCTATCTCTTTGTAGCGGAAGCCCTCGATGTCTGCGAGGTAGAGAACGAGGCGTTGCGGTTCTGTGAGTCCTTCTAGTGCGTTCTTGACGTCGTCGTCAGCGACGGTGTCGAGGGCGGCCTGTTCGGCGGACCGGGCCGATGGCCCGTGACGTTGACCGCGAGTTGATTCCACATCGTTGAGGCCACCGGTGAGCAGTTCCTCGGGCCGACGCGCACGTGCGCGATAGAAGCTGATCCAGGTGTTGGACTGGATTCTCAGCAGCCAGGCTTTGATGTTTGTTCCGGGCTGAAACGTGGAGAAGCCGGCGAAAGCCTTGAGCATGGTTTCTTGCACCAGGTCCTCGGCGTCGGCGTGGTTCCGAGTCAGCCTGCGGGCCGCGCGGAGAAGATCGTTGACCAGCGGCAGGACCGCTTCAGCGAAGCGCGCAGACGCCCCCACAGTGCCGGCGGCCTCGTCGGCCGTTCTCCGGTGCGGATGATCGCTGACAGCACGGGTCGGGGAAAGAGCCTCTCGGACAACGGACTTCGTTGAGCTCTCGTATGCGTCGCGCGTCGTTGTCATTTCAGCTCGCCTTTACATGTGGAAGGAGCCTTGCAGTAAGCGGTCCGGACGACGGCGGTACTTCGAGTGGCACGATGGCATGACCCCGGTCGATGACATCGCCCGCCCGCTGCTGTGGCTGTCGACGGTATGACCCGCACACCCAACTGATGCCCGAACCCGTGCGGATTGAAGGCCGACGGGCACCAGACGTCGTGCGCCTCGATGGTGTCGATGACCTCGCTGTTCTTCGAAGCAGCTGCAGCCCTCAGGCCGTGGTGCGGCGGGCAGTCGAGGATGCTGGCGGGGCTTTCCATGTCCTCAGCGACATCCCAAGCGGGCCTCTTACACGTGTCAGCGCGATGCCTGCTCAAGGGGCTTGCTCCCCGCTGCGGGGTCTCGCTGTGGATTTCATCCCTGGACGAATACTCACGAACGACGTGACCCCCCCGTTTCGCAGTGGCTGGGGTCGGGGCGATGGTTTTCCGCAGTGGACGGGTCCTGTCCGGGCTGCGCGTGTTCGGTCCGGTGGAACTGCAGCACTCCGTCGTCGATGGCGCGGTGTCGCATCGTGATGACGTCTTCGATGTAGTTCATGCCTTGTCGCCATGGCGCGCGGGGCCCGCTGCTGGGCATGCGGTCGAGCGCCCGTTTGACGTAGCCGGCCTCGAAGTCGAACAGCGGCCGGCGCGGCATCGTCAGGTCATCGGGGTGCGGCACGCAGCTGGTGTAGCCGTGGCTGTCCATGAATTCGATGAGCCGACACAGGTACTGACTGACCAGATCGGCCTTCAAGGTCCACGAGGAGTTGGTGTAGCCCAGCGTGTACACGAAGTTGGGGACGTCGCTGAGCATCATGCCCTTGTAAGCGAAGGCCTCGGCTACGTTCACCCGATTTCCGTTGACGCGGAGGTCGATGCCGCCGAAGAAGAGTAGGTCCAGTCCTGTTGCGGTGACCACGATGTCGGCTCGCAGTGTTGTGCCCGACGTCAGCCGTATGCCTACGTCGGTGAAGGTGTCGATGGTGTCGGTCACCACTGACGCCCGTCCGGACTTCAGCGATCGGAACAGGTCGCCGTCTGGGGCCGCGCACAGCCGCTGATCCCACGGCTGGTAGCTGGGGGTGAAGTGCGCATCGACGTCGGCTGCCGGCAAGTGTTCAGCGACGTTCTTGCGCACCATTGCTCTGATGATGCTCGGGCACCGGCGGCTCAACTCATACACGGCCCAGGCCGTGGCCACGTTCTTCCATCGCGTGAGCCGATAGGACAACTTTGAACCCACGAGCCGACGCAGGGTGTTTGCGATGACGTCCTGGGAGGGGACGGACATGATGTAGGTGGGCGAGCGTTGCAGCATCGTCACGTGAGCCGCGGACTTCGCGAGGGCGGGCACCAGCGTCACGGCGGTCGCGCCGCTGCCGATGACCACGATGTCCCGGCCAGAGTGATCGAGGTCCTCAGGCCACTGCTGCGGATGGACTACCCGACCCTCAAAGGTATCTATGCCCTTCAGTTCAGGGGTGTAGCCGGCATCGTAGGAGTAGTAGCCCGAGCACATGACCAGGAAAGAGCACTCGAAGAACCGGGTGGTCTCCCCCGCAATCACCTTGACCCGCCAGGTCGAGGTGGCTGCGGACCAGTCGGCGGCCACGACCCGGTGCCCGAACCGGATGTGGGCGTCGATGCCGCTCTCGGTTGCCGTGGATCTGATGTAGTCCAGAATGGAAGCGCCGTCGGCGATGGACTTGGCGTCGGTCCACGGCCGGAACCGGTAGCCCAGGGTGTGCATATCGGAGTCCGAGCGGATGCCGGGATACCGGAACAGATCCCACGTACCGCCGATCTGCGGGCGTGATTCCAGAATGGCGAAGCTACGATCCGGATGCGCCGACTTCAGGTGGTGGGCGGTGCCGATGCCTGACAGGCCGGCACCGACAATCAAGATGTCGAGTCGCTCCGCGGTGCTCATCGGGCCATCACCGTGCCCAGCCGCTTCGCCGCACGCGAGCTGAGAGCCGCTTGCACCGCGGCAATGCCGATGGGGTAGCGGGTCGGTGCCAGCCGGACCAGCGCGTCGATGACCTTGGCGTCGATGCCGACGAGGATCCGCGACTGTCCTCGCTCGACCCCTTCGACGATGATGTCCGCCGCCGCCTCCGGCGTCGTCATTGCAAGCGCATCGAACTCTTCGGCGATGTCATCCGGTGTTCGTCCCCACCCTTCCGTGTCCTCACGGAGACGGCCGTTGCGGGCGATGTTGGTTTTGACCCCACCGGGGTGGATGGTGACCGCCCGGACGCCCGTGCCGCGCAACTCGTGACGCAGTGACTCCGTGAATCCACGCACGGCGAACTTCGAGGCGCAGTAGGCGCTCTCGTTGCCGACTCCGATGAGACCGTAGACGCTGGAGGTGTTGACGATCGCGCCGGCGGACTGACCTAGCAACTGTGGCAGGAAGGCGCGCGTGCCGTTCACAACGCCTCGGTAGTTGATCTCGTGCAGCCAGTCCTCGTCGTCGCTGACACCGTTGCGGATGCTCGCGCTCAGGGCGACGCCGGCGTTGTTGAAGACCGCTCCGATCGGCGCGGGCGCCCACGATGCCACCTGCGCGGCGAACTCACCCACCGCCGCGGCGTCGCGTACGTCCACCACGTCGGTCAGGCACGCGCCAGAGAGCATCGACAAGGTCTCCTTGAGGCCGACCTCGTCGACGTCGGCGATTGCGACGGGACACCCCGCTGTCGAGAGCCGGTGCGCCAGCGCCCGGCCGATGCCGGAGCCGGCGCCGGTGATGACTACGGTCCTGCCGGTCAGTGTCGTTCTGCGATTGAACATCGGTGTTCCTCTCCAGATGCGGACGCGGGCCGCGGTGACGTGTCGCTTTTCGCTCGTGCGAGGCGCGTGACCCCAGTCGATCGTCGGTACTACGGAGTACCTACCCCATGGGTACTCTAGAGCACCCATGGGCGTCAAGCGACGTTGTTCGGGGACGGAGAGGCTTGTTGATGAATGAAGATGGGGTGCGATACCCGGGAAACCCCGGTGCCCGGCGTTTGCGCCGGGCCACGGGGGCGCGGGCGGGGACAACTCCTCTGGGTTTGCTGAGCTGCGCGATTACCGCCGAGGTGGGGGCGTCGCTGGCTATGCAGGCAGCAGTGGAACACCCCTGGTGGTATCTGGTGGTCGTCCTCGGGTATGGCGTCGGGTTTGCACTTCTGGTGCGCATTCTGAAGTCGGGCACGGCGGTCGGGGTGGCGTACGGCATTTGGGCAGCCAGCGGCGTCGCCCTGACCGCCCTGTGCGCCGCCCTGCTGTTCGGCCACACACTCTCCGGCACGTCGGTGGGCGGCATTGCCCTGATCGTCGTGGGGGTCGTTCTGGTCGAGTGGGGCGCGCAGGCTGGTCACCGGCGGATCGGCCGGGAGCTCTGATGCAGTGGTGGATTCTAGGATTCGCGATCCTCAGCGAGGTGAGCGCGACTCTGTGCCTCAAAATCGCCGTGGACCGCGGCCGTCCGTCGTGGTACTTGGTCGTGATCCTCGGTTACGTGATCGCCTTTTCCTGCCTGGCCTGGAGCCTGTCGCTCGGCCTGCCGATCGGGATCGCCTATGGCGTGTGGGCGGCGTGCGGAGTGGCGCTAACAGCGATCTTCGCACGGCTGTTCCTGCGAGAGCCGCTGACGCGGACCATGGCATGCGGCATCTTGGTGATCGTTGTGGGGGTGTGGCTCGTGGAGGCGGGGCACTGACGCATTTAACCGTGTGAGTCTCAGGTCGGTTGCGGCGTGTCGACGTCAAGTGACAGCAGTGCCGCCGTGCTGGCTATCGCCAGATCCACTCCGTCGGCGATCCGGCCGGATGACTGCAGGATGTCGGCGACGAGTTCATTCAGCGCGCCTTGGACCATCATCGCGTGCAGCCGGGTGGCGGGTTCGATTCCGGCGCGCCGAAACTGCTCGTTGTCGGTCATGGTGGTGATGAGGGAGGCGAAGGCGTCGTTGCTCTGGCGGATCACCGGCTCGGCGATCTCTCCCAGGTAGGGGAGTTCGCGAATGGAGCACAGGTGGACTGCCGGCCACCGTTCGACATGAGCGAAATAGACGCGGATCGCCTTGTCCACCTGCGACTTCCACGACAGTCGCGGGTCTACCGCCGCACGCAGGTCCGCGATCAGACTGGCGTTGACATCCTTCATCAGCGCCAAGAGGGCGTCGTCTTTGGTCCCGAAGACACGGTAGAAGGTCCGACGAGATGCCTTGGCCAGGCTGACCACGTCGGTAACAGCGGTCTTGCGGTAGCCCTTGACTTCGATGGACTGCGCCAGGGCTCGGATTAGGCGCTCGTGCGCGTCGACGGGGACTGAGCCCGGCAGAGGAGTGGAATGACTCATCGCTGCGCGCCTTTTCCCCACGACGCCAGCCATGGACGGATTGTAGCGAGTCTGGGCCGCCGCTCGGCGGCGCAGACTCGCCTCAGTGCAATCGTCATCGTGGGCGCGGTGATCAGACCGAGGGTCGCCGCAGCTAGCCCCGCAGGTCCTTGCGCAGTATTTTCCCGGACGCCGACTTCGGTATGGCGTCGATGAACTCCACCCGGCGCACCTTCTTGTACGGCGCGACGTTGTCGGCCACGAACGCCATGACCTGTTCTTCGTCGACGGCGGCGCCGGACTGCTTGACGACAAAAGCTTTCGGGATCTCCTCACCGTCAGCATCGGTGACACCGATGACGGCGGCATCGGCGATGCCGGGATGGGTCAGCAGTAGGGCCTCGAGTTCGGCGGGCGGCACCTGATACCCCTTGTACTTGATCAGTTCCTTGAGCCGGTCGACGATGTACACGCAACCAGTGGAGTCCACACACGCCATGTCGCCGGTGTGCAGGAACCCGTCGCCGTCGATGGTCTCGGAAGTCGCCTTGTCGTTGCCCAGATAGCCGGCCATCACATTGGGGCCGGAGAACCACAATTCGCCGGCCTCGCTACGACCCGACTCCGGAATGCCGATTTCGGCGCCGGTTTCCGGGTTGATGATCTTGCTGACGGCATTTGGCACAGTCCAGCCCACTGAGCTCAGGGGCGGGGTCACCCCGACGCTTTGCTCACCACCGTCGAAGGGCATGCAGTGGCTCACCGGGGAGAGTTCACTCATCCCGTAGCCCTGCACAACCCGGCAGCTGATCCGCTTGGCGACGGCATGGCCCAGATCCTCGTCCAGGGGTGCGGCGCCCGACATGACGACCTTCAGTGACGACAGATCGAACTGGTCGATGACTGGGTGCTTGGCCAACGCGACCGCGACCGGCGGGGCGATGTAGCCAACGGTGCACCGGTGGTTCTCGATGTTGGTCAGGAACTTCTGCAGATCGAAGGACGGCATGATGACCAGCCGGGCCCGGGCGCGCAACGCGGCGTTCAGCAGAACTGTCATCCCGTAGATGTGAAAGAACGGGAGCACGGCGATGATCACGTCATCGGCGGTGATCCCCTGGATGGAACTGAACTGTGCGACGTTGGCCACGAGGTTGCGATGGGTGAGCATGACGCCCTTGGGATTGCCCGTTGTCCCGGAACTGTAGGGCAGCGCCGCCAGATGTGTCGCGGCGTCGAACGAGACCATGGGGGAGTCGGCGCCGCAGGCCAGCAGATCATCGACACTTAGATGCTCGGCCGCAGCGGCTTGGCCGGCGCCGTCGAGCACCACTACCTCGCTGGGGGACAGGCCGGCGTGCGCAGCGCCTTCGGCGGCCTGGGGCAGCAGTGCGCAGACGGTGATGAGCATCGTGGCGTGCGCGTCGGTCAACTGCGTGGCAATGTCCTTGGCGGTGAACAGCGCGTTGATGGTGGTGGCCGTCGCCCCGGCGCGCAGGATGCCGTGGAACGCGACTGCGAAGCCCGAGCTGTTGGGGGCAAGCAGACCCACGACGTCGCCGACACCGATTCCGCGGCCGGCCAGACCCGCGGCGAAGGCATCGATGCGGGTGATCAGACCCCGGTAGGTCAGCTCGGTGCCCGTCGGGGCGTCCACCAGCGCCACCCGATCGGCATCGGCGTCTGATAATTCGCCGAACAGGTAGTCGTAGACACCGGTGTCGGGAATCTCGACCTCGGGGTACGGGCTGGTGATTGTCACGACGCTCCTTCGGTGTCGAGTTGGGCGATGAATTCTCTTGGTGGCCACAACCGGTATGACGTGTCGATCAGCTTCGCCACCTCCTCCCGATCAGGGTTCGAGTCACTGCCGTCGCCGTCAGATCCAGGCCCAACCAACAAGGGGACTCGGGTACATCAGGCAGAGGAACTTGCTGTCCTGGCTCATGCGGCCGCTCGGTCGGATCAAGGGGGAGTGGCCGTGGCGGACCATCTCGCCCGCCGACTGCTTGGAATGTCGCCCTACAGACCAAGCTCTCGGGGCGTGGAACATCGGCCTGCCGTGCGAGATCTTGTCGAGTGGCCCGGGGAAGCTCCGAGCGATTCGCCGCACGTCCTATCGCGCGGCAGCCGTATCGAGCAAGCCGCTGCTCGATCGTCCGCCCTATGCCCGAAGCCGCGCCGGTGATGACCGCAGTGTGGCGGCGAGCGGATCAGGCCTCTGATGGTGCATCGCTTCTCCGTTTCTAGATGGTCGAGCTGAAGGTGCCTGGGGCGGCCGCAGCCTGGACATCGCCGCGCACTTGCGGCGGCAGGTCGGTGGTGCCCGCCTGGTCGGCGACGGCGTCAACGAGCTGCGGCCAGAACGCAGGAGGGTAGTCGTGGCCCAATCCGGGTACGACCCACAGTCGCGAATGCCCGATGGCCCGGTGGGTGGCCCGGCCGCCCGATGTGGCGACCATCCGGTCGCGGTCTCCGTGGATCACCAGTGTCGGCGCGATTATGCGAGCGAGTTCGGCAGTGCGGTCGCCGGTGGCCAGTATCGCCGCAAGCTGCCGGGAGGCTCCGCCGGGGCTCGGGTCGCGGCGCCAGGCCGCAGCGGCGTGGTCGCGTATCCAGGCTTCGTCCTGCGGGAAGCCAACGGAGCCGATGTGAGCGTACGTCGCGACATCGGCGTCGGCGGCCTCGTGGGCCGAGGACGGTGGCGAGGCGAGCATCCTCAACCAGGTCGACCAGGCGGGCCGTCCGATGCGCGGCGCACCGGTGGTGGAGAACATGGAGGTCAGGCTGGCCACTCGCTGCGGCCACCGGCTGGCAACGACCTGCGCGATCATGCCGCCCATCGACGCGCCGAAGACATGGGCCCGTTCAATCGCCAGCGCGTCCAGCAGCCCTACGGTGTCGCGGGCCAGGTGGTGGAGACCATAGGTATCGCTGGGGTAGCGACCGGTGAGCATGGCCAGCAGCCCGGGGGGCTTCGCGCTCGCGTGAGTCGACCGGCCGCTGTCGCGGTTATCGAAGCGAATCACCCGAAAACCGCGCCCGGCCAGTGCCTCGCACAGCGGTAACGGCCAGGACAGCAGTTGCTGGCCCAGTCCGGCGACGAGTAGCAGTGGCGTCGCATCGGCGTCACCGATCTGCTCGAAGCACAACGTGATCCCTTGGCCGACATCGGCGAACTCCTCACGGGGGTCGGTCATCACGCCACGACCTCGCCGACCGCGGCGTCGACCCTGCCGACGACCTGCGGCACAGTGCGGCGATGCCAGACGGCCCGGCCACCGTCGCCCGGGGTCCAGGCCACACCCCGGGAGCGCCACTTCTCGTCCGGGGCTGTCGTGGGGGACAGCTCATAGTCCTGCAGCAAGGTGCGCAACACGACGTTCATCTCCATGTCGGCGAAGGCGGCACCGATGCACCGGCGGGTGCCACCACCAAACGGAATCCAGGAGTACATACCGGGTTTGGCGCCAATGAACCGGTCGGGGTGGAACGTCATGGGGTCAGGGAAAACGTTCTCGTCGAGCTGTACCTGGTCGAGCGCGACCACAATCTGGTAGCCCGGCGGGATCACCCACTGGCCCAGTTGCAGGGGCTCCCCGGCGATCATCCGCGCGACCTCGGTAACAACCGGCCGGGTGCGCTGGACCTCGAGCACCGTGGCTGCCAACAGCTCGGTTCCACCTCGATCGATCTCCTCGACGAGTCGGTCGAGGAGCGCAGGATGGCGTCGCAGCCGTTCGACGGCCCAGGCAAGTGTGTTGGCCGTGGTCTCGTGCCCTGCGCCGAGCAGGGTGAAAAGCTCATCGGCGATCTCGGTGTCGGTCATCGCTTCGCCGTCCTCGTAGGTGCTCTGCACCAGCATGGCCAGGACGTCGTCGCGTTCGGACAGCGTCGGATCGGCGCGCGTGGCCGCGATGAGGTCGAGCACCACTGCGTCATACTCGGCACGCATCGAGCGGAATCGTGCCCAAGCCCCCCATCTGCGGTCGGGGTCGGCGAACGGTGAGGCGGTCAGCTTGGCTCCGAGTTCCACCATCGGCGGCATGATGCGTCGCAACTGCTCCAGGTGTGCGCCTTCGGCGCCGAGGACGGCGCGCAGGATGATGTTGAGCGTCAAGCGCATGAATGGCTCGGCGGACTCCATCTCCTCGCCCATCCGCCACGTCGTGGCCTCGCGGCGGGTCTCCTCGATCATGAGCTGCTCGTGGGCCCTCATCTGTCTGCCGTGGAAGGGCGGTACCAGGAGCTTGCGTCGGCGTCGGTGCGCTTCGCCCTCCAGTGCGAACGTCGACCCGGGCCCGAGGACGTTGCCGAGGTTGGGGACCCCGTTACCGGCGATCTCAGTACTGGCGGTGAAGAGTTCCTTGGTCAGATCGGCGGTGGTCAACACGACGCAGCGCCCGTAGGGCGCCATCTTCATGGTGAAGGTCGACCCGTGGCGGCACTGAAGTCCGGTCAGAAGACGTCTGCGGAAATAGATCCAGCCGGCGAGCAAAACCGGGCCGGGGAGCCTGGTCGCCTCCGGTAGGCGGGCCGCCGAGGGGGTAGTGAGCGAGTTCATGTCTTCTCTCCCTTTCGACGTCGGGTACTTAACAGTACCCTCCGTACCGTACAGCGATGTGAGTGCCACCACAATGTTCGGTGGGTGCAAAGCCGGGGCGAAGAGAATCCTGACCGGCAATCGCCATGGAATCCGGTCGAGGTGGTGGCTGTCGTCCCGCGATTCCTTCGCCTGCGCCGCCCTAACTCTCGGAGTGAAACGGACCGCTTAGGCGCGAAGACGCACTCTGTCGGCAGCGAATTGCGCTGCTTCGGTGGTCATCCCAGCTGTGCGATATGCGCTGTGGGCGGAGCGTTCAAAGCCGTCTGGCGAGCACACCGGGTCCCCAACCATACAGAGGTCGATGGTCCGGTCGGCATACCGCGAGCCGATGGTAATGGGTGGGGCTGTTTGGACGAGCATGTGCACAAAGCCTTGCGTGGGTTTGCCGAACAACACTACGGCGGCGACATGATCGGCGATCTCGGGTGGTAGCGGGCCCGTAATTCCGGGCGGCAGAGCGTATCCCGGCGGAACGACGTCGGTGGTGGTGTAGGCCGCCACGGCGGCTCCCTGTGAGTACCCGCCGAGCACGATCTGCGTTTCCGGGCATTGCGCGGCGATCGCCGCAACTCTGGTGCTCGCGTCGGCAACCCCGTCGGCCGCCCGGGGAAAATCGAGGGAGGCAGGATAATTCACGGGGTAGAGATCTACGGACTCATCGGGCAGATGGGCGCGCAGTGCGTCGACGAACGCTTGTCCTGTTTGCCCGGGTCCTGGCGCTTCGAAGGTGCCGCGAGCGAAGACCACCTCGACTCCTGGGCAGGGGTCGGCGGACGCCGCGGGGATGAGTGTCAACGACGACGCGAGGGCCGTCAGGGCTACCGTTAGCAGAAGGGGTAGGCGGCGTCGTCCGGCGTACGTCAACGTTCCGGCCTTTTTGTCGGCGATGGTGGGATGCGAAGTCGATCGGAATCTACGTTGTCCAGACCTCAGGCGGGTGTCATGCATGTTGGTTCTCCAGTGGGAGTTCGAATGTGAGCTGAGGGGATCGCGAGCGCCACGAGACTGCGGTTGGTCGGCGCATGATTCATGGCATCACGATCGGATTGGTGGGCTGTGAAGGGTCTTGGCGTCGGCGTCGGCCAACCCCGGAGCGCCAGCTGGTGATCGCGGTTACCGCAACCGAGACAAGGGTCTGAGCGCCTGCACCTCAAGGGTAAGCAGCGGGCTCACTCTCCGCCGTCGTCGACGACGTTCTGCACGTCCTCTGGGGTCAGGAGTTGTCGCGTGGCGGCCGCGCGAGCTGCTGCCAGGTCAGGATTGTCGGAACTGGCGAAATCGATGGCCAGGGATCCGTTGAAGGTGGTGATGTACGCGCTTTCTGTCATGTGCAGGCCGGGGATGTCGAGTCCCTGTGGCGACTGCCATTGTTGATAGGATGCTGGGTGAAAATCGATGAGCGAAACGCTCGGCGGGGTAACGAGTTCGGGTATCCGCCCCCAGTTGGTGCTGCTCAGTGTTTCCCCGGGAGTCAGCACTGCGGGCAGTTCGGGGAACTCGTCATTGGATAGTGCCGCCACTAGTCCCAAGAGCTCGGCGATCATGCCTCGGTCCAGATCCGCTGCGAGCTTGGTATTGAGTTTGCGGGCCATCTCGTACATTCCGTCCCCAGCGACATCGGCCCCTGTCGCAAACACCGGGGCTATCACATTCGTGCCCTCGGTGAGTCCCACCGGCGGGTTCAGACGTGAGCGTAGGTCGACGGTGTACATGTAGGCGATCTCGCGCACGTCGACGGAACGTACCTGCGCTTCGGCAAGAATCAACGCAGCCGAGATGACGCCATTGACTGTCGTGTGCTGCGACCGTGCGTTGGAGATGAGTTGTGTTGTCTGCGCCGGCGGCAGCCGCAGCCGGATGAACTCGGCGGACGCAGCGTCGTTCGCGACGGCGGTGTCGCTGATGTCATTGCAGGGCAATGGAACTGAGCCCGACGATGTAGCGTCAGGGTAACCGCGTGCCAGCAGCAGGGCCTCGGCCGACTCAGGGTACGGGTGGGGAGTTAGGGTGGGGGATGGGCGTCCGGCAACGATATCGGTGTACATCGACCACAGTTGAGTGAGAAGGACCAGAGAATGCTGCCCGTCAGCCACGCTGTGGTGGGTGAAGAAGGCGACAGTAGTATCGCCTTCTCCTTCGGCGATGTGCACGGCGCACACTTGGTCTTGCTGGCGCATCGTCAAGCCACGCAGAGGCGGTGAGCCGCGCCCCGAGGTGACGGTCACGTAGGTGGGGTCAGCATCGTCTCTTTCTGCGGTGATAGCGTGCCGCCCGGTGCCCAGTGGGACTATTCGGGTGGCGAGCACTGGATAACACGATCGCAGTTGGGCAAGGGCGCGCGTCATCGCCGCGACATCGATATGCCCAGTTGCACGAACGCAGTATCCGACGAAGCTGCCAAAGCTGGCGTACACCTCCTCGCTCAGGTCCAGCGGACGAATCAGCGATTGGGTCGCTGCTGTCGCGCGGTGATCTGCCATTTTGAAAGTCCCTCTCGATTCATTGCGGATCCAACTTCGACCCACAATATCTGGGTCATGTGACCCGGGGTCACATGACCCAACTTAGAGGTAGGCTGATCAGGTGTCAAAGAGTCTCCGATCACAGCGCGCCCTCGAACGTCGTCAGCAGCTCATCAACGCGGCGATAGAGGTGATCGCCGACGTGGGGTTGGAAGCGACGACCACCCGCAAGGTGGCCGAGCAATCCGGCCTCCCGTTAAGTTCGGTGCACCACACGTTCACGGACAAAGACGAATTGATCTGCGCAGTCATAGATTTCGTTGGCGACCAAGTCGAAGCGCTGCGGCGCGATGCGCAACACCCGCAGGCTCGGAAACATTCGACACCCGAGAACGCGGTGCGCGAGGCGCTGTTTGTCTTCTGGAGCCTCGTCGAAGACGATCCGTCCTTCCAGCTGATGCAATTTGAGCTCATGATCTACTGTTTGCGCCACCCTGACTCGCACTGGATGGCGCAACGGCAGTACGACCGCAACTGCGCTCTTGTCGCCAATGCGTTGAGGACAGCGGTCGAGGGTACGGTCGCCGCGGGCGGTATTGACATCGAGCAGACCGCTCGGCTGATCTTGGCTGCCCTGGACGGTATCGTGCTGCATTTCCTTGTGTATAGAGATCGCGAACGGGCCAAGATCGCGCTGGAGAGCCTAGCGAGTGCTTGTAGCCCGTACCTCACCGGGGGCCCGGGCTCGTACCGAGGTCCCAGATCGCTCCCAGCCACGCTGCGATTCTGACCCTCGGAAAGGGTGACTATCGCGAATCCTCCGGCGTAGACAGCACCGTGCCCTCGGGAGGCCGGGCTGTGCTGTCGCCCGCGACGAGGCGGAGTCGGCTCGTCACCTCGATGGCCGCCGAAGGTTCGAGTGCGTCTTGGCCGGTGATGATGAGTTGCACCATGTACCTCGCACTGAATTCGAGATCGTGGCCGGCATCGCGGATCGCGCCACGCAAATCGACTGTGCCGTAAGCAGAATCGCCATACCACTCACGCCCACCACCACTGGTGGTGGTGTCCTCGGTCAGGAACTGCTCGGCGACCGCGGCATCGGAATTCTCGGTTCCGGCGGCCATGGTCAACGCCTCATCGGTGATGATCCCAGTCTCGGGTTCGGCCACCACATGCGCCCGACACCCATCCCGGTGTGCCTCAGGTGACTTACGGGTATGGCGGGCGTCGGGGTCGACCTGGGAGATCACCCCGTCCGGGGCGACCCGACGGGCCGATACGCCACCGCCCGTCGGTGCCGTCTGAGCCTTCAGCTGGTTCGACATCTTGGCCAACGCCGCCGCCACCATCTCCTCGGCAGCGATCTGCTCGTCAATCCCGGCCAGTGCCTCCAACAGGGCGTTCGCATCGTTGACCAGCGCCGAGACCAACGCGTCCTTGGCGCCGGGTTCCTCCCAGTCGATCTGAGGCTTCCCCGCACGGCTGTAGTCATGCCCGGTGCACACCGCCGCGATGGCCTCGCTGCCCCCGGGTACCACCCGCCCGACCCGGCGGATCGCCAAAATCAGCTGGGTGATGGTGTCCTGGGTGGCCACCGCGTCAGCCAGAATCGTGGAATCCACCGCCCGCCTACGCCGACCAGTCATCACCCCGGTCTGTGTGATCACCGCGCGTACCGCGTCGTTGATCCGCTGCGGCCGCTCCGATTTCGCCAGTCGTTGCGCCAGTACACCAGCGTCGACGGATCAAAACCCTTGTCGTCCAACGCCATCCCGGTAGCGACCTTCCACCGCAGATCACACCGGACCGCCTCAGCGGTCTCGCGATCCGACAGGTCCTGCAACGTCTGCAACACCAGAACCGAGGCCATCACCGACGCCGGGATCGACGGCCGTCCCCTACCCGAAGTAAACATGGCTGATCATCGCCTGGACTTGTTCGGCGACGGTGAGCTCGAGGATCCTGGTGGGTCATTTGGTGGCGCCGGGCAGTATGTTCGCGTTTTTGGTTTGTGCAGGGTGCGGAGCGGCCGGATCGGGAGTTGTTGGACGCGTAGCCTATTATCCCAGCTCACACCAACCCCACCACGAAGGCACGCCGATTATTCAGCGGCCTCCCAGATGCCGCGATGCTGACACTCCTCTGGCGCGCAGTTGTTGCATCAAACGCAATTCTTCCCATTTCTGACAGCAGATCGAACGGTGAATGCCACACGTCTGGCAGTGCTGCGTTCCGATCAGCACACGTCCGGCGCCACCCCGTAGTGGATGCCCATTTACGCAGTACAGAGGGGGCGGCGGCTCCTCCCAGCCATGCCGCGTTCGACGCAACTCCATCCTCGCCATGCCCTAAGTTCCGGGATCGCTGGACCGAAGAGACCAAACAGCCCTGTAGATACAGTTGTCTACAGTTTATTCTGGGATCATGTCTACACCTACAACAACGATCCGCGTACCGGTTACCACTCGTGATCGCCTCAATGCACAAGCCCGCGACCGCGGCATCTCCGTCGTCGCACTCCTCGACGAATGGTCCCACCGCGCCGAAAGGGACGCCGCCTTCGCCGAGGAACGCGCCGCCACCCGCGCAGAAGCCGCCAACCCAGCCGTCATCGAGGAGGACCGCGACTGGGAACAGGCCGACGCCGATGGAATCGACTAATCCCCGCCGGGGCGAACTGTGGCTGGTCGCCTTCGGCGCCGGCCGCCCCGGCGAACCCGCCAAACACCGGCCCGCCGTCATCGTGTCGGCTGACGAACTCCTCACCGGCGATCCAGATCCCACCGAACTCGTCGTGGTGATACCGGTGTCGAGTTCGCGCACACCGACAAGCCTCCGGCCACCGATCACCCCCGATGAAGGCGTCGACACCAACAGCGTCGCAGTCTGCCGGGCAGTCCGAGGCATCGCCCGAGGACGACTACTGCGCCACCTCGGAACGCTCAACAGACCCACGATGAGCCACATCGAGAAGTCCGTGGCCCTCATCCTCGGACTCGACCGATGACCCGGCCGCAAGCCCCGATGAGTTCGCGCCGAGCGCAGGTCCAGTCTCGGCGATGCCCCAGTGCCATCCTGGTAACGCTTCAAGCTGATCGCGCCGACGAGGGTGCAGCTTTCGGCGGCGCGAAGGCCGACGCATCTGGCGCACCCAGTCGCTCACATTAATGCCGTCCGGCGAGTGGTAATCAGCGGGTGGGTCGGCGTGGCCGTGCTCGGCCGCGAATGCCGCTAGCGCAGCGAAAGAGTCATCCCACGTTGATGCCTGGCGGAGATCCCACGACCAGCCTGGCACCGCTTCGAGCTGTTTGCGTCGCTGCGGATCCATTCTGTCCCGGCGCCCGGGACGGCGCAGCGTGACCACCCAACTGTTGAGCTTGAACAACCTGGGATCCCCTGTGTCACGCGGCGGATAGGCGTGCCCGTGCTCGACCGCGAACGCCGTCAGAGCGGCTAGGTTCTCTTCCCACTGTGCCTCAGCGGGGTTCCACGCCCAGCCGGGCAGCGATTCCAGCCGCGCGCGGCGCTCATCGGACAACTTCGCTCGTCGGCGACGCTGATCGGAAACCCAGTGCCCCAGAGCAAGTCCGGACTCGGCATAGTAGGCCTGCGGCGGCCGGGCATGTCCGTGCTGGGCGGCATAGACGGCCAAGTCCCCGAAATTGATGTCCCATTGGTCATCAAGTGCCTTCCACGACCACCCGGGTAGCCCGGCAAGGCGCCTCGCGCGTGCAGCGGGCAGCTTTCCGTTGTTGTGAAGTCTGCGTTGCATCCCCACCCAATTGCCGACCGCGAAATCGCCAACCCGGTACGCCGCGGGTGGGCGGGTGTGTCCGTGCTCGGCCCCATACTGGACTAACGCAGCGAAGTTGGCCTCCCACTGCTGATCTGTGAGCGGATCCCACGTCCAACCCGGCAGCGACTCGAAAAGTTTCTACGCGGCGCGCTGGCATACGT